>DATAOK010000020.1:0-45438 GCA_036265735.1 Gaiellaceae bacterium
GTGACGACCCGAACCTGCTGCGGCACGCGGCACGCGCGAAGGAAGTCGGACGCAACCCGCGGGTCGTGACGTATGAGCTCGACTTCGGCCCATCGGCGTCGTACTACGCCTGGGAAGCTGCCGGCCGGCCGGTGCACGGCATCCGCGGCAAGACGTGATCGAGCGACACTTCGGCGAGAGCGCGCCGCTCTCGCTCGGCGTCGAGGAAGAGCTGATGATCCTCGACGCGGAGACCCTCGAGCCTGCGGCGGGCGTCGAGGCGCTCGTGCGCGGTGCGGCGGAGCGGGACTTGCCGGGGACGCTGAAGACCGAGCTGCATGCCTCGGTTGTGGAGCTGACGACGCCCGTCTGCGAGTCGATCGAGGAGGCGGTCTCCTGCCTGCGCGCGTTGCGTGTGGCCGCTGCGGAGATCGCGGCTGCGAACGGCCTGGCGGTTGCCGCTGCGGGGTCGCACCCGACGGCGACGCTCGAGTCGCTGCCCGTCGTTCAGGAGGACCGGTATCTCACGATGATCCGCGAGATCGGCCGGGCGGCGCGGCGGCAGGGCGTGAACGGGCTGCACGTGCACGTCGGCGTGGAGAGCGCTGACGCGTGCTGGGAGCGGCTCGAGTCCGTGCTCCCGTGGCTCCCCGTCGTGCTTGCGGTGTCCGCGAACTCGCCGTTCGTCGACGGGGAGCCGAGCGGGATGCTGTCGAATCGCGCACCGATCCTCGCCGAGTTGCCGCGCGCGGGCGCGCCGCCGGCGTTCGGCTCATACGACGGCTGGGAGCGGTGGGTCGAACGGCTCGTCTCGCTCGGTGTGATGGCCGACTACACGCGCATCTGGTGGGACGTGCGGCCGCATCCGAAGCTCGGCACGCTCGAGATCCGCGTGGCCGACCAGCCGACGTCGCTCGGCCGAACGGCCTTGCTGGTGCGCATGGTGCGCGACCTCGTGCGCGACGCACCGTCGCGCGAAGCCGATCGGGGCGACTACCTGCAGAACCGCTGGGCTGCAGCTTCGGCGGGGCTCGATGCGATGCTGCTGCATCCCGACGGCGGGAGTGTCGCGACGGCACACGAGCTTGCACTCGAGCTGCTCGGTGCGGAGCCGCCGGAGCCGGAGGCACTTGCGCAGCTGCGCGCCGGAGATGTCGCGGCGGATCTCGTCACGCGGACGCTAGGCTGACCGCGTGGCCACGGTCAGCGAGACCATCCAGGTGAGCGGCATTCGCTGCGAGCGCTGCGTCAGCCGGCTGGCCGCAGCGTTGAGCGGCCACGAGGGGCTCGAGGCCGCGAACGCGACCCTCATGGGCCGGGTCTCGCTCGTCTGGGACGACGAGCAGACGTCGCGCGAGGAGCTGCTCGAGGCGATGGCCCAGGGCGGCTTCCGCGAGATCGTCCCCGTCTAAAAGCAGCGGCCCAGCGGGAATCCGGCGGGCCTCTTGCTCGTTCTGAGCTAACGTGGCCGTCGTGGCTGAGACGTCACCCGACGCGACACGGATCGCTGCCCAGGCACGCGACCGCGTGCGTTTCGAAGAGGAGGCGCTTGCGCTCGCGGACCAGGTGTACCGCGTCGCGCGGCACCTCGCGTCCTCACGCGACGAGGCGGAGGATCTCGTCCAGGAGACGTACGCGCGTGCCTTCCGCAGCTGGCGCTCGTATACGCCCGGCACGAACCTTCGCGCCTGGCTGCTGCGGATCTTGACGAACCTGAACATCGACCGTGGCCGTCGCAACCAGCGCGCACCACAAACGACGGCACTCGAGGCGAACGATTACTACCTCTACGACAAGCTCGCGGAGTCCGACGGCTCCGAGAGCGACGAGGACCGGGTTGTCGAGCGGCTCTCGCAGGACGACATCGTCACTGCGCTCTCAGCCGTGCCCCACGACTTTCGCGACGTGATCGTGCTCGTCGACATCGGCGACTTCAGCTACCAGGACGCGGCGAACATCCTCGACATCCCGATCGGGACTGTGATGTCGCGTCTCCATCGCGGCCGGCGTATCTTGAAGCGCGAGCTCGCGGAATCTGTTTTGGAGGACGCGTCATGACGCATGCGCAAGACGATCCCTGCGCGCACTGCGAAGAGATGATGCAGCCGTACCTCGACCACATCCTCACGGAAGCGGAGCGGGTCGAGGCGGAAGAGCATCTCGACGAGTGCGAGTGGTGTAGGCGGCGCTACAAGTTCGAGGAGAGCCTGCGCGTGTACGTGCGCCAGGCTGTCAACGAGCCGATGTCGGCGAAGCTGAAAGCGAAGCTCTCCGAGCTGCGCATTCCGCTGAACTAAGAGTCAGTCGCATCCGGTTGGGACGCCGATTGATGGTGCAGCGCCGCGCGTCGCTCGCGCGCGGCGGCACGAAGGTGTGCCGGGAGGTCTCGAATTGCATTTCCGAACGGGCTTCGAGCCGCCGCATCGAGCAGTTCGTGCTCGAGCTGGTTGCCGAGATCTGTGCGAATGCGTTCGATCAGGCGATCCCACGCTTCGCGTAACTCCGCCGGCTCCCTCGGAAGGTCGATCGTCCGTCGTTCGCCGGCGGCGTGCACTGCCTGGCGTGCCGTGGTCACGGTCTCCTTCATCGAGGAGAGCTCGTCGAGCTGGGCGATGAGTGTCTCAGCAGTCGCTGCGAGCCGCGTTGCGGCAGCGTCGCGATCGGCGACCGCCTGACCGAGCCGGTCTCGAGCCTCATCGAGCCGTTGCTGGCGGGCGAGTACCTCGCGCTGCTCGGCCAGCCGCCGCTCCAGATCGCTGATCGCTCGCTGGGCCAAGACGACGGTGCCTTCCGTCTCGGCTTTCCGCTTCTCCAGATCTTCGATCTCCTGCTGCCCGGCGTGAAGGCGGGACTGTGCGCGCGCCAGCTCATCTTCGAGCGCCGCGAGCGCTGCGATCAGGTGCGTTGCGTCGGGCGGCATCGTCATCTCTTGCCTCGTTCTGGCTCAGCGAGAAGGATGGAAAACCTGCCGGCCGTGCGGACGGAGAGAACCCCGCGCGGGCGGGGTTCTCTCTCAGCGTCAAGACGCTAGAACGCGCCCGGACCGAGCGGCCCTCCCGCCGTCATCGGGCTCGAGAGGACGCATTGCCCGCTCCGCTTCCCGTCCACCGTGTTCGGCTGCGGGACGCGTGGGAACAAGTCGTCCGACAGGTCGCCGCTGTCCCACATCATGCTGTTGCCCTCGCAACTGAGGTTGCCGTGGATGTGGTTCAACACGACCTCGATCGCATCGGGGTCGGCGAGCTGGTTGCCCACGTACGACGCATTGCCGCCGATGTCGACCCGCGCCGTCCCCAGCCAGCACGACGTGACGTTCGAGATGCTGAGGTTGCCGCCGATCGAACTGTCCTCGTACGTGCTGAAGACAGGGCTTCCGAACGCTGCGAAGACGCCGGACGGGTCACAGTTGAATCCGCCGCCGCCGCCATGCTGCTCGACGTTCCCCGCCACCGTTGCGTTGTGGACGATCACACCGAGCGCCTGCGACGAGTCCAGGTTGCCGTTGACCGTCGCAGTCACTGTGGTGGTCGGATCGTCGAAACACGGCGAGCTGACCGGGTTGCAGCCGAGGATCATCGCCCCGCCGCTCTTCACGTCGATGTTCCCGTTGACCGTGACGTCGGAGCCGGACGCGCCGAACGCCGCGAGGAGCGCGGCGCCTTGCTGGACCGTGAGGTTGCCGTTCACGGTCAGCGGGCCGGCGTCGACGAAGCAGACACCGCTCACCTGCAGGTTGCCGGAGATAGTCCCGGCGACCGAGCCGGGCGAGTCGACGGTTCCGGAACAGGTCGCCGGCCCTGCTGCGCCTGCCGGGGCCGCCAGGACGGCCGCGATGCAGAGCGCGAGCGCGAGGATGACGGCGCTCCCGGGAAGCCTGGGAAGCATTGCTCCCATTCGTTACTCCTCTCCCCTTGCACGAGCCTGCCGCGCCCGCGAGATTACGCCTCTCGGTCGAGGTTGACAATCACGAAGCGATCGTGGGCTTCTACGGATGTGCGTGTGCGGGGGATCGGAGATGGTGTCTTCGATGCTGCCCATCGAAGAAATCGCCGAGCTCGACGAGCGCGACGCCGACGAGCCGCTTCAGGACGAAGCCGAGACGCTTGTCAGAGACGAGCTCGAGGTGCCGTCCGAGCTGATCGGCGTCCCGTACAACTGAGCCTCCTCAACTGACCCACTCGTAGTGCGCCCACTGCGCGACCACGAGTCCGCAGACGAGCGCGCTCACGGCGACGGCCGTGACATAGCGCCGTGCCGTTCCGGTGATCGCAGCGAGCGCGAGGAAAAGCGGGAAGATCGCAAGCCCGAACCGCGGCATCGACAACAACGGCCGTGCGTCCGTCGGCACCGTGAGTGGGATCGCGAGGCTGACGATCGAGAAGATGCCGTAGGCGGCGCCGAGTCGACGCCAGGCGATCACTGCGAGCGCGATGAACACGGCCAAGAACACGAAGGCTTCGACGTTCTGCAGCGCGATCTGCGTTGCACTTGTCGAGGCCCCCGCCGTCGGCGGGACGGGGGCGTGCCCGGCGGCGAGATACCGGATGCCGCGCGCGGCCGCGCGCACGCCGTCGACCAGCCCGCCGAACGGTCCGGCGGCAGAGACGTGCCTGCCCCAGTCGCGCTGCGCGTGGGTGAACGCCAAAGCGTCGTGCACGTGGCGCCAGAGGTACAGAGGCCACAGTGCGAAGATCGGCAACGCCAGTGCCAGCTTTGCGAGCGCCGCCGTACGGCGCTCACTGCGCCAGGCAAGCAGTGCGAGTGCCGGTAGAAGCGCGATGCCTGCCGTTCGCGTCGCCATCGCCGCTCCGGCACAGACGCCGGCTCCGACAAACTGTCGCCGTTCTGCGAAGACGAATGCGGCAAGCGTCAACAGCAGGTACAGGGCCTCGGCGTAGACCGCCTGGAGGAACAGAGACATGGGGAAGACCGCGAGTAGGACGACCGCTCGCGAGGCGCCGTCGCGGCCGAGCTTGGACTCGGCGAGCTTCCAGAGCAGCCACATGCAGCCCGCGCACGCGGCGAGCGAGATCAGGACGCCGGCGACGACATAGTGGCCTCCGAACGCGCGTCCGATACCCGCAACGAGGAGCGGGTACAGCGGATAGAACGCACGCGACGCGCCGGTCTCATAGCCGGACCGTGCGATGCGGACGTACCAGTTGCCGTCCCAACGCGAAAAGATGTCGAGGCCGTAGCCGAGGTCATGCGGCTGCTGTCGCGTGATGACATTCGGCGTGAACCACAGGAACGCGAACAGCACGCCGCTCCAGAGAAGCACCCGGCTGGCCAGGAACGCCGCGAGCCACGGCGGGATGCGCGGGCGCACAGCTAGTTGCCGACTGCGCGGGCAGGCCCGACGATCACGACGAGCCGTTCCGGATCGGTGCCGCCCGGCAGCGGCTGCGCAGGAACATCGAGTTGCTTCGCCAGCCGCAGCCCGATCTGCTCGCCACCCGGTGGGTAGTACACCTCGGTCTGCGGATAGTTGAAGCTTCCCGCCTTGGCGACGTCGGTCACGCGGTACGAGAGCGCCTGGATGCGGCTCGCAACCGTGCGTGTATTGACGATGTCACCGCTGCCGTTCAGCACGACGACCTTGATCTCCCACGGCGCCGGCAGCGTCGTTGCGGCCGACGCCGCATCGGATGCCTTCGGCTTGGAGCTGCCTTGCGCGAGCACGATCGCGAGCACCGCTGCGAGCACGAGCGCACCGAGCGCCGCAAACGCGGCGAAGCGGCGCAACGGATTCGCGGGAAGCGGAGGCGTGGGGAGGCCGGCGAGCTCGAGCGCCTCGCGGTGGTCGACCCCGAGCGCCGTCGCGTAGAGCAGGGTTACGAGCAGCGCACGGTCGGGCGTCGGGAAACGATAGAGCCGCCCCTCCTCGAGCCACTGCACCTCCTCGGGTGCGACGTCCGCGCGCTTTGCCGCCTCGTCGATCGTCAGCTGGCGCTTGAGCCGGGCATGCGCGAGCGGCGACTCGTCGGCGGTGGGAACTGCTGTGAGCGTACGGGCGTGCTCCATCCCGAATCCTTCGTTCGTCTTGCGGCGCTTCGGCCCTTCCCTCTCATCGGCGGACATCGACGTCGCCTGGAGGGCGAAGGTCGTCGCACCGGACGAGCCGGGCAGGAAGGGCCCGCGCGCCTTCGTCTGGGACGTCGTCCCAGACCTCGCGCGCGAGTACCACCGGGTGAAGCCGCTGCCCGTCGTAGCTCGCCGCGACGACCGCGCCGCCGTCGGCACGCCAGGAGTCGACGACGCGGTCGACTGCCAGCGGGTCGAGGTCGGGGCCGTCGGCCAGGACGACGACGGCTGCCTCCGCCTCCTCGGGCAGGGCCGCGAGCCCGCAGCGCAGGGACGCGCCCGGCCCGCGCTCCCAGTCGGGGCAGCGGACGCTGTCGATGTCGAGCTCGTGCGCGCCGCTCACGACGACGGCTCCGTCGAGGCGAGTTTCCCGGAGTGCTGCGAGGACCAGCGGGAGGAACACCGTTTGCTTCGGGGGCGACTCGCCGTAGCGGGACGACGCGCCGGCGGCCAGGACAACGGCGTAGACCATCCGTGGATGGTGTCAGAGACCCTCCGGTTGTCTGACACCGCTGTTCAGGAGCAGCCGGCCAGAGCCGCCCACCGCTGCTCGACGTTCGCGACGTAGGTCTCCGTCTCGCGGCTCGGCGCGCGGCCGAGCGAGCCCACGACGGTCGGCCCGGCGTTGTACGCCGCAAGCGCCAGATCGACGCGCTGGAACCGGTCGAGCAGCAGGCTGAGGTACCGCGCGCCCGCGAGGACGTTCGACGCTGCACGGTTCGCGTCGAGCCTCAGCGAGGCCGCCGTCGAGGGCAGAACCTGCAGCAGCCCGCGGGCACCAGCCGATGACCGTGCGTTCGCATCGAATTGCGACTCGACTTGCGCGACCGCGACGAGCATCGAGAGTTGCAGCCCATTGTCGTCGGCAGCGCGGACGAAGGCCGCGCGAAAGCGTGCAGGTATCGGGCACGGGGTTGTGTGCGTGGCCGCCGGGCGAAAGCGCGGCCGCGCGATCGGGCCACGCGAGCCGTGCGCTTCGGACACGACGTACGACGCGAGACCGGCGACCGCCAGGAGCGCGGCTAGAGCTGCGCCGCCGCGCGCGCCATCAGCGCACGCGCGAGGTCGACCTTCCACGCCGTCCGCGGAAGGGGCGTTGCGGCGTCGAGTGCGTCGGAGCCTGTGGCGAGCCAAGGGACCGGTGCTACCCCCGCGAGCCCGTAACGAACCACCCCGTTCACCCGTGCGGCGGCGACTCCGACCTGGGGGAACGACCAGCGCTGCCGGTCCATCGCCTTGAGATAGACGCTCGACTCGACTTCGGGCAGCCTCAGCTCGAGGATCAGCTCGCCGGACGCGAGCGTCGTCGTCCGGCGGTCGGCCTCATCGGGCAGGCGGTAAAGCTCGGCAAGCGCCAGCTCGCGTTGCGTCGTCTGCAGCCGTGCATCGAGCGCGAGCAGCGCCGCCGCTACGTCCGATGGATGCGCCGATGCGCAGAAGTCGTTCGCGAAGATCGCGTGCTCGCGATGCTCGCCCTCTTTCGCGTGGCAGCGGTCGCCGCCGTGCAGCCGGCACGGGTACTTGAGCCGCCAGTACCAGCAGCGCGTCGACTGCAAGAGGTTCCCTCCGACCGACCCCATGTTTCGCAACTGCGGCGACGCCGCGAGCCGGCACGCCTCGCGCAGCGCGTCGGGAATCGCCGGCGACGCTTCGAGCTCGGCGAGCGTCGTCCCGGCGCCGATCGTGCTGCCGTCGATGCCGCGCGGGACGACCCCGCGGATGTCGACGAGCCGCTCGGCCTCGAGGATGCCGTCGCGGAGCAGCGGCACCACCTCGGTCCCGCCGTGAACGGGGAGCCCCCCGTCGACCGAACCGAGGTCAGACGGCCGCAGGAGCTCCACGTCGCTCCTTCTTCTTTGCGGCCTCGAGTGCACGCAGCATCTCCTCGCGCGTGATCGGCAGCTCGTGCACGTCAGCGCCGGTTGCGTCGCGGATCGCATTCGCGATCGCCGCCGCGATCGGGATGATCGGCGGCTCGCCGAGGCCCTTCGAGCCGAGGTTCGTCAGATGCTCGTCCGGCTGGTCGACGAACTCGGAGACGATCTCCGGGACGTCCGCGATCGTCGGCATGCGGTACGCGTCCAGCGTCGTCGTGAGGATGCGGCCGGTCTCGGGGTCGTGCAGCCGCTGCTCGGACAGCGTGTGCCCGATCCCCTGGATGATCCCGCCCTCGACCTGGCTGCGTGCCCCGAGCGTGTTGACGATCCGCCCGACGTCGTGTGCTGCGGCGACGCGCTCGACGCGCACCTCGCCGGTCTCGACGTCGACGGCGACCTCGACGACCTGAATACCGAACGTGAGCACGCTCATCCCGGCCGGATTCGGCCCGCGTGCGCCCTTCCCGAGGATCTGCGCGTCCTCGAGCAGCCCAAGGAACTCCGAGAGCGGCTCGGCGAACGTGCCGTCCGCCGTCTTGATGACGCCGTCCTCGATCGTGACGTCGTCCTCCGCGACGTCGTGACGCTGCGCGGCGATCTCGATGATCTGCTGCTTCGCGTCGGCAGCCGCGGCGCGCACAGCCGGACCGACGGACGGCGTTGTCGACGACCCCGCCGAGAGCGTCGCGTACGGGCCTCGCGCGCTGTCACCGAGCACGACGTCGACGTGGTCGAGCGGGACGCCGAGCTCCTCGGCGGCGATCTGCGCCATCGCGGTGCGCGTGCCGGTGCCGATGTCCTGCATCGCGGTGACGACGGTGATGCGCCCGTCGGAGCCGACGCGCGTCCAAGCGTATGACGGCGGCCCGCCGCCGCCGAACCAGATCTGCGACGCCATCCCGACGCCGTGCTTCCACGTTCCGGTTGAGCGTGCGCGGACATCGTCTCGGCGATCCCAGTGCTTCTGCGCGAGCTCGTAACACTCCATGAGGTTCTTGGACGAGTACGGCGTGCCGTCGTTCGAGTCGGCGTAGTTGCGCTTCCGCAGCTCGAGCGAGTCGAGCTCGAGCTTTTCGCCGAGCTCGTCGATCAGGCACTCGAGACCGAATGTCCCCTCGACGAACCCCGGCGCGCGGAACGCCTTCATCGGCGGCGTGTTGATCTTCGCGCCGTACCGCACGGTGCGAACGTTCTCGCACGCATAGAGCATCCGCATCGGGCCCTCGGTCATCGCCGACCAGCCGGACGCGCCGACCGCGTTGATGTACTCGCCTTCGAGCGCGACGATCGTGCCGTCGCTGCGCGCGCCGATCTTCAGCTTCTGGATCGTCGCGTTGCGGTTGCCGGCGGCGATGTTCTCCTCGCGCCGCGACAGTGCGCACTTCACAGGCCGTCCCGTCCGTTTCGCGAGCACTGCTGCGACGTACGTCTGCTCGTCGGCTCCGTTCTTCGAGCCGAAGCCGCCGCCCATGAACTCGCAGACGACGCGTACCTTGTCGCCCGGAATGCCGAGCTCCTCGGCGAGGTTGTCGCGGACACCCCAGATGTACTGCGTCGAGACGTAGGCGTTGAGCGTGTCGCCGACCCACTCGCACACGGCCTGATGCGTCTCCATCGAGTTGTGGAGGACGACCGACGTGCGATATGTCCCCTCGAGCACGACGTCCGCGTCGGCGAACGCCCGGTCGGGGTCGCCACGCTCGTAGCGTGCGGGCTCCATCGTGAAGAGCTCGCGGCGCACCGCCTCTTCCGGATCGATGACCGCCTCGAGCACCTCCCATTCGATGTCGACGGCCTCGACCGCGCGGCGCGCCGCTCCGAGCGAGTCGGCGGCAACGGCCGCGACCGGCTGACCGGCGAACTCGGCCTCTTCGACGAGGCCCTTCGCCTCGCCCGGCCCGAGCACTGCGCGTACGCCCGGCAATTCGAGCGCGCGCGCGAAATCGATGCGTGCGACGCGCGCGTGCGCATGCGGCGAGCGGAGCATTGCCGCATGCAGCATCCCCGGCAGCTGCACGTCGGCCGTGTAGCGCGCCTCGCCACGCACGCGTTCCGGCCCGTCCTTCCGCACCGCGTCGCGGCCGACCACCGCCTGCGGGCCGCTCGGCCACTGCGTCAGCGGGTCCTCCTCGACGACGAGCCACACCTCTTCGAAGCGGCCTTCGACTTCCTTCTCGGTGCGGATCAGTCTCGCCAATGCAGGATCGCCTCCTCGATGCGTGGATACGTGCCGCAGCGGCAGATGTTGCCTGCCATGCGGTGGCGGATCTCTTCGACCGTCGGGCTCGGGTTGTCGGCAACGAGCGCCGCCGCCGATACAACCTGTCCGGGCGTGCAAAAGCCGCACTGCACGGCGTCGGCGCGCACGAACGCGTTGATCAGTGGGTGGTCGCGGAGCCCCTCGATCGTCGTGACGTCAGCGTCGACTGTGTGCGCGAGCGTGATGCACGAGAGCGTCGGCACGCCGTCGACCTGCACCGTGCATGCACCGCAGTGCCCTTCGTTGCATGCGATCTTCGTGCCGGTGAAGCCAAGCGTCTCGCGCAGCAGCTGCGCGAGCGAGATGCCAATCGGCGCATCGACCGTGTGCGCCTCGCCGTTGATCGTGAGCCGGAGCTCAGGCACCCGAGGTCACCGCCAGGATGTCGGCGAGGTGGATCAGCCGCGACGTCGTGCGCGCGATCGAACGCGCGTTGTCGACGTCGCTCGCCTCGGGAAGCGTGCGCCATAGGTCGCGTGCAGCGAGCAGTAGCTCGCGAATCTGGTCGAGCTCCTCGACATGACCGTTGCGCTCGTTCGTCGCATTCAAGGCGAGCCCGAGCGCGCCGAACGTGTCCTGCTGCCGGGCGAAGAGCATCGGCATCGCCATGGAGAGGTACTGGTGGATGCGCGCGAGGGTCATCGGCTGTGCAAGCACGTCGGCGCCCTGCGGCTTCGACGGCTCGAGCGGCGGCTCGCCGTTCGCGATGCGGTGTGCGTTGCCGGCGAGGATCTCGACGAGCTGTTCCTCGGTGAGCCCCGCGGAGCGCGCACTACGAATCGACAGCAATAGCGACTGCGGCTGCATCCCGTACGGGTAGTCCGACGCGTAGACGATCTGCTCGGGCGGAACGAGCCGGTAGAAGCTCAGGAGATCGATCGGGCTCCACACCGACGTGTCGAAGAACACGCCGGCCTTGCCTGCGAAATGCCCGGCAAGCCCAGACAGATCCGCAATCCCCGCGTGCGCGATGATCAGCTGCGCATCCGGGTACTCGTCGACGAGGTCCGCGAGATGGTCGGCGATCGGCGGCAGGCCTCGCCCGCCGTGGATGAGGATCGGCACGCGCCGCTCGGCGGCGAGCGCGAAGACGGGCGCAAGCCGCGTGTCGTTCAGCTGGAACTTCTGTGCACGCGGATGCAGCTTGATCCCGCGGGCCCCGAGGTCGATGCACCGCGTTGCCTCCTCGATCGGCGACTCCGTGAGATCGAGCCGGACGAACGGAATCAGCCGGCCCTCCGAGCGCGCCGCGAAGTCGAGCGTGCGGTCGTTGCCGGCGCGGAACGCGGGAATCCGGTCGTGCTCGTCGAGGCAGAAGACGTTCGCCCGGGAGATCCCGTACCGGTCCATGACGCCGACCAGCTCCTCGAGCATGCCGACCATGCCGTCGATGTCGTGGCCGAGGTGCGTGTGCGCGTCGAAGATGTCCGTGCCCGCGGGCAACTCCTTCTTCAGCTGCTCCTCGAAGGAGAGGAAGATCTCTCGCGCGCGCTCGAGCGGCTCGCTCACTCTCGGAATCTACCCCCGCGCGCTATTCGAACGCCGGAGCGAGCACGCGGTCGAAGAACACGCGCTCAGGCACGGAGCCGTCCCATTGCGGCGAGCCGTTGATCACGATCCGCGGCACGGCCCAGACATCCATCGAGTCGGCGAGCACGGGGAACTCCGTCGACTCGATCGCCGACGCACGGATGCGGGGTGAGGCGAACGCCGCTTTGTACGCCAGCAGCACGGCCGGCGGGCAATGCGGTCAGGTCGGCGTGACGAAGACGTCGATTGCGAGGTCGCGGTCGAGCGCCTCGAGCCGCTCGAGCGACTCGGCCTTGAGCGACGACTCCGCGCGGCCGGCCTCCACGATGCCGCCGATGAGCGACCCGAGCTCGTAGCCCCACGGCAGGCCGTAGTAGCGCACGCCGGCGTCGCGGCCCTCGGGAAGCACCGCCACCGCTGGATATCGCTCGAACCCCGTCGGTTCCGTCTCGACGCGGTAGCGCACGTGCTCCGACAACTCGGCGAGGCCCGCAACGACGCGCTCCGTCTCCGCCGCGAAGTCGACGTCGCGCGCGCCCGGTAGCGGCGTCTCCTCCGGGCCGTGCGCGACGAGCAGCTCCACGGGTCGCTCCAGACCGTCGAACACCTTGCGCACCTGTGCCTCGTCCTCGGGCCGGAAGATCGCCATCACGCTGACTATAGGATCCGCGCCGTGACCGACGTCCTGATCGCGGCGGATTCGACCCGTTCGCCGGAGATGCGGCACGAAGTGCCGCTTGCGATCCCCGACCGGTTTCTCTACGCCGAGCACGACGGCAGGCGCGTCGTCGTCGTGAGCTCGCTCGAAGCGCCGCGCATCCGTGCCGCGGCCGGATCGAGCCTCGACGTGATGCCGATGGAGACGCTCGGCATGGACGACTTGATCGCGCAGGGCATCCCGCGCGACGAGCTCGACCTCCATGTCTTCGTGCGCGCGTGCAAGGAGCTCGGCATCACGGCGGCGTCCGTCCCCGCGACGTTCCCGCTCGAGCTCGCGGATTGGCTGCGCAAGAACGGGATCGAGGTGACGGCCGATCGCGAGCTCTTCGCCGACCGGCGCCGCCGGAAGACCGCGGCAGAGATCGCCGGCCTGCGCCGCGCGCAACGCGCGTGTGAAGCGGCGCTCGATGTCGCGCGCGAGATGCTCCGCAACGCGAGCGTGAACGGCACGCTCTTGCTCGAGGGTGCGCCGCTGACGTCCGAGCGGATCAAGGCCGAGGTCGAGCGCGTCTTCAGCGAGCACGGTGCGTACGCGGACGAGTTCATCGTCGCGCACGGTGCGCAGACCGCGATCGGCCACGAAGGGGGCCACGGCCCGATCCTGCCGGGCGAGCCGATCACGTTCGATCTGTTCCCAAAGGACCGCGAGTCCGGCGTGTACACCGACATGACGCGCACGTACGTCGTCGGGGAGATCTCCGACGAGCTGCGCGAGTGGCACACGCTCTGCAAAGAGGCGCTCGACCGCGTCGTTGCAGCCGTCAAGCCCGGCGTGAACGGCCGCACGCTGTTCGAGATCCCGTGCGACCTCTTCGCGGAGCACGGCTATCCGACGCAGCTGACGAAGGCGCCGGGCGAGGTCCTCCAGGACGGCTTCTTCCACAGCCTGGGTCACGGCGTCGGCCTCGAGGTGCACGAGCGCCCGTCGCTCGGCCGCTCCGGCGACGACCTCGTCCCGGGCGACGTGATCGCACTCGAGCCGGGGCTCTACCGCCAGGGAATCGGCGGCGTTCGGCTCGAGGACATTGCGATCGTCACGGACGACGGCGTCGAGGTCGTGACCGACTATCCGTACGACCTCGAGCCCTAGTAGTAGGCGTAACCCTCGCCCGAATGGGCATTATCGAGTGATATACATCGGCGTCCGATCTGAGCCGCCGGGGGGTGGTGCCGCGGGCGCCTGAAGGAGGTACGTATGGCCACCTTCGTCCAGGAACGGCCGGTCACGCTCGTCGAGACCGTCCCGGCCGCCGACCCTGCGCCGCTCGGGCTTGCAGGCTTCGCCCTCACGACGTTCCTGCTCAGCGGTCACAACGCGAGCTTTATCCCGGACGCGATCTGGATCGGGCCCGCACTCTTTTACGGCGGGACGGTGCAGCTGCTCGCCGGGATGTGGGAGTTCCGCAACCGCAATGTGTTCGGTGCGACGGCGTTCTCGACGTACGGCGGCTTCTGGTTGAGCCTCGGGATCTTTGTCGTGCTCGCCGACGTGTCGAAGACGTTTGCGGCCGCACTTGCCGGAGCGAATCTCACGAATGCACTCGGCTGGTTCCTCCTCGCGTTCGCGATCTTCAACACGTACATGCTGCTCTGGAGCATGCGCGTGAGCGGGGCGGTGTTCCTCGTGTTCCTCACGCTGGAGATCACGGAGATCCTGCTCGTGATCGGCTTCTTCAACCTCTCGCACGGCGGCACCGAGTGGTGGCTGCACGCCGGCGGGTGGGCAGGAATCGTGACGGCAGGCGTCGCGTGGTATACGTCGGCCGCAGGAGTCGTGAACGGGATGGTGCCGCAGACGGTGCTTCCGGTCGGCGCGGCGCCGATCGACCGGATCGGCTCACAGATGCCCCGACGAGCGGAGGCTGCATAACCCGTGGCTATGGAGACAAGTCAGCAGCATGCGATCGACACGATGCTCCTCGAGGAGCGTCGCTATCCACCGCCGGACGGGTTCGCCGCGCAGGCGAACGCGAAGGCCGAGATCTACGACACGCCGTTCGAGGCGTTCTGGGAGCAGGAAGGCCGCGAGCGGCTGACCTGGTTCGAGCCGTTCACGAAGCTCTATGAATGGGAGCCGCCGTACGCGAAGTGGTTCATCGGCGGCAAGCTCAACGTCTCCTACAACTGCCTCGACCGGCACATCGAGGCCGGCCGCGGCGACAAGATCGCGTACTACTGGGAAGGCGAGCCGGAGAGCGAGCGGCGGGAGATCAGCTACGCCGCGCTTCGGGACGACGTCGCGCAGTTCGCGGCGGCGCTCAAGAGGCTCGGCGTGAAGAAGGGAACGCCCGTCGCGATCTACATGGGCATGGTTCCCGAGCTGCCGGTCGCAATGCTCGCGTGCACGCGCATCGGCGCACCGCACACGGTCGTCTTCGGCGGCTTCTCGGCGGACTCGCTCTCGGGCCGCATGGTCGACATGAAATGCGAGGTGCTGATCACGCAGGACGAGGCGTGGCGTCGCGGCTCGACCGTGCCGTTGAAAAAGACGGCCGACGAGGCGATGGCGGATGCGCCCGGCGTGAAGACGTGCGTGGTGCTGCGCCGCACCGGCAACGACGTCCCGATGCAGGACGGCCGTGATCACTGGTGGCATGACGCGATCGACGGTGTCGACGCGGATTGCCCGCCGGAGCCGATGGACAGCGAGGACCTGCTCTTCCTCATGTACACGAGCGGCACGACCGCAAAGCCGAAGGGCATCGTCCACACGACGGCCGGCTATCTGTGCGGCGTCGCGTCGACGCACCACTACATCTTCGATCTCAAGGCCGAGGATGACATCTTCTGGTGCGCCGCCGACATCGGCTGGATCACCGGGCACAGCTACATCGTCTACGGGCCGCTGTGCAACGGCGCCACGTCGGTGCTGTACGAAGGGACGCCGGACTTCCCCGACAAGGACCGCTGGTGGGAGATCGTCGAGCGCTACAAGGCGACGATCCTCTACACGGCTCCGACCGCCATCCGCTCGCACATGAAGTGGGGGCCGGAGTTCGCGGAGAAGCACGATCTGTCGTCGCTGCGCCTGCTCGGCTCGGTCGGTGAGCCGATCAACCCGGAGGCGTGGGTGTGGTACCGCGAGCACATCGGCGGCGACCGCACGCCGATCGTCGACACGTGGTGGCAGACCGAGACGGGGATGGTCCTGATCACGCCGCTGCCCGGCATCACGACGCTGAAGCCGGGCTCGGCGACGAAGCCGTTCCCGGGCGTCGAGGCCGGTGTCTTCGACGAGCGGGGCAACGAGGTCGGCCCCGGCGGCGGCGGGTATCTCGTGCTGAAGAAGCCCTGGCCGTCGATGCTGCGCGGCATCTTCGGCGACGACAAGCGGTACCGAGAGACGTACTGGTCGAAGTACGAGGACGTGTACTTCGCCGGCGACGGCGCCCGGATCGACCAGGACGGCGACTTCTGGCTGCTCGGACGCGTCGACGACGTGATGAACGTCTCGGGGCACCGCATCTCGACGATCGAGGTCGAGTCGGCGCTCGTCGACCATCACGACGTCGCGGAGGCAGCGGTCTGTTCCCGGAAGGACGCGACAACCGGCGAGGCGATCGTGGCGTACGTGACGCTGAAGGGCGGCCGAGACGGCTCGGTCGAGAAGCTCGCCGAGCTGCGTGACCACGTCGCGAAGAAGATCGGTGCAATCGCGAAGCCGGCGAACATCGTCTTCACGCCGGAGCTGCCGAAGACGCGGAGCGGCAAGATCATGCGCCGCCTGCTCCGAGACGTCGCCGAGAACCGTCCGCTTGGCGACACGACGACGCTGGCAGATCCGACGGTCGTGTCGGAGATCCAGAACCGGGCGAACGACGAGACGTCTTCGGACGAAGCCTGAGAGAACAGCTGGGGTCAGACCCGTTCGGGTCTGACCCCAGCTAGCCTCGGTCGATAGCCGCTCTGCTTCGTCCTCGGGCGCTCATCGCCGTCGCAGTCGCCCTCGTAGCCGTCGCGCTCGCGCTCGACCTGCTCGTCTATGGGCGAAGCTCGCCCAAGAGGGTTGCGATGACGACGACGGCGGCCACGACCGCCACCGCGCCGCAGGCGTTTTCGATCACCGGCGTCTCGGCGCCGGCGCCGGGCGCGTACTCCGCACACATCGTCTGGACGACGACCGAGCCTGCGGCGGCGACGCTCCAGTGGGGTCCGACCGAGCTGCAGCCGCTGCTCTGGACGGACGCGCCGCACTCGACCACCACGCATGACCTCACGCTCGACGCGCTCGCAGCGAACACGAGCTACACGGTCACGATCACCGCGCAGTCGATCACAGGCGCGCGCGCCGCGACGACGTTCTCGTTCAGAACTGCGGCGGCGCCGACCTCGGTCTCGGCGTCGGTCGACGGCGGCGCGATCCGCGTCAACGGCGGCGCCTTTTTCCCGTTGATCTCGTGGAAGGCGTGCCCCGACCACTGGGCGCTCAGTGTCACGGACGGCATCAATCTCTTCGGCGGGAACGCGTGCACCGGCCTCTCGGCCCTTACGACCGGCGTCGCGGGGCAGGCACTCGCCGCGGGCACGTCCGAGGATCCGCCGGTCGACGCGCCGTCGCTGCTCGGCTGGTTCTATCCGGACGAAGCGGACGCGCGCGGGCTGACGACGCTTACGCCGACCGGCTCAGGCCCGCACTTCCTGACGCTGACGCAGCACTTCTTCTCCGGTGCGGCTGCGCTGCCCGCCGGACGCGGCATGTATCCGAGCCTGATCGCGGCTGCCGACGTCGTCGGCTTCGACCTTTACCCGCTGCAGGAGCTCTGCCGTCCCGATTTCCTCGCCGCCGACTTCGATGCGCAGCAGCAACTGGTCGCGCTCACCGGCGGCAAGCCGACGTTCCAGTGGGTCGAGGTGCGGGAGATGAAATGCCCGAACGTGCCGGTCACGAACGCGACGATCCGAGCGGAGAGCTGGCTCGCCCTCGCGGGCGGCGCGCACGGGCTCGGCTTCTTCCCGAACGACTGGAATGCGCAGACCGGGGCGGCGGTCGCCTCCGTGGCCGCACGGGTGCGCCAACTCGAGCCCGCCCTCCTGGAGCCGGCCGAGCCCGTGCAGATCGAGTCGTCCTCGCCGGACGTGCGTGCGAGCTCCCGGACGTTCCACGGCGCGCGCTACGTCTTCGTCGTCAACGCGGGCACGACGCCGGCATCGGTGACGATTCCCGAGCTCGCCGGCAGCGCGATCGTCCTCGGCAGCCAAGGGACGGCGCTCCCGCCGCTCGGCGTCCGCATCTACGTCGTGCCGCCCGGCTCGTGACATTTGCCGCGTAACCAGGTTTTGTGCCATCCGCGTTGAATGGTTAGATCGCACGCAGACAAGCGATGGGGCCGTCGGGTTGAAAGCACTCTGACGGGCGGGCACCGGGCATAGGTGCTAACCGGACCGCCGACCCGCTGTAAAGGCCCTCTTGAAATAGGGGAAGGACATTTGGCCGGGCGCCGTAACAGGCGCCCGGCCCCGCTACAAGAGCTTCTCGAACCGCTCTGCGTCGTCGAACGGCCCGATCACCGCGAGCCGGAGCGACTCGTCGGCGATCAGGTCTTGCGCGACGCGCTGCACGTCCTCGGCCGTCACCGCGGTGACGCCCTCGAGCACCTCGGAGAGGTCGGGCACGCGGCCCTCGAGCACTTCGCGTCGCAGCCCGAACAGGATCAGCCCCTGGGGGCTCTCGAGCTGGAGGACGAAGCGGCCCTTCGAGAAGCTCTTCGACTTCTCGAGCTCGTCCGCCGGCACGGCGTCCGCTGCGATCGAGCGGAGCTCGCCGAGGATCGTCGACACCGCCTCGTCGATGCGGTTGATGTCGACGCCCGCTTGCGCGTAGAGCGAGCCCGCGTCGGTGTAGCTGTGGTTGAGCCCGAAGACGTAGTACGCAAGGCCGCGCCGCTCGCGCACCTCCGTGAAGAGCCGCGACGACATGCCGCCGCCGAGGATGTTCGCGAGCACCTGCAGCGGATAGCGGTCGGGATGCTCGATTGGATAGCTCGGCACCCCGAGGATGACGTGTGCCTGGTCGGACTGCTTCGTGAAGACCTTCACCCGGCCGTTCGCGTACGGCTTGACCGCCTCCGGCTCCGGCGTGTCCTGCTGCGCAAGGTCGCCGAGCAGCTCGCGCACACGCTCATCCAAACCGTCGCCGATATTGCCGCCGACGCCGAGCACGATCCGCGACGGGCGGTACCAGCGATCGAGATACGACATGAACGTGTCGCGCGTCGCGTTCCGCACGGTCTCCTTGCGGCCGATGATGTCCCAGCCGAGCGGCTGGTCGCCGTAGAGCAGCTCCTCGTACACCCCGCCGATGTAGTCGCGCGGCGTGTCGAAGTACATGTTCATCTCCTCGACGATGACGCCCTTCTCGCGCTCGATCTCCTCCGAGTCGAACTTCGCGTTGCGCAACATGTCGACGAGCACGTCGAGCGCAACGTCGCGATGCTCTGCAGCGCACTTCACGTAGTACGCCGTGTACTCCTTGCCGGTGAACGCGTTGAACTCGCCGCCGATCGCGTCGATCTCGCCGGCGATCTGCCGCGCCGTCGGTCGCCGCTCCGTTCCCTTGAAGAACATGTGCTCGGAGAAGTGGGCGATCCCGTTCGTCTCCGGCGTCTCGTACCGCGAGCCGGCGGCCAGCATCAACATGCAGGTCACCGACTGCGCCTGCGGCATCGGTGCCGTCAGGACACGCAGTCCGTTGTCGAGAACATGGCGCTCGTACGTGCTCACTCGGTCAATCTCCTTTGCCAGCGCTCGGGGACGGGAATGCTCTCGCCGCGTTCGTAGTCGTAGCCGACGAGCACGCTCTTCGCCTCGGCCACCAGGCGGCCCCCAGCGCGAAGCTCGTACTCGAGCTCAAAGCTCTTTGTACCTACCCGAGCGGGCCGCACGCCGATCTCGACCTCCTCGCCGACCTGGAGCGGCGACCGGAAGTCGATCTCCGTCCGGGCGAGGATGACGTCGTTCAGGGCGAACGCCGGATCGCTGCCGAACCAGGCGAGCCGACCTTGCTCGAGGTAGGTGAGGAAGACCGCGTTGTTGACGTGGCCCATGCCGTCGAGATCGCGGAAACGCACCGTTTCGCGGTGCACGAAGGAAAAGCCGTCCATTCAGGCGGGCCCGACGCGGCCGTCGCGCACCCGCTTCCAGTCGTACTCGCTCGGCTCGGCGGCGAGGTGGACCGGCACGACGCCGGCGTAGCACGGCAGGTCGAGATCCTCCGGCTCGTCCTCCGGGCCGCCGGTGCGCACCTTGGCAGAGGCCTCCTCGATCGGGAGCGCGAGAATCCACGTGGCCTTCAGCTCCTGGGCGGTCGGCTGCCGCGCTTCGTCCCAGCGGCCCGGCACGAGCTGGCTCGTGAGAGCGTGCAGCGCCTCGAGTTTCTCGTCGTCCGGCACAACTCGTGCCGTTCCGAAGATCACGGCCGAGCGGTAGTTGACGGAGTGGTTGAAGACGGACTTCGCGAGCACGAGCCCGTCGAAGATCGTGACCGTCACGCACACGCGAGCCCCGGAGCCGGCATGGCGCAGCGCGCGGCTCGCGGACGAGCCGTGCACGTAGAGCGTGTCGCCGACGCGTGCATGCAGCGTCGGGATCACGAACGGCTGCCCGTCGACCTCGAAGCCGAGATGGCAGATGAGCCCCTCGTCGAGGATCGCGTCGATCGTCTCCCGGTCGTAGCGTCCGCGGTGCGGCTCGCGCTTCACGCGGATTCGGTCAGGCGGCCGCAAGGATCTCCTGCTCGCGATCGTGCGACAGCGTCGGCCGGTCCCCGGGAACGCTGCGGTCCCACGCGAGCGTGTCGACGACTGTCTCCTCGAGGGGTCGAAACGTCAGCCCGGCCGCGAGCGCGCGGCTGATGTCGGCGCGCGCCATGCCGGCGTACTCGTCGCCCGGCAGCCAGAGCGGCAACTCGGTCCACGGCTGCACCTCCGCGTCGAGCACGCGCTGGTCGTCGACCCAGACGACGTTTGCGTCCGATCCGATCGCGTCGCGTGCGCGTTCGAGCAGCTGCTCGAACGTGATCGACCCGGCCGGCCCGGTGGCGTTGAACGTGCCGCCGGGGCCGTTGAGCGCGAGCGTGACGAGCCAGCGCGCGAGGTCGCGCGCGTCGACGAATTGCACAGGCGCCGCGGGGCTTCCGGGCCCGAGCACGTCGCCGCCGAGCGCGATCCGGCGCGGCCAGTACGTGAAGCGGTCGGTCGGGTCGAACGGGCCGACGATGAGTCCGGCGCGCACTCGCGCGCTGCGGTCGCCGTACACCTCTTCGACGACGTTCTCGCAGGCGGCCTTCAAGGCGCCGTACGCCTCCATGATCTCCTCGGTCGCCGGATCCTCCAGCTGCGCGACGGGCGAGCTCTCGTCGACCGGCTTGCTGAAGTCGTCGTACACCGAGATGCTCGACACGAAGGCGTAATGGCCGACCGCGTCGCGCAGCAGCTCGGCCGACTGCCGCACGACGCGCGGCACGTAGCCGCTCGTGTCGACGACGCCGTCCCAGCTACGGCCGGAGAGCGCGTCGAGGTTGCCGTCGCGGTCACCGACGAGATGCTCGACCTCTGGGAAGAGCTCCGGGTTCGTCTGGCCGCGCGTGAAGATCGTGACGTCGTGGCCCTCGGAAAGCGCGGCGTCAACGGCGTGGCGTCCGAGGAACTTCGTCCCGCCGAGGACGAGCAGCTTCATGCGCGATACCTCTCGATCGCGCGGCCGATCGCTTCGACACCGAACGCGAGCGCGTCGGCCGGGACGCGCTCGTCCGCGTTGTGGATCAGCGGGAACGCCTCGAAGTCGGCCGGAAGCTTGAGGGGCAGATAGCCGTACGTCTGCACGCCCGCCTGGCACAGGAAGCGCGCGTCGGTCACGCCTGCCTGCAGGATCGGCACGGGCGTGGCGCCGGGCTCGAGCTCGCGGATGATCTGCGCAAGCGGCTCGTAGAAGCTCAGGTCAGGCTCGGGCGGGCCGGGATCGTGACGCACGACCTCGAACTCGATGTTCTTCCGGCCGACGAGGTCGCGCAGCTCGCGGATCAGGTCGTCCGGCGTCTGTCCCGGCAGGATGCGGCCGTCGAGCTCGAGCTGAATCTCGCTCGGGATGACGTTGATCTTGTCGCTGCCGTGGACGATCGTCGGGCTTACGGTGTTCCGGATCACGCGGCCGAGGATGCGGCCGCGCGCTCCCATCGCACGCGCCGCGAGATCCGCCGTCTTCGGATCGAGCATGCGCCGAAGGGCGAGCGACGGCACGCGCGGCAGGTCGGCCGCCATCGTCTCGAACCACTCGCGGACGAGGGGGATGATGTGAACCGGCGGCTGCTTGCGGTCGAGCGTGCGCAGCACGTCTCCGAGCAGACGCATTGCACCGCCCTTCACACCGAGTGCGCCGTGCCCGCCTTGGCCGCGAATGTGCGCGCGCAGCCAGCAGAGCTGCTTCTCCGCGACCTGGATCGGATAAAAACGCTTTCCGGCGATCCATTGCGTCGTACCGCCGAACTCGCCGAGCGCATGCTTCGCACCGCCGAATGCATCTGGATGCTCGAGGCTCAGGAACTTCGCGCCGACGTCGCCGCCGTTCTCCTCGTCGCTCAGGATCACAAGCCGCAGAGGCGTCTGCGAGCCTGACTCGTGTGCCGCGATGAACGCCACGACGCACATGGCGACGCCGCTCTTCATGTCGAGCGCGCCGCGACCCCACACGTAGCCGTTGTCGAGCTCGCCGCCGAACGGCGGCTTCGTCCATTGCTGTCCGGCCGTCGTGACGACGTCCACGTGCCCGTAGAGGACGAGCGGCGGGCCGCCGTTCGCGCCCGCGTGGTGCGCGACGAGGTTCGGCCGGCCGGGCACCTGCTCGAATCGCTGCGACTCGATGCCGTGCTGGCGGAGGAGCGACTCGATGTGGGCGACGCATGCCTCCTCGTTTCCCGGCGGGTTCGTCGTGTCGAACTGGATCAGCTCGCGGAGGAGGTCGACGGCGTCGATCACAGGCCTCAGACAGTAACGTCACGCGCGTGAGGGCGGCGCCCGACGGGCTCGAGGACGCGGCGGTCGTCGCCGCGTTGCGCGACGGCTGGGGATTCGTTCCGGCCGTGCTCGACTACGCGCCCGTCGGTGGTGGCAGCTACCACTGGCACGCCGTCGATCCAGACGGCAGCCGCGCGTTCGTGACGGTGGACGATCTCGACCAGAAGACGTGGCTCGGCGACACGCGCGCGTCGTCGTTCGAAGGCTTGCTGGATGCGTTCAACGCGGCGGCGGAGCTTGCCGCATCCGGGCTCGCGTTCGTCGTGGCGCCGGTGCGCACGCGGGAGGGTGCACCGCTCGTCCGGCTCGACGACCGCTACACGCTCGCGCTGTTCCCGTTCATCGAAGGCGAACCCGGCGCCTGGGGCGGCTATGCGACCGATGCCGACCGGCTCGCGGTCGTCGAGCTCGTCGCCGCCGTCCATCGTGTTCCGGCCGCCGCCCGCACGATCGGGCTCGAGCTCACAGGGCGCGAGCAGCTCGAGGGAGCGCTCCGCGAGCTCGATGTGCCGTGGACGGGCGGGCCGCTCGCCGAGCAGACGCGCGAGGCGATGCACGCTGCGGCGCCGGCGCTCGTCGACCTGCTCGCGGTTGCCGACCGCCTGCGCGCCGGCGCCGAGGCGCACGGCGTGCGCTCGGTCGTCACGCACGGGGAGCCGCACTCCGGCAACGTCGTGCGCACCAGCGGCGGCCCGGTGCTCGTCGACTGGGACACGGTCGGGCTCGCGCCGCCCGAGCGAGACCTGTGGATGCTCACCGGCGAGGGCATGGAAGAGCACTACGGTCTCCCGGTGAACGGCGCGGCGCTCGAGTACTTCCGCCTCTCGTGGGACCTGAAGGATCTCGCGGAGTATCTGAACGTCCTGCGGGCACCGCACACCGACAACGACGACACTCGTGCGTGGCTCGGCTTCGTGCGGCGGTTCCCGGCGATCCGTGACGAGTGGCTCTAGGCCAGCTCGCGCAGTGCGTCGAGCAGGCGGTCGACCTCGTCCGGCGTGTTGTAGTGGATGAAGCCGACCCGGACCGCGCCCTCTTCTCCGAGCCCGAGGCGCCGCATGATCTCGACCGCGAAGTAGTCGCCGTTCCAGCTCGCGATGTCGCGCTCGCCGAGATGCTCGGCAACGGAGCGCGGCGAACGGCCGTCCACGTTGAACGAGAACGTCGGCACGCGGCCGTCCATTGTCGGCAGTCCGTACAGCGTGCAGTTCGCAGGTAGTCCTTCGAGGAAGCGCCCGCCGAGCGCGCGCTCGTGTGCCTGGATCGCGGCCCAGCCGATCGCGTCGACGTAGTCGACGGCTGCGATGAAGCCCGCGAGCAGCTCGTGCGCGAGCGTGCCGGTCTCGAACGGGTGCGTCGCAGGCCGCACCTTGTAGGTGCGCCACTCAGCAGCGAGCTCGGCCTTGACCGTGGCAAGTCCGAGGTGTGGCCCGAAGAACTTGTACGGCGAGCAGATGAGCACGTCCGCATCGAGCTCGCGCACGTCGATCGGGCCGTGCGGTGCGTAGTGAACGGCATCGATCCAGGTGAGCGCCCCCGCATCGTGCGCGAGCGTGGCGATGCGCCGCGCGTCGGTCAGCGTGCCGACGGCGTTCGATGCGAGCGTGTGCGCGACGACGCGCGTGCGGTCGCCGAGCTTCCGCTCCAGGTCGTCGTAGTCGAGCGTCGTATCGTCGCGAGTCTCGACGAACTGCACGCGCGCGCCGACGTCGTGGGCGAGCTCGAGCCACGGCGAGACATTCCCGTCGTGCTCGAGGCGAGTGACGAGGATCTCGTCCTCCTCGCGCAGCGTGCGGCCGACCGCTCGTGTCAATGCGAAGTTGAGCGTCGTCATATTCGCGCCGAAGACCACCTCCTCCGGCTCGCAGCGAAGGAACGACGCCGCCCCCAGCCGTGCCTGCGCGACGAGCGCGTTCGTCCGGCGGCTGTTGCCGAACGCTCCGTCGAGGTTCGCGTTCGAGTGCCGGAGGTAGTCGGCGATCGCATCGATGACCGCGTCGGGCACCTGCGTGCCGCCGGGGCCGTCGAAAAAGGCGGTCGGGCTGTCGAGCGCCGAGAAGCGGGCGCGAACGGCTTCCACGTCGAGCATGACGGCGCTCATCGGCGGGACGCTAGCGAACGGCGCGAAGACTTCGGTAGCGTCAGGGCGGTGATCGCTGCCACGCCGACCCTGGCCGTGCCGGTGAGCCCCACGCACGAACTGCGGACTGCCTCCCCCGTCAACGAGATCACGGTCGACGGCGGCCGCGCGGCAACGCTCGTCGGCGAGCCGCAACAGTGGGAGTACCTGCTCGTCTGGACGCCCAAGGGGATCGTCCTGCGCGCCACGCTCTCCTGCGACACGCAGGAGTCGAACGTCGTGCTTGCGGCGAACCGTTTCGCACACCTCTGCTACCAGGGGCGGAACTACGTCGTGACCGGCACGATCCGGCCGCTGACGGGCAGGGTCGCGTTGCAGGCGCCGGGAGCGGCGGTGGTCTTCCTCTCAGGCGAGGACACGATGGTCGTCGGCTCGGTCAGCACGCTCACGGCGAAAGCGTCGACCGTCATCTGGCAGTTCGACCAGCACGCGAAGCGGAAGCTCCGTACGTATGCATCGCGCGCGGTTGTGCTCGGCGTCGACCACGGCCGGATCCTCGTCGACCGCCCGAACGCGCTCGACGTGCTCTCGCGTCGCGGCTCCATCGTCGGGACGCTGCACCGGCGCCACGAGGGCGGGGCGATCATGCGTGGGGGACGCGTGGCGACGATCGCGGGGCGGCGGCTCGTCGTCACCGGAGTCGACGGGAAGCGGTCGATCGCGCGCACGGTCGCTGCGGGAGCGCATCTCGACGACCTCGACGGTGGCTACGTCCTCTACAGCGTCGAGACGCGGCTGCATCTGCTGCGGCTCTCGGACGGCAAGGACGTGGTCCTCCATCTGCGCAACCAGTTCGGCTACGTCCATGCGCGGCTCTGGGACGGTGCACTCTTCTACTCCTACAACCAGCAGGGCGGCAGCAAGCCCGGCCATGCCGGGTATGTCGACGCAGCCGGCGTGCGCGCGCTCCTCAAGGGCTAGCGGTGAGCACGCTCACGCCCCCGAAGGAGCGGCTCGACCAGGGTGAAGGCACCGATCTCGGCCGGCCGTGGAACGTGATCGTGCTGAACGACAACCACAACACCTTCCAGGGGGTCGCCTTCGCGCTCTCGTCGGTGATTCCCGGGCTCGACTACGACAAGGGAATGGCGCTCGCGAACCGGATCCACGCAAGCGGCCGGGCGATCGTGTGGTCGGGGCACAAGGAGCAGGCGGAGCTCTACTGGGAGCAGCTCGCCGCGCACGGGCTCACGATGGCGCCGCTCGAGACGGGGTAACCGTCCGAGGAGGTACCTACGCTTCGGCTGTGCGGCTCAGGACTCTGTCGGAGGCCGAGTGCTACGCCCGGATCTACAGCGGCCGGGACCCGACCGTGACCGTCGTCCGCGTCGAGCCGAGACGGCCCCGCTTCCCGACGACCGTGTCCGGTGAGGATCTGCGCAGGCACCTCGAGGAGCGGCTCGACGCCCGTCTGACGGCAGACGCCGAAGCGGCATAGCGGAAGCGACGCCAAGCGCCGTCCCGGACGTTCTCGCGCCCGGGCTTCGCATCGTCTTCGTCGGCATCAACCCCGGACGTGTATCGGCTGCTGCGGCCGCGCATTTCGCGAACCCGCGGAACGACTTCTGGCGGCTGCTGCACGCGGCCCGGCTCACGTCACGGCTGTACGAGCCCGTGGAGCAGTTCGAGCTGCTGCGCGAAGGGATCGGCGTCACCAACGCGGCGTACCGGACGACGCCGGGCTCCGGCGACCTGCGCCGCGGAGACTTCGACGGTGCGCGCCTCGAGCGCATCGCGGCGGAGCTGAGGCCTGCGTGGCTCGCGTTCGTCGGGAAGGAGGCCTATCGCGGCACCTTCGGCGAGCGGCCCGAGCTCGGCGTGCAGGAACGGACGCTCGGCGATACGCGGCTCTTCGTCCTGCCGTCGACGTCGCCTGCGAACGCGGCGGTGCCATGGCCGGAGCGGCTGCGCTCGTTTCAGACGCTCGCCGGCGTCGCATCCGGGTTGCCGTGGCGGTACGGCGTGCGCGCGGCCGTCGTCGACGAGCAGGGCCGTGCATTGCTCATGCGGTACGGCAACGAGTACTCGACGTGGTGGATCGTTCCGGGCGGCGGCAAGGACGCGGGCGAGTCCGACGACGCCGCACTGCGCCGCGAGCTGCGCGAAGAGCTCGGACTGCACGAGTTCGCCGTCGACCGGTTGCTCTGGTCGCGCGAGCAGCACTTTCTCGACGAGCCCGGGTTCTGCGGCCAGCGGGAGAACGTCTATCTCGTGCGCGTCCAGTCGTTCGAGCCGGCGCCGGAGCTCGACCTCGCCGCGGAGGGCTGCCACGAGATCCGCTGGCTCGCACCGGACGAGATGGCCGGCCTGCCGACCAGGCCCGACGACCTCGCCGAGCGGCTCAGGAACGCCAGTGGTTCGTGATCGGCGTCCGGCGGTCGCGCCCGAATGCCTTCGGCCGCAGCCGCACGCCGGGCGGCGCCTGGCGACGCTTGTACTCGGCGCGGTCGACAAGCGCGACGGCGCGCTTCACGACGTCCTTGTCGAAGCCGTCGCTCGACAGCTCCTCGAGCGTGCGGTCGTCCTCGACGTACGCCTCGAGCACCTGGTCGAGCTGCGGGTACGGCGGCAGCGAGTCCTCATCGAGCTGGTCGGCGCGCAGCTCGGCGCTCGGCGCACGATCGATGATCGACTGCGGGATGACCTCGCGTCCGGCGCGTTCGTTCAGGTGGCGCGCGAGCCGGAAGACGTCGGTCTTGTAGACGTCCTTCAACAGCGCGAAGCCGCCGGCCATGTCGCCGTAGAGCGTCGCGTAACCAACTGACAGCTCAGACTTGTTGCCGGTCGCGATCAGCAGCCAGCCGAACTTGTTCGAGAGCGCCATCAGCAGGACGCCGCGGACGCGCGCCTGCACGTTCTCCTCCGTGAGGTCGGGCGGGACGTCGGCGAACGACGGCGCAAGCGCGTCGCCGAACTCGGCGACCATCGGCTCGATCGCGATCTCGCGGAAGTCGCAGTCGAGCCCTTCGGCGAGCCGCTGCGCATCGCCGCGCGTCCCCACGGACGAGTAGCGCGACGGCATCGAGACGCAATGCACGCGCTCGGCGCCGAGCGCCTCGACCGCGAGCGCGGTGACGAGGGCGGAGTCGATTCCTCCGGACACGCCGACGACGACTTCCTTGAAGCCGTTCTTGCGCACGTAGTCGTTCAGCCCGAGCTCGAGCGCGAGCCGCATCTGCTCGAGGTCGTCGCACGGCGGTATCACCGCGGCGGTGACCGAGTCGGTGTGCTCGTGCGGGGAGCCGACGTGAATCGTCGCGACCGGCCCGAGGTCGCCGCGATCCTGCGCGAGCGCGCGGCGGCGCGTATCCGTGAGCCGGCGCGCGACGACGGACGAGGGATCGACGTCGATCACGACGAGGGCCTCCTCGAAGCCGGGGCCGCGTGCGAGGACGGTTCCCTCGTCATCGATCACGAGCGAGTGCCCATCGAAGATCAGCTCATCCTGTCCGCCGACGGTGTTGCAGAAGGCGACGAACGTCGCGTTGTCGCGCGCGCGTGTGCGGAACATCTCCTCGCGCTCGCGGTCGCGGAGCAGGTGGAACGGCGACGCCGAGATGTTGACGATCAGCTGCGCGCCGGCGAGTGCGAGATCGGTCGCGGGAGGACCGGGCTGCCACATGTCCTCGCAGATCGTCACGCCGAAGAGCGTGTCGCCGAACTCGAAGAGCGTCAGCCCGTCGCCGGGCGCGAAGTAGCGGAACTCGTCGAAGACGCCGTAGTTCGGCAGGAAGCGCTTGCGCACGAGCGCCTTCACCTCGCCGCCCGCGCAGACGGCGGCTGCGTTGTAGAGGTCGCGGTCGAAGTGCGGCGTGCCGACGACGGCGACGATCCCGCGCGCCTCGCGCGCGATCAGCTCGAGCGACTGCTCGGCCGCGCGCACGAAGCCGGGTCGAAGGAGAAGGTCCTCGGGCGGGTACCCCGTCACGGAGAGCTCGGGAAAGAGCGCGAGATCGGCGCCCTGCTCCTTCGCATCGGCGAGCCGGCTGAGGATGAGCTCGCGGTTGCCCGCGAGATCGCCGACGACGGGATTGATCTGTGCGAGCGCGATGCGCATCCCCGTCATTGTGCCGTTCCTAGCGGCGCAGCCGGATGACGTTGAGATCCTGCTCCTGGATCTCCCCGATGCGCTTCCGCAGTTCCTCCGGCGGGTCGTGCTCGGCGTGCAGATACCGGCCTGCAAGCGCGTCGAACTCACCGGACGCGAGCGCCACGACGAGCGCGGGCGCGCACTCGGGCGGCGTCCACGGCAGGTCGTCCGGGAAACCGGACGTCATCTCGGTCTGCACGAGCCCGGGGCTGATCGAGAAGACGAAGACGTTCTTGTCGCGGAGCGACGCCGCGAGCAGCTCCGAGAAGCGATGCACTGCCGCCTTCGTCGCACCGTACGCCGTCGAACCGCCGCCCTCGCGCGGCAGGTACGCGGAGCCGCTTGCGACGTTCACGATCCGTCCGGCGCCGCCCTCGATCATCCCCGGCGCGAACGCCTGACAGCAGCGGTAGACGCCGAGCACGTTCACCTCGAATGTCTGCCACCACGTGGACGGATCGGCGAGCGGGTCGTCAGGCCCGCTGATGCCGGCGTTGCAGACGAGCAGGTCGATGGAGCCGACCTCGTCCGCCCACCGCGCGACGTCGTCGGCGTTCGAGACGTCGCCGACGAGCGCGCGGCCGCCGATGTCGGACGCGACCGCTTCGATCTGCTCGCGAGTCCGCCCGGTGACGGTGACCGACCAGCCGTCGGCTGCTAGGGCGCGGGCGATGTTCTCGCCGATGCCGCGGCCGCCGCCCGTGACAAGCGCGTTACGCGAGGGCACGCGAGATCTCGTTCAAGGACTCCGGGTTCTCCAGAGAGGACAAGTCCCCGGGATCTTTACCAAGCACGCGTGCCCGCACCGCACGGCGAACGATCTTCGCGGAGCGCGTCTTCGGCAGCGCGCCGACCCAGAGGATCCGTCCCGGCTTGAACGCCTTGCCGAGCGCGTCCGACACGGCCTGCGCCACCCGCTCGTCGTCCGGCTCGGCGCCGGGCGTCAGGACGCAGAAGATCCACGCCTCCTCGCCCTTCACGGCGTGGGGCACGCCGATCGCCGCAGCCTCCGTCACGATCCCGCTCGCGATCGCCGCCGACTCGAGCTCCGCCGGGCCGATGCGCTTGCCGGCGATGTTGAGCGTGTCGTCGCTTCGTCCGTGCAGGTACCAGTAGCCGTCCGTGTCGATCGACGCCCAGTCTCCGTGCGTCCACGTGCCGGGGAACCGCGACCAGTACGTCTCGATGAAGCGTGTGCCGTCGTCGTTCCAGATCCCGCGTGTCATCCCGGGCCATGGGCGGTGGCAGACGAGCTCGCCGACCTGGCCGGTGCGCACCGTCTCGCCGACGGTGTCGACGACGTCCATGTCCTGTCCGAGCGCAGGGAAGCCGAGCGCGACCGGCTTCACGGGCTCGGTGAGCACCGTCGTCAGGAAGCACGCGCCGACCTCGGTGCCGCCGCTGATGTTCGCGATCGGGACGCGCGACCGCCCGACCCGATCGAAGAGCCACATGTACGGGTCGGGATTCCACGGCTCGCCCGTCGTGCAGAACGTGCGCAGCGACCAGAGCTTCGACTGTGGCTCGCCGTGCGGGATCAGCGCGCGCACGAGCGTCGGTGAGAGCCCGAGCATCGAGATCGACTCCTGGTCGACGAGCGTCCAGAGCCGGTCCTCGGGGAAGTCCGGCGCGCCTTCTGCGAACACGATCGTTGCGCCCACCGCGCCGCCGCCGACGACGGTCCACGGCCCCATGATCCAGCCCATGTCCGTCGCGAAGTGAATGCGGTCGCCCGCGCTGACGTTCGTCTGGTACGCGACCTCGCGCGCGATCGAGACGAGGAAGCCGCCTTGCACGTGCAGCGCGCCTTTCGGCCGGCCGGTCGTGCCGGACGTGTACGCGAGCAGGTACGGCGCCTCGGAGTCGACCTCGACCGGCGGCAGGACGCCCGGCTGGTTGCGCACGAACTCGGGCCACGAGCGCGTCTCACGATTCCACTCGAGCACGTGCTGGACGCCGAACTGGCCCGCCTCGATCAGGGTCTCGCTCATCTCGATGCGCTTGCCGCGCCGCAGCGACCAGTCGGCGCAGATCACGACCTTCGCGAGCGAGTCCTCGAGCCGCGACGCGATCGCGGACGCGGCGAATCCGCTGAAGATCGGCACCTGCACGGCGCCGATGTGCGCGCAGGCGTGTGACGCGACCGCGACCGCCGGGCACATCGGCATGTAGATCGCCACGCGGTCGCGCTCCCGGATGCCGAGTGCGACGAGTGCCTCCGCGAGTTGCGTGACCTGACGCGAGAACTCCGCCCAGGAGAGCGAGTCGCGCGTGCCGTCCTCGTAGAGCCCGACGACGGCCTCGTCGTCACTGCCTGCGTGCTGATGGACGCAGATGCGGGCGAGATTCAGTTTCCCGCCGACGAACCACTGGGCCCATTCAGGCCCCCGCGACTCGTCCACGACCGTGTGCCACCGCTCGGAGAACGTGAGGCCGAGGTCGTCGATCACGGCAGGCCAGAAGCGGTCCGGCTCCTCGATCGAGATCCGGTGCAGCTCCTTGTAGTCGTTCGCGCCCAGCAGGCGCTGTAGCCGCGTGAGATTCGCGCGCTCGACCTGCTCTTCGGAGGGTGTCCAGACGTAATCGCTCATCTGCTAGTGTCTACTAACTTAGTGGACGCTAACCGGGGGTAGGAATGAAGGCTCGTATCTTCGCTGAGGAGAACCGGAAGTGGTGGACGCTCGCCGCCGTCTCGTTCGGTCTCTTCATGATCATGCTCGACAACACGATCGTGAACGTGGCGCTGCCGTCGATCCAGCGCTCGCTCGATCTCAAGATCTCGGAGCTCGAATGGGTGGTGACGGGCTATGCCCTCACCTTCGGCGCGCTGATGCTCACGGGCGGCAAGCTTGCCGACCTGCTCGGCCGACGCCTGGTCTTCGTCATCGGGCTCGCAATCTTCACGCTCTCGTCCCTCGCCTGCGGCCTCGCCGGGAGCGCATCGCTCCTGATCGCGGCGCGGGTCGTGCAGGGGGTCGGCGCGGCGATGATGAACCCGTCGACCCTGTCGATCATCACCGTCACGTTTCCGCCGCGGCAGCGCGGGACCGCGATCGGGATCTGGGCCGGCGTCTCGGCGCTTGCGCTTGCGATCGGTCCGCTCGTCGGCGGCCTCATCACCGAGCACATCAACTGGAACTGGATCTTCTTCATCAACGTCCCGGTCGGCGCAATCGCGATCGCAGCCGCGTATGCGTTCATCGACGAGTCGCGTGACACGTCGCACGAGCAGCGTCCCGACACCCCCGGGCTCATCACCTCCGCGCTCGGCCTCTTCGCACTCAGCTACGGGCTGATCGAGGCGAACACGTACGGCTGGACGTCCGGCCGCATCCTCGGCTCATTCGCGATCTCGGCCGTCTCGCTCACTGCGTTCGTCCTGCTCGAGCGCCACCAGCGGCTGGCGATGCTCGATCTCAGCCTGTTCAGGAACATCGGCTTCGCGGGCGCGAACGGCGTGATGCTGCTCGTCGGGCTCGCGATGTTCGGCGTGTTCTTCTACGTCTCGCTGTACGTCCAGCAGGTGCTCGGCTACTCGCCGACGCAGGCGGGCGCGTCGTTCCTGCCGTGGACGCTGCTGATCATCCTGCTCGCGCCGCAGGCCGGCCGGCTGTCCGATCGCATCGGGCCGCGGCCGCTCGTGTCCGGCGGGATGGTCATCGTCGCGTCCTCGCTCTTCGTGTTCTCGCGGTTCGGCGTGAATGCGACCTTCTGGGATCTCCTGCCGGGGATGCTGCTCGGCGGGATCGGGATGTCGATGGCGATGGCGCCGACGACCGCCGCCGCCATGAGCTCCGTTCAGCCGGACAAGGCCGGCGTCGGCTCTGCCGTCCTGAACAGCATGCGCCAGGTCGGCGGCTCGCTCGGCATCGCGGTGATGGGCGCGATCGTCGCGTCCGGCGTGTCGAACGGGCTCAGCGCGGGCGATCCGCGGCCGGTCGCGTTCGTCAGCGGCTACCACCACGCGTTGGAGGTCGCGACGGTGATCGCGCTCACGGGGGCCGGCATCGCCTTCGCCACGCTTCGCCATGCGCGCCACCGCCCGCAGACGAGCGAGAGCCAGGTCACGGTCGAGGCCGCATGAGCGTCACGCCCGTCCGCCTGCCTGCCGCCGAGCGCCGCCAGGCCCTGATCGACACCGCGATCCGCGTCTTCTCGGACGGGAGCTACCGCGGCACGACGACTGCGGAGATCGCCCGCGCAGCGGGCATCTCCGAGCCGATCCTCTACCGCCACTTCGCGTCGAAGCGCGATCTCTATCTGGCCGCCCTCGACCACGTGTGGGGCAACATGCGCGCCGTCTGGGAGGCGGCCCTCGCGGACAGCGCCAACGTCCGCGAGGCCTTCGAAGCAATCGGCCGCTCCCACGTCTCGGTCCACGACTGCAAGTTCCAGATGGCCGAGCTGTGGGTCCAAGCCCTGAGTGAAGCAACGGAAGACCCCGAGCTCCGCAAGCATCTGAGAAGCCACATGCGCGAAGTCCACGACTTCATCGCAGACGTGATCCGCCGGGGCCAGGCCCAGGGCGTCCTGAATGCATCACGCAACCCGGACTCGGAAGCGTGGACGTTCCTGGCCGGAGGAGTCCTAGGAATGGTCGGCCGAAGAATCGGTCTTTTGAACGAGGATGAAGTGACCGCGATCCGAGCCAGCAGGCTCGACTGGTTGACGTCCTGACCTGAGGCCGTCGCCGCCCCCGACATGCGCGGGGGCGGCCCACCCACCTAACGAGTCCCAGGCGCGCGAGAGGAAAGCACAGCGCCGGACCCGGCCGAAGGCCGCGTCCAGCGCGTAGCGGTCGAGCGCGCACTGGGCGCCGCGAAGCGGCGCCCAGCAAAAGAACAGGGCCCCCGCTGCGGCTCGGGGGCCCTGATCGAAGGGCGCTCTCCCATTCCCGTGTCGGGCTTCGGAAGCTCGGCTCTGCGGCCCAGCCGCGCCTCCTGCCCGTCACCGAATGACTCGGTGCGCCTCCTGCAAACCTCAGCCTGGCGTCCGGCCTGGTTGCAAGGTGGCCTGACTATAGGCGCCATGTCCCGGCGAGTCAAGTACCCCAGTCAAGTGATTTCCTCAATAGGTGGTTCACTGGGTTTTCAAGAAAAACATGCCCTTTTTGGGGGATGCCCAGAGGGACACCTTGCGGTTTGGTGAAGCGTAAGGTTCACTTCACTTCAGCCGCTTATGACCCGCGACGCCGCCCTCATCCAGACCCGCTCTGCCGTTACCGGCGGCCTTCGTCTGGGCGAGCGCCTGCGACAGCTTCGGGTCGCCGCCGGCCTCACGCAAAGTGAGCTGGCGGGCGAGCGGTTCTCCAAGGAATACGTCTCCCAGATCGAGCGCGGCAAGACGCGCCCGACGCGCGAGACGATCGACTGGCTCGCCGTCCGGCTCGGTGTCGATGCCGGTTTCCTCGCGAACGGGGTCGCCACCGACGAGCGCGGCCGGCTCGAAGGGTCGCTCGCGCGCGCCGAGACGCTGATCGAGGCGCTTCGCAACGAAGAGGCGGCCGCCGAATACGAGCTGCTCGTCCCTGCCGCCCGCGCGACGGGCGTGCCGGAGCTCGCCGTCCGCGCGCTGATCGGCGCCGGCCGCACGCAGATGCGGCTCGGGTCCCTCCGCCGCGCACTCGATTCCCTCAACGAGGCGCGCGGCCTCGTCGAGGCGGGAACGTTCTCCGATCTCGAGCGCGCTGAGGTGCTCTACGCACTCGGCGTCTGCCGGATCCAGCTGAACAGCGTCCAGACCGCGATCGGCCTCCTGTCCGAGGCGCTCAATCTCGCCGAGCGCTCGGGGATGCCGTCCGACCAGCTTCGCTCGAACATCCTCGCCTGGCGCTCGCGCTGTTGGCGCCGCCAGCGGGACTACGAGGCGGCCCGCGAGGACATCGAGCGCGCGCTCCAGCTCGCCGAAGATGCCCGCGACCTGCCGACGATCGGCGCCGCGTACTTCCAGGCATCGCTCGTCGCCGACCGCGAGGGCCACTGGGTGCTCGCCCGGACGTACGCCGAGCGCGCCCGCGCCGCGTACGAGGAGCTCTCCGACAAGGTGCACGTCGGGCAGCTGACGAACAACCTCGGCGCCCTGAACTTCCTCCTCGGCAAGCCCGAAGAGGCGATCGTCCTCCTCAAGGAGGCCTTCGGCATCGCGCTCGAGACGGGCCGCGACGCCGACGCCGGCCGCGCTGTCTCGTCGCTCGCGCAGATTCACCTCCGCACAGGCAACGTCCAGCAGGCCGAGGAGCAGTCGCGCCACGCGCTGCGGCTCCTCGAGCAGGCCGGACACGAGGACTACGTCGACGAGGTCGGCAGCGCCCAGCTCGTGCTCGGACGCTCGCTCCTCGAGCAGGGCCGGCTCGACGAGGCCGAGGCTGCGTTCGGCGCCGCCGAGGCCGCGTTCGACCAGCTCGGCTCGGCCAGTCACCGCGCGTCGGCGTGGGTCGCCCGTGGCGACCTCGCTGCCCGGCGCGGCGATCAAACGCTTGCAGCACACCTCTACCGCACCGCGGCTGAGGCACTCCAGGATCTCCGGTTCTAGGAAAGGAGGGTTGTCATGACGAAGGCACGCATGCTGTATCTGCTCGGAGTTCTGGGCATTTGCGTATTCCACCTCGGCGCGCTGTTCCGCCCGGGCGGTCTGAGCGACGGCGGCTTCTGGTAGGCGGCGGGTTGGTCTGAGGGCCAGTCCCGTCGCCGACCGCCGCGCGGCCGTGCGCGGCGGTCCGGTTCTTGCTGACGGGATCCGGCGCCCCAATCAGACCGCACCTGCGGTGCTAGTCCAGTACGCCGCCGTCCTCGGACGGCCGGTGCGGCGTTTCCTCCGCGGCCAACAGGGTCATTACGCGAGACGTGGGCTCCCGCATGGAGCGAGCACGGCGTGCGCTGACCGTCACGCGCGTTGCCCGGCATGCCGGCATTCGCCGAGTGCTGGCCGAGATCGGCGTGCGCGGCCACCGCGAGGCCACTCGGGACGGCGCCCGCGCGTTCCGACAGGGGCTCGAGGAGCTCGGGACGACCTTCATCAAGCTCGGCCAGCTGCTGTCGTCGCGGCCCGACCTGCTCCCGGACGTCTACATCGACGAGCTGTCGAACCTCGTCGACGCCGTTCCTCCTGTGGCGTTCGCCGAGATCGAGACGGTGATCCGCGCCGAGCTCGGGGACGCCGTCTTCACGCGCATCGACCCGGAGCCGCTCGCGACCGCGTCGATCGCGCAGATCCACGGCGCGCTCCTCGCGAGCGGCCGCGAGGTCGTGGTCAAGGTGCGGCGGCCCGGCGTCGTCGAGCAGGTGGACGTCGACCTCGGTCTCCTGCGCTCGACGGCGTCGCTCGTCGCAGGCCATTCGCAGGCCGCGCAGCTCCTTCAGATCGAGGCGCTCACCGACGAGCTCGAAGTGCATCTACGCGCGGAGCTCGACTTCACCGAAGAGGCGCACAACACCGAGTTGATCGCGAACCTCGTCGCTGGCTTCGAGCACCTCACCGTGCCGCAGCTCATCCGCCCGTACATCACCGAGCGCGTGCTCGTGCTCGAGCGCATTCACGGGAGGAAGGTCAACGCCGATCACGGCCTTGCGCCCGAGGTCGCGGACGAGCTCGCGCGCGAGTTCTTCAGCGCGTACGTTCACCAGGTCGTCCTCGAAGGCGTCTACCATGCCGACCCGCATTCCGGCAACGTGCTCCTCACGCCGGACGGGCGCCTTGCGCTGCTCGACTTCGGCCTGATCGGGCGGCTCGACGACGACACCCGTCGCGGCCTTTCCCTCCTCCTGCTCGCGCTCGCGCAGAACCGCGCAGACGACGTCGCCGACCTGATCATGTCGCTCTCGCTCACGGACGTGTACTCGAATCAGCCGGCGTTCGTGCACGACGTCCGTCGCAAGCTGCCGCGATTCCATTGGCGGCCGCTATCCGGCATCCGAGCGGGGGAAGCGCTCGCCGACCTGCAGCGGATCGCGCTCGACCATGCGATCGCGCTACCGACGGCCTTTGCGCTTGTCGGCAAGACGCTTGCTCAGGCCGACTCGATCGCCCGCGTGCTCAACCCCGAGCTCGATCCGATTGCGCTGATGGAGGAGGAGGCGATCGAGGTGATCGCGCTCGAGGCCGAGCGCCGGCTCGAGCCGAACCGGTTCTTCGCCAACCTCTACACGCAACTCGACCCGCTTACGCGGCTGCCGCGCCGGGTCTCCCACGTGCTCGCCGAGCTCGAGCAGGGCTCGCTCAAGGTCGGCGTCGTCCCGACCGGCCTTGCCGAGCTCGAGCACAACCTTCGCTCGATCGCCAATCGCATCGGCGCGGCGATCATCGTCGCCGCCCTCCTGCTCTCGTCGTCGATCATCGTCCGCGTGCACCGATTTGAATGGATCGGCGTCGTCGGTTACGCGCTCGCGGGCTTGCTCGGGCTCTACATGGTGTGGAAGATCATCAGGACCCCCGGCGAGCTGTAAGCTAGGGGCGGGTCAATTACTTCAAAATGGATAGCGGGAGGCTGTCGCATGGCATTGACGATTGGGGACACCGCGCCGGACTTCGAGGCGCAGACGACCGAGGGGCCGATCAAGTTCCACGACTGGCTCGGCGACTCGTGGGCCGTCCTGTTTTCGCACCCGCGTGATTTCACGCCGGTGTGCACCACGGAGCTCGGCTACATGGCGAAGATCAAGCCCGAGTTCGACAAGCGCGGCGTGAAGATCATCGGATTGTCGGTCGACCCGATCGACAACCACGACAAGTGGGCGCAGGACATCGAGGAGACGCAGGGCGCGGCTCCGAACTATCCGATCATCGGCGATGCCGACTTCAACGTCTCGGTGCTCTACGGCATGCTGCCGGGCGGGACGACGGGCGACCCCACGGAGCGCACACCGGCGCAGAACCAGACGGTGCGGAACGTCTTCGTGATCGGGCCGGACAAGCAGGTGAAGCTCGTGCTCGTCTATCCGATGACGACCGGCCGCAACTTCGACGAGGTGCTGCGCGTGATCGACTCGCTGCAGCTGACCGCGACTCACAAGGTCTCGACGCCGGTCAACTGGCAGCAGGGCGACGACGTCATCATCGCGGGCTCGGTGAACGACGAGCAGGCGAAGGAGCTCTTCCCCGACGGCTGGGACGCTCCTCGGCCTTGGCTCCGGATCGTGCCGCAGCCGAACGGGCGTTAGCTCGAACAGCAGGGTCAGACCCTCCCGGGTCTGACCCTAGGCCCTCCGCAGCGGCACGTCGCCCGTGACCGAGCCGGCGCGCTCGATCACGACCTGCGGCACGCGAGCGTGCGGTGACAGCCGCAACAGCATGCGCACGACCTCGGCGCAGTCCTCCGGGCGGATCATCTCGGCCGGCGGGATCCCCGACCATTCCGCCATCGGTGTGTCGACGAAGCCCGGGCAGATCGCGACCGCCCGGATCCCGTCTGCATCGAGCTCCTCGTTGAGCGAGCGCGTGAGCGAGATCACCGCGGCCTTCGTCGCTCCGTAGGTCGCGAGCCCCGGCGTCGGCAGCGTCCCTGCGATCGACGCGAGGTTGACGATCCAGCCGCGCGTCTCGCGCAGCAGCGGGATCGCGGCCTGCGTGACGTTGAACAGCCCGCGTAGGTTGACGCCGACCTGCAGGTCGAAGTGCTTGCCGGGCAGATCCTCGACCGTCCCGGCGATGCCGATGCCGGCCGAGTTGACGAGCAGGTCGAGCCGCCCGTACCGGTCGCGGTGGTTCGTGACGAGCAGCGTGCATTCGTGCGGGTCGGCGACGTCGGCCGCGACGGCAGCCGCGCCGAGCTCGGCTGCGGCCGCCTCGACCTTCTCCGCGCGGCGCGAGGCGAGCGTGAGCGCGTACCCCTCCTCGTGCAGCATCCGCGCGATCGCGAGTCCGATCCCCGAGGAGCCTCCGGTGACGAGCGCGGCCCGGTCCATATTCGTTGTTTATCAGGAAGGCAACGCGGGTCGCACCGCGAATGAGACGCCCGAGGGTGCCCATAGGCGCTCTCCTCTCCCCAAGAAGGCGGCGGCTCCGGCCGCCGTCTTCATACTTCCTTCGGTGACGGCGCTCACCGGATTGACCGTCGGCGGCGGCTGCGCGGCAAAGTACTCGGCCGCCCGGCTCGAGGAGCTGCTGCGCGGCTTCGTCCCTGTCGAGGCGGAGAATCTTCTCGTCGGGCTCTCGCCCGCGGACGACGCGGCCGTCTACAAGCTCGACGACGAGCGCGCGCTCGTCTTCACGCTCGACTTCTTCCCGCCGCTCGTCGACGATCCCGCGACGTTCGGCCGCATCGCCGCCACGAACGCATTGAACGACGTCTTCGCAATGGGCGGCTCACCACTGCTCGCGCTCTCGATCGCGGCGTTCCCGGAGGAGCTTCCGACCGAGGTGCTCGGCGACGTCTTCGCCGCGGCGGCGGAGCAGGTGCGGGCCGCCGGTGCGATCCTCGCCGGCGGGCACACGATCCGCGACGCGGAGCCGAAGTACGGGCTTGCCGTCGTCGGCACCGTCCACCCCGACGGCATCTGGCCGAAGAGCGGAGCGCAGCCCGGCGATGCGTTGTTCCTGACGAAGCCGCTCGGCACCGGGCTCGTGCTCGCGGCAAAGGGCGACATCAGCGCTGCGATCGAGCAGATGACGACGTTGAACGCAGGGGCCGCCGACGTGCTGCGGCCGTTCGCGCCGAACGCGGTCACGGACGTCACCGGCTTCGGGCTCTTCGGCCATGCGCACGAGATGGCTGAGCGAAGCGGTGTGCGCATCGTCCTCGACGACGTGCCGCCGCTGCCCGGTGCGCTCGAGGCCGCGCGCGACGGTGTGCGCACGGGCGGCGACCGTCGCAACCGCGAGTTCGCGCCGATCGAGGCCGAGGACGCTCCCGACGAGGTCCTGGCGCTCGGCTATGACGCGCAGACCGCGGGCGGGCTGCTCGTCTCGCTTCCCGCCGAGAAGGCGTTGTCGCTCGCGTCGGAGTTCCGCGCACGCGGGCTTTATCTCGCCCGCGTCGGCGCGGTCGAGGCGGGAACGGGCCTCGCGCTCAGCTCACGCTTGCGCGCCTGAAGCCGCTTGCGCTTGTCGACGAGCTCGGCCTCGAGCCTCTCGAGCTCGCGCTTCCGCCGCCGCACGAGCTCGAGCTGGCGCTCGACGATCGGCTGAGCAGCCTCGACGATGTCGAGCCGCTCCGTTTCGGAGTCCGTCGACTCGAAGCGGCGGCGCAACGCAGCACGCGCTTCTTCGGCCTCGACGAGCTCTTTCAACTCGTCGAGAGAAAGATTCAGCAGGTCGCGGAGTCGAGTGAGCTCTATGAGCCGCTCGACGTCCGCGTCGTCGTAGAGGCGGTGTGCGCCCTTCGGCCGTTCGCCGCCCGGGAGGAGCCCGATCTCCTCGTAGTAGCGGATCGTGCGCGGTGTGATCCCGACGCGTTCCGCGACCTCGCCTATGCGGATCATGCGGCGGCCTCGTAGGCCGTGTCGTGCTCGGCGTGGCGCACGTGCTTCGGTCGCATGAGCGACACCGCGCCGCCGAGGAGCGAGACGGCGGCGAGCACCCACAGCGCCATGTGCATGTTCGAGATGAACGGATCGAGCTGCGCGGTGCTGAGACCCGACGCGAGACCGGAGAAGATCTTGAAGAGGACGTCCTTCGGCACGGCGGCGGTGACGATCGCCATCACGAACGCGATCGAGATGACGGCGCCGGTGTTCTGCAGCATCACGCGCGCGCCCGCTGCGATCCCGCGCCGGTGCTCGGGGACGACGCCCATCATCGCCGCCGTGTTCGGGCTCATGAACATCCCCGAGCCGATGCCGACGACGAAGAGCCACAGTGCGCTCCAGACGTACGACGTGTGCGCCTGCAGCATCGTCATGCCTGCAAGGCCGGCAGCGCTCACGACCATGCCGAGCGCCGCGAGCCCGCGTGAGCCGTGCCGGTCTGCAAATACGCCGGCGAGCGGTGACGAGATCAGCATCGCGATCGCCATCGGCGCCAGCTCGACACCGGCCATGATCGGCGATTGCCCCTGCGGCCCCTGGAAGTAGAAGACGAAGAGGAACATCAGCGCGAACCGGGAGAGGCCGTTGATGAACGCGGCGGCGGACGCGGCGCTGAAGAGGCGGTTCTCGAAGAGCGAGAGGTCGAGCATCGGCGCGCGCCCTCGGCGCTCGATCACGAACCAGAGCGGCAGGAAGACGCCGGCCGCGATGAAGCCGCCGATCACGAGCGTGTTGCTCCATCCGGAGAGGCCGCCCTTGGAGAGCGCGAGCACGAGACCGGTCAAGCCGATGACGTACGTCGCCGTTCCTGCGAGGTCAAGCCCGCGCACCTTGTCGCGCTGCGCGAGCTCGTGCAGCACGAGCCACGCCCACGCGGAGCCGATGAGCCCGAACGGGACGTTGAACCAGAAGACCCAGGGCCACGAGATCGCGACGAGCGCGCCGCCGAGCACCGGCCCGATCACGAGCCCGACTGCGGCGACCATCGTGTTCGTGCCCATCGCAAGACCGAGCTCGCGCTTCGGGAACGCATCGGTCACGAGCGCGGCGGCGTTCGCGAACAGGAACGCGCCGCCGATCCCCTGCAGCACGCGCCAGAGGATTAGCTGCGTGCCGCTGCCGGAAAAGCCGGCGCCGAGCGACGCGGCCGAGAAGATGATGAAGCCGAGGACATAGGCGTTCTTGCGCCCGAAGAGATCGGAGAGCCGGCCCGCCGTGAGCACGAGCACGGTCGACACGATCATGTAGACGAGGATCACCCAGACGAGCTGCAGCAGCGTCGTGTGCAGGCTGCGCTCGAGCTCCGGGAGGGCGATGATCAGCGTCCCAGAGTTCACGGTCGCGAGCAGCATCCCGAGGCTCGTGCAGGAGAGGACCCACCACTTGAAGTGGGGGCTGTGTCGGCGTGTCCGGAGAAATCTCATTCTTACGTGAACGTTAGTTTAGCAGCCCGGGACTAGACTCGACCCGTGAATTCGGCCTCGGAGGCGCTGCCCAGGCGCCGGACGCTCGAGCTCTCGCCGGTCCGCTTCCGGTGGCTCGCCGCCTGGGCCGTTGGCGTCCTCGTCGTGATCGTGGCCACGGGCGCGACCGTCCGCCTCACGGGCTCGGGGCTCGGCTGCCCGCACTGGCCGACGTGCAACAGCACGCATGCGCTGCCGAAGGGCTACCACTCCGACATCGAGTTCTCGAATCGCGTCGTCTCGTTCCTGACGGTGGTCTCGACACTCGCGCTTGCGGTCGGCGCGTGGCGCACGCCGTTGCTCGGCCGGCGCGGGCGGCTTCTCGCGACCGCCGTCGCGGTCGGAACGCTCGCGCAGGCGCCTCTCGGCGCGATCACCGTCTCCTACGACCTCAACCCGTACCTCGTGATCTCGCATCTGCTCTTGTCGCTGACCGTGCTCGGGCTCGGCGTGCTCACGCTCCTCGAGGCGTCGCGCCTTGTGCGCGGCGCGGCGGTGCCGCTGCCGGCGATTGCGCGTCTCGGCGGGGCGGTGCTGCTCGCGGCGGTCGGCGTGCTCGTCGTGACGGGCACGCTCTCGACTGCGGCGGGTCGCTTCCCGGGAAGCTCCGGCTCGGACGTTGTCCCACGGCTTGGCACGTTCCATTCGTCGGTGTGGCTGCATGTGAGAGCAGTCGCAGCGTTTGGCATCGTCTTCCTCGTGCTCGCCGCGTGGGCTTGGCTGCAGCGCGCTCGCTTTTCGTGGCTCATTCGCAGCTGTGCCGGCCTGCTTGTGATCCTGCTCGTGCAGATGGGCCTCGGCGAGCTGCAGTACCGCACGTACGGCACGGTGCCGTGGTGGGTGGTCGTGCTGCACGTCGTTGCCGGCGCTGCGCTCTTCGCCTGGACCGTCGGCCTCACCGCCCGGCTCTGGCGACCGCTGGCCTAGACTGCGTAAATGTCCGAGCTGAACGTGTCGTTCAGGCCGGAGCTCCGCCGGCCCGTCCTCGTCGCCGCGTTTCGCGGCTGGAACGACGGCGGTCAGGGCGCGACGCTTGCCGCCGGCTACCTCGCGAAGCAGTGGAACGCACAGCAGTTCGCGGAGATCGAGGCGGAGCAGTTCTACGACTTCCAGGCGATGCGGCCACAGGTGACGCTGGAGGACGGGATGACGCGCCGTCTCGAGTGGCCTGAGAACAACTTCTTCCATGCCGAGATCCCGGGCGCGAACCGGGACGCGGTGATCCTCCTCGGCACCGAGCCGAACCTGCGCTGGAAGACGTTCTCCGGCCTCGTGCTCGGCCTCGCGCAGGAGCTCGGCATCGAGCGGACGGTGACGTTCGGCTCCCTGCTGGCGGACGTTCCGCACACGCGCCCCGCGCCCGTGACGGCGGCGGCGACCGACGAGTCGCTGATGTCGGAGCTCGGGCTCGAGCCGTCGCGCTACGAAGGCCCTACGGGCATCGTCGGTGTGCTGCTCGGTGCGTGTCGCGACGCGGGAATCACGTCGCTCAGCCTGTGGGCAGCGGTGCCGCACTACGTGTCGCTCGCGCCGAGCCCCCGCGCGGCGCTGTCGCTCGTGCGCCGCTTCGGCGAGCTGATGTCGATCGACGTCGAGGTGTCGGAGCTCGAGCAGGCCGCGAACGAGTACAGCGAACAGGTGAGCGAGGCGGTGTCGGCCGATGCCGATACCGCGGCTTACGTCGAGGAGCTCGAGCGGCGCGTCGACATGCTGAGCGCGGAGGAGCAGCTGCCGTCGGGCGACACGCTTGCAGCCGAGCTGACGCGCTTCCTGCGCGAGCGCGAGGAGCAGGACAAGGGCGACGAGGGCCCCGAAGGGCCTGCGTCCTAGGACTCGGCCGGCGCTGCTTCGGCCGGCTCGTCGCCCGGCGCGGGGGGCTTGCGGCGGCGCCGCCGGCGTTTCGGCTTCGTGGGCGCGTCCCCGTCCTGCGCCTGCTGTTCGGCCGCCGGCGTCTCGGTAGTCGCGGTTGCAGTGCCCTCGGCCGTCGGCTTCTTTTTGCGGCGCCTGCGACGGCGCTTGTTCGGTTGCTGCTTCGGCGCAGGCAGGTTCTCGGAGAGCGCGAGCGCAACGTCCTGCACGGTGCCGAGCGACTCGCGCGCCTCTTCGATCAGCTTCGTCGCGCGAGGTGTGTAGCCCTCGGCCGACGCGAGAAGCGCGGCGCCGACCTGGATCGGCTGCTCGAGCGCGGTCTTGACGAGCTTCGACGCGTTCTCCTCATGACGGTGACCGCGTGAGTTCGCAAGCGCGCCAAGCAGCCGCTTCGCTTCCGGATACTCGCTCGATGCGCGTCGGTCCTGCACCTTCCGCGTCGCGCGGGCGAGGCGCCACGTCCAGCGCGCGAGGATCTGATCCGGAGCGTCGGGCTTGCTCTCGGCGATCGCCCGCAACAGCACGCGGATGCCCGGCAGCCGTTCCTTCTCCCACGTTGGCGCTTGGGTGACGAGCGTGACGAGGTCATCGAAGTCGGCGCGCTCGACGCGCATCGAGACGCGGTCCTGGAGCGCCATCATCCGCAGGCGGCGGTTCGGGTTCTCGGCGGCACATGTAGAGAGGAACTGCTCCAGTGCGCCCTTCGATGCGCGGCCCTCGGTCAGTTTCTGCACGAACGATGCGCGCTCGTCGAAGCGAATCTGCCTGCCGGCCATCGTCGCCCAGTAGCGCTGCTCGTCGTCGTCGAGGAAGCGCGGGTCGACGCGCTGCCACTCGCGCTGGATCACGCCGATCCGGCGCCGAACGTCCGGCGTCACCGGCACGAGCCACGGCGCAGGTGTGAGGCGCCTGCGCGAACGTCGTTGCGAGCGGCGGCGCGGAGCCGGCGTGACGCGTGCGCCTTCGCGATAGAAGTCTGCGTCGAGCAGCGAGTGCAACGAGACGACGCGTTCGTTGTGCGTCGCGCCCTTCGGGACGAAGTCGACGACGATGCCCGCTTCCTTGCGCGGGTGGAGACGCATGATGCGTCCGATCCGCTGCTGGTAGACGCGCTTCGACGCCGTCGGTGCGAGGTGCATGCACACAGTCGCGCGCGGCGAGTTCCAGCCTTCGGCGAGGAGCTGCGCGTTGATCAGGACGTTGATCTCGCCGCGCTCGTACGCTGCGAGTGTCTCGGCGAGGCGGATGGGCGGCGTGCGGCCGGACACTGCTTCGGCTTTGAGCCCGGCGGCGCGGAACTCTTGCGCGAGGTTGTACGCGTGGTCGACGCCGGCTGCGTACACGATGCCCGGCGTGTTGTCGAAGCGGTCGCGGTAGAGGCTCGCAGCCGCCTGGTTCAGCGCTTGGTGGTCGAGTGTCTTGGCGAGGATCTCCTGGTCGAAGTCGCCGCCGACGATCGGCACCGAGTTGATCGCCGCGACGGGCGGGACACGGAGGCAGCGCAGCGGCGCGATGAGTCCGCGGCGCGCGGCGTCCTGCAGCGGGAGATCGTCGACGGAAGCGGGGAAGACGTCCGAGACCTGCTTCGCGATCAGCTGCTCGGTCGCCGTCATGCCGATGTAGATCGGCTCCGGCATCGAGCGGATCGCGGCTGAGGTCTTCTCGCCGAGCGCGGTGTGCGCCTCGTCGCAGATCACGAGCTGGTACGCGTCGCGGCTGACCGTGTCAACGTGGCGCGCGAACCAGGCGTATGTCTGGATCGTGAGCGGGTTCGTGCGCACCGGCTCCTTGCCGCGCTCGATCGCATCGGTCAGGCGCTCGCCGTAGCCCTCGGTCGTCAGGTCGCGCGTGAACTGCGTGACGAGCAGGCGGCGGTGCGTGAGGATGAGCACGCCGAGCGTGCGCGCCGCGTCGACGAAGCCGGCGGCGGCGATCGTCTTGCCGGATGCGGTCGGGTGCC
>DATAOK010000021.1:0-6993 GCA_036265735.1 Gaiellaceae bacterium
CTGCAGACGACGACGCTGCTCGATGCGATCGAGGAGCACCAGTTCGACGCCGCGATCGGCGGCGCGCGCCGCGACGAGGAGCGCGCCCGCGCGAAGGAGCGCATCTTCAGCTTCCGCGACGACTTCGGCCAGTGGAACCCGCGCGCGCAGCGGCCCGAGCTTTGGAATCTCTACAACGCGCGCGTGCGGAAGGGCGAGCACGTCCGCGTGTTCCCCATCTCGAACTGGACGGAGCTCGACGTCTGGCAGTACGTCTCTCGCGAGCAGCTCGAGCTGCCTTCGATCTACTTCGCGCACGAGCGCGAGGTGTTCAAGCGCGACGGGATGCTCTATGCGTTGAGCGACTACGTCGAGCGCATGGAAGGCGAGGACCCGTTCAGCGCGAGCGTGCGCTTCCGCACGGTCGGCGACATGACTTGCACCGGCGGCGTCATGAGCGACGCGGGGACGATCGGTGAGGTCGTCGACGAGATCGCCGCGACGCGCGTCACCGAGCGCGGCGAGACCCGCGCGGACGACCGGTTCACCGAAGCGGCGATGGAGGACCGCAAGCGTGTCGGCTATTTCTGAACAAGCCCAGCAAGCGGAGCTGCTGCGCATCGTCACGTGCGGCTCCGTCGACGACGGCAAGTCGACGCTGATCGGCCGCCTGCTCTACGACACGAAGCAGATCTTCGTCGACCAGATGGAGCACATCGAAGAGACGTCGAAGAGGCGCGGCGACGCGTACGTCAACCTTGCGCTGCTCACCGACGGCCTCCGCGCAGAGCGCGAGCAGGGGATCACCATCGACGTCGCATATCGCTCGTTCGTCACGCCGCGCCGTCGGTTCCAGCTCGCCGACGCCCCCGGCCACGTGCAGTACACGCGCAACATGGTGACCGGCGCGTCGACCGCGGACCTCGCGATCATTCTCGTCGACGCGCGCAACGGCGTCGTCGAGCAGACGCGCCGCCATGCGTACATCACGTCGATCCTCCGCGTGCCGCACGTCACCGTCGCTGTCAACAAGATGGACCTCGTCGACTGGTCGCAGGAGCGCTTCGACGAGATCGCGCGCGAGCTCGACACGCTGGGTCTTTCCGACTTGCACGTGATCCCGCTCTCAGCGCTGCAGGGCGACAACGTCGTCGACGCGTCGGAGCACATGCCGTGGTACGACGGCCCGGCGCTGCTCGAGCATCTCGAGACGGTGGAGATCGCCTTCGACCGCGACCTCGACCACCGCCGCTTCCCGGTGCAGTGGGTGATCCGCCCGATGTCGGACGATCATCACGACTACCGCGGCTACGCGGGCTCGGTCGCCGCGGGGGTCTGGCGCGTGGGCGACGAGGTCGTCGTGCTGCCGTCCGGACGCCGCTCGCGCGTCGAGGCGGTTGAGACGGTCGACGGGCCGCTCGACGCCGCGCTCCCGCCGCAGTCGGTGACGATCCGGCTCGCGGACGACCTCGACATCTCGCGCGGCGACCTGCTCGCCGACCCCGAGAGGCCGCCGACCGCAGCCCGCGAGGTCGACGCTCGCATCTGCTGGATGAGCGAGCGGCCGCTTGAGCCGCGCGCAAAGCTTGCCGTCAAGCACACGACCCGCTCCGTGCGCGCGATCGTCGCCGAGCTCGTCGCGGTCACGGATATCCACTCGCTCGAAGACGTGCCCGGGCCGGAGAGGCTTGAGCTGAACGACATCGGCGTCGTTCGCCTGCGCCTCTCGGAGCCGCTCGCGGTCGATCCGTACGCCGAGAGCCGCGAGACGGGCGCGTTCATCCTCATCGACGAGGCATCCAACGACACGGTGGCCGCAGGAATGGTCATTTCGGCGGCATGACCTGGCAGTTCACGCTCACGGGCCTGCTCATCGGCTCAATCGTCGGGCTCACCGGCATGGGCGGCGGCTCGCTCATGACGCCGATTCTCGTGATCCTTTTCGGCTTCAAGCCGACCTACGCCGTCGGCACCGACATCGTCCACGGCGCGATCTTCAAGTCGTTCGGCGCAGTGCGCCACCGCCGCCTCGGCACCGTGCACGCACGCCTCACGCTCTGGATGTTCCTCGGCTCCGGCCCGCTGTCGCTGCTCGGCGTGTGGGTCGCGACACAGATCAAGCACCACTACGGCGACAGCGCGCAGACGATCGAGAGCTACGCGGTCGGCGCCGCGCTCGTTGCAGGCGGGATCGGGTTCCTCCTGAAGTCGTTCATCTCCCGAGGCGTCAAGCCGTCGGACGCGCCGTTCCTGCTCTCAACGCGTGACAAGGTTCTCGCCGTCCTGATCGGCGCCGTGTTCGGCTTCGTCGTCGGGCTCACGTCGGTCGGCAGCGGCACGTTCTTCGGCCTCGTGATGGTGCTCGTCTATCCGCTGACGATGGCGAAGATCGTCGGGACCGACATCTTCCACGCCGCCGCGCTTCTGTGGGTCGCCGGGATCGGCCACATGGTCGCGGGCAACGTCGATTACCACGCCACCGCATGGCTTCTGACCGGCTCGATCCCCGGCGTGCTGCTCTCGAGCCGCTTCACGGTGAAGCTGCCGGATCTCATCCTCCGCATCTCGCTCGGGACGATTCTCGTCTTGAGCGGCTTGAAGCTCCTGAACGTCCCCGAGGCGAAGTGGATCCTGCTCGGCGGGCTCATCGCGCTCGGCACAGGCCTGCTGGCGTACGGTGTGCGCACATGGGTCGCGCGACCGCGTTTGGCCGAGACGACGTCTACCTGAAGCGCGAGGACGAGCACGAGCTCGGCGCGTTCAAGTGGCGCGGGGCCGTGGCCGTGCTCGACGCGCGGAAGCCGTCTGTCGTCGTGACGGCCTCGACGGGAAACCACGGCGCGGCGACCGCCTGGGCGGCGAAGCGTGCCGGTGTGCGTGCGGTCGTCTTCGTCCCGGAGGGCGCGAGCGCATCGAAGGTCGCGCTGATCGAGGCGCAGGGTGCGGAGTTGCACTACGTCGGGACGGACGTCGACGAGGCGAAGGCCGCGGCTCGTGCCTATGCAGCGGAGGAAGGCGCGTTCTTCTTCGAGGACGGCGCGGAGCCCGCGCAGTTCGAGGGCTACGAGGCGATCGGGCGGGAGCTGCTCGAGGACATCCCCGAGCCGGGCTCCGTCGTCGTGCCGGTCGGGAACGGCGCGCTTGCGATCGGGGTGTTCCGCGCTGTCGCTGCCGGTGCGCCCCAGGCATTGCGTGTTGCGGTCGCGGCCGCGGAGGCGCCCGCCATGTGGGAGAGCTATGAGGCCGGGAGGCCGGTCGACTCCGAGCGCTGCGCGACGTTCGCCGACGGTCTCGCAGTCCGCGTCTCGATCCCGGTCGCCGTCGAGGAGCTGAACAGGCTCACGCAGCGCTTCGAGCTCGTATCCGAGGACGAGCTCGAGGACGCCGTCCGCGCGTACGCGCACGGCGGTATCCGCGCCGAGGGCGCGGCTGCCGCGGCGCTCGCGCTCGCCCTGCGCGAAGAGCTGCCGCGGCCGGTCGTGCTGATCGTCACCGGGCGGAACATCGACGACGCGCTCTACGACCGGATTCTCAGCGACGAGCCGTAAAATCGCTGGGCCTTGCAGCGGCTCCTCACGACGGCCACGATCGCCGGCCTCCTCATTGCCACGGCGGCGGCCTTTGCGATCACCGAGCGCCTGAAGCTCACGAAGAGCGCCGTCTACGGGACGAAGGTCTCGCGCGGGCTCTCGCCGACCTGCGGCTGTGCGCGCGGCAAGGCACAAATCTCCTTCAAGCTCCGCACGCGCGACGACCTGACGGTCTCCGTCCTCAACGCGCACAAGGACGAGGTCGCGCTGGTCGCGTCGCAGAGCTTCTCGAAGGGGCCTGTGCGCCTCAAGTGGAACGGGCGCGACGACTTCGGCAAGCGTGCCCCCGACGGCGTCTACCTCGTGCGCATCCATCTCTCGGGGGCGCACCAGACGATCACGCTGCCGAACAAGATCCTGCTCGACACGACCGCGCCGAAGATCCTCACGGTCTCCCGCAACCGAGATGTGTTCTCGCCGGACGGCGACAAGCAGGCTGACTTCGTTCGCCTGACGTACCAGTTGTCGAAGCCGGCGAGAGTCGTGCTGTACCTCGACGGCAAGCAGGTGCTCAAGTCGTTCCACCATCCGCAGTCGGGCGGCGTGTCGTGGTACGGAACGTCGGACGATGCGACGCTGCCCGCGGGCGCGTACACGCTCGAGATGGGTGCGGTCGACCCGTTCGGCAACAGCACGCCGGTCGCCCAGCGCTTCCGCGTAACGGTTCAGATCCGCTACATCCAGATCGCGGCACACAAGATCACCGTTGTGGCCGGTCACCGCCTCGTGATCGGCGTGTCGACGGACGCGAAGCGGTACGCGTGGCGGCTCGGCAAGGTAAAGGGCAATTCGCGGAGCCGTGTGCTGAACGTGCGCGCGCCGACGCGCAAGGGCCGGTACACGCTTGTCGTCCAAGAACAGGGTCACCTCGACCGTGCTGCGGTGTTCGTGAAGTGATCGGCCTCGCGCATCTCGGCGGCCCGATTGCGTGCATCGCGCTGGCCTTGCTGCTCGTTGCGAAGACGCGTCGCGAGCGCATGGCGGGGCTCGGCTTTGCCGCGTTCGGGACGTGCGTGCTCTTCGCATCGATCTCCCCGCAGGCGCACGTGCTCGAGCTCGTCGGCGGGTTCTTCGGCCTGCTCGCTGCAGGCCTCGGCCTGGCGATCGTCTTCCGCCGCTGGGCATGGGTCATGCCGCTCGCTGCGCTCGCCTGCGTGCCGGTGCGCTTCGGGGTGCACGTCGGCGGTGCGAGCACGAAGCTGCTCGCGCCGCTCTATGTCGTCATCCTTGGGGCTGCGATCCTGCTCGCCTGGGATCTCGTCACTGGTGACGAGCGCATCCGCGAGCTGCGCGCGATGGCCTGGCCGCTTGCGCTGTATCTCGCGTGGACGGGGCTCTCGATCTCCTGGAGCCACGACGTCCGTGAAGGAGCGGTCGAGCTTCTCGCGTTCTACATCCCGTTCACCTTGCTTGCCGTCGCGATCGCGCGCCTCCCCTGGAGCGCCCTCGGGCTGCGGCTGCTCTACCTCGAGCTCACCGTCATGGGGCTCGCATTCTCGATCGTCGGCTTCTACCAGTACGACACGCGCAACATCTTCGAGAACCCGAAGCTCGGCGTCTCGAACGCGTATGCGCCGTTCTTCCGCGTGAACTCCGTCTTCTGGGATCCCTCCATTTACGGGCGTTTTCTCGTGGTCGCACTCGCGCCGTCCCTCGTCCTGCTCGCGTTCGGTCGGTCGTTGCGGAACGCGTTGCTGGCGGCGGCCGCGATCGTCGTCATGTGGGTCGGCCTGCTGATCTCCTTCTCCCAGTCGAGCTTCGCGGCGCTGCTCGTCGTCGTGATCGGCGTCGCTTTCGCGCTCTGGCGCTGGCGAGCGCTGATCGCGGTCGCGCTTGCCTTCGCCGTCCTCGCGGGGATCGCGGCGGCGCAGCCGCAGATCCGGCGAACGCTCGAGCACCATACGAGGAGCGGCCTCAACAGCGCTTCGAGCGGACGGAGCTCGCTCGTCGCGAACGGCATCCGGATCGCCAAGGCGCACCCCGTGCGCGGTGTCGGTGTCGGCGGCTTCAAGCGCGCGTACGCTAAGCGCGTGCATTTCAAGGGCAAAAATCCGAAGAAGGCCGCGTCGCACAACACGCCGGTGACGGTTGCGGCGGAGACCGGTGCCCCCGGGCTGGCGCTCTACCTCTGGCTGCTCGTCGTGCTCTTACGCCAGGCGTTCCGCCGCTCGGGCCGGGTCGGGTTCACCGCGGGCCTCGGCCTCGCGGCGATCTTCGGGCACTCGCTCTTCTACAACGCCTTCTTCGAGGATCCCGTGACCTGGGGCCTGATCGGGCTCGTCGCACTTGCGTCGCCCGTGCTGCTGCAGGTGCGTCGGCCGGCGTCTCCTCCGCCACCGGCGGTCGAGGAGCGCGAGGCGGTGCCGGTGTGATCGAGCAATGGCGGCGGGCACTCGTGCTGGCGCCGCACACCGACGACGGCGAGTTCGGCTGCGGCGGCTCGATGGCGCGGCTCGTCGACGCGGGCTGCGACGTGCGCTACATCGCGTTCTCGATCGCGACACGCTCGCTGCCGGAGGGCTTTCCGCCGGACACACTTGCGCGCGAGGTGCGCGAGGCGACCTCCGAGCTCGGCATCCCCGAGACGAACCTGACCGTGCACGATTTCGACGTCCGCACGTTCCCACAGCATCGGCAGGACATCCTCGAGGCGCTTGTCGCGCTCTGGGAGGAATGGAAGCCGGACGTCGTCTTCCAGCCCTCGCTGCACGACGTCCATCAGGATCACAAAACGATCGCGGAGGAAGGCCTCCGCGCGTTCAAGCGCACGACGATCCTCGGCTACGAGATCCCGTGGAACAACTTCGACTTCTCGTATCAGTGGTACGTCGCGCTTGAGAAGACGCACATCGAGCGCAAGGTCGCAGCGCTCGAACATTACGCGTCGCAGCAGCATCGCCGGTACGCGAATCCGGAGTACGTCTGGAACGTTGCGCGCACGCACGGGATCAACGTGAACCGCGAGTACGCCGAGGTCTTTCAGGTGTACCGCGTTGTCGCCTAGGGGGTCTCCTCCGACCGGCGGCCGGGCAACACTCGCCGTTCGATTTTGGCCGCTGAGCGCCCGGCCGCGACTTATCGGTTCTCCAGGACGTTGCCTCTACGTGGCCGATCGTCCAAACGCTGATGACGTCCTGCTCGGGGGTGGACCAGAGCCGTGAGCAGATAGGGAGCGACGACGTTGACCGGCATCACTTGCGTCCCCGCGTAGACGCCGGCGCTGTGGATGACGGCGTCCATGCGGCCCAGACGGTTCACGTCGCGGGCGAAGCCGCATTGGCCGAGGCGACGAGCCGACTGATCGGGCGGCGAAAATCGCGCCTAGATCGTGCTCTACAGAGTGGTAAAATCTGCACCGGCGCCTAAATCCGATAGGCACCGTGTGGACTGTCAGGTCGTAAAGCATGGCCTGGCGAAGGCCTTT
>DATAOK010000022.1:0-37579 GCA_036265735.1 Gaiellaceae bacterium
AACGCGACGTCCGCAGCTCGATCTCAGAGAGCGGAACGGCGACGCTTCTCGTGACGCGAATAGACTCGGAACCGGTCATGGCTGCGATTCTGCTCGACATCGACGGGGTGATGCACGTCTCAGGGGAGCCGATTTCCGGAGCGGCGACCGCAGTCGAGCAGCTTCGCGCAAACGGGCACCGGATCCGCTTCGTGACGAATACGACGACTCGCTCGCGATCCCAGCTCGCACACGAGCTCCGAACGCACGGCGTGGAGGTCGGCGACGACGAGATCCAGACCGCGGCCGAGACCGCCGCCCGGCGCCTTCGCGGCAAGCGCGTCCTCGCGTTGACGATGCACGCGCTCGTGCACGACCTGGAGGGCCTCGAGCTCGTCGGAGAGGGAGCTCAGGCAGTCCTTCTCGGCGGCGCGGACGAGACGCCGGAGACGAACCTCGTGTTCTCGTACATGAATCTCGCCCGCGCGTTCGCGGAGCTCGAATTCGGCGCACGGCTCTATTGCCTGCATCGCAACCGCTGGTGGCAGACGAAGCGAGGCCCGCTCCTCGACGCAGGCGCCTTTGTCGCGGGCCTTGAATACGCTGCCCAGGTGGAGGCCGTCGTCCTGGGCAAGCCGAGTGCTGCGTACTTCGATGCCGCGTGCGAGGCGCTCGACTCCGAGCCGAAGCTCACCTGGATGGTCGGCGACGACATCGATGAAGACATTGCAGGCGCGCAAGGCGTCGGCATGCGGACGGTGCTCGTGCGCACGGGGAAGTTCCGGCCGGACGACGTCGAGTCGGCGCGCGCCACGCCTGACGGCATCGTCTCGTCGATCGCGCAGGTGCCGGAGTGGCTCGAGACGCATCTGTGATTCGCGTCGGGACAGACCTCATCGAGATCGCGCGGATCCGGCGTTCGCTCGAGCGCTATGCGAGCTTTCGCGATCGCTGCTTCACCCAGGCGGAGCAGGCGTACTGCGACTCTCGCGCGAATCCGGCCGAGAGCTATGCCGGCCGCTTCGCCGGCAAGGAGGCGGTCGGCAAGGCGCTCGGCTTCGGCGTCGCGCGCGCGTTCGCGTGGAAGGAGATCGAGATCGTCGGCCGGCCCAAGCCCGCGGTTCGGCTGTCGGGCCGCGTCGCTGCGGTCGCCGAGCACCACGGCGTTCGCGCGATCGACCTCTCGATGACGCACTCGCGCGAGCTCGCACAGGCGGTCGCCGTCGCGACGGATGTCTGACTTCGATCCGCTCTATACCGCTGACGAGATGCGCGCGGCCGAGGCCGGCCACGACGTCGACGTGCTCATGGAGCGCGCGGGTGCGGCGGCGGCGCAGGTCGCGTTGCAGGTCTTCAGCGACGCTGAGCGCTGGACGTTCGTCTGCGGCGGCGGCGCGAACGGCGGTGACGGACGGATCGCTGCGCGCTACATCGAGGCGGCAGGAAAGCAGGTCACGATCGTCGATGCGAAGGCGGGGGAGAGCGAGCTCGGCGAGCCGCACGTGATCGTCGATGCACTCTTCGGCACGGGGTTCGCGGGAGAGCCGCGGCCCGAGGCGGCGGCGCTGATCGAGCGCATCAATCAGGCGAGCGTGCCTGTGCTCGCGATCGATCTTCCGTCCGGCGTCGACGCATCGACGGGCGAGGTCGCCACCATCGCCGTCGATGCGGCCGAGACGGTCACCTTCCACGGGCGCAAGGTCGGCCTCGTCGTCTCGCCGGGCCGCCTGCATGCGGGCACGATCCACATCGCCGACATCGGGCTCGCGCCGCGCCCGACCGGCGCACGGTTCGCAACTCCGGCACTCCTTCGCACGGTTCCGCGCCGCCGGGAGGGGGACAACAAGTACACCGCGGGGCACGTCCTCGTCGTCGGCGGCTCGCGCGGTCTCACGGGCGCGCCGTCGCTCACTGCACTGGCGGCTATGCGGGCGGACGCCGGATATGTGACGGTCGCCGCGCCGGAGTCGGCGATGTCGGTGCTCGAGGAGCGCCTGGTCGAAGCCGTCAAGCGGCCGCTCCCGGACGAAGGCGGTGTCGTGGCACCAGGTGCGGCCGCGATCGTGCGCGAGCTCGCGACGAAGGCGGCCGCAGTGGCGCTCGGCCCCGGGCTCGGGCGTGGCCCCGGCCCGCAGGAGCTCGTGCGGGAGCTCGCCACGACGCTGGAGCTGCCGATGGTGATCGACGCCGACGCGCTCTTCGAGCTCGAGCCGGCGAAGTGGCCGTCGTCGCGCGTGCTGACGCCACACGAGGGCGAGCTCGCGCGCCTGCTCGGCCGCCACTCCGGCGAGATCGCGGCGCACCGCATCGCGAGCGTGCGCGAAGCCGCCGATCGGTTTGGCTGCGTCGTGATGTTGAAAGGCCAGGACACGCTCGTCGCGGAGCCCGGCCGCGACCTGCTGGTCTCCGCGCTCGGCCTGCCTTCGCTCGCCACCGCCGGGACCGGCGACGTGCTCACCGGCGTCATCGCGGCGTTTCTCGCGAAAGGGATGGACGCCCAGCTCGCGGCCGTCGCGGGGGCAGCCGCGCAGCAGCGCGCGTCGGTCGAGGCGGAGCAGCGCAGCGGCCTGATCGCGAGCGACGTCGTCGGAGCGCTCCCGCGCGCGCTCGACTGATGCACCGCTCCGAGCTCACGATCGATCTCGCGGCCGTGCGCAGCAACGTGCGCACGTTGCGGCGCGCGCTGGCCGGCTCGGAGCTCTGGGCGGTCGTGAAGGCCAACGCGTACGGCCACGGCGCAGCCGACGTGGCCGGTGCAGCGCTCGGCGAGGGCGCGACCGCACTCGGCGTGGCAACCATTCCAGAGGGGCTCGCGCTTCGGCGCGAGTTCAGGACGGCGCGCATCATCGTCATGGGACCTGCCGGCAGCAATCGTGAGATCGCGCAGGCGCGCGACGCGGAGCTCGAGCTCGTCGTCTCATCGGACGAGATCCCGGACGGCGTCCGCGTGCACCTCAAGATCGACACGGGCATGGGCCGTTGGGGGCTCTCGGAGCTGCCGGCCACGCCGCCGTTCGAAGTCGTCGGCCTGATGAGTCATCTTGCGAGCGCCGACACCGACGCGGCGTATACAGAATGGCAGATCGACCGGTTCCGCAACGCGACGGCCAACTTCACCCACCTCACACGTCACATCGCGCACAGCGCAGGTGCGCTTCGCTATCCGTCTTCGCGGTTCGATGCAGCCCGCTGCGGCATCGCGGTGTACGGCCTGTCGCCCTTCGGCTCGGATCCGGCGGAGGACGGGCTGACGCCGGTCCTCACGTGGACGTCGCATGTCGCGCAGACGCGGCTGCTGCGCGCAGGCGAGAGCACCGGCTATGGACGGCGGTTCGTCGCGGAGCGCGACACGTGGATCGGCATCGTCCCGGTCGGCTACGCGGACGGCTTTCGGCGCGACCTCACCGGGACGGAGGTGCGTGTCGCGGGCGAGCTGCGTCGTGTGGTCGGGACGATCTCCATGGACGCATTCGCCGTGGAGCTCGACCGCGAGCTTCCGGCCGGGACACCCGTTGTGCTGATCGGGCCGGGGCTGCTCGCGGAAGCGCACGCGCACGTCGCCGGCACGATCACCTACGAGCTCACGTGCGGTATCGCGAGCGACCCGAATCGCGCGCGGCGCGTCGTCGTCGATGGCTGACAACCGATTCGCCCGGACGGCTCAGGTCTTCGCCGCTCTTCAGGACGAGCGGGCCGCCGCCTTCGAGGCACAGGTGGAGAGCTTCGTGCTTCCAACCGGCGACGAGTACGCACTCGACGTGGGCTGCGGCGCAGGTGCACTTGCGCTCGCCCTCGCACCGCACGTGGGCGCAGTTGTCGGCGTCGATCCGGTTCCCGAGCTACTGGCGCTCGCGCGGGAGCGCGCGCCGGCGAACGCGACCTTTGTCGAGGGCGACGGCACGGCGCTTGCGTTCGACGACGAGTCGTTCGACCTCACGGGAACCGCGCGGACGCTGCACCACGTCGCTCGCCCGGAGCTCGTGCTCGCCGAGATGACGCGCGTCACGAGGCCGCACGGCCTCGTGCTCGTCATCGACCAGCTCGCGCCCGTCGACCCGCTCGAGGCGTTGGCGGTCGACCGCTTCGAGCGTGCGCGCGACGCGGGGCACACACGCCTCTTGCCGGAGATCGATCTCCGGCAGCTCTTCGAGGCGAACGGCCTCGTGCTGCTGCGCTCGAGCCGCTCCGACGAGCGGCGCGCACTCGACCGGTACCTCGACCTCGCCGCCTGCCACGGCGACGAGCGCACGAAGGCGCGCGCTCTCGCACCGCACGGCGACAAGGCGTACACCGCCTCGGTCGGCTGGTACCTGCTCGAGCGACGGTCCCTCTAGCAAGTCCTTTCGCAACCGGATACAACACCGGACGTGGAGAGGCGTCCTCCGAGGAGCGTGATCCTCGCGGCTGCGGTTCTGGCCGCCCTCATCCCGCTCTCGGCAGCGTCGGGCGGCGCCTTCTCGGGGGACAACGGAAGGCTCGCCTACACCTGCAGCACGCACGTGTGCACGATCGCAACCGACGGCGGCGGCGGCGCCACGCTCAGCGCGCTGCCCGCCAACTCGTCCGATCCATCCTGGTCGGACGACGGGACGCAGATCGCGTTCACCGATCCTGTGAACGGCATCTCCGTGGCGAACGCCGACGGCTCGGGGATCGGCCAGCTCGGTACCGGCGCCGGCGCAACCGAGCCGACCTTCTCCGCAGACGGCCTCAACGTCGCCTATGTCGGGACGGCGCCGACGCCCGGCATCCACACGATCCTCGCCAACGGCCACGGCTTCGACACGCGGCTCACGACGAATGCCACCGACGTCGATCCGCAGTACTCGCCGGACGGCTCCGAGATTGCGTTCGCGCGGAACGACGGCGCGACGGGCTACGACATCTGGGTGCTCGACCTCTCGAGCAGCAGCGAGCAGCAGGTGACCGCGACGGCCGGAAACGAGCGCAACCCGACGTGGTCGCCGAGCGGGCTGACGATCGTGTACTCGTCATCGGCGAACGGGCATCTCTTCGCGGTCTCGTCAGCCGCAGCGAGCTCGACAACGCCGACCGATCTCAACGTCACGGGAACGCAGCCGGCGTACTCGCCCGACGGGACGAAGGTCGCCTTCGTCGACGCCGGCCAGCTGAAGACGATGGCGGCGCAGGTGAGCGGCGCGGTGGCGTCCGTGCCCAACACGTCGGGCGCCACGCAGCCCGACTGGCAGGCACTTCCGCCCGTCATCAGCCCTGGGCCGGGAACCGGGCCGCCCGTGAACACGAGCTATCCCACGATCAATCTCTCCTCCGGCGACTCCTCGCCGGTCGTCGGGCACTTCCTGACGGCAAGCGTCGGGACGTGGACAGGGGCCTTCCCGATCACGTTCACCTATCAATGGAAGCGCTGCGACGCCTCGGACCGGTTGAACGGGCCGTGCGTCAACATCGCCGGTGCAACGTCGAGCTTCTACACGCCGCAGAACGCGGACTCCGGCAGCCGGCTGCGCGTGCAGGTGACCGCGACGAACGCGCAAGGGAGCGCCGCGCAGAACTCTGAGTCCTCCGAGGTCGTGGTCGCGCTCGCCCCGAAGGTCACCTCGACGCCACAGATCTCGGACGACTCACCCGTCGTCGACACGCCGCTCACGCTCTCGGCCGGCGTCTGGGCCGGCTCGACGCCGATCGCGTTCACCTATTCATGGCGGCGTTGCAACCCCGTCGGTGATCTCAGCAGCTGCGTGCCGATCGCGAACGCGACCACGACGTCGTACACGCCGACCCTTGACGACATCGGGTTCTCACTGCGGGTGTGGATCATCGGTGCGAACCCGGCGGGGTCCGATACCGCGATCACGAATCACACCTTCCCTGTCGTCGACAAGCAGCACTTCAGCCCGAACGTCGCGTCGATGCCGACCGTCGGCGGAACGGCGATCCTCGGCCGGCAGCTGACGGCCAGCACCGGGTCGTTCCTCGGCGATGCGCCGATCACGAAGACGTTCGTCTGGCAACGCTGCGACGCGACCGGCGCAGCGTGCCGCACGATTGCCGGCGCGAAGAAGATCGTCTATTTCCCGACGGCCGCGGACGTCGGCTACACGCTGCGCGTCAGCGTCACCGCGAAAAACGCTTACGGATCCGACGTCGTGCAGTCGAGCGTGACGGAGACCGTCGCCGGCAAGCCGCCGCACATCACCGGACGCCGGATCGTCGGCACGGCGAAGAGCGAGTACCTCGCGGGCGGCGGCCACGACGACATCATCTTCGGGCTCGGCGGCAATGACACGCTGCTCGGCGGGGCGGGTGACGACCGCATCTACGGCGGAGCCGGCAACGACGTGATCACCGGCGGCTCGGGCGAGGACCACCTGTGGGGCGGCGCGGGCTCAGACACGATCTACGCTGCGGACGGCGAGCGCGACATCATCGACTGTGGGCCGGGCAGCGACCGCGCGGTCGTCGATCTCGGGGTCGACAGGACCGTCAACTGCGAAGTCGTCGTCGCCGCGCCGTCGACGAGCTAGTCGACCTCTGCCTCCAGGTGCGCGAACGTGTCGCGCAGGCTTTGGCGCTCAGAGGCGAGGCTCGTGAACGCGTCGCCGAGCCTCCGCTCGCCTTCGTCGGAGAGCCGGAGATGGGCGACACGCGCGTCGGTTTGCGATTGCTCGCGCTCGATCAAGCCCGCCTCCTCGGCGCGGCTGACCAGCTCGGTCACGGTCGACTGCGCGAGCTGCATCCGTTCCGCGAGCTCGGTGACCGTCGACCGCCCGCTGCCGTCGGGCGCGCCTCGGACCATCAGCAGCAGCAGGTAGCGCTGCGGCGTGAGCCCTGACTTCCGCGCGATCTTCTCGGTGCGGCGCAGGAAGCGCCGAAGAGAGGCGCGAAACTCCGCGACCGCGACAATGTCGTGGGTCGTATAGCCCGCCACTAGCGTCCGATTGTAGAGCGCGGCCCTGACCGCGACAGGAAACGAGCGAGAAGATTCGGCGCGAGCGCCTGTACGAGCCCGGCGACCGCGTAATACCGCGGCACCGTCGTCTCGCCGCGCCCGCGCTCGATGGAGTCCAGGACGTGCTCCGCGACCCGCTGCGGCCCGATCACGAGCCGCTGCGCGAGGCCGGGGAGCCACGACTGCGGGAAGCCCTCGGTCTCGACGAATCCGGGCTTGACCGTGTGGACGAGGATCCCTCGCCCGCGGAGCTGTGCCGCAGTCGCGCGGGAGAACGCGAGCTGCGCGTACTTCGACGCCGAGTACGGGCCTGACCGCGGCAGTGTCGTCGTCCCGGCGACGGAGACCATGTTGACGACATGCGACGGTGCCCCGGCCTCCAGGCCGGGCAGAAACGCGCGCAGGCACCACACGCTGCCGAGGTAGTTCGTCTCGAGGGCCGGCACGGGGTCGCCGTCGAGGAACGTCGCGCGCGCCGGCACCCCCGCGTTGTTGACGAGGACGGCCAGCGCGGGGTGGCGCTGGAGCACGCGCGCAGCAGTGCTCTCGACTGCGGCGCGGTCGGTCACGTCGCAGAGCTCGTACTCGCCGTCGACCTCTTCCGCAAGCGCGCGTAGCCGGTCTTCGCGGCGAGCGAGCAGCACACAGCGGTAGCCGGTTCGCGACAGGAGGCGTGCGATCTCGGCGCCGATGCCGGACGAGGCACCTGTGACGACGGCTATGCCGCGCAAGGCCACGACCCTACCGTAGGATCGCGCGGATGGCGGGACCCTTCGACGGCAAGCGGGCGCTCGTTCTGGGCGTCGCGAACAAGCGCTCGATCGCGTGGGCGATCGCTCAGGTCCTTGCCGACGGCGGCGCACGGCTCGCGTTCACGTATCAGGGAGAGCGCATCCAGAAGAGCGTGCGGGATCTCGCGGCGACGGTCGACACCGCGCTCGTCACCGAGTGCGACGTGCGATCTGACGAAGACATCGCGCGTGTGTTTGCGGAGGTGGGCGACGCGTTCGGCGGCGAGCTCGACATCCTCGTTCATTCGGTTGCGTTCGCGGCGGCCGAGGACCTCGAAGGGCGTTTCACCGACACGCCGCGTGATCGCTTCTGGCTCGCAGTCGACGTGAGCGCGTACTCGCTCGTCGCATGTGCGCGCGCGGCCGAGCCGCTCATGGAGCGTGCGGGCGGCGGCTCGGTCGTGACGATGACGTACCTGGGCGGCGAGCGCGCAGTGCCGCACTACAACGTCATGGGCGTGGCGAAGGCGACGCTCGATGCGTCCGTTCGCTATCTCGCGTGGGACCTCGGCCAGAAGAACATCCGCGTGAACGCGGTCTCCGCCGGCCCGGTGCGAACGCTTGCGGCGCGGTCGATCGCGGGCTTCCCGACGATGGAGGCGATCGTCGAGGAGCGCGCGCCGCTGCGCCGGCACATCGACGCGGACGACGTCGCAGCGGCTGCCGCGTATCTGCTGGGTGACGGCGCGAAGAACGTCACGGCGACGACGCTGTACGTCGACTCGGGCTACCACTCGATGGGGATGTGAGCCCCGGCCTCGACGGCCGGGACCCACGAGGGGTCTGACCCCGAACGGGTCCGACCCCGCTGCTTGACGCCGCTTGCAGAGCCCGACTCCGCACTCGTGCCACGATCCCGTTCCAGACGAGGATCGAGCTCGTGTTGCTCACGACGCCGCCTGTTCGAGCGCGGGCGCGGCCGACCCTCTCGCCTGACCCGTGATCTGCCGCGTCGCAATCTGCGTCGCGACGCGCTCGGCGTCCCTCCCTGATCCTGCGATCAGCATCGACGCGAACGAGTGCAGGAACAGCATGCCCACGAAGTAGAGCCCTGGGCTCGACTCGACGCCACCGCGGTACTGAACCGGGAAGCCGTCGTCGCCGATCGCGATTGGAAGCTTGATCCACGAGTAGTCGGGTCGGAAGCCGGTGCACCAAACGACGTTCTGGACGTCGAGGACGCGCCCGTCGTCGAGCATCGGCAGCCCAGCTTGAACGCCGGCTGTTCGCGCGAGCACGCGTTCGACGCCGGCGGCGCGGAGGTCCTTTCTCCTGTACCTGAGCAGCGGCGCCCCGCCGTGACGGATGTGCACGCGGGCCTTGCGGCCCATCGGTGTATCCGCGGTGAGGATATGCGACCCGATGAAGAAGAGCACCCGGAACCCGAGCCTCCCGCGCCGCGTCTCGATTGGGGCGGGAATCTGTCCCGTGTCGACTCCCGACAGGATCGTCGGGTGCGCCGAGGCCGTCTCGTACGCGATGTCCGAGCCCGAGTGGCTCGCACCGACGACGAGCACGGCGCCTTCCTGCAGTTGCGAGAGCCTCCGGTAGTCACTGGAGTGAAGCTGTCGAATACGCGGATCGAGCTCGCTTGCGAAGCTCGGGATGAACGGCCGCTGCATGACACCCGTCGCAACGACGACGTTGTCGGCCTCGTACGTCCGTCCGCCGGCCGTGAGCACGTAGCGCGCCCCGTCGCGAGCGAGCGTCTCCACTGTCGTGTCCGGCATCAGCGGCAGGTCGAAGCGGTTCGCGTACACCTCGAGGTAGTCCGCCATCTCGCGCGCCGTCGGGTACGCGTTCCGTGGCGCCGGAAACGGCATGCCGGGGAGCCCGTCGTACCCCGCGGGCGAGTAGAGCTTCAGTGAGTCCCACCGTTGACGCCAGGGATCGCCGACGCGAGCGCTCGAATCGAGAATGACGAACCGGCGCCCTCGCTTAGCCAGGTGGTAGCCCGTGGCGAGTCCTGCCTGACCTCCGCCGACGATCACCGTTTCGAAGCGTTCGGATTGTCCTGCCATTTCCGCCTCCCGTTGTTGTTTCGCCCGACGCTAGGCGCCGCACAGCGCCGTGCCATCGCCCGGATCGACCAACGTGAGCGAGCGCCTGCGTGGTCATTTCTGACCACGGGCCGCGGAGTCAGACGACGTCGTGCTCGAACGCGAAAGCGGTCGCCGCGGCCCGGGACGAGACGTCGAGCTTCGTGAAGATGTTGTGGACGTGACGTGCGACGGTGTGCTCGCTGATCACGAGCACTGCTGCGATGTCGCGATTGCTCTTGCCCGCGGCAATCAGCCGCAGGACTTCCAACTCGCGGCGCGACAACCCATGCAAAGCGTTCGGCCGCTCGGCCATGCGCGCGACATCCGGCTTGGCCCCGAGCCGTTCGAAGATGGCTGCCGCTGCCTCGTATTCGAGTGCCGATGCGTCCTTGTCGCCGAGTGTGCGACACGCTTCGCCGATCAGCGCTCGCGTCCGCGCGATCTCATACGGTGCCTCCAGCGCGTGCCACGTCTCGACTGCTGCCCGGAGCGGGATGAGCGCCCCCTGCGCGTCGCCCTCGGCAAGGTGGACCGCGCCTCGTGCGTGGGCGACCATCGCGACGAGCATGGCACTCTCATATCCGCGGGCGAGCTCCTCCAGCTCGAGGCACGCTCGCCTTGCGCTCTGGACGTCGCCCCCCGCGAGGACGATCTCGACGAAGGCGGGAAGGATCCGCGCGCGATCAAGCGGCGCCGTTGCGGCTGCCTCGGCTCTCCGGATCGCAGTCGCGGCCGCGGCGGTGCGTCCCTGCGCGAGGCGAAGCTGCGCGAATCCCGGTTGCGGCTCCCAGCCGAGCGCGCTCGCGCGTTTGTATGCGTCCTCGGCCGCCGCGAACTCGCCTTGCAGACGAAGCAGCTCGCCTTCTCGGTAGAGCGCCAGGCCGGCCGTGGGGCTCTGCGTTGCGGCGAAGCGCTCGCTCGCCCGGCGTGCCTCGCTCAGCGCGTCCGACCACGCCCCGTCGAGCTGCAGCACCTCGGCGCGATGCACAAGGCAGCGCCCCGTGAACGCCACCATCTCGGGCTGTAGAGCCCACCACTCCGAGAGCGCACGCGTCCACTCGCGCGCGCGGCGTACTTCGTACACGTCCTGGCAGGCGAGAATCACGCCGCAGTAGACGAGCCCGGTGACAATGGGCGAGAGGTCCTCGGTGGTCACCGCGACCATCCCTTCGTCGAGCAAGCCGAGCCCTTCGCCCACCCGTCCGGCGCGGATCAGCATGTGACCCTGACCGTGGACCGCGAGTGCGAACAGGTTCCGGTCGCCGAATTGCTCACCGATCCGGACGGCCTCACCGGCCGCTTCGGCGGCCGCAGCGAAGTCTCCCGCTGCCTCGTGCTGGAACATCACGGGGAGGAGCAGGTAGCCGTGCTCGGCGCATTCGCCCTCGCGCTCCAGCAAGCGCTGCGCCCGTCCGAGCCAGCCTGTGGCTGGGCCGAGCAGGCCGCGGGACGCGAGGTTCAGCCCGATCCACAGCGCGCAGCGAACGGCCCCGATCGTGTCGCCGCGGTCGAGGTAGCGATGATGTCCGCGCTCGAGCCACGCGCCGTAGTCGTCGTCGCGGCCGAGCATGAATGCGCAGGTCGCGACCAGGTCGAGATCCGGGGTCTCGAGCGGAGATTGCTCCTCCGCGACAGTGAACCCGTCGTACGCCTCGAGCCACGCTCGCCTCCGATACGCAACTCGGGCTTGCTCGAGTTCGTCGACTCGCCTCCCGCTCACTCCAGGCGGGACTTTAACCGGGGGCCATGCCCTGAACCGGCGCGTGGCCCCCGGCTGTTGGAGCCGTTAGCTGAAGGGCTTCGTCACCATGTCGGCGACGACAAGCAGCAAGACGCCGATGTCGACGCGCGCGACGAGCAGGATCCGCTGAATCGCGGCCTGCGTCTCCGGCGCAGCCGGGCCTTTCTCCGTCAGCAACTCGTCGACCTTCTTCGCGAGCGGCGACAGGAAGCCGATGCCGGTGACGAACGTCGCTGCATAGCCGATGAGGCCGGCGATCACCCAGAACTTCCCCCAGCCCCAGTTCGTGTTGATCATCATCGCGATGCCCATGAGCAGCACGAGAACGCCGGCGGGTGCGAAGAACTTCTCGCCGGCGAACGCCGCCTGACGCGCGAGGGTCGCCATCTCCATCGGGTCTGTGCTCCGCTCGGCGCGCAGGCCGAGGATCGTCAGCATCAGACCGCCGCCGACCCAGAACACGGCCAGCACGATGTGAATCACGCGGAAGAGCGCGTACCAGTGCCCGTACCAGGCCGAGTTGAAGGCGAACAGCGCGGCGAAGAAGACGACGGCGAGGCCGACGCCGATCGTCACCCGAGCCGAGGTGCCGCGTGCCGCAGGGGTGGTGCTCGAGGTTGTTTCCATGGCCTCGATTCTTAGGCGATTGCCCGGACGGCTTCAAGCAATGTCGCGAAATCCGGCAGTTCGGACGTCTCATAGCGCCAGGCGCCGCGTATGACGCCGCCTCCGTCGATGAGGAACGCGGAGCGCTCGGAGACGTCCTTGAGGCCCCGGTAGTCGAACGCGACGCCGAAGCCCTTGGTCGCCTCCGCGTTCCAGTCGGAGAGCAGCGGCACGTTGAGGTCGAGTGCCTGCGTCCAGGCGACATGTGTCCACGGCGAGTCGCGCGAGATCGCGTACGGCTGCACGCCGGCAGCACGGAACTCCTCGCTCCTGTCACGCAGGAGCTCGAGCTCGCTCGTTCAGGTCGACGACCAGTCGAACAGGTAGAAGAGGAGCAGGATCGGGCCGTCGCGGACGATCTCCTCGAAGGTCGCCGACTCCTGCGGAGTCGTCCAGACGCGTGCGTCCGGAATGCGATCGCCTGCCGCGAGCATCACGCAGCCTTCGACTCGGCCCCGACCTCGGTCAGCTCGGCGATCTCGCGCACGACCTCGACGATATCGCGGTTCGCGTTGAACACGCGCAGCTGCCGGTCGGCGCCGTTGCCGCGCCGGAGGATGTCCTCGACTCCGTTGAGCTCGCGCTCGGAGCCGAGGTCCTCCGCATGCGGCTGCACGAGCTTGACGGTGCGTCGCACGAGCTGCGCGACGGGCACGCGGTTCCGCCGTCCGGTGAGCAAATCCATCACGGGCGCCTCGATCCCGTAGCGCGCTGCGAGCCACTTGTTCTCGGTCGTGAGAATGCGGTGGTACGACGGGATCTCCTCGCCCGCGTCGTAGCGCTCCGAGTAGTACTTCACGAGCGCCTGGCAGAGCGCGGTCAGCGCGATCACGTCGTCGAGCTGCGTCACCGCATCGCAGATGCGGATCTCGATCGTGCCGAGCCGCGGATGGAGGCGGATGTCCCACCAGATGTGCGTGTAGTCCGCGATGCAGCCGGTGCGTTCGAGCTGTCCGACGACCTCCGCGTAGTCGGCATAGCTCTCGAAGCGCGGCGGTGGACCGGAGCGCGGCAGCGCCGCGTACACCATGTGCCGCGAGGAGTGCAGGCCTGTCGCCTCGCCGCGCCAGAACGGCGAGTTCGCGGAGAGCGCGACGAGCTCGGAGAGATGCCCGATGAGCCCGTTGACGACCTGGATCGCCTTCTCCGGGTCGTCGACCGCGACGTGCACGTGCAGGCCGAAGATCAGCTCACGGCGGGCGATGTACTGCATGCGGTCGACCATCGCGCGATACCGATCCTTCGCCGTGATCCGCTGGCGCTCGAACAGCGAAAACGGATGCGTGCCTGCGGAGCCGACGCGCATCCCGCGCTCGCGCGCGATGTCGCCGACGTAGCTGCGGAGGGTGCGAAGCTGCTCCGCGACGTCCGCCGGCGTGCGGCAGACCGGGGTCGACACCTCGAGCACCGACTGCATCAGCTCAGGGTTGATCCGCGGCTCGAGCTCGTGGCCCGAGACTGCAGCCAGCACCGTGTCGATGTGCTGCACGAGGTCGAATGTCTCGGCGTCGAGGAGCATGTACTCCTCCTCGGCGCCGAGCGTGAATGGATCGCTCTGGCCGAAGGCGTGATCGAGGACGCTGCCGCCCTCCGCGAAGCGGCTGCCCTTCCCGGTGATCGACGGCGGGTAGATCTGCTTCATGCCGCCACCGCCTCGACCTCCACCTCGAGGAGCCAGCGCGGATCGAGCAGGTCGCAGACGATCGCCGTGCACGCAGGTCGGGCCGAGCCGAACGCCTCGCCGTGCGCACGCATCGCGTCGTTCGCGTGCGCGGCGTCGGTCAGATAGACGCGCGTCCGTACGACGTGCTCGAGGCCCGCGCCCGCCTCGCGGAGCGCGTTCTCCACGATCTCGAGGCAGCGGCGCATCTGCCCGTACGGGTCGGCCGGCGGGTCGGCGTCATCCGCCATGATCGGCGCGGTTCCGGCGACGAAGATCCGGTCGCCGACGACGACCGCGCGGCTGTAGCCGAAGCGCTCCTCGAACGACGAGCCGGAAGAGATGAGGCGCCGTTCCATCCACCTAGTATCTCCCGCCGTGGACGCTCTGCGAACCATTGACGGCTGGGGCGCGCGCGCCGCGGCGGCCGGCGTGGTACGCGCGGAGGCCGAGATCGCGGCGCACGGGCCGCGCGACGCGACGTTTCGCTGGGCGTCGGTGACGAAGCTTCTGACCGGTCTTGCGCTGCTCGTGGCGGTGGAGGAGGGGACGGTCGACCTCGACGAGCCGGCCGGGCCCGAAGGCTCGACGCTTCGTCATCTGCTTGCGCACGCGTCGGGACTGCCGCCGGACGAGGGGCCGCCGCTGATGCCGCCGGCGCAACGGCGCATCTACTCGAACTACGGCATCGAGCTCGCAGCGGAGCGCGTGGCCGAGCGTGCCCGGATGCCGTTCGCGGAGTACTTCGCCGCGGCGGTACGCGGGCCGCTTGCGCTCGCAGGCGACCTGCGCGGCTCGCCCGCGTGGGCGTACCGCGGCCCGCTCGACGACCTGCTGAAGCTTGGCCGCGAGCTGCTCGCGCCGTCGCTCGTCGCGCGCGAGACGCTCGACGAGGCGACGACCGTGCAATTCCCGGGGCTCGTCGGCGTGCTGCCGGGCTTCGGGCGCATGGAGCCGAACGACTGGGGGCTCGCGTTCGAGCTGCGTGACGCAAAGTCGCCGCATTGGACGGGGACACAGAGCTCGCCGCGCACGTTCGGGCACTTCGGCGCGGCCGGAACGTTCCTCTGGGTCGACCCGGAGCGAGGCGTTGCGTGCGGCGTCCTGACCGACAAGGAGTTCGGGCCGTGGGCGATCGAGGCGTGGCCCGCGTTCAATGACGCTGTCTTAGAAGCAGCCGGTCCGGTTATTGGTTGGTCTACATGACGTCGATGATCGGGAAGCGCGCGTCGACGTCGAGGCAGGCGGCGGCGAAGAGCGCAGTGCCGACGTCGCCGGTGAAGAGCGAGTAACGACGGCGACCGTTCGCGGCCGCGATCCGTTCCGCTTGGGCGAGCGCGTGGACGGCGAAGCGGCGAGCGCGTTCGAGCCAGCGCTCGTCGCCGGTGCGGGCGAACGCCTTCAGGAGCGCGAAGCCGTTGCCCGACGTGCCGTGGCAGAGACCGTGGCCCTTCTCGTCCCGGTGGGCGCCCGCGCGCCAGACGAGCTCGGCGCCGGCGAGCACGAGGTCCTCGTCGAGATAGTCCCAAGCGCCGGCGATGACACCCGGCGCGCCGGTGCACCACTGAAGGACGATCCGGCCGTCTCGTGGGCGCGCGAGCTCCGGGCGCGGCGTGCCGGGCCAGTTGGCGAGGCCGTCCTCGCGGAACGCATGTCGCGAGAGAACGGCCGCGCTCTCGCACGCGACGGCGTCGTCGGGCTCGAGGCGGAGCAGAGCGAGTGTGTTTCCCGCCACGCCGTGGAGCGTGCTCAGGCCACGGTAGTCGTCGTCCTGTCGCCACAGCCCGTCGCCTCCGCGGCGTCCCCGGAGCGCACTGGCCGACTCGCGTGCAGCCTCTTCCCACCGGCGCTCGCCTGTCCACTCACCCATCACCAAAGCGGCGAGGAGCGTGCCGGGCGCTCCCCAGCTGATGTCGTCGGTCGGGTTGTCGACGTTGCCGCGAACGAGGGCGTGCACGTCGTCCGCGAGCGTCGCGTCGGAGGTCAGCCGGAAGGCGACGAGCAGTGCTCCTGTCTCGCCGGAGATGAGCGCACCACGACGGTAGTGCTCATCCGCAGCGAAGTCCGGCGTCGCCCGCTCGAGCTCGACCGCGCGCACCACGGCGGCAGCGAGGTCGAGCGACGGCTCGGCATGGCTGCGCTTGCGAAGGTGATCGAGCGCCCAGATCACACCGGCCGCCCCGGCGTACAGGCCGGACAGCGGCAGCGGCTTTTCCCGCGCATCCCACTCGTGCGCGGGCCAGAGCGCCATCGGATCGAACGCAGCGTCGGCGTCGGCAATGATCGCGGCAATCGCGTCCTCGACGCGCGCCGGAACCCACGGCTCGTCGATGAGAGCATCGAACCTCGTCGGTTCGTAGAGCATCTGTCTCAGCTCAGTCGTCCGCGAAGAGCGGTCGCAAGAACTCGTCGAACGTCTCGCGGTCACAGCTTGCGACAACCGCCGGCGTGATCGCACTCACGGTCGCGGTGCGGGGGACGTCCATCGCGAGCGCCACCTCGCCGAAGTAGTCGCCGGGACGCAGCAGGTCGCGCGTGCCCATCGCGCTGTTCGCGACCGACAGCATGCCGGCGAAGACGACGTAGAAGCGGTCGCCCGGCTCGCCCTCCCGGCAGACCGCGGTTCCGGGCGCGACCTCTTCGCGCTCCATCCGCTTCGCGAGCCGCATGAGCGTCTCGCCGGGAAGCCCCGCGAGCAGCTCGATCCGCGCGAGCTCATGCTGCGTCGCCGATGAGCGCGGCAGCCGCTACTCCTCCCGCTCGCGGTGCGCGCGATCGCGCTGCTCGTCCGGATCGTGATGCTCGGGATACCGCATCGACTCCTCTTCCTGCTGGCGTCCTTCCTGTGCCTCTTCCTGCTCGTCGTCCGTCGCTTCCGGATTGTCGTGCATCGGTTGCCTCCTACGTTGACGGTTGCATCGTTCTCTCCGGAACGAGCACCCGTAAGCCACCGGGAAGCGTCGCAAACTCGAGCGGAGGCTCGAGCACCACCGGCTCACCGTCAACTGCAGCACGCGTGCGGCCTGCCAGCTCGATGCGGAACGCCGCTCCAGTCTGGCGCTCCCATGCGGTCGGCAGGACGCCGTCGGCGACCCACAGAAAAAGCTGTCCCTCGTCGAGCCGCGCCCGCTCCCCGAGCGTGAAGAGATCGAGCTCGTAGAAGTTGTTCCCGACGAAGAGGGCGCGTGCCTTGACGTCTTCTCCGTTGACGCGTGCGCGGAGGCGATGCCGGTGGCGCACAACTGCGAAGAGCGCGCGTGCGCGCGCAAGTGCTTCGCCGCGCCGCCGGTGATGCTCCCGGCGATGCACGAGCCCGGCGTAGACGCCGAGCGAGACGTTGTTCAGGAACAGCCGCCCGTTCACCCGGCCTGTGTCGATGCGCCGCTCGACCGGTGAGGCGAATGCGTCGAGCGCGCGGATCGGATCGTCCCGGTCGAGCCCGAGGTCTCGCGCAAAATGGTTGCGGGTCCCGTACGGCACGCAGACGAAGGCGGAATCGGACTCGACTGCGACCGTGGCGACCGCCGCAAGCGACCCATCGCCGCCGGCGACGCCGATCCGCTCGGCCCCCGCCGCCCGGGCGACCTCCGCTGGATCCTCACCCTGCTCCAGCACATGCGCCGCGATGCCGCGGCGCTCCGCCTCGGCCGCGAGCTCGCTCGGGGCCGGCGAGTCGTCACCCGACCGGGGGTTGATCACCAGGAAGGAGTGGGTCCTCACGGCCCCCAAGTTGAGCCGAACGGCCCATGGCAGGTGTCGGTGCTCGTGTCGATCATTCCGCCATGAGCGAACGCGGCCTCCATCGCATCGAAGACGATCTCGCCGACAGCTGGCTCGAGGACTGGGCCGGCGCAGGTGTCGCCGAGATCGAGGACTTCCTTGCGAAGCACGCAGCCTTCCTGAGCTTCCTGGACACGCAGGAGTCTTAGCTAAGGCTCGAGGTCCGGCAGAGGGCCGCCAGGCCCCCTGCCGCGAATCCTCATTCTCCGAGGCCGAGCGAGCGCTCCAGCATCCCCTTCGGCATGGCGCCGACGGCGTTCGCCTTCGGCTGCCCGCCTTCGAAGAGGATCATGTTCGGGATCGACTGGATCCCGTAGCGCAGTGCTACGTCCTGGTTCTCGTCGATGTTGACCTTGACGAGCTTGATCTTGCGCTCCTCCGCGATCCGCTCGAGCACGGGAGCGACGGCGTGGCAGGGCCCACACCACTCGGCCCAGAAGTCGACGAGCACAGGCTCGCCCGACTGGAGAACCTCGTTCTCGAAGGTCGCGTCGGTGACGTCGATTGCCATTCAGTTCCTTTCGATATCTCAGGGTGGTAGGAGGTGGGTTACCCGGACCTCCAAGAGTAAGAACGTCGCTCTCTATATTTCGCTTCCCGATGCGCGAGCCAGTCTTTCAGACCCTGCCGACGGTGCCTGACCATCCGGCCCTCGAGGAGGAGGTCCTGGAGACCTGGGAGCGTGAGGGCACCTTCGAGAAGCTCCGGGAGCAGAACGCCGGCGGGCCGCGGTTCTCGTTCTTCGACGGGCCGGTCACCGCGAACAGGTTCTCGCTCGGTGTCCACACCGCCTGGGGCCGGACGCTGAAGGACGTCTTCCAGCGCTACAAGGCGCTCCAGGGCTTCCACCAGCGCTACCAGAACGGCTTCGACTGCCAGGGGCTCTGGATCGAGGTCGGCGTCGAGCATGAGCTGGGGCTCAACTCGAAGCGCGAGATCGAGGAGTACGGGCTCGAGGCGTTCGCACGCAAGTGCCGGGAGGTTGTAGTCAGGTCGTCGGAGGCGCTCACCCGCGGCTCGATCCGGCTCGGCCAGTGGATGGACTGGGGCAAGGACTACTTCACCTTCAGCGACACGAACATCGAGTACGTCTGGCGGATGTTGAAGGTCGTGCACGTGCGCGGCTGGCTCTACTTGGGGCACCGCTCGACGGAGTGGTGCCCGCGTTGCGGAACCTCGATCTCGCAGCACGAACTGATCGGCTCGTACGTCGACCGCGCCGACCCGTCGCTCTATGTCCGCTTCCCGCTCGTCGACCGCTCGGGCGAGTCGCTCGTGGTGTGGACGACGACCCCGTGGACGCTACCGGCGAACGTTGCGGCGGCCGTGAATCCCGGCGAGCGCTACGGGCGCCGCGCGAACGGCGAGTGGGTCGCGGCGGCGCGCTATCCCGACGAGACGTTCGCCGAGACGAAGCCCGGCGCCGAGCTCGTAGGCTGGCGCTATCGCGGCCCGTTCGACGAGCTCGCGCCGGATGTCGACCATCGCGTCATCCCCTGGGACGACGTGTCGATGGACGACGGCACGGGCGTCGTGCACATTGCTCCGGGTTGCGGCGCCGAGGACTTCGATCTCTCGCGCGTACACGACCTACCTGTGCTGATGCCGGTCGACGAGTCGGGTCGCTTCTACGACGAGTACGGCTGGCTGCACGGCCTGTCAACGGTCGAGGCGGCCGAGCAGATCATCGGCGACCTCGGGGAGAAGGACATCCTCGTCGAAGCCGGCCTCCACGAGCATCGTTATCCCGAGTGCTGGCGCTGCCACACGCCGCTCATCTTCCGCATCGCCGACGACTGGTTCATCTCGGTGCTCGATCTGCGGAAGCAGATGCTCGACGCGAACGCCGCGGTCGAGTGGACGCCTGAATACATGGGCAAGCGCATGGACGACTGGCTGCACAACATGGGCGACTGGAACATCTCGCGGCGCCGCTATTACGGGCTGCCGCTGCCGTTCTATCCCTGTGCGTGCGGACATCTGAACGTGATCGGCTCGCGCGCCGAGCTCGAGTCGCGCGCGGTGTCAGGGCTCGACCAGCTCGAGGAGCTCCGTCGTCCTTGGATCGACCGAGTGCCGGTGCGCTGCGCCGAGTGCGGCGAGGCGGTCGAGCGGATCAAGGAAGTCGGCGACGTCTGGCTCGACGCGGGGATCGTCCCCTTCTCGACGCTCGGCTGGCAGAACGAGCACTGGGTGGAGCAGGGCTACGCGACCGGTGCGGCGCGCGGACTGACGACCGCCGATCTTCCCGACCACGCCTACTGGGAGCAATGGTTCCCCGCCGATTGGGTCTCGGAGATGCGCGAGCAGATCCGCCTGTGGTTCTACTCCCAGCTCTTCATGTCCGTCGTGCTGACCGGCCGCCCGCCGTTCCAGCGCGTGCTCGGCTACGAGAAGATGCTCGACGAGGCGGGCCGGGAGATGCACGCGTCGTGGGGAAACACGATCCCGGCCGAGGAGGCGTTCGGCCGCATGGGCGCCGACGTGATGCGCTGGCAGTACTGCGCGCAGCCGCCAAACCAGAATCTGCTATTCGGCTTCGGGCCGGCGGAGCAGATCAAGAAGGAGTTCCTGACCTTCTGGGAGTCGGTGCGCTTCTTCATCATCTACGCGAACATCGCGGAGTTCCGGCCGTCGTTCGGTGCGCTCGAGCCGAGTGGAGACCTGAAGCCGCTCGACCACTGGCTGCTCGAGAGGACGCGCGCATTCGTCCGCGACGCGGAGGCCGGCTACGAGGCGTACATGACGGTCGACGTGGTGCGCGGCTTCGTCGCGTATCTCGACGACCTCTCGAACTGGTACATCCGACGGTCGCGGCGACGCTTCTGGAACGGCGAGCCCGAGGCGCTCGCAACGCTCTGGTTCGCGCTCGTGCAGACGCTCCGCGTGATGTCGCCGATCCTCCCTTTCGTCACCGACCGCTTGTGGCGCGACCTCGTCCTCGACGGGCCCGAATCCGTGCATCTCGCGCGCTGGCCAGAGGTGGCGGAGCCCGACCGCGCACTGCTCGACGAGATCGCGGACGTGCGCCGCGTCGTGACGCTGGCACACCAGGCGCGTGCGACGTCGGGGCTGAAGCTGCGCCAGCCGCTCCGCCGTCTCGTCGTCGAAGGTGCAATCGGCGCCGCCGCGCATGCGGACGAGATCGGCGACGAGGTGCGCGTGAAGGACGTCGCGTTCGACCACGTCGACGCCGAGCTGAAGGTCAAGCCGAATCTGCCGGTGCTCGGGCCGAGGCTCGGCAAGGAGCTGCGCGACGTGCAGCAGGCGCTCGTTGCCGGCGATTTCGAGGAGCTCGACGGAGGCCGGTTCCGCGCAGCCGGTCACGTGCTCGGTTCGGACGAGGTGCTTGTCGAGCGCGGGGGACGTGAGGGCTTCGCCGTCGCGTCGGCGGACGGCGTCACGGTCGCACTTGACACGTCGCTCGACGACGAGCTGCTGCTCGAGGGCCGCGGGTACGACCTGATCCGGCTCGTGAACTCGATGCGGCGCGACGAGGGCTACGAGCTCACGGACCGCATCGTCCTCACTGTCCCCGAGGCGGAGTCGGAGCTGATCGAGCGGCACGGCGACTGGATCAAGGACGAGGTCCTCGCCACGGAGATCCGCATTGACGGCGACGTTTCGATTGCGAAGGCCGCCGTTCGGGAATAGCGTCAGGGCATGGCCGGCTGTGCCGCCTGTGGGGAGGAGCTCGAGGCGAGATTCCGCTTCTGTCCCTGGTGCGGCGCGGTTCAGCGGCGCAAGCTCGTCGAGTTCTTCTGGCCGCATGCGAACAGCCCTGGACGGGCGCTCCGGGTGACGCGCTACCTCGGGGAGGAGCGGCATGTGCGCTTCTCGGTCTGGGACGACGGCGTCGCGAAGGCTGCGGTGTCGCTCGATGAAGCAGAGGCGGCGAGGCTCGCGGAGTTCCTCGGGGAAACGGCGGGGTCAGACACCGCGCCGCGCGCGGAGTCAGCCCCCTGCGATACCGCGCAGACGCTCTAGCCCTTCATCGAGCCGATCGTCGGGCGTCGCCAGGCTGAGCCTGGCCCAGCCCCGGCCGCGGCTCCCGAAGCCCTCACCCGGTGCAACGGCGACACGGTGCTCGTCGAGCAGTCGCTCGCACGTCAATCCGTCCGGCAGCTCGAACCAGACGAAGAACGTTCCCTCGCCGCGCGCGTTCCAGCCGTCGAGCGCTGCGATCGCGCGATCGCGGCGACGCTCGTACGTGGCGCGCCGCGCCTCGACCGAGTCCTGCGGGCCCGTCAGCGCTGCGATGCCTGCTTCCTGAACCGGCATGAACACGCCGGCGAACTGGTGGTTCTGGAGATCCTCGATGCGCCGCGTGATCTCCGCATTGCCGACCGCGAAGCCGAGCCGCCACCCGGCCATGCCGTACGTCTTCGACATCGAGAACAGCTCGAAGCCGATCTCGCGCGCGCCGTCGACGGTGAGGAAGCTCTGCGGCGTGCGGCCGTCGAAGATGAGATCGCCGTATGCGAAGTCGTGCATCACCCACGCGCCCGTGCGGTGAGCCCACTCGATCGCTTCCTCGAAGACACCGTCGGGGACGCAGGCGGCGAGCGGGTTCGACGGATAGTTCAGGTACAACGCCGCCGCGTGCGACGGCGCAGCGTCCCAATCCGGTCGCGCGTCGGCGCCGAGTGGCAGGAAGCTGAGTGTCGCGTCCGCGAGCGCGACCGCCGAGCGGTAGTCCGGATAACCCGGGTCCGGCAGCACGATTGTGTCGCCGTCCTCGACGCAGGTCTGCGCAAACTCCATCAGACCGGTCTTCGAGCCGGGAAGCACTGCGACCTCGGTCGCGGGATCGACCGTGACGCCGTAGACCTCGCGGTAGCGCGCCGCGATCGCCTCCTTCAGCGCGGGCAGCCCGGCGAACGGTGCGTAGCCGTGCGTATCCGGCCGGCGCGCCGCGCGGTCGAGCGCCTCCGCGACGTGCGGCGGCGGCCCTACGTCGGGATTGCCGCGCCCGAGGTCGATCAGCGGTTCACCTTCGAGCGCTGAAGCGGCGGCGACGCGTGCGAGCAGCGCGGTGAAGTACTGCTCAGGCAGTCGCTCGAGCCGTTGCGGGACGCGCTCCCTCAGTGTTCCCGCTCCCGGCGCCGGCAAAGCCGGCGCCTCCGCTCCTGGATGAGCTCCGTCGAGCCTACGCTCATAGCTGCGGCAGGTCGAGTCGTCGCGCGTCACCCACGGGGATCGTCGCATCGGCGTGGTCAGCGATCTCGCCGAGCGTCGCCGTCCAGACGTCTCCACGCTCGCGCACGCGGTCGAGCAGCTCGGCGAGCATCCTTGCGCGCGACGGCCGGCCGGAGAGGAACGGATGCATCGTGAGCACGAGCAGGCAGCCCTCGTCGCGCATCGCGTCGAGCTCGCCCGTCCAAAGCTCGAGCACCTTCGACGGCAGCTCGATCTGCGAGCCGATGTCGGGCTCCGGCAGGTACGCATACTGCTCCCAGTCGTCGAGTGACCAGTGCACCGGCAGCTCGATCAGCATTCCCGCGCCGGTGTCGAGCAGGTATGGGACGTCGTCGTCCATCAACGAGGAGTCGTAGAAGAAGCCGGCCGTCGCCAGCAGCTCGGGCGTCCGCGCGTTCAGCTCCCAGAGCGGCGCGCGGTAACCGCGCGGCCGAGCACCCGTGAGCGGCTCGAGCACCTCCGCGCCGCGCTCGATGATCGCGCGCTCCTGCGCCTCGCTCAACGAGTGCGGCGCCTCGTGCAGGTCGTTGTGCCAACCGACTTCGTGTCCAGCCGCGACGATCGCACGCACCGTGTCGGGATAGCGCCGCGCGGTGAAGCCGGGGACGAAGAAGGTCGCGCGCACGTCTGCGCGCTCGAGGACGCCGAGCAGCCGCGGGACGCCGACCTTCGGCCCGTACGCCTGATGGCTCATCGTCGAGGCACGGTCGGCGAAGAGCGGGTCGATCGCGAGGATCGCCGACTCGGCGTCCACGTCGAACGTGATCGCGCACGCCGCGCGTGCGTCGCCCGGCCAGCCGAACTTCATGAGGGAGAACCTACGCTGCCGAGCGCTCTGCGCGCCGCAGCTCCACCGGAAGCTTGAAGACGACGTCTTCGGCCACGGGGCGGTGCTCGGAGATGTCGGTCACGCCGCGCGCGCGGAACCAGTCGCAGACCTCGCCGACGAGCCGCTCCGGTGCGGATGCGCCCGAGGTGATGCCGGCGGTCTCGACGCCGGCGAGCCACCGCTCGTCGATCTCGCCGACGTCGTCGACGAGATGCGACTCGACGCCCGCGTTCCGTGCGACCTCGACGAGCCGTTTCGAGTTCGACGAGTTGCGCGAGCCGATCACGAGCAGAAGGTCGACCTCGTCCGCGAGCTCCTTCACCGCGCGTTGCCGGTTCGTCGTCGCGTAGCAGATGTCTTCCTTTGCCGGGCCTTCGATGTGCGGGAAGCGGCGGCGGAGCGCGGCGATGATCTCGCGCGTCTCGTCGACCGAGAGCGTCGTCTGCGTGATGTAAGCGAGCGGTCCGGGCGGAAGGTCGAGCGCCTCGACATCGGCGGCGCTTTCCACGAGAACGATCCGGTCGGGCGCTTCGCCCGTCGTGCCTTCGACCTCTTCGTGGCCTGCATGGCCGATGAACACGAGCCGGTAGCCGGCGGCCGCATAGCGGCGCGCCTGCGTGTGTACCTTCGTCACGAGCGGGCACGTGGCGTCGATCGACATGAGCCCGCGGTCGCGCGCGGCCTCGCGCACGGCCGGAGCGATGCCGTGTGCGGAGAACACGAGCGTCGCCCCCGTCGGCACGTCCTCGACCGACTCGACGAAGATCACGCCCTGCGCACGCAGCGCCTGCACGACGTGCGAGTTGTGGACGATCTGCTTGCGGACGTAGACAGGGGCTCCGTAGAGCTTCAGCGCGCGCTCGACCGTGTCGACCGCCCGCTCGACCCCTGCGCAGTAGCCGCGAGGCGAGGCGAGAAGGACGCGCTTGACCAAACCGCGGGCCAGGATAGCTCTGGCTTCATGAAGCCCACGTTAGGAGGCTGAACGGAACCTGAGCAATGAGAAAGCCCGCCGCTCGGGGGGGTCGGTGCGGCGGGCTCTCTCAAGTTGCTTACCGCGGGCTTGCAAGGCCAGGTACGCGCGCCGCGGTTCGCATCGCCCAGTGCCAGGGACGGTACAACGGGTTGCCGAACGGGAACAATGGGCCGGACGGCCCATCTTTTGAACGGAGAGGGATGCGGCTCTGCGGCCGGAAAAAACTCGCTGGGAGCGATCAGCGCTCCGTAGAATCCCGACGCCCAGTATGAGTACAACCGAGCGCCTCACCCTCGGCATGAACGGCCTGCAGCTGGCATGGGAGAGCGTGTCCGTCGTCGTCGGCGCCCTCCTGGTCGGGCTTTTGGTCGGCTTCCTGATGCGCGCCCGCGCGAGCCGGCGGGCGGTGGCGGCGGCCGGCTCGCCTGCGCGGCAGCGCGAGCTCGAGAGCCTCCGCCGGATCGCGGCCGAGCTGGCGCGGACCTCCGACGTCGAGGGCGTTGCCCGGGCCCTCCTGGACGAGATCGCGAGCCTCTTCGGCGTCGGCTTCGTCGCCCTGACGTTCGTCTCCGAGGACGGTCGCGAGGCGTCGGGCTTCCTGGCCCGTGCGGCCGCGAAGGACGTGGCGTGGTGGCCGGACGTCACGCTCGACCTCGTGCGAGAGCCGTCCGGGATCGCGAGTGCCGTCTTCGAGGCGTCGAGCTTCGCGGTCTACGACGCGACCGGCTCGACACGGGTGAGCGCGCGGCTCGCCCGCGAGACCGGAGCGAAAAGCGCGGCGTTCATCCCGCTGATCAGCGACGGACGCGTGATCGCTGTGATCTCCGTCGCGGCCACGGACGACTTCCGCGCCTTCTCGACGGAAGACCTGTCGGTCATGCAGACACTCGCGTCCGAGGCGACGATCGCGCTGGAGCGGACGCGCACGTCGATCGAGCTCGGAGCTGCGCTCGAGCGAGAGCGGCTGGTCGCGTCTGTCGGCCGGCGTCTCCGCAGCGAGCTCGATCTCCAGGCTGCACTTAGGCCCGTGGTCGAGGAGACGGGGCGCGCGCTCGGGGCGGTGCGCTGCTTCGTCCGCCTCGGTGCAGCCGAGATGCTCGCCGAGTGGGTCGCCGAGTCGCAGCAGCCGATCGAGAACCCTGCCGATCTCCCGGTGTCGAATCTTGCGCTGCGCGAGCAGCGGACCGTGACGCTGGTCGATCTCGAGGAGGCGCCTGAGCTGAGCGACCCAGTCGCCGGCGGCATCGAGAATCTGCGCTCGCTCGGGGCGCGCAGCGGGATCGCCACGCCCGTGCTCGTTCAGGACGCCGTCATCGGCGTGCTGACGGTGCACAGCGACGTGCCGCACGCGTGGGTGCAGGCGGACACGGCGCTGCTCGAGGCTGTCGCGGCCGAGGTGGGCAACGCGATCCGCATCGGCCGCCTGCTCGACGAGAACCGCGATCGCCTGAGCCAGCAGACTGCGTTGCTGCGCGCCGCGCAGGTCCTGACCGGCGAGCTCGACCTCGACACCGTCCTTCAGCGCCTCGTCCACGAGGTCGCGGAGCTCCTCCAGGCCGACGCGTCCGATTGCTATCTCTACGACCCCGAGCGCGCGTCGCTGCGCTGCGCCGCGGTGCACGGGCTCGACGAGTCGGTGGTCGGCTTCGAGTTCCCGGCGACCCGCGGGCTCGCGGCGCTTGCGATCCGCGAGGGACGCGCGATGGTCGCGAACGAGTACGACGAGCTCGTCGATCCGGTGCCGAACGAGGCCTACGACGGCTTCACCGACGCGATCGTCGCGCCGATGCGCTGGAGCGACGGTGCCCAAGGCGTCCTCGGCGTCGGCCGCCGCACGGGCCGGCCGTTCGGCCCTCGCGACGCCGACATCCTCGAGGCGTTCGCAGGCCTCGCGTCACTCGCGCTGCGCAACGCGGAGACGTTCACCCGCGGGTCGCGGCAGGCGCGTGTTCAGCGCGGCTTCTACCGGATCGCAGCTGTGCTCGGGCAGTCGCTCTCGCGCGTCGCGACGCTCGAGGCGATCGCGCAGGCGGCGGCCGAGGCGCTCGGGGGCTCATCCGCGGCCGTTCTCGTGTCGCACGGGAGCCGGCTGACGCTCGCGGGGCGCTTCGAGCTCTCCGAGCGCTTCACGCAGTTGCTCGGCGAAGGGATCGAGGAGGGGGACGGCCCGCTCGCCCGTGCGGCAGCCCAGTCGCGTGTGATCGCGGCGCCGATGCTCGTCGACGACGAACGGTTGCCGAAGGCGTGGCGGAAGGCCGCGGAGGCCGACGGGTACCGCGCGCTGCTCGCAGTGCCCGTGTCCGTCCCCCACCGCGAGTCGGGCGGACTCGTTGCCGTCCTCTTCGCCGACGAGCGCGTCTTCACGGATGACGACCTGGAGCTCGCGCGCCATCTCGCCGACGCGACGCGCGGTGCGCTCGAGCGCAGCGAGCTGTTCGAGGCCGAGCGCAGCGCGCGTGCGCTGGCACAGCAGCTGACGCGCACCGGCCGCCTGCTGACGACGGAGCTCGACCCGGCCGCGGTGCTCGACGAAGTGGTGCAGCAGGCCCCGGCGCTCGTGAACGCTGACGCGTGCGCGATCCGGGTGCTCGAGGACGACGAGCTCGTCGTCAGCGCCGCAGTCGGCGAGGGCGCCGATGAGGCAGTTGGTTCGCGCAGCCGCGCGTCGGCGTGGCTCTCCGGCGACGTCGTGCAGTCGCGCGCGCCCGTCGCGTTCGAGAACGCCGGCGCGGAGGCGCGGCTCCGCGAGCTCGATCCGATGCTCCTCGCGGGGAACTCGTCATACCTTGGCGTGCCGCTCAGCGGGCCGGACGGTGCACCGCTCGGCGTGCTGTCGGTCTACTGCATCGAGCCGCGGCCGTGGCGCGAGGAAGAGATCGACGCCATGCTCGCGCTGGCCGCGAGCACGTCGGCTGCGCTCTCGAACGCCGAGCTCTACCAGCGCGTCGCGCTCGAGAAGGAGCGGAGCTTCGCGATCCTCGCGAACATCGCCGACGGGATCGTCGCGGTCGACCGCGAGGGCATGGTCGTCCTCTGGAACGAGGCGGCCGCGAAGATCACCGGCGTCGCCGCCGCCGACGCGCTCGGCCGTCCGCCCGTTGACGTCCTGCAGCGCACACTCGAGTCGGACACCGACGTCCCGGTCGGCGACCGGCTCGTCTCGATCATGCGGGGGCGTGAAGAGGTCTGGCTCTCGGTGACCGAAGCGGTGATGCGCGATCCGGCCGGCGCAGTCGCAGGTCGCATTTTCGCGTTCCGCGACATCTCATCCGACCGGCTCGTCGAGCAGATGAAGTCCGACTTCGTCTCGACGGTGTCGCACGAGCTGCGCACGCCGCTGACGTCGATCTACGGCTTTGCGGAGACGCTCTTGCGCCAGGACGTGATGTTCGGCGAGCCCGAGCGCCAGACGTTCCTCGGCTATATCGCGTCCGAGTCGCAGAAGCTCACCGGCATCGTCGACGCGCTGCTCAACGTCGCGCGGCTCGACACCGGCGACCTGCAAGTGAACATCGCGCCGACCGACGTGCGCGGCGTCGTCGACGAGGTCGTGCAGAGCGCACAGGACGCGACCGTGGATGGGCAGCAGCTCGTCGTCGCGCTGCCGCCGGAGCCGCTCGCTGCGAACGCCGACCGCGACAAGCTGCGGCAGGTCTTCTCGATCCTGCTCGACAACGCGCTCAAGTACTCGCGGACCGGCGGCACCGTGACGGTCGGCGTCGAGCGAAAGGATGACCGCGTCGAGGTCAGCGTCGCCGACGAGGGCATGGGGATCCCGCAGGCCGAGCAGGAACAGATCTTCCGCAAGTTTTACCGGGGCGCAGACGCGGATCAGCGGGTCGGCGCGGGCGGGACCGGCCTCGGGCTCTTCATCGCCCGCGGCCTCGTGACCGCCATGGGCGGCAGGATTTGGGTCGAGTCCCGTGAAGGGGAAGGCTCGACGTTCGCTTTCGAGCTCCCCGCGGCAGGGCTAACACAGGTTCGGCAGGGAATAGGAGAGACGTGACGCGCGTGCTGGTGATCGACGACGAGGCGCCCATCCGGCTGCTCTGCCGGGTGAACCTCGAGGCCGAAGGCATGGAGGTGCTCGAGGCCGCCGACGGCCCGAGCGGGCTCGAGGAGGCGCGTGAGCGCGCGCCCGACGTCGTCCTGCTCGACGTGATGATGCCGGGGCTCGACGGGTGGCGGGTCGCCGAGCAGTTGCTCGAGGACGAACGGACGAGCGAGATCCCGATCATCTTCCTGACCGCGCGCGCGGAGTTCCGTGACCGTGCCCGCGGCCTCGACATCGGCGGGATCGACTACGTCACGAAGCCGTTCAACCCGCTCGACCTCGCGCCTCTCGTTCGGCGGCTGCTCGAGCGCATCGATCGTGGCGAACGTGACGAGTTGCGCGGCGAGAAGCTCGCGGAGCTGCGCTCGCTGATGGAAACGGGTTAACCGGCGAAGTCGGCCGTCACGACTGTGGCGTCGCCCGAGCCGAGGAACGTGCCGCGGGCGAGGCCGATGCCGATCCGCGAGTAGCCGCTCGCCAGCAGATTCGCGCGGTGCTCGGGGCTCGCGAGCCAGGCCTGCACGACCTCATCGGCCTGGCCGTAGGGGCCGGTGCCCCAGGCGAGGTTCTCGCCGGCCGTGTGCAGGCTCACGTGGAAGGCGGCCATGCGGCCGGAGAAGTCCCCGTGGGCGAAATAGTCGCGCCGGAGCATGTCGCTCGTGTGCGCCCGGGCCGCCTGCGTCAGCGTCGGATCGAGCCGGAGCGGACGCAATCCATGTGCTTTGCGAGCAGCATTAACCGCCTGGAGCAGGCCCAGGCCGGTCGTGGTGCGGTGGGCCGCGAACGTCGCCGGAACCGCCGCGAAAACTACAAAAATTGCCGCAAATACGGCAAAAGTTGTGCTCATCCCCCGAAGCACTGCGGGCGAGTGTCGCAAGCCTTCCGGCTAGCCTGCCTCCCCCATTTGGGGGATCCGGGCGCTCGGGTGTCTACGCGCTCGCCGTGAGCGCTTCGGGGAGCTGCGCCCGTGAGGAGATCTGGAGCTTCCGGTAGACGCTCGACAGGTGCACCTCGACCGTCTTCGGGGTCACGAAGAGCGCCTGCGCGATGTCCTTGTTCGTCATGTTGTCGGCCGCCATTTCGGCCACACGGCGCTCGCTCGGCGTGAGCGAGTCGAGGCCGCTCAGCATCAGCCGGCGCGGCCGGGCGCCGGTCGCCGCGAGCTCGGTCTGCGCGCGCTCCTCGAGTGCGGTCGCGCCGAGCCTGTGCGCTCGCTCGACGCCGCGGCGCAGGAAGTCACGCGCCTCCGAGCGCTTGTTGCCACGGCGGAGCGCGGCGCCGAGCTCGACGAGCGCCTTCGCATGCTCGAGGCGCCACTGTGCTCCCTCGAGCACGTCGACGGCCTCGCGCAGGAGCTTCTCGCCGGAGGCGCCGCCCTCGATGAGGCCGAGCGTGCGGAGCGCCGCGCCTACCGAGTGCGGCGCGTTCCAGACGCGCGCCCGGTCGACTGACTCGATCGCAAGCGCGAGCGCGTCCTCGCGGCGCTCGGCGGCGTGCATCGCGAGCGCAAGATGCGGGCGCCAGTCGTAAAACGCGCTGTTGTCGATGCGCAGCTCGCGGATGTTCTCCCCGAGCGACTGGAGCTCGCGGATCGCCTCGTCGATGCGGTGCTGCTCGAGGCGCAGCCTTCCTCGGGCGAGCTGGAAGAACGTGAGGTGCCCGTTCGCCGAGAGCCGGTCCGGCAGCCCGCTTTCAGCGATTGCCCGCTCCGCGGCGTCGAGGTCGCCCTTCTCGAGTGCGAGCTCCGCTTGGAAGGCATGCGAGTAGAGCTGCGTCGTCTGGTACCCCATCAGCTCGGAGAACTTGAACAAGTCCGACTCGACCGCCGGCAGGTCGCCGCGGCGCAGGTGCGTGTACGCACGGAAGAGCGCAGACGACGACGCGAGCACGTTGTCGCCGCGCGCATACGCGGCCCGGAGGACGCGGTCGTAGACCGCTGCGCTTTCGTCGGGATACCCCGCCGAGGTCAGCGCGTAGGTCGCGAGGTGCAGTCCACGCGTCCCGAGCTGGTCGATGCGCTGCGGCGACACCGCGCGTCGGGCGAGATCGACCGCACGCTCGCGGTCGAGGCCGCGGCGCGTCTCCTGGTACGCGAGCGCCGCGAGCAGCAGGTCGGTGCCGACGCCTCCGTGGAGGTTCGCTTCGTCGACCTGTGCGAGCTCCGTCTCTGCGATCGGCACGTGCTCCGGGTACCACCAGCCGGCGTTGATCAGCTCGGACCAGATCGACTCGGCGAGATCAGGGTCACGGTCGCCGAGGATCGTGCGGCCCTTCCGGAACGCATCCATCGCCTCCTGGTGCCGGTTGGCGCGAAGCAGGCAGCGGCCGAGCTCAATAGCGACCCGTGCGCGCCGCTGCGGGTCTTCGAGCAGATCGAGTGCCTCGCTGAGGAAGACGATTGCTTCGTCGTTGTCGAGCAGCCGCTCCGCGAGGCCGAGCGCGCGCACGACCTCACCGCGCTGGTCCGCGGTCGGAGGCTCGACGAGCGCGCGGCGGAGAAGCGACACAGCGACGTCGCTCGAGCCACGATGCAGTGCGCGCTTCGCTGCCTGCAGCAGCGTCTCGACGACGAACGGATCGTTGCCGGGGATCGACTGCTCGAGATGCACGGCGATCTGCTCGGGCTCGGCGCCGGCGTCGGCGAGCACGCGGCCCGCACGGCGGTGACCCGCGATGCGCTCGGCCGGCGACATGTCGTCGTACACCGCTGCGCGCACGACCGGATGCGTGAACTCGAGCGGCAGGTCGAGCTCGAGCAAGTCCGCGCGCGCAAGCGTCGTCGCCGCATGCGCCGCCAGATCGTGCTCGAAGCCTGCAAGCGCGGCGGCGTGCCGCAGCTCGGCGCGGCCGCCGAGGATCGCGACGGCGCGCGCGAGCACGACCGCCTCCGACGGAAGCCGAGAAAGCCGCAGCGACACCGCACGCGTCACCGGCTCCGGCCCGATCTCGGCGACGCGCTCGGCGTTTGCCGCGATCGGCTCGAGTCCCTCGTTGCGGATCGTGTCGAGTAGCGCGCGCACGAAGAGCGGGTTCCCGCCGGTCGCGCGCCAGCAGGCCCGAGCGAACGCGGGATCGGCCTCGCGGCCGAACTGCTCGTGCGCGATCACCGCGACCGACTCGACACTGAGCAGCGCGGGCCGGACGATTGTCGCGGCCGGGTCGGCGAGGATCTCCTTCACGCGGGCCTCCGCGAGGCTCTGCTCGGGCGGCCGCGTCGCCGCGATCACGACGAGCGGCAGCCCCTCGAGCCGACGCTGCAGATGGCTCAGCCAGCGCAGGGAGGACGCATCGGCCCAGTGCAGGTCATCGATCGCGATCAACACAGGTCGTCGCAGGGCGAGGTTCGCTGCGAGCCAGTAGAGGCCGTGGAGCATCGCGAACGAGACATCGGTCGAGTCGTCATCGGAGGCCGAGACCTGTGCCTCCTCGAAGAGCGTGGACGTGAGCTCGGCGGCACCGGAGTAGAGCTCTGTGCGTTCTGCGCTCGTCGCGGTGGCGAGCACCGGCTCGAACAGCTGGCGGACGATCCCGTAGGCGAACTCGTGCTCGAGCTCGGCCGCGCGGGCGTGAAGCACGGTGAGCCCGGCCTCGCCCGCGATCGCGCGCGCCTCCCCGAGCAGGCGCGTCTTGCCGATCCCGGGCCGGCCCTCGATTGCGACGAGCCGGCCGGCGCCGGTCGCGGCCGCGTCGACGTATGCGTGCAGCGCCGCGAGCTCGCCCTCGCGCTCGAGCAGGATCGGCCCCTCCGGGCGGGTGGGGGTCGCGCTCGGGCGCCGGGCGCCGAGCGGCGGGAACCGGTCGGGCAGCCCCTCGCAGACGAGCTGGAAGATCATCTCGGGCCGGTCGAGCCCCGGCACGCGCGTCTCGCCGAGCTGCCGAACCCGGATGTCGGACGGCAGGTCGTGCTCGACGAGGGCGGCCGTCGTGCGCGAGATCAGGATCTGGCCGCCGTGGCCGAGGTCGCCGATCCGGGCGGCCTGATGGACCGCGAAGCCCACGTAGCCGTCGCCGTTGACTGTCGCCTCACCGGTGTGGAGGCCGATCCGGACGCGAATGGCGCCGTCCTCCGGCCAGCCGTGCGCAACGAGTGCCCGTTGCGCCGCCGCCGCGCCCGCGATCGCGGTCCCCGCGCTGCGAAAGACGAAGAAGAAGGCGTCGCCCTGGCGGTCGATCTCGATTCCGTCGTGCGTGCCGAAGGCGAGCCGAAGCAGGCTGTTGTGGTCGGCGAGGAGGGCGGCATAGCGCTCCCGGCCCAGGTTCTTGAGCAGGCGGGTCGAGCCCTCGATGTCCGAGAAGAGAAAGGTGACCGTCCCGGTCGGGAGGTCGCGTTTCGCCGCCATCACTTCGCCCTTTCGACCCCTACCAATCGTGGCCAGCCTGTCTTGGGGTCGATGGTACTGGCGGTTTTCGCCACCCGGTAGGGCGTTCAGGAAACTTTGGGGGACGAATTAGGGAGTCCCCCGATTGCGGGCCTTAGGCGGTGGGCGCGACTGTCTGCGCACCAACCCGACAGAAAGGCACGCTGAACATGTCCGCAATCGCACTCCCCCTCGACGACGCCCCGCTCGGCTTCACGCAAGAGAGGCCGCTCGTCGCCGCGTCCGGGCTCGTCCGCCGCTTCGGCGAGGGCTCGAACGCCGTCGACGCGCTCCGGGGCGTCACACTCGACATCGAAGCCGGACGCATGACGGCCATCATGGGCCCGTCCGGCTCCGGCAAGTCGACGCTGATGCATCTCCTCGCCGGCCTCGACGCGCCGACCGAGGGCAGCATCGTCCTCGACGGCGTCGAGATCACCGGCCTCTCCGAGAAGAGGCTGACGGAGCTTCGCCGCGACACGATCGGCTTCATCTTCCAGTTCTTCAACCTGCTGCCGATGCTGACGGCGGAGGAGAACGTGACGCTGCCTCTCTCGATCGCCGGTCGCAAGATCGACGCCGGGTGGCTCGACGCGCTGCTCGACGAGGTCGGCCTCGACGATCGCCGCGATCACCGCCCCTCCGAGCTCTCCGGCGGCCAGCAGCAGCGGGTCGCCGTTGCGCGCGCTCTCGTCACGAAGCCCAAGGTGATCTTCGCCGACGAACCGACCGGCAACCTCGACTCGACCTCGTCGAAGGACGTGCTGTCGCTCATGCGGCGTGCGGTCGACGAGTGGGGTCAGACGATCGTCATGGTCACGCACGACGCGGGTGCCGCTGCGCTCGCCGACCGGATCCTCTTCATCGCGGACGGCCGCATCGTGCGCGACCTCGAAGAGTCCACCGCGGCCGAGGTGCTCGCCGCGATGCAGGAAGTGAGCTCCCGGTGACGCGCGTCGCGCTCAAGGGCCTCCTCGGCCGCAAGGTTCGCGCCGTCCTGACGGCGCTCGCAATCGTCCTCGGCGTCGCGATGGTGAGCGGCTCGTTCGTCCTCACCGACACGATCTCGAAGGCGTTCACGTCGATCTTCTCGTCCGCGTACGACCACACCGACGCGGTCGTGAGCGGGAAGAAGCTCGTCGACTACTCGTCGAGCGGTAACGCGACGGTGTCTCCGGCTCTGCTCCAGGAGATCCGCCGGCAGCCCGACGTCGCCGCAGCCGCCGGCGCGATCGCCGATCTGAACGGCGACTCGACCCGTGCGAAGCTGATCGACAAGCACGGCAAGGGCATCGACCACGGTGGTGCGCCGACGTTCGGCTTCGGCGTCGACACGTCGCAGCCGCGGTTCAACCCGCTCAAGCTGGAGTCGGGGCACTGGGCGGCCGGCCCGGACGAGGTCGTGATCGATCCCGACACGGCGAAGAACGAGCACTTCGCGATCGGCGACTCGATCGGCGTCGCCGCCGACGGCCCCGTGCGGCACTACCGGATCGTCGGCATCGCGAAGTACGGCGACGTCGAGTCGCTCGGCGGCGCGACGTTCGCGGTGTTCACGATCCCGGCGGCGCAGCAACTCCTGCACATCAAGGGCTACACGGCGATCTCCGTCGCAGCGACGTCAGGCGTGTCGCAGAGCTCGCTCGTGTCGCGGTTGCGCACGATCGTCCCCGGCACCGCACAGGTGCGCTCGGCGGATGAACAGGCGGCGCAGGACAAGAAGAGCGTCGGGAGCTTCGTCAGCTTCATCCGCGGCTTCCTGCTCGGGTTCGGCGGCATCGCGCTGTTCGTCGGAGCGTTCGTCATCTTCAACACGCTGTCGATCACGGTCGCGCAGCGCACGCGCGAGCTGGCGACGCTGCGGACGCTTGGTGCGTCCCGGCGCCAGGTGCTTCGCTCGGTGCTGCTCGAGTCGGCGGCGCTCGGCGTGCTCGCGTCGACCGTCGGCCTCTTCGTCGGCTTCGGCCTTGCACGCGGGTTGAGCTCGCTTTTCAGCGGGCTCGGCCTCGGGCTCCCGGAGGCGGCGCCGGTCTACGCGACGCGGACGTTCGTCGTCGCGATGCTGCTCGGCACGATCGTGACCATCGTCGCGGGCATCGCGCCGGCCGTCCGGGCGACGCGTGTCGCGCCGATCTATGCGGCGAAGGGCGGGATCATGCAGAAAGTGCGGAGCCGCAAGGCGACGATCGCCGGTGTCGCACTGCTTGCTCTTGGTGCTCTGTGCCTCGGCTACGCCGTCACCGGCGACCGCCTCGGCTCCGGCAGCTCGCTGCTCGCGCTTGCGGTCGGTGCGCTGGCGCTGATCTCCGGTGCTGCGGGCGTCGCGTCGCGGCTCGTCACGGCGCTCGCCGTCGTCCTGGGCTGGCCGTCCCGCCGTTTCGGCGGCTCGGCCGGTGCGCTCGCGTCGGAGAATGCAGTGCGGAACCCGTCGCGGACGGCGTCGACCGCGGCCGCGCTGATGATCGGGCTTGCGCTCGTCTCGTTCGTCGCCGTGCTCGGCAAGGGCGTGCACGACTCGATGAACAGCGCAATCCGCTCACAGGTCGTCTCGCCGTGGGTCGTGACGTCGCAGAACGGCTGGTCGGGCTTTCCGGTCGCAGCCGGAGTCGCCGCGGCGCACGCGCCGGGCGTCACCGAGGCGTCGTCGATCCGTGCCGACCGCGGCATCATCGGCAAGGTGCAGGTCAACGTCGACGGTGTCGATCCGAAGACGATCGGAGGCCTCTACCACTTCGACTGGAAAGACGGGTCGTCCGAGTCGACGCTCCAGGAGCTGAACGGCGACGGCGCGCTGATCAAGCAGTCGTTCGCGAAGAAGAACCACATCGTGCTGGGCGACCGCTTCATCCTGCTCTCGCCATCCGGGGACCCCGTGTCGCTGCGTGCGGTCGGCTTCTACCAGCCGCCGCGCATCGCCGAGCTGCTCGGCGGCGTGGTGATCGGGCAGGACACGTTCGACGCGACGTTCCCGCGGGCGCAAAACGGCTACACGCTGCTCGCCGGGAGCCCGACGAAGGCCGGGCTCGCGAATGCGCTCGCAGCGTTCCCGGACACGAAGGCGCAGACGCAGTCGCAGTTTGTGAAGAGTCAGACCTCGTTCATGAGCTCGCTGCTGAACTTGCTCTACGTGCTGCTCGCGCTGTCCGTCGTGATCAGCCTCGTCGGGATGATCAACACGCTTGTCCTGACGGTGTACGAGCGGACGCGTGAGATCGGCATGCTCCGCGTGGTCGGCATGTCGCGGCGCCAGGTGCGGCGGATGGTGCGGCACGAGAGCGTCGTCACCGCGCTGATCGGGGCCGGCATCGGTCTCCCGCTCGGTGTGCTGCTCGGCGCAGCGGTGACGCACGCGCTCTCGCGGTTCGGTGTGTCGTTCGCAGTGTCCGTGCCGAGCCTCATCACGTTCTCGGTCGTCGCAGTCGGTGCCGGCATCCTCGCCGCGATCGCACCGGCGCGCCGCGCGTCGAAGCTGAACGTGCTGTCGGCGCTCCAGTACGAATAAAGACCGCGGACCTGTCGGGTGCGCGGATGCGGGGGCGGCGAGGCGCCGCCCCCGCACCTACACTGACGGGAGAACGGGGCGTAGCTCAGCCTGGTAGAGCGCCCGCTTTGGGAGCGGGAGGCCGGCAGTTCAAGTCTGCCCGCCCCGATGAGCGAAGCGGCAATTGTCGACGGTCACTGAACACCACTAGTCGTGCTAGCCGTACCCAAAGCAGCAGGCCCCGCCTAAGACTGGGGTCGATCTTGGGGGTCTCCCACGACGCGGGCGACCCCTGCCGAGGCGGAGGATGCGGGCATGAAGAAGCTGCTGCTCATCTCCCTCGCAGTCGCCGCGCTCCTCGTGCTCGCCCTCGGTGGATGGGCCGTCTCGAGCGTCCGGCGCGCGCCCGCCTACGCCTGAGAAAGGACGTGAACGTCGTGACGATGATCGACACGCATCGCCCGCCCGCCCCGCCGGCTGTGACGGACGAGTTCGTCCTCGAGCTGCGTACGCGTGCGGCACGGAATCCGGCTCTGCCGGTCCGGCCCCTCACGGGCCGTGAGGTCGCAATCGCGGTTCGCTACGCGCTCGACGAGGACCAGGTGTTGCCGCTCGACCTCTCGGCGATGAAGCGGATCGTGATCGATCCGCGGGCGCGCACCGCGCGCGTCCAGCCCGGAGTGACGACGGCGGAGCTCGAGCACGCCTCCTTCCGCTGGGGCCTCGCCCCGCTCGTCGATCGGCACGGCTTCGTGCTCGCGGATCTGATCGCCGCGCACGTCGTGCTTCCGGACGGCGAGCTCGTCGCCGCCGGCGATCAGCTGCTGCGCGAGATCCGCACTGGTCACGCGCTCGGCATCGTCGTCGACGCGACCTACCGGCTGCATCTCGCCGCAGAGTTGCGTCGGTAGACCTTCTCAGCCGACCGGAACAGGCGGCGCGACCGTGCTCCCCGCGGTTCGCGCCGCCGAGATCTGTTCGGCCACTTTGCGGGCGGCAATGCTTCCTTCGCGAAGCTGCCCGCCGAGCGTCGGTGTGAAGCCGACGAACCAGAGACCGGGCAACGCGGGCGGCCCGTCTTTTTCGATGGGA
>DATAOK010000023.1:0-40853 GCA_036265735.1 Gaiellaceae bacterium
GCGAGACGATCGGCCGCCGCGTCGTCCGCAAGGAAGAGCTCGCGACAGCACGCGAGCGGCTCCCCGTTCAGATGGCAGACGAGCTCGCCAAGATCCACGCGATCCCGACCGCGCACGTGCCGTTCCTGTACGAGGCGAAGCTCGAGCGGATGGTCGAGGAGCTCGACGAGGTCGACGAGCCGCATCCGGCGATCGAGCTCGGGCTCCGGTGGCTGCGTGAAAACCGGCCGGCGCCGCGCGAGCCGGTCGTCGTCCACGGCGACTACCGCATCGGCAATCTCGTCGTCGGAGACGCGGGGCTCGTGGGCGTGCTCGACTGGGAGTTCGCGCACCTCGACGATCCCGTCCGCGACCTCGCGTTCGCGCTCGTTCGCGCGTGGCGCTTCGGCGTGCCGGAGAAGCGCCTCGGCGGCGTCGGGCCGGCCGAGCCGTACGTCGACCGCTACAACGAGCTCACCGGATTCGACGTCACGGCCGAGGAGCTCGACTACTGGGAGCTCGCAGGGAACGTCGGCTGGGCGATCGGCTGCCTCACGCAGATGCAGCGCCACCTCACCGGCCAAGATCGAAGCGTCGAGCTTGCGATCCTCGGCCGGCTCGGCGTCGAAGTGGAGTATGAGATCGTCAATCTCGTGGAACGATTCGCCGGATGAGCGACAGACCGACCGCACAGGAGCTGACGGAGGCGATCCTCGAGTTCCTCGGCGGCGAGATCCTGCCGACGCTCGACGACCGGCGGCTGCGCTTTCGGACGCTCGTCGCGATGAACGCGCTGTCGATCGTGCACCGCGAGCTCGCCGCGTTGCCGGTCGAGGACGATGCCGAGCAGCGCGAGCTGGCGGCGGCGATCCGCTCCGGCGACGTGCCGCCGGGAACACTGCGGCGCGTGAAGGCGGACGTCGAGGCGAGGCTGCGGATCGCGTCGCCCTCGTTTCTCGAGAGCTATCACTAAGCTCCCGCGCAATGCCAAACCTCGAGGGCAAGGTCGCGATCGTCACCGGCGCGGGACGCGGCATCGGCCGCGCGCACGCGCTCGCGCTTGCAGACGCGGGCGCAACCGTCATCGTCAACGACCTCGGCGCCGCGCTCTCGGGCGAGGGCCACGACGACACACCTGCGCAGCAGGTCGCAGACGAGATCAAGGCGGCCGGCGGCAACGCAGCGGCAAACGGCGAGAACGTCGCCGACTTCGCCGGCGCCGAGCATCTCGTCGGTCAGGCGATCGACGACTTCGGCCGCCTCGACATCCTCGTCAACAACGCCGGGATCCTGCGCGACCGGATGATCGTGAACATGACGGAACAGGAGTGGGACGCGGTCATCAACGTGCACCTGAAGGGACACTTCGCGCCGACCCGACACGCCGCCGCCTACTGGCGCGAGCGCTCGAAGGAAGGAAACGACGTCAGAGGCCGCGTGATCAACACGTCGAGCCCTTCGGGCGTGTTCGGGAACGTCGGCCAGTCGAACTACGGAGCGGCGAAGGCGGGCATCGCGGGCTTCACGCTGATCGTCGCGCAGGAGCTGCAGCGCTACGGCGTGACCGTCAACTGCCTCGCACCCAACGCACGCACGCGGATGACCGAGGAGACGTTCGACATGAGCGGGCCCACCGACGGCTTCGACCCGCTTGACCCTGCGAACATGTCGCCGCTCGTCGTCGCGCTCGCAGCCGACGACGCGCAGCACATCACCGGCCAGGTATTCCACGTCTGGGGCGGCGCGATCAACGCGCTGCACGGCTGGGATGCAGGCGAGCTCTTCGCGAGCGACGGGCGCTGGGACGCCGATGCCTTGCTCCACGAGCTGCTCGAGCGCTTCCCGGACGGCGCCGCGCCGCGCGGCATGATCGGCGGCATGCAGGCAGCGGGCGGGCAATCCCTCCGAGCGCAATGACGGCACCTCCGCGCCGGCGCATCTACCTGATGCGCCACGCGCAAGTGCGCTACTTCGAGGGCAAGCACCCGCACGAGGTCGTGCTCACGGACGCCGGCCGCGAGCAGGCGATCGCCGCCGCGCACGCACTCTCCAGGGTGACCTTCGACCGCGTCATCACGAGCGGGCTCCCCCGCACGCTCGAGACGGCACATGCCATCGCGCCGGCGCAGGAGCCTGAGCGGAACGAGCAGCTGCGCGAGATCGAGAGCGGCGAGCTCCGCGGCGTCCCGCCGGAGCACGTACAGGAGATGATGTCCGTCGCGTTCCGCGGGATCGTCCCCCTCGAGACGAGGTTTCTCGGCGGCGAGACGATCGGGGAACTCCTCGACCGCGTCCTGCCGGAGGTCGACACGCTCGTCGCCGACCAAACCTGGGACGTCGCGCTCCTCGTATTGCACGGAGCGGTGAACCGCGCGATCCTCAGCCGCGCCGTCACGGGAGAGCGCATCTTCCTCGGCGGCTTCGAGCAGTCGCCCGGCTGCATCAACGTCCTCGACGTCGACGCGCACGGCGCCTTCGTCGTACGGGCGGTGAACCACACGCCGTATGACCCGGCGCACGTCCGCGCGCCGCGGCTGACGACGATGGAGCACCTCTGGCAGGAATACCTCGACGCCACCGGACGGAATCCGTAGAGTCGCGCGCGGGGATGGGCCTCCTCTCGGTTCAGAACGCGTCCTTGCGATTCGGCGGCATCGTCGCGCTCGACGAGGTCTCGCTCGAAGCGGAGGAGGGCACCATCTTCGGCCTGATCGGCCCGAACGGCGCCGGCAAGACGACCGCGTTCAATGTGATCACGCGGCTCTACCGGCTCGACTCCGGCGACATCGTCTTCGACGGGCGCTCGCTCCTGCACACACCGCCGAGCCGGGTCGTTCGACTCGGAATCGCCCGGACGTTCCAGAACGTCGAGCTCTTCCCGATGATGACGGTGCTCGAGAACGTGCTCGTCGGGGCGCACACCGTCTCGCGCTTCCAGAGCGAGCGTTCCGTGCGTGCCTCGGCGCAGGAGATGCTCGAGTTCGTCGGGATCGGCGCCGTCGCGCGACGACCTGCCGCGGGCCTTCCGTTCGGCACGTTGAAACGCGTCGAGCTCGCGCGTGCGCTCGTCTCGAAGCCGCGGCTCCTACTGCTCGATGAGCCGGCCGGCGGGCTGAACCACGAAGAGGTCGACGAGCTCGCCACCTTCATCCGCCGCCTGCGCGACGAGCTGAAGCTGACCGTGCTCCTCGTCGAGCACCACATGAATCTCGTCATGCGCGTGTCCGACCACGTGCACGTGCTCAACTTCGGCCGCACGATCGCGAGCGGTCCGCCCGCCGAGGTGCAGCGCGACCCGAAGGTGATCGAGGCATATCTCGGCGGCGAGCTGGAGGAGGAGTAGTGGCGCTGCTCGAGCTCGACAACGTGACGGCGCGCTACGGCCCTGTGCAGGCGTTGCACGGGGTCTCACTGGCGGTTGGCGAGGGCGAGGTCGCCGCCGTGCTCGGCGCGAACGGAGCGGGCAAGACGACGACGCTGCGCGCGATCAGCGGCACGGTCCGGCGCGACGGCACCGTGCAGTTCGCCGGGAAGCGGCTCGCGCGCACCGGCCCCGACGGCGCCGCGCGGCTCGGGATCGCCCACGTGCCCGAGGGCCGCGGCACGTTCGCCGAACTCACCGTCTGGGAGAACCTCCGCCTCGGCGCCTACACCCGCCGCGGCGCGATGAAGGACGACTTCGCCCGCGTGCAGACGTACTTCCCGTGGCTCGACGAGCGGCGCTCGCAGCAGGCGGGGACGCTGAGCGGAGGCGAGCAGCAGATGCTCGCGCTCGCACGCGCGTTCATGCAGCGGCCGCGTCTACTGCTTCTCGACGAGCCGTCTCTCGGGCTCGCGCCGCTGCTCGTCACGGAGATCTTCCGCATCATCAAGGAGCTGAACGAGAGCGAGGGACTGACCGTCCTCGTGGTCGAGCAGAACGCGCACATTGCACTCCAGGCCGCGCAGAATGCGTTCGTGCTCGAGGTCGGCCGCGTCGCGCTCGCCGGCGCGAGCGCCGACCTCCAGCAGCACGAGTCCGTCAGACGGAGCTACCTGGGCTACTGATGCTCGAGTTCCTGACCAAGCGAAAGACGGCAGTGAGCACAGGCATCTCGTTGCCCGTGCTCGCGGGGCTGCTGGCCGCAGCGATCTTTCTCGCGATCGGCAGCCTCTCGAGCGGAACCTTCGCGCAGCAGACCGTCTCCGGGCTCTCGCAGGGAGCGATCTTCGGCTCGCTCGCGCTCGCCCTCGTCCTCATCTATCGCGCGACCGAGGTGATCAACTTCGCGCAGGGAGAGATGGCGATGGCGACGACGTACATCGCCTACCAGCTCACGCTGTGGCATCTCTCCTACTGGCTTGCGTTCTTCCTCACGCTGCTGATCGCGTTCGTCCTCGGCGTCGTCGTCCAACTTGTCGTGATCCGCCCCGTACAGCACAAGTCGGTGATCGCCGTTGTGATCATCACCGTCGGCCTGTTCATCCTCATCGACGGCCTTGTGACATGGAAGTGGGGCGCCGACCTGAAGTTCATGCCGGCGCCGTTCGGCAACACCGTCTACCACGCCGGCGGCGTCGCGATCTCGCGGCAGGACATCGGCGTCTTCGCTGTCTCGATCCTCTCGGTCGTGCTGCTCTGGGTGCTGTTCCAGTTCACGAAGCTCGGGCTCGCGATGCGCGCGGCTGCGCTGCGGCCGGCGGCCGCGTCGCTCGTCGGTGTCCGCGTCGACGCGATGCTCGCCGTCGGCTGGGGACTCGCCGCAGTCCTCGGAGCGGTTGCGGGACTGATGACCGAGCCGACGCAGTTCCTGCAGCCGACGATGATGCAGGCCGTCCTGCTCTACTCGTTCGCGGCGGCAGTTCTCGGGGGGCTCGAGAGCCCGGCCGGCGCCGTGATCGGCGGCCTCGCGCTCGGTGTGTTCCTCAATCTCTTCGGCCAGTACGGGAAGATCGGCGGCTACTACCTCGGCACATCGGAGCTCCGGCTGCCGATCGCGTTCGTCATCCTGCTGATCGTCTTGCTCTTGAAGCCGACCGGCCTGTTCGGCCGGAGGCAGGTGCGGCGCGTATGAACCGAACCCTCGTCGCCGCGGCGATCACTGCAGCCGCAGCGGCGGTCGTGATCGTCATCCTGCCGTTCCTCCTCGACGGCTACCACGAAGGCATCGTCACCGACGTCGCGATCTACTTCATCGCGATCCTCGGCCTCAACATCCTCACGGGCTACACCGGCCAGATCTCGATCGGCCACGGCGCGTTCATGATGATCGGCGGCTACACGACGGTGATCATGTCGCACGATCACCACATGAACCTGATCGCGACACTGCCGCTCGCGGCCCTCGTCTCCTTCGGGTGCGGCCTTCTCGTCGGCCTCCCCGCGCTGCGCCTGTCCGGCGTCTACCTCGCGCTCGCGACGTTCGCCCTCGCGGTGTCGGTGCCGCAACTCCCGCTCAAGTTCTCGAAGTTCCTCGGCGGCAGTAACGGGCTGCAGACCGACCACACCGTCTCGCACCTCTGGCTGTACGTCGTCAGCTGGTCGTGCGCCGGGATCGCGTTCGTCGCAGCGTGGCTGCTGCTGCGCGGGAGGATCGGCCGCGCGTTCCGGTCCGTACGCGACAGCGAGGTCGCGGCCGTGTCGTCGGGGGTCTCGCTGCCGATCTACAAGACGTTCGCGTTCGGCGTCTCCGCCGCCTACGCCGGCGTCGCCGGCTCGCTCTTCGTGCTCGCGACCAACGGGTTCGCGCAGCCGAACGAGTTCGGCATCCTGCTCTCGCTCAAGATCCTGATCGGGGCGGCCGTCGCCGGCCTCGGCTCGCTCTGGGGCCTCGTCGTGGGCGCGGTCTTCGTCGGCCTGCTGCCCGAGATCTCCTCGAGCGTCCCGCTTCTCGGTCCGGCGCACGGCCAGGATCTCGTCTTCGGCCTCGTCGTGATCCTCGTCATGCTCCTGCTCCCCAACGGGTTTGCAGGGCTTCTGGCCCGCGTCCAGGCGGCTATCAAATCGAACCCCAAGACGTCATAATCGGCACCTGCACCTTTTTGAACCGTCGTTCAAACCATGCGTAGGAGGGTCGGATGGGAAGAAGGGCCAGGCTTTTGGTGCTCTGCATCGGAGCCGCGATCATCGCCGCCGTTGCGGTTTCTGCCGCAACCGGCGCCCGTGAGGCGACTCCGGGCATCACCGCGACCACGGTCAAGATCGGCGGCACGTTCCCGCTGACCGGCGTTGCGGCGCTCTACAAGACGATCCCCGCCGCAGAGAACGCGTACTACTCGTACGTCAACGATCACGGTGGAGTGAACGGACGGAAGATCACCTTCGAGATCAACGACGACGGTTATGACCCGTCGAAGACTGTGCCGCTCGTCCAGAAGATGGTCGAGCAGGACGGTGTGTTCGCCGTTGTCGGCAGCCTCGGCACTGCACCAGGCCTCGCGACCTGGGGCTACCTGAACTCGCACAAGGTGCCGCAGGTTCTCCTCGCGACCGGCGACTCGTACTGGGGCTTCTGCGCGCGCAAGAAGTGCGGCGGGCAGGCATACCCGTGGACGATGGGGTGGCAGCCGGACTATCCGGGTGAGTCGAAGCTCTACGGCCAGTACCTCGCGAAGAACTTCCCGACCGGGAAGATCGGCGTTCTCTATCAGAACGACTCGTACGGGAAGAACTACTACGCCGGCCTTCGGATCGGTCTGGCCGAGAAGAAGAGCGACATCGTGAGCGCGCAGACCTACGACCCGACGCAGACGAATGTCTCGCAGCAGATTGTCGCGCTGAAAGCGGCGGGAGCGAACATCGTCGTCGTCTTCGCGCTTCCGACGCAGACGATCGGCGCGCTCGTCACGATCACGAAGATCGGCTGGAAGCCGGACGCCACGATCATCAACAACGTGTCGGCGAACCCGGTGTTCCTCAAGCTCTCCGCCGCGAACGGTGCGAACACGGACGGCGTCATCTCGACGAACTACGTCAACTACGCAACAACCGTGAACGCGAATACGGCCGGAGCCAAGCTGGCCAAGTCGATCATCTCGCAGTACGCACCGGCCCTCGATCTCAACGACTCGAACGTCGTCTATGGGCTCGGAGTCGCGTGGACCTTCGTCTACGCCCTGCAGCATTCGGGCAAGAACCCGACTCGGGCGAGCTTCATGAAGGCGTTGCACAACCTCAACGTCGCGGATCCGTTTGCGTATCCGGGCATGAAGCTGCAGACGTCGGCAAAGGACAACTTCCCGTACGAGCAGCTGATCTTCCAGAAGTGGAACGGCGGCGCCACCGGCGCCTGGGCTCCCTTCGGGAAGATCTACGACCACCTCCGCTAGCACGGCGGACGTCGTTGTCATCGGTGGCGGCGCCCTCGGCGCCGCCACCGCCTTTCACCTGCGGCGGCTCGGCGTCTCCGACGTCGTCCTGCTCGAGCGGGATGCGCTTGCATCAGGCTCGACAAGCAAGGCCGCCGGCGGGATTCGCGCGCAGTTCGCCGACGAGCTGAACATCCGCATCGCGCTTCGCTCGCTCGAGGAATTCGAGGCGATGGCGGACGAGATCTCGTTCCGGCAGTACGGCTATCTGTTCCTGCTCGACAACGCGAACGACGCCGCGACCTTTCGCGATGCGCTCGCGTTGCAGCAGTCGCTGGGTATTCCCTCGCGCGAGCTCACACCGGAGGAGGCGCGTGCGATCGTGCCGGCGTTGACGATCGACGACCTCCTGTGCGCAACCTTCTGTGAGAGAGACGGCTACGCGACGCCGGAGAGCGTCGTGCAGTGGTACGCACGCGAGTCGGGCGTCGACGTGCGGCAGGGATGCCCGGCGACGGGCATCTCCGTGCGCGACGGGCGCATCGTCGGCGTCGAGACGCCGGACGGCCCGGTGACGACGGAGTGCGTCGTCTGCTGCGCAGGCATCTGGTCGCGCGAGGTCGGCGCGCTCGCCGGCGTCTCCCTGCCGGTCGAGGGCGAGGCGCGCTCGATGTGGTTCACGCCGCAGGACGGCGGGCTGCCAGAGCGGCTGCCGCTGACGATCGACTTCTCGACGGGCTTCTACGTGCACCGCGAGGGGCCGGGCCTCGCGTTCGGCGGGCGCGAGCGCGAGCTCGAGGTCGTGGCGGAGGCTGCGGCGCGGCGCCTGCCCGCGCTCGTCGAGCTGCCGGTGCAGAGCTCGTGGTGGGGGTGGTACGACGTGAGCCCGGACTGGAATGCGCTCGTCGGCGAGTCGCCGGACGTCTCGCGGTTCTTGTACGCGACGGGCTTCTCTGGGCACGGCTTCCAGCAGGCGCCCGCGGTCGGAGAGCATCTCGCCGAGCTCGTCGTCGGCGTTGAGCCGACGCTCGACCTCTCCCCCTTCGCCGCCGACCGCTTCGCCCGCGGCGCCGAGCGTCCAGAGACGTTCGTCGTCTAGACGCGGTCGACGAGTCGGCCGCAGAGCTCGCACATCACGGCATAGCGCTTCACACCCGCCGCCGTCACGGCGATCTGGCGTCGAACGAGCCGGTGCGCGCACGCGTCGACTCGCGGCAGGAGCCGCGGCAGTGGCGGCAGCTCAGGCATGTGCCGGACCGCGCCGCCGACGGCCGGGCATGACGCCTCATGCTCCGCCCAGACCTGGTGCGCAGGCTGGTTCGTGACTGCGAGCCAACCGCACGCCTCACATGCGATCTCCACCACTATGCAGCCAGGGTAACCGCGGCTACGACGGCCACCGCGCGAGCGACGGACGCAGGTCGAGCTTGCCGCCGTTGCGGCATTGCGCCGACCAGTACTGCGGTGTCTGCGTGCGCCGCAGCGGATACATCTTCGTCGCGTACAGGGACGCAATCGCCTGCGCTTCCGCCACGCTCGCGCCGAGCTTCGACGCGACAAACCAGATCGACTGCATCCCGTAGCACTCGACCTGCGCCTCGTTCGAGTAGCCGAGCAGGTGGTACGACTCGTGCGAGACGACGGCAAGCGCCATTGCGATGCTCGGGACGAGCGAGCAGTCCTCCGGCACGCACGTGCGCGGGTCCCAGCGCGACGGCGTGCGGTGGAACCATGCGAGGTACGTGCACTCACTCGGCCGCATGAGGAAGTAGTCGAACGAGCGGCCGCCCTCGAGCGGCGTGACACCGAGGATGTTCGCGTTCGAGAAGCCGATCGAGCCGCAGCGAACCGAGGCGTTGTGCCCCGTGAGCCGGCGCGCGACCTGCTCGGCGATGACCTCCTCAGAGGTCGCCTGGCGGGCAAGCAGCGCGCGGTCCTGCGCCGTGACGGGACGCGCGGTCGCCTGCGCCGTCGCAGCGAGAACGCCCACCGTGACGGCGGCGAGGAGAGTGGCCCAGACCCGCATCGCTCATCTATCGGCAAGGTCGGCCGGATCCGTTACAGGCGCCTGGCAGGCGAAGCGCTCGCAGACGTAGACGGCGGTCTTTCCCGCGATTTCCGTCTTGCCCTCGAGCAGAGGCACGCTGTCGTCCGGGCCGATCGCGACGACGGTGTTCGGGTCGAGGCCGGCGAGCGCGGCGCGCGCGACGGGAGCGTTCGGGTCGCCGGCGATCGCGAGCTCGCGCGGCGGCGAGAGGTAGAGGTCTAGCGCGCAGAGCGCCCAGCCGAACGCCTGCGGCGCGTACGGGATCGCGTCGCGGACGAGCCTGAGGACGCCGGCGGCTCGCCGTTCCAGGTCGTCGTCGCCCCAGATTCGCGCGAGCCGCAAGAGGTGGAACGCGAGCATCGAGCTCCCAGACGGCGTCGGGTTGTCGTCGAGCTCCTTCTGGCGCGCAACGAGCTGCTCGCCGTCGACCGGCGTGAGGAAGAAGCCGCCGCGCTCGTGGTCGGCGAAGAGCTCGATCGCCTTCTGCGCGAGTCGCCGCGACTCGTGCAGCCAGCGGAGCTCGCCCGTCGCAACGTGCAGCTCGTAGAGACCGTGTGCGACGTTCGCGTAGTCCTCGAGGTAGCCGGTGCCCTTCGCGACGCCGTCGCGCCAGGTGCGGTGCAGCCGGTCGCCGTCGGCGAGCGGGCCGAGCAGGAACTCGGCGAGCTCGCGGGCCGCCTGCAGCCAGTCCGCGCGGTCGAGTCGTCTTGCTGCTTCAGCCAGTGCTGCGAGCATCAACCCGTTCCAGGCGGCGATCGCCTTGTCGTCGCGCGCAGGCTGCGGACGCCGGTCGCGAGCCGCGAGCAGCTGCGCGCGCTCGACGTCCGAGAGCTCGCCGCGGATGACGAAGCGGCCGTGCTCGAACGGCTGGAGCAGCTCGTCCGAGCGCGGCACCTCCTCGGGCATCCACGTGAAGGTCAGTCCCTCGACGCCGTCCGTGTCCGCGTCCTGCGCAGACGCGAACCCGCCGGAGTCGAGGCGGAGCTCGCGCAGCGCGTACTCGACCGTGTCTTCGACGATGCGGCGATAGCGCTCCTCCCCGGTGACAAGCCATGCATGCAGGTACGCGGGCACGAGCAGCGCGTTGTCGTAGAGCATCTTCTCGAAGTGCGGGATCAGCCAGCGGTCGTCGACGGAGTAGCGATGGAAGCCGCCGCCGACGAGGTCGTACATCCCGCCCGCGGACATGCCGTCGAGCGTGCCGCGGACCACGTCGAGCTGGCCGCGGCGAAGGAGGAACTCGAGCACGGATGCGGGTGGGAACTTCGGTGCGCGGCCGAAGCCTCCGTACATCGGCTCGTACTGCGTGCGCAGCGCGGCGACAGCCTGATCGAGGAGCTCGGGCGTCAGCGGGTCGTCTGACGGTGGCCGTGCGGAGCCCTTGCGGATCGCGTCGACGAGTGCCGTCGCCTGCTGCGCGACAGCACTGCGCTCGTCCTTGTATGCGCCGGAGATCGCCGTCAGTAGCTGCCTGAACGACGGCAGTCCGTGGCGCGGCTCGGGCGGGAAGTACGTGCCGCCGTAGAACGGCTCGCCGTCCGGCGTGAGGAACACGGTCATCGGCCAGCCGCCGTGGCCGCTGAGTGAGACGACGGCGTCCATGTAGACGGAGTCGACGTCCGGCCGCTCCTCGCGGTCGACCTTGATGTTCACGAAGTGCTCGTTCATCAGCTCCGCAGTCGCGTGGTCCTCGAACGACTCGCGCTCCATCACGTGGCACCAGTGGCATGCGCTGTAGCCGACGGAGAGGAGGATCGGCTTGTCGTCCTCGCGCGCCCGCGCGAACGCCTCGTCGCCCCACGGGTACCAGTCGACGGGGTTGCCGGCGTGCTGCAGGAGGTACGGGCTCGTTTCCTGCGCCAGGCGGTTCATCGCGCGTACGAGACGACCGTCCAGCTGCGGCGAAAGCCGATCGACTCGTAGAGCGCGCACGCCGAGTCGGTCTCGCAGCCGACGACCGCGTGACGCATGCCTTCCTCATGCAGGCGCTGCAACCCGAACGTGCAGACCGCCGTGCCGAGGCCGCGGCGACGGAAATCCGCGCGTGTCCCGACCGGCTCGAAGAGACCGACCTTGTTCTCGTCGTCCGGCCAGACGAGCACGTACGCGGCGAATCGGCCGTCCGGTGCCTCGACGACGCAGTCGAGCGAACCGCGGTAGGGCCACTCGGCCATGACGTTGCGGTAACTCGACTCGGTGACGCGTGACGGCTCCCAGACGTCGCGGTGAATCGCGACACGCTCGGCGAGATCATTCGGCTCGACCGTGCGGTAGCGGAAGCCGTCCGGGAGCGGCGGCGGCGTGGGCGCTTCGGGGACGTCGCGGTGGTTGAAGTGGATTGCGTCGCCGGGCTTCGTGTAGCCGTGCCTGGCGAGGATCGCGCGCGTCTCCTCGTCGTCTTCGAACGTGACGGCCTGCTTGGCGTCCGGCACGTCGAGGAGCTCGTCGAGCAGGTGCGTGTGGTCGGGATGGATGTCGTACTCGAGCAGGCCTCGGTCGCCTTTGAGCCACGACCACGCGACGACGCGGTCGCCGTCCCGCCAGAGCCGGATCGTCCACTCGTCCTCGCGGCCCTCGTGCTGGCGCAGGCCCCAGGCGACGTCGCCGACGTGCCACGGCGCGCGCGGGCCGAGCAGCCGCCGCTGCTCGAGGGCGAGCTGCTGCATCCCTGCGATGATCTCCGGCGTGAGTCGCACGTATGACGAGTTGGAAGTGGGCGCGGTCTATCGAAGCCGCTTCGGCCGGACGGTACTGGAGGCGGACAACGTCTGGTTCACCTTGCTGACGATGAACACGAATCCGATCCATTTCGACGCGGCGTACGCCGCCGAGACGGAGTGGAAGCGGCCGCTGGTCGACTCGACGTTCACGCTGGCGCTCGTGACAGGCCTGTCGGTGGGCGATGTCTCGGAGGCCGCCGTGAATCTCGGCTGGCGTGAGGTGCGCCTGCCGGCGCCGGTGTTCGCGGGCGACACGATCCGCGCGGAGACGGAGGTGCTGTCGAAGCGCGAGTCGGCGTCGCGGCCCGGGTCGGGCGTCGTGACAGTGCGGACGCGCGGGCTGAACCAGCGCGACGAGCTCGTGATCGAGTTCGAGCGGACGGTTCTGGTGCCGCTCGGCTAGGCGCCGGCTCGGTAGACGTAGCCCTCGAGGCTGTGCCCGAGGACGCTCTCGAGCCATTCGCTCGTTCTGATCAGCGCGTCGAGATCGACGCCGGTCTCGATGCCTTCGCCTTCGAGGAGGTAGACGAGATCCTCGGTCGCGACATTGCCGGTCGCGCGCGGCGCGTACGGGCAGCCGCCAAGTCCGCCGACCGACGCGTCGAGCACGCGCGCGCCGGCGTCGAGCGCGGCGAGGCAGTTCGCGTAACCCGTGTTCCGCGTGTTGTGCCCGTGGAATCCTGTTGCGCCCGACTGCGCGACGAGCGCGCGGACAGCCGACGGCGTCGCGACGCCGATCGTGTCCGCGAGAACGACCTCCGCGCGGCCGGCGAAGCGCGCCGCGAGCTCGACAACGACGCCCGGGTCGACCCGTCCCTCGAACGGACAGCCGAAGCAGACGGAAATCGTCACCGAATGGGGATACTCCCCACCGGCTGTCAAGACGGCCTCTGCGTTCTCGACCGCTTCGGACAGGCCCATGTTGCCGTTCGCCCGGTTGAAGCTCTCGGTCGCACCGAACGTGACGTTGACGCGGTCGAGCGGCGTTGCGCGGAAACGCTCGAAGCCGCGTTCGTTCAGGACGAGTCCGGAGAACTCCGTCGCCGGGGCGGGGAGTATCCCCTCGACGACTCGCTCGGCACCGGCCATCGCCGGCACCCGGTCGTCGCGGACGAACGACACCGCCTCGACGCGCGGGACGCGCGCCGAGGCGAGTCGATTGACGAGCTCCGCCCGAAGCGCGGGCTCGAGCACCTCCGGTTCGTTCTGCAGCCCGTCGCGCGGGCCGACGTCGCAGAGGATCATGCTTCGAGCGGCGAGGGCGGGATCACCTCCTCGAGCGGGACGTCGGCGCCCTGCTCGCGCACGCGCTTGCCGGCGAAATAGCCGACGGTTCCGATGATGGTGATGACGGCGAGGGTGCCGAGCGTCAATGCCTCGAACGTCCCGCGGCTGACCCCGTCCCAGCCCTCCTTGAAGTTGTAGCCGACCCCGAAGACCTTCTCGAGCACGTCGGGGAAGACGGCCTGGAAAACGCCCAGTGCGATCCACCCCGTCGTCAGGACGGTCGAGATCCAAAGCCCGGTCATCCCCCACGGATGCACGTACGGCCGGTGCACATGCGGATGCGAGTACCGCAGCTTCAGCACCGCGGGGAAGATCCAGAGGTACGAGATCAGCGTCGTCGAGATCGCGATGTCGAGCACGACCTGGAATTTCGCGTTCTGGCCGCCGTTGAACGCCGCGATCGCGACGATGCAGAACGCACTCGACGCAAGGCCCGACAGGACGTTCACGCGCACGGGCGTCCCGAAGAGCCTGTTGAACACGCCGAAGAACGGGAAGAACGAGCCGTCATACGACGCGACAGCCTGAATCCGGTCGGAGCCGATCATCCAAACCGCGCCCGACGTCACGTTCGCAAGCGCGAATCCGAGCGTCATAACCACCAGCAGGCCGTGCGCAGCCCCGCCGTACACCCCGTGGAAGGTCAATGACACGGCGTCGATGAAGCCGCCGATCCCGGTCACCTGCTTCAGCGGCAGGACGAGGATGATGCAGAAGATCGGGATCACGTACATGAGCACGCCCGCGATGCCACTCCGGAGCACGGAGATCGGCACGTCGCGCTGCGGGTTGTCCATCTCTTCCGCCGCGCCGTTCTGCAGCTCGAAGCCGACGTAGTTGAAGAGCAGCACTGGGACGAGACCGAAGAACACCAGTCGCGTCGGGCTCCACTCAGAGGCGCTGAAGCCGGAGACGCCGTGCTTGAAGCCGTAGATGATCACGGTCAGCGAGAAGAAGCCGAGCACAGCGAAACGCGCGAAGGCGCCGAAGTTCGGGATCCACTTGCCGTAGCGGAGCGAGACGATCGCCACGCCGATCGAGATCCAGATGAACAGCAGCTTGAAGAAGTAGTCGCCGAATGTGCTGTCTCCGATGGAGAACACATTCGCGCTCCACGCATCCTTCGTGATGAAGGCCAGCGATCCGCCCACCCACAGTGGGTTCGTAACCCAGTACAAAATCGCGCTGATCCCGCCCTGGAAGCGACCGAACGCGAGCTTCACCCATTCGTACGGGCCGCCCTCCATCGTGAACGCCGACCCCACCTCGGCCATCATCAGCATGTAGGGGGCGACAAAGAGGACAGCCGTGATGAACAGCCACAGAAACCCCTGCGGCCCATTCGATGCGACAAGGCCGAGCGTGTCGAGCCCGACGAAGGCGCAGATGGTGAAGAACACCATGTCGAACCTGCGCAGCGATTTGATGAGCTTGCTCTTCTCGGCAAGCGCAAACGCTGTCGTGTGCTCGACGTCTATCGCTACTGCATCCGTTGCCATGCCTCGCTCAGCACCTCCCCGAGGATTCCCGTGATTTCGTCGAATTCGTGTTGCGTTGCGATGAGCGGCGGCGAGATCTGCACGACCGGGTCACCGCGGTCGTCTGCCCTGCAGATCAGGCCTTTTTCGAACAGCCGCGGCGACAGGAAGCCGCGGAGAAGCGACTCGCACTCCTCGTGCGTGAACGACTCACGCGTCTCCTTGTCCTTCACGAGCTCGAGCGCGTAGAAGAAGCCCGTCCCGCGGAGGTCGCCGGCGATTGGGAGATCGAGCAACTGCGCGAGTGTGTCCCGGAACGTGTCGCCGTTCTCGTCGACATTCTCGATTATCCGCTCGCGCTTCAAGATCTCGATGTTCTTCAACGCGATCGCGCACTGCACCGGGTGCCCGCCGAACGTGATCCCGTGTGCGTACATCGAGGACTCGGTCATGAACGGCTCGATCACGTGGTCGGCCGCGATCACGGCGCCGATCGAGGCGTACGCGGAGGAGAGCCCCTTCGCAGATGTGATCAGGTCAGGCTTGATGTCGTAGCGCTCGGACGCGAACCATGAGCCGACGCGGCCGAAGCCGGTGATCACCTCGTCGGCGCACAAGAGGATCCCGTACTTCGTGCAGATCTGTCGGACGCCGGCCCAGTAGCCGGCCGGGGCGGTGTACGAGCCGCCCGAGTTCTGCACCGGCTCCATGATCACCATCGCCACCGTCTCCGGTCCCGCCTGCTCGATCGACGACTCGAGGTCGTCGAGGAGGAAGGCAGTGAACTCCTCCTCGGTCTCATCCTTCGGGCGGTGATAGCGGTTCGTGTTCCGCACGTGGATCGTGTCGGGCACGAGCGGCTCGAACGGAGCGCGCAGCGCTGCGATGCCGTTGATCGAAAGGGCGCCCATCGTCGTGCCGTGATATGCGGTGCGGCGCGCAACCGCCTTCCAGCGGCGTTCGCCGCGCGCCTGGTGGTACTGCCGCGCGAGCTTCCAGGCCGACTCGACAGCCTCAGAGCCGCCGGAGACGAAGAAGACGCGGTTCAGGTCGCCCGGCGCAAGTGAGGCGACCTCCTGGGCGAGCTCGATCGCACGCGGATGGGCGTACGACCAGTTCGTATAAAACGGCAGCTCGCGCATCTGCTCGTGCGCGGCCTGTCCGATCTCGTCGCCGTACGAGTAGCCGATCTGCACGGCGAAGAGACCTGCGAGCGCGTCGAGATAGCGCTTGCCGTTTGCGTCCTCGAGATAGCAGCCCTCGCCGCGGACGATGATCGGCGGCTCGTGACCGTGCATGCGCGTGAAGTGGAGCCACAGATGATCGCGCGCAGCTCGCTGCAGCTCGCTTGGACTCATGCTTGTCATTTGGGTACTCACACGCGTGTCCCCCAGTCGTAGAGCTGTTTCCACATTTCGAGGTAGAAGAAAGTCTCCGTCGTCGCGACTCCCGGCAGCGCACGCATCCTGTTCGTGAGCTCGAGCATCTCGTGGCGGTCGGATGCAACGACCTCGACGACGAGGTCGAACTGGCCTGCCGTCACGACGACGTAGTCCGCCTCGGGCCACTGCGCGATCTCGTCCGCGACTTCGCTCGGCGGTCCGGACGTCTTGATGCCGACCAGGGCCTGGTCGAAGCCGAGGCCGAGCGGGTTCGTCACGGCGACCACCTGGAGGACGCCTTCGCTCGTCAGGCGGGCGTAGCGCGCGCGCACGGTTGCCTCGGAGACGCCGACGCTCGCGGCGATCCGGCGGAACGATTCACGGCCGTTCGCCTGCAGCGCCTCGATGATCTTCCGGTCGAGGTCGTCGACCCTCCGTGCAGGCGTGACAGCGCCGCGCCCGGGGTCGCCCTCGTTGGCGAGCCGCAGTGGGTGGACGTCCGGGCTGCGCAATGCGTGGGATTCCTACCACTTCGCTGCGCATTCCGTCAACGGACTTGACAATTGGCTCCGGTTTGCGAAATCTAAGCCGGTCCAGTCTTCGGGGAGAGGAAGGTCACAGATGGCCCGCACGCCCTTGCTTCGCGCCCTCCAGCGGATGGCCGAGGAGCACCGCACGGCCGAGCGCTTGGGAATCGACGCGGCCGAGCTTCGCGGCCGGCGCGAGGAGGCGTACTCGCGCGGAGAGTTCCTGAAGCGGGCGGGCGTGGTCGGTGCGGGCGCGCTCGCGCTGCCGGCGGTGGCGAACGCCGCAACGCCGACGAAGAACAGCAACACGGCGCGGATCGCGATCATCGGCGGCGGGATCGCGGGCCTGACGGCGGCGCTGACGTTGGCCGACAAGGGCATCTACTCGGACGTGTACGAGGCGTCCGGGCGCGTCGGCGGCCGGATGCACTCCGACTGGACCGAGTTCGGCCACTCCTTCTGGGACAACGGCCAGCAGGCCGAGCTCTGCGGCGAGCTGATCGACTCGAACCACAAGACGATCCTCCAGCTCGCGCAGCGCTTCGGGCTTCCTACCGTCGACCTGCTCGGCGCGCAGCCGAACGGCTCGACCGACACGTACTACGTCAACGGCGCGCTCTACTCCTATGCGCAGGCCAGCAACGACTTCCAGCCGGTGCACAACACGCTCCAGGGCCAGGTACAGGCGACGAGTTACCCGACGACGTACAAGATCTTCACGTCCGCGGGGCAGTTCTTCGACAAGATGACCGTCCACGACTGGATCGCGAACTACGTTCCGGGCGGCCTCAGCTCGAACTTCGGTGCACTGCTCAACGCCGCGTACAACGAGGAGTACGGCGCAGAGACGACCGACCAGTCCGCCCTCAACCTCATGTACCTGCTCGGCTTCAACTCGAAGCCCGGCAACTTCTCGATCTACGGCAAGTCCGATGAGCGGTATCACATCGTGGGTGGCAACTCCCTGCTTCCCGAGGCGATCGCGAACGCGCTGCCGAGTGGGAGCATCCACACCGGCATGCGCATGGCGTCGATCGGCCTCAACAACGACGGCTCGATCAACGTGTCGTTCGGCAACGGCCAGTCGATCAACGCCGACCACGTGATCCTCTGCATGCACTTCGCCGTGCTGCGGACGCTGAACTACAAGAAGGCGAACTTCGACCCGATCAAGCAGACGGCGATCACGCAGCTCGGCGCCGGTGTCAACGTGAAGCTGAACATGCAGTTCGGCTCGCGGATTTGGAACACGACGGGCAGCACGGGCTCGGTCTACACCGACCTGCCGTTCCAGAGCGGCTGGGACGTCACGCGCGCGCAGTCCGGCGCGACGGGCATCTTCGTCGAGTATCCGGGCGCGAACGTCTCGAAGTCGCTCGGCCAGACGAACCCGTACACGACAACGGCCACGAACCCGAAGGTGACGACGGCGGCGCAGCAGGCGCTCGCCAACCTCGAGAAGATCTTCCCCGGGGTGACGGCGCAGTGGAACGGCAAAGCGATGCTCTCGACGCCGGCCACCGACCCGAACTTCAACTGCTCGTACTCCTACTGGAAGCCGGGGCAGTACGTCGGCTTCAGCGGCTACGAGGGCGTGCGGCAGGGGAACGTCCACTTCGCCGGCGAGCATTGCTCCCAGGATTTCCAAGGCTTCATGGAGGGCGGCGCGGCAGAGGGCGTGCGGGCGGCGACCGAGATCCTCGGCGACCTGAAGTGAAGCTCGCGGTCGCGGACCTCCCGCGGCCGTGCGAACGTATAGCGCGTAGATGCGCGTGCTGGCTCTGCTCCTCGCGGCGCTGCCGATCGGGCACAGCGTCCAGGGCCGTGCGATCCGGCCGGTGGTGCTCGGCGACCCCGGAGCGGCGCGCCGGATGCTCGTCGTCGGCTGCATCCACGGCAACGAGGCCGCCGGCATGGCGATCACGCGGCGGCTGGCCGCCGCGGGCGCGCCGCGTGGGACCGAGATCGTCGTCGTCCAGGCGCTGAACCCGGACGAGTGCGGCCGCGACGTGCGCGGCAACGCACACGGCGTCGACCTGAACCGGAACTTCCCGTCGAACTGGGCCCGCATCGGGCGGCCGGGGGCGTATCAGTACTCAGGGCCCCGGCCGCTGTCGGAGCCGGAGTCGCGCTACGCGGTCTCGTTGATCGAGACGCTGCAGCCGCAGATCACGATCTGGTTCCACCAGCAAGAGGATGTCGTGCGGGCTTGGGGCGGGTCGGTGGCGACGGCGCGGCGGTTCGCGGCGCTCGCGCACTTCCCGTACCGGAGCATCGAGTGGCCGTACGGCACGGCGTCGAACTGGCAGAACCACAAGTTCCCGGGGACGGCGTCGTTCGTCGTCGAGCTGCCCGCCGGCGCGGTGCCCGCGTCTCGGCTCGGCGTCTGGGTGCATGCGATTCGAGCGATGGCGCGCGAGTGAGCGCCTTGGTGGGAGTCGGCGTGTCGCTGCGGCCGCTGGTCGTCGAGCGGCGCGAGCGTGCGTTGGTGCGGGACGCGCAGCGGGGCTCGGACGCGGCACTGGAGCAGCTCTTCCGGCTGCACTGGCCGCGCGCCTATCGTGCCGCGTACGTCGTCGTCGGCGACGCGGCGGCCGCCGAGGACATCGCGCAGGAATCGTTCCTCGCGGCGGTGCGTGCCCTCGACCGGTTCGACCGGCGGCGGCCGTTCGGACCGTGGCTGCATCGCATCGTCGTGAACCGCGCGATCGACTGGGCGCGGGCACGTTCGTTGCGTCGCGAGATCGGCGTCGAAGGGCTGGCGGAGCCGGCGGCGGTGGAACGCGAGGGCGATGGCCGCACGGATGAGCTGGCCGCGGCGCTGGCGACGCTCGGCGTCGAGCAGCGGGCAGTGATCGTGCTGCGGTATCTGCTCGACTACGCGCCGGGCGAGATCGCGGAGCTCTTGGATCTGCCGCGCGGGACCGTGAACTCGCGGCTCCGGCGCGGGCTCGACCGCCTCGAGGAGGTCTTGCGGTGAACGTGAAGCGCGCGCTCGAGCGGATCCCGGCGGATCGCGAGGCGGAGGACCGCGCCTGGGCGGTCGTGCGCTCGGCGTTTGCGGAGCGCGAGGCTGTGCCGCGGCGTCGTCGCGGTGGGTTGGTGGTCGCGGCGATGGTCGGCCTTGCCGCCGTGTGCGCGGCCGCAGCGTTGTCGCCTCCGGGGCGAGCGGTTGTGAATGCCGTGCGGCGGTCGATCGGGATCGAGCATGCGGCGCCGGCGCTCTTCCGGCTCCCGTCGTCCGGGCGTTTGCTGGTGAGCGGACGCGGTGGCACGTGGGTGATCGCGTCCGACGGGTCGAAGCGGCGACTCGGTTCCTGGGCCGACGCTTCATGGTCGCCGCACGGGCTGTTCGTCGTCGCCGCGTCGCGGGACGGGCTCGCGGCGGTGGAGCCGCGTGACGGGACGGTGCGGTGGTCGCTTGCGCGGCCGAATGTCTCGCTGCCGAGCTGGGGCGGGACGCGGACGGACACGCGCATCGCGTACTTCAGCGGCGCGTCCTTGCGCGTCGTCGCCGGGGACGGGACGGGCGATCGGGTGCTCGCTCGCGCTGCTTTGCGGGTGATGCCTGTGTGGCAGCCGGAGCGGCATGTCGTCGCGTTCGTTGCGCGTTCCGGCGTAGTCATCGTGCGGAACGTCGACTCGGGTGCTGTTGTCGCGCGCCACCGCGTCGCCGGCAGGGTGCGCTCGCTTGCATGGTCGGCCGATGGTGGGCGGCTCGCTGTTGCATCCTCGGGCGGCGTGCGCGTCTTCGGAAGGTCGGGCGTGACCCTGCCGCTGCGCGACGTGCGCGCGGTGACGTTCGCCCGGAGCGGCGCGCTCGCCCTGCTGACGCCGCAGGCACTGCTCGTGTACGGAACCGAGGGCCTGCAGACCGTCCTTCAGGTGCGGACGCGGTTGGCGGGGGTGTCGTGGTCGCCGGACGGCCGGTGGCTCGTGACGTCGCTGCCGCGAGCCGATCAGTGGGTTTTCGTCGGACGCGGGCGCGTGCTTGCGGTGTCGCATATCGCCCGGCAATTCGGCGGGCCGGCGCCGTCGCTTGACGGCTGGCTACCGGGCGCCTAACCTTCGCCGCGTTCCCGTTCCCGGCTGAAGGAGGTTTGACGACATGACTGTGCTCTTCGCCTCCACGGCCGCTTCGGCCGACTAGCCGCGCGACGGACGTAGCTCCTCTCGGGAGGACGGCCGGCGCGCCGTCCTCGTTTCCACGTCCCGAAGGAGCTTTGCGTTGTCCGAGTCTGCTTTGGGCGCGCTTGGGTGGAGTCCCGAGCTCGCCGCTGAACTGAGCCCCGGCCTCGAGCCGGGCCGAGTCATCGCCGCGCACCGCGCTGCGTACGACGTCCAGACGGCCGGAGGGCCGCTGCGCACGCGGCTGCCCGGGCGGCTGGTGCATGACGGCGCCGACGTCGCGGTCGGCGATTGGGTCGGGTTGAGCGACGGGCTGATCCGGTGCGTCCTGTCGCGGCGGAGTGCGATCGTCCGCAGCGCCGCGGGGAAGACGTCCGAGTCGCAGACGCTCGCGGCGAACGTCGACATCGCGTTCGTCGTGTCGTCGCTCGGTCCCGAGCTCGAGCCGCGGCGCATCGAGCGGTATCTCGTGACCATCTGGGAGAGCGGCGCGGTGCCGGAGATCGTGCTGACGAAGGCGGACCGAATGGAGGATCCGTGGGAGCTCGTCGCGGCGGTGGAGGCCGTTGCTTTGGGTGTCCCGGTGCATGTCGTCAGCGCGGTGACGGGGCAGGGGTGCGACGCGCTGCGCACGCGCCTGCGTGAAGGCATGACGGCGGTGCTGATCGGGTCGAGCGGCGTCGGTAAGTCGACGCTCGTGAACCGGTGGGTCGGCCGCGAGCTGATGGCGACGAAGGAGACGCGGGAGGACGACGACGAGGGCCGGCACACGACGACGCATCGGGAGCTGATCGAGCTGCCGGGCGGCGGCTTGATCATTGACACGCCGGGCATCCGCGAGCTCCAGCTGTGGGACAGCGGCGGCCTGGAGGAGACGTTCGCGGATGTCGAGGAGCTGGCGGCGTCGTGCCGGTTCAACGACTGCTCCCACGGCGCCGAGCCGGGGTGCGCAGTGAAGTCGGCGCTCGCGACGGGAGAGCTCTCGGCCGAGCGTTACGCGAGCTGGCAGAAGCTGCAACGCGAGCTGCGGTCAATCGCGATTCGCGCGGATGCAAGGCTGCGGCGCGAGGAGAAGCGGAAATGGCAACAGCGCGCGAAGGACGGGCGGGCTCGGGCCCGGCATCGCTGAGGGGGTTACCCCCCGACGTCCGAGTGCCGTCTGCCTCGCGAATGCGTAACGGCGACGATGTCGTGACGGTTCGTGTGGCACGGTCGCCTCATGCCACGCAAGCTCCGCGGACCGATCGCTCCCGGCATCTATCACGTCACCCGACGCAGCGCCGGCCCGATCGCAATGTTCCGCGACGACATCGACCGCACCGACTTCTGCAACCACCTCAACCGCGTCGTCACCAGGTTCGCCTGGACTTGCCACGCGTTCTGCCTGATGACCACCCACTACCACCTGCTGCTCAGCGTCGAACAAGACGCCCTTCAACCGGGAATGCACGCACTGAACGGCCCGTACGCGCAGGCGTTCAACCTCCGCCACGGCCGAAACGGGCATCTCCGAGGCAGCCCGTACGGAGCGCGCGTAATCGGTGACGACGACGACTTTCTCGGCGTCGTGCGCTACATCGCCCTGAACCCGGTACGCGGCGGCCTCTGCGTCCACCCCGCCGACTGGGTCTGGAGCAGTTATCGCCAGACGGCCGGCTACGTCAGACCTGGATTCCCGTTCGTCGCGAACGAGCAGATACTCCGCTGCCTTAGCGAAGACGTCACGCGTTCGCGCCGGCTTCTTCGCGTGCTCGTCGAGTCTCTGTAAACGGGGGTTACCCCCGTTTTGGCTTCGTCAGACCGAAGCGGGCTGTCCGACGATGTCGAGCGGCTTGACGATCTCGGCGAAGTGGCAGGCGCTCGGGTGCCCGGTGCCGCGGTCCTTGAGCTCCGGCTCCTCCTCGGCGCAGATCGGTTGCGCTTTCCAGCACCGCGTGCGGAACCGGCACCCGGACGGCGGGTTCGCCGGCGACGGGACATCGCCCTCCAGCACGATCCGCTTCCGGCGGCCACGCTGGCCGGGCTCCTCGATCGGTACCGCTGACAGCAGCGCCTGCGTGTACGGATGCGACGGCGACTCGTAGATCTCTTGCTTCCTCCCGATCTCGACGACCTTGCCGAGATACATGACCGCCACGCGGTCGGACACGTGCCGCACCACCGACAGATCGTGCGCCACGAAGATGTACGTCAGCCCGAAGTCGCGTTGCAGCGACTCCAGCAGGTTGACGACCTGCGCGCGAATCGAGACGTCCAAAGCCGAGACCGGCTCGTCCAGGATGATCAGCTGCGGATTCAACGCGAGCGCGCGCGCGACGCCGATGCGCTGCCGCTGCCCGCCGGAGAACTCGTGCGGGAACCGGTTCGCATGCTCCGGCGACAGGCCGACCGTACGCAGCAACTCGTTCACACGCTGCCTTCCCTGGTCGCCGCGATACGAGCCGTGAATTCGCAGCGGCTCAGAGATGATGTCGCGCACCGTCATACGCGGGTTCAACGACGCGTACGGATCCTGGAACACGATCTGCATTTCTCGCCGCACCGGGCGCATCTGCCGCCGGTTGAAACCGGTGATGTCGCGTCCGTTGAAGGTGATCGTGCCGCTCGTCGGCTCCGTGAGCTTGATCAGCGTGCGGGAGAGCGTCGTCTTGCCGCATCCGGACTCACCAACCAGCCCGAGTGTCTCGCCGGCGAGGATGGACAGATCGACACCATCGACCGCGTGGATGTGGCCGACCGTGCGTTTGAAGAGCCCGGCTCGGATCGGGAAGTACTTGACGAGCCCTTCGACGCGCAGGATTTCCTCGCCCTCGCGCGGACGATCGTCGACCGAGTGCTCGGTCTGCTCGACCGCGCTCACGACGAGCCACCTGCCGGAACAGGCTCGACCGCGAACTTCGAACGCCGTCCGACCAACTCGTCCGCGAAGTGGCACGCAGACCCGTGCTCCGCCCCACCATCCACGGCCTTCAGCGCCGGCACCTCCTCACGGCAGGGCAGCCGGCCCTGCGAGAGGAAGCAGCGCGGATGGAACGCGCACCCGGACGGGCGGTTGATCAGCGACGGCGGAGCACCCGGGATCGGGCGCAACCATTCCTCGTCCTCCGTCAGCTTGGGCAGGGAGTCCATGAGCCCGATCGTGTATGGATGGCGTGGGCTCTGGAAGATCGTGTGCACGTCGCCGTACTCGACGATCCGCCCTCCGTACATCACCAGCACGCGATCGCAGAGCTCCGCGACGATGCCGAGGTCGTGCGTGATGAGGATCGTCGCGGCGTGTGTCTCCGCCTGCGCCTTCTTCAGCACCTCGAGCACCTGCGCCTGGATCGTCACGTCGAGCGCGGTCGTCGGCTCGTCCGCGATCAGCAGCGACGGCGAGTTCGCGATCGACATCGCGATCATCGCGCGCTGCCGCATGCCCCCCGAGAACTCGTGCGGATACTGCGTCGCCCGCACATCCGGGTTTGGCACCCCGACGATGCGGAGCAGCTCGACCACACGCTCCTTCACCTTGTCGTCGGCGACATCGGGATAGTGCGTCTTGATCGCCTCGCCGAGCTGATAGCCGACCTTCAGCACCGGGTTCAGTGACGTCATCGGGTCCTGGAAGACCATCGCGACCTCGTCGCCGCGGACCCGCCGCAGCTCCCGCTTCTTCATCTTGAGAAGATCCTTGCCCTTGAACATCGCAGTGCCGCTTACGATGCGGCCCGGCGGCTGCGGGATGAGCCCGAGGATCGACATCGTCGATACGCTCTTGCCCGAGCCCGACTCGCCGACGATGCCGAGGATCTCGCCGGGGAAGACGTCGTAGGAGATCCCGTCGACCGCATGGACGATGCCGTCCTCCGTGCGGAACTCGACAGCGAGATCCCGGATCGAAAGGAGCGGCTCAGGCACGAACCCTGCGCTGCTGCGGGTCAAGGGCGTCGCGGAGACCGTCACCGATGAAGTTGATGCACAGCACGATCAGGACGATCGCAACGCCGGGGAACACCGTCAGCCACCACTTCTGAGGGTTGTTCTGCCCGTCGGCGATCAAGATGCCGAGCGACGTTGCGGGCGGCTTGATCCCGAACCCGAGGAAGGAGAGAGCCGTCTCGATGAGGATCGCGGTCCCGACTGCCAGGGTGCCGGCGACGACGATCGGCCCGAGCGTGTTCGGAAGGATGTGTCGGAACATGATTCGCGTGTTTCCGGCGCCTGAGGCTTTCGCCGCTTCGACGTACTCCTTCTCGCGCAGCGACAGAAAGACGCCGCGAACGATGCGCGCGTTCGTCGTCCAGAGGACGAAGCCGAGGATGAAGGACACGCGCCACTGCGAGCCCTCACCGAGCAGCGCGGCCGCCGTCAGGAGGATCGCGAGCAGCGGCAGCGTCAGGACGAGGTCGGTCAGCCGCATGATCAGGTTGTCGATGATCCCGCCGAAGTAGCCGGCGATCGCGCCGAGGATCAGCCCGATCGTCGTCGCAACGAGGGCTACGAACATCCCGACCTCCTCCGACGTCCGAATCCCGTAGACGATTCGGCTGAGGAAGTCGCGCCCGACCTCGTCGGTGCCGAGCCAGTGATGGCCCGTCAGGGTCGGCCCGATCATCACTTCCTCCAGATTGATCTGGTCGATCGGATACGGCGCGATGTAGTTCGCGAAGATCCCGACGACGAGGAAGAAGACCAGTCCGAGGAGACCCGCCATTGCAAGCCGATGGCGAAGGAAGCGCTGGCGCGCGTACGACCACTGGCTGCGCGCCTTGAGCTCGAGCCCCGCCTCGGCCGTCGACTCGATGTGCCCGGCAAGCGGGTGTTGCGCGATATCGCTCACCTGCGAAACCAGCGGCGGTTTCAGCTCGAGCGGCGTCTGATCAGTCATAGCGGATTCGCGGATCGAGGTAGCCGTACAGGACGTCCGCAAGGAGGTTTGCGATGATGATGATCACCGATGTGACCATCAGGTAGGCCATGATCGCGTACACGTCGAGCTGGCCGAGCTTGTTGACGAAGTAGAAGCCGATCCCGTCGAGGCTGAAGACAGTCTCGGTGACGAGCGCGCCGCTCAGCACGGCACCGAAGTTCAACGCTGTGACAGTCACCAGCGGAATGAGCGCATTCCGGAAGACGTGCCGCATGACCACTTTTCGCTCGGGCATCCCCTTTGCTCGCGCAGTCCGCACGTAATCCGTGTTGATCACGTCCAGCATCGATGCGCGCATGTAACGGCTGTAGAGGGCGAAGCTGATGATCGTGAGGGTCGCGACCGGTAACGCGATGTGTTGCAACCGGTCGAGCGACCAGGTCGCGTTACCCGTGTTGTTCAGCCCTGACGTATAGAAGATCCGGACGTGCCACTTCAGATAGATGTCGACGAAGAGAATCTGAAGGAGCAGCGCGAGCCAGAACGTCGGCATCGCGAAGCCGACGAAGCTCACCGTGGTGAACGAGTAGTCGAAGACGGAGTACTGGCGCACCGCGGAATAGATCCCGACGGCGACACCGAGGACGAGCGCGATCACTTCTGCGGTCAGCACGACCTGCGCCGTGTGGAGGAGCGTCCGGTGAATGTCGGGCCAGACAGGCTGCAGCGTGATGAGCGAGACGCCGAGCTTGTGCGCGAAGACGTCCTGAAGCCAGTACCAGTAGCGCACGGGGATCGACTGATCGAGGTGGTACTGGTGCTGGAGATGGTGCAGCGTGAGCTGCGAGACCTTCGGGTTCTGTCGCAGGTTCGCGGTCGGGTCGCCGGAAAGCGAGACGAACATGAAGCTCAGGAACGACGAGATGGCCAGCACGGGGATGCTGTAAAGGATTCGCCGCGTGATGTAGGTGAGCATCGGTGGCTCCCGATCGTCGATTTGGGTAGGGCCGTGCCCGCTCACCGCGGGCACGGCCCCGATTACCCTGCAAACTGCGGGTTAGTGTAACCCGCTTTCGGCAGGTCTTACGACTTCCACTTCCAGTCCTCGATGTTCCAGAACGGACCGGTGGTGCCCGGGTTGTTCACCATGCCCGTGATCCCGGACTTGTAGATCAGCGGAGTGGGCCGCTGGTAGAGCGGGAACACCGGCACGCCCGCGGACATGAGCTTGTCTGCGGCCTGGAAGTCGGCAGCCCGCTTGGCTGGATCGAGCTCGGCGTTGCCGGCCGACATCAGCTTCGACGCCTTGGTGCTGCAGTAGCCGGTGTAGTTCGAGTCACCGCCGCAGCGCCACACGTCGTACCAGTCACCGGGGTCGCCCGAGGTGATCTCGGCGAACTCGGCGATGTCGAAGTCGCCACCCGGGATGCCGGTCGGGCCGAAGATCACGTTCGCGGCCCGCGGGTACTCGGTGAGGCTGATGCCGATGTCCTTCATCTCCGACTTGACGATCGCCTCGGTGTTCTGGCGCGTCGCGTTACCGGACGTCCACGACCAGCGGAACGTCGCGGGATAGCCGGCGCACGTCCACGTGCCGCCCGCGCCGGGCGACGCCGGACCACCGGTGCAGTGCTTCTTCAGCAGGGCGAGCGCCTTCGCCGGGTTGTAGTTGAAGGGCGCGAAGTCCTGCTTGTACTGCGCCTGCGTCGAGTAATAGATCATGTTGTTCATCGGCTTCGTGTTGCCCGCGAGATCGCCGTACACGGTCTTAATGATTCCCTGGCGATCGATGCCCAGGGCAATCGCCTGGCGCATCCACGGAGCCCGAAGCAGCGGGTTCGAGGAACCCTTCGTCTCACGGAACTCGAGGTGCTCGAAGTAGTAGCCCGGGATCTGGTTGAAAACCAGGCCCGACTGACCCTTGAGCGGAAGCAGGTTCGAGCCGAACGTCGGCGTGATCGCGTCGACCTCGCCGCCGCGCATCGCCTGAACCTCGGTGTTCGTGTCGGTGATGATCTTGAAGTCGACCTCCGCGAGACCCGGCTTCTTGCCGGCCCAGAACGGGTTCGCCTTCAACGTCGTCCCTTGGCCCTTGGTGTAGTTCGAGAGGTAGAACGGGCCGTCGGACACGGGCTGCCCATCGCTACCGCAGATGCAGTTCGTCCACATCTTGTTGAAGTCCTGGCCGACGAGCGCCGCAGACGGGAAGATCGCTGCTGCACCGGAGAAGAGGCTCTGCCAGTTCGCGTACGGGCCGCACGGGAAGTCGGTCGTGCAGTTCGTCGTCTTCCAGTGGAAGGTGATCTGCTTCTGACCCTTGTGCGTCCAGTTCTTCGTGTCGATGTTGCTGTAGCCCGTGCGGCCGGCAAGGTCGTTCGCCGGGTTGTCGATCTGCTGCAGCGTGAACACGAAGTCCTTGTAGGTGACCGGCAGCTTCTTGCCGCCCCAGTACCAGTTCGCGTTCGGCTTGATCACATACGTCAGCGACGTCTTCGTAGCGCTCGCCGACGATACGAGATCCTTGACCCAGAGACCCTTCTGGTTCTGGACGAAGGCGCCGCGCAGCGTCTCGGCGGCGCCGAGGAAGTTGCCAGCGAGCTGGTTGCAGCACGACAGGTCCACATTGAACCCGTTGATGTCCTGCTCCTCGCCGAAGACGAGGATGTTCTTGGCCTTGCGACCGGCCGTCGTCCGCGGGACCTGTGCCCACGACTCGGAGAACGGCGCTGCCGCAGACTCGGCGCCCTTCGCCGAGCCGGCCACCTTGGTCGTCGCGGTCGCTGACGTAGCCACGATCACAACGATCGCGGCCGCCGCTCCCACGAGGAGCCAGAGGCGTTTGTGCATCGATTCCCTCCGTATTGAGTGCGCCGGGAGCTCCTAGCCCTGGGCGGCGCCTGCTCGCTCCAACGCCCCCGTCGGGGCGCCCCGTTCCGTCTCTATGACGACGGCGCGGTAGCTTAGTTAGCAGGGGAGCAAATGGCTAGGGAGGGCCCCTAGACCGCGATGACCTTGCTCGAGATCCGCACGGCAGCGGGCATCTCGCCGGGCCGGACGAGCGGCACCTGGGCGACCGAGGAGCCGCCCTGCGGCAGCGTCTGGGTTGTCGTCGCCGACCGCCGGCCCTGGGGGTTGTGGGAGCCGAGAGCCCCGCCAAGCGCGAAGGACGAGGCCGCGACGCCCGCGATCACCGCAGCTGCCGCCGCCGCCGGCACGATCCGGAGCCGACGCCGGAGCCGCGGAACGAGGATCGGCTCCTCCGGCTGGATGAGGTCGGCCGCCCGGAGCTGGGCGGTCGTGGCCGCGATCAGCCGCGCGTAGTCGGCGCAGTCCAGGCAGCCCGCCAAATGCATGTCGAGCTGCGCGAGCTCGAGCTCGGAGAGCTCGGCGTCCAGGCGCGCCGACGCAGCCTCACGGGCCCGGGTGCACTCGGTCGGTGGGACTGGGGTCAGCATCGTCGTCCTATTCTCTCCATGTCAGACGTGCCTGAGCGGCATCAGTTAGGCCTATCGGCAAGAAACCGGCCGCCCTCCAGACGATACGACATCCCCCTGTCGGGGCAGAGAATTCCTCGCATGAACGTCGCCTTGCGCCTCCGGACGGTCGGAAGCCCCGCCGGGGGAGCCGCGGGACGGCTCCTCGTCGTCCTCGACGGGCCGGACTATGTGAGCCGCGGCCGCCTCCTCCCCGTTCTCCGGCGGCACGTCGAGACGGGCGACCTGCTGCCCCTCCGGGTCGCGCTCGTGAGCGCTCCCGACCGGTTCGAGGACTTCTCCGCGTCCGCGAGGTACGGACGGGCACTCGCCGCGGCGCTCGACGAGCTCGGCCGCGCCCGGCGGGTCGGCGTCGGAGCAAGCCTCGGTGCGCTCGCGCTCCTCCACGCCCACCGGCTCGAGCCGCGCGCGTTCGCGGGGCTCTTCCTCCAGTCCGGCAGCTACTTCCGGGGGCGGACCGATCCGCAGGAGCGCGGGTTCGGGCGCTTCGGGCGCGTCGACCGATTCGTCGGCAGCGTGCTCCGCGGTGTCGACGGTGCGCGGCCGGTGCCGACGACCATCACGTGCGCGCTCGACGAGGAGAACTACACGAACAACGCAGTCCTCGCGCAGGCGCTCGCGGCGCAGGGCTACGCGGTCGACTTCCACGCGGCGCGCGGCAGCCATGACTGGCCGACCTGGCGACGCGCGGTCGAGTCGCATCTGCCGGCGCTTTTGCGGAAGGTGTGGCGATGAAGCACTTGATCGGCCTCGTGCTCGGGACCGAAGACGACTGGCCGACGGCGTTCGAGGCGCTGGCGGCGCGCGTCGGCGCCTTCGAGTGGCGCGGCAAGCGGCACCAGCTCGAGGTGGAGCGGGTGCTCAACGAGCCGTTCGACCTTCGCTACAAGCCGCGCTACTCGCTCGTCCTCGACCGCGTCGGCTGGTGGTACCTGCTCCCGCGCGAGTGGCTGAAGAAGGTCGCGCTGATGGACGACGTCTACCTCCTGAACAACCCGTTCACGTTCCAGTCGATGGAGAAGCACTCCGCGTACTGCGCGATGATGCGGCTCGGGCTGAAGGTGCCCGACACGTGGCTGATCCCGCACAAGCAGCCGCCGTGGAACGAGCGCTTCCCGACGACTGCCGCGCGCTACAACCGCGATTTCGATCTCAACGAGATCGGCTCGTACGTCGGGTACCCGCTCTACCTCAAGCCGTTCGACGGCGGGCAGTGGCGTGGCGTGTCGCGGGCCGCGAACGCGGAGGAGTTACGACGCCGCTACGACGAGTCGGGCGAGCAGCTGATGCACGTGCAGTCGGCGGTCGACGGCTTCGAAGTGTTCGCGCGCAGCCTGTCGATCGGCGCGGAGACGAAGGTGATGTGGTTCGACCCCGACCGGCCGATGTTCGATCGCTACCAGGTCAAGCACGATTTCCTCACCGCCGACCAGGGCTACGAAGTCGAGACGATCTCGAAGGTCGTGAATGCGTTCTTCCGCTGGGAGTTCAACTCGTGCGAGTCGATCGTTCGCGGCGGCGAAATCTTTCCGATCGACTACGCGAACGCGTCGCCGGACGTCGCGCTTACGAGCCTGCACTACTACTTTCCGTGGGCGATCGGCGCGCTCGTGCGCTGGTGCGCTTTTTCGCTCGCGCAGGGCCGCCGCATGCGCATCGACGTCGACCCGCGGCCGTGGTTCGAGATCGGCGACCGCGACGATCTCTCGTACGACGAGACGCTGCGCGAGCTACGACGACTCGCCGACGAGTATTTCGACGCGGATGCGTACGCCGAGTTCTGCGCCGGGCCGCTCGCCCATCTTGCGGACGCTGCGAACGACTGGTTCGCGAGCGACGAGCTCGACCGGTTGCTCGTTGCCACGGTGCGCTCGACGTTCCCCGCGCACGAGCATGAGCGGTTCGTCGAGCACTACCGTGGCCTCATTGCTGCGTCGCTAGGCGCTTGAGCCGCCGAACGGCGGCGGGCCGAACGGCCCGTGGTCGTGATGGCCGTCACCCGGCCCGAATGCAGGCCTGACGCCGTTGACGAGATCGGTGATGTGCTGCTCGAGGTCGGACGGGACGTTCGACCCGAAGTGTTGCTTGGCGTCCGCGACGAGGGCCGCGATCAGCCCGGCCGCCGACTTGCCGCTCGTCGCGTTCGCGATCTGCGCGAGCGTCTTGCCTGCTTGGAGCTGCGTTTCCAGCGCCGACTGGGTGATACCGAGGTACGTCGCCGCCGCCGCCAGCGGGCCGGGGCCGCCGAAGCCGTGCGGGCCGCCGGGGCCGTGACTCGGGTGCACGCCGTTGACGAAGTCGGTGAAGCGCTGCTGCAGGTTCGCCGTGATCGCGTCGGCCTGGGCCTGCGTCAGCTTGGTCGCCTTGACGGCGTCCGCGATCTCCGCCTTCTCCGCGGCGACGAGAGCGCCGATCAGGCCGGCGGTCGACTTGCCGCTCGTCGCCGAGGCGATCTGGGCGAGTGTCTTCCCGGCCTGGAGCTGCGTCAGCAGACTCGAGGTCGTCGTGCCGAGATAGGTCGCCGCAGCCTGAAGGTCGTCGCTCGGCCCGTGCGGGCCGCCGCCGCCGCCGAACGGGTGGGTCGGAGCGGTCGTGGTCGTCGTTGTCGTCGCCGTCGACGAGCCGCTCTTCCCCTTGCTCGCGAGCGCCGTCCCGCCGCCGACGAGCGCCAGCACGCCGACGAGGACGAGCGCGGTTTGTGGTCGTCTCATAGACGCAGCATCGCCCCGCGACCTAAGAGAGTTCGCAGAGTTTCCTGTGAGTTTCGCGCCGGGAAGCAAAAGGCCCTGTTTCCAGGGCCTTCGAGTGGAGCTAGGCGGGCTCGAACCGCCGACCTCCTGATTGCGAACCAGGCGCTCTCCCAACTGAGCTATAGCCCCACGCGGGGCGAATTCTAGCCGGAGACAGGGGCGGTTGCCCCGCCGCCGGCCTTCTCCATGAGCGTTCCGGCGCGGATCGTGCGCTCCATGTCCTTCGACTCCTCGCGGTACACGGAGCCGTCCTCGAACTGAATCGCCGGGTACTTCTTTTGCCCGGAGAGCGACTGGATCTCGTCGCGCTTGCCGCGGCCCGACGGCAGGTTCACGCGCTCGTACTCGATCCCCATGTCCTGGAGCGCCTTCTCGACCTTCCAGCACGGATGGGCCTTGATCTTCACCCACTGCCCGGAGCAGCGGAGCAATTTGACAGCCATGTGCGTGACGTTACGCCGTCGCTAGACGGATGTGAAGAGCGTCAGATCGGGCTCGCGCTCGCCGCGGAGAACGTCGAGGTCGACCTCGACACAGCGGATGCCGCGCGACTCGGCGAGCGCGACCGCCTGCGGCTTGAGGCGCTGCGCCGCGAGGATGCCGCGGCAGGTGTGCTTCGCGGGATCGGCGCGGATGAAGCCGAGGTAGCGCGTGAGCTGTTCGACGGCTTCGATCGTCGCGATGCGCTTGATCTCGACCGCGACCCATTCACCGTCGTCGGCGCGGCACATGAGATCGACCGGGCCGACTTCGGTCGGCCATTCGCGCTTCACGAGCGTGAGCTCTTCGCCGAGCGCGTCGGGCGTCGCGGCAAGCACCTCCTGCAGATGGCGCTCGACGCCGTCCTTCTGCAGCGCCGCCGACTCGCCCATGTCGTGCGTGACGTCGCTCAGCACGTCGATGAGCACGATCTCGAGCACGTCTTCCGTCTTCGGCTTGCGCACGACGAGCGTGTCTCCGCGGTCGTCGAGGGTCGTCGGCGCGGTCATCCAGTTGAGCGGCTTGTACCCGCCGGCGTCGTCGTGCACGAGCACGGAGCCGTCCGCCTTGAGGATCAGCAGGCGGACGGCCTCCGGCAGAACGGCGTTGAGCCGGCCGGTGTAGCGAACCTCGCAGCGGGCGACGAGCAGGCGCATCGACCGTGGAACCTACTGTCCTTTTCGGACAGTCGCGGACTAGGCCTCGACGGCCAGGAACCACCGCTCCTGCGACTCGTCGTCCGAGCCCCACGATCGCCATTTCGTCGGCGCAAGGCTGAGAGTCACGTCGTCCGACACCGCGAGCGCGGTCTCGATGGGGCCGTCGAGCCCTTCCGGCGTGAGATACCGGCGCCTGACGCGGGCGTTGATCGCCTGCGCCTCGCGATCGCGCAGGATCTCAACGGTGCCCGACGCCGAAACCCACCGCTCCCGTCCCGGCACGCGCGAGTCGACGACGACCGAGGCAGAGAGGCTCCGCTCGATGTTCGTCACCTTCCGGCTCCCGGAGGACGACGGGAAGTAGAACCGGTCGCCCTCGAACAGGAACCAGATCGGCGTGAGGTGGATGCCGCCGTCCCGATCGTGGGTCGCGAGCACGGCGCAACGCCGTTCGCCGAGGAAGGAGCGCAGGTCGTCCGTCAGTTCCATCGCCCGGGGAGTATCCCCACTGCTGTCCCGCCGGGCCGCCGGACAGCGGGAACCCCGCGCTATGCATGCGGATCGTCTGTGGACGAACTGTTCGAGAGGCTGGACGAAGCCTTGAGGGGGGTTACCCCCGTTCGACGCGCGAACCGCCGACGATCGCATCGCCGCCGTCGCCGTCGAACCGCACCCACGCCTTGCCCTTGCCGTCGTAGTCCGGCGACCAGACGACGAGCGTCGCGTCGCGACCGGCAACTCGCACGCGCTCCGTGCCCTCCGGCTCCGCGCCGCTCCACACGCGCACGAACGGATTCTCGAGCCGCTCGCGCCCGATCGTCGTCTCGTCGGTGTGCCCAGGCAGCACGCGCGTCTCGTCGGGCAGCGCCATGAAGACGTCCATCACCGACGACCGCACCTGCTCGAGATTCCCGCCGCCGACCGCATCCTTGAACAGCGTGTCGCCGGTGAAGACGGCGTCGTCAACCACGAACGCGACCATGTCGTCGGAGTGCCCGGGCGTCGCGACGCCCCGCACCCGCAAACCCCCGAACGACCACTCTCCGGGCTCGGCCACGACGTCGACGCCGTACCGCGCCCGCAGCTCGTGCTCGTGGACCACGTGGTCGTCATGCGAATGCGTTCGGAGGATCGCCGCCGGCGTCGCCCCCCATTCCTCCACCGCGGCGACGAGGGGCGCTACGTCGGCGCCCGAGTCGACGAACAGCGCCGTGCCTCCCTCCCGGTCCGCGATCACGAACGCGTTCGACAACCAGTCGGGATGCATGCTCCTGGCGACCAGCACGGCGCTAGGCTAACTGGAAACCCGAGGAGGAACCACGCATGGCCAGTCTCTGGCAACGCTTTTCGCTCATCTTCCGCTCGAAGGCCTCTCGCGTTCTCGATCGCGCCGAGAACCCGACCGAGACCCTCGACTACTCGTACGAGCAGATGCTCACGCAGCTCCAGAACGTCAAGCGGGGTGTCGCCGACGTCGTCACCGCGAAGAAGCGCCTCGAGCTCCAGACCCAGTCGATCGAGCAGAACGTCGTGAAGCTCGAGACGCAGGCGCGCCAGGCGCTCGCGGCGAACCGGGAGGATCTCGCACGCCAGGCGCTGGAGCGCAAGGCGGTCGCGCAGCAGCAGCTGCAGGGCCTCGATACGCAGGTGCAGCAGCTCCAGGACCAGCAGGAGAAGCTCGTCGCGTCGCAGCAGCAGCTCGAGACGCGGATCGAGTCGTTCCGCTCGGAGAAGGAAGTCATCAAGGCGCAGTACTCCGCCGCGCAGGCGCAGGTCAAGATCGGCGAGGCGGCGACCGGCATCGGCCGCGGCATGGAGGACACGGGCGCGGCGATCCAGCGCGCACGCGACAAGACGGAAGAGCTGACTGCGCGTGCAGCCGCGATCGACGAGCTGACGTCGACCGGCGCGCTCGAGGACGTCGGCGACAACCGCACGCAGCTCGACCGCGAGCTCGCCCAGATCTCCGCGACGAGCCAGGTCGACAGCGAGCTCGAGAAGCTGAAGGCGGAGGTCGGCTCCGGCGACACCGCGAAGCAGATCGAGCCCGGTGCGCCGGAGGAGCAGCCGCAACAGCAGTCGTCGTAGTGGGTCTCGGCGACATCCTCTTCGGACGCAAGAAGCTCAAGGAGCCGGCACGCGACCGGCTCTTTGCGTTGACGACCGCCGCGGTGACGCTCGACGTGTCGTGCGGGCTCAAGCCCGCGGGCGTCGGCGCGATCGTCTTCAAGCCGCTCTCGGCAGGCGAGTTCACGCAGGTCGACCAGGACGTCGAGCAGCTGCTCACGAGCGTCGCGACGAGCCAGGGATCGTCGCTCGACCACAAGAAGGACTCCTTTGGCTTCGAGTGGGTGATCGTTCGCGACGCACAGCTCGAGGACGAGGTGACGGCGGTCTACGCCGTCGGCAAGGAATTCACGGAGCGCGGCTTCGGTGCACAGCTGCTCGCCGCGGTGTTCCGCTTCGACGGCGGCGACCATCCCGTCTACTGGATCTACGGCTACAAGACGGGGACGTTCTGGCCGTTCGTCCCCACGAGCGACAAGGAGCGCGACAACGCGCGCGAGCTCGAGCTCAAGGCGAAGCTCGAGCCCGAGCTGCCGGTCGAGAAGGACTTGACGAAGTGGTTCGCGCTCTTCGACGCGCCGATCTAGATCAGGCGACCGCGCGACCCATCTCGCGCTGAATCTGCGCGAGGGCCGCGAGCCGCTTCTCGAGCGGCGGGTGATCCATGAAGAGCTCGCCGACCTGCGCGCGCCAGTTCGTCGGCACGATGAAGAACGCATTCATGCCGGCTACCTCGCGGAGATCCTGCTGCGGGATCTGCGTGATGCCGCTCGCGATCTTCTGCAGTGCGCTCATCAGGTTCTCCGGCGCGCCCGTGATCAGCGCGGAGCCGCGGTCGGCTGCGTACTCGCGATACCGCGAGATCGTCCGGATCAGGATGAAGCTGAGGGCGTACGTCACGACCGACACGACGAACACGATCAGCCAGATCGGAACCTGGTTGTTGCCGTTGTTGTCCCGGTTGCCCCCGCCGAAGCCGCCGAACATCCCGGCATAAAGGCCGAAGCGCGTCAGCAGTGCGGCGAGCATCGCGAAGAAGCTCGCGACGGTCATGATCAGCACGTCGCGGTTGGCGACGTGCGAGAGCTCGTGCGCCAGCACCGCCTCGACCTCTTTTGGCTCAAGCCTGTCCCAGAGCCCCTGCGTCACGGCGACTGCTGCATGCTTCGGGTTGCGGCCGGTCGCGAACGCGTTCGGCACACTCGTCGGCACGACGGCAACGCGCGGCTTCGGCAGCCCCGCCATCGCGCAGAGCCGCTCGACCATCGCATGCAGCTCAGGCGCCTCCTCGGGCGTGACGATCTTTGCTCCGGATGCCGCAAGAGCAAGCTTGTCGGAGGTCCAGTACTGGACGACCGCGAGGCCGACCACGATCACGAGCATCGGAGCGAGCCCGATGTTCAGCGCGTAGAAGAGGACAAGCGCGAAGACGACGTAGAGCAGGCCGAGCAACCCACCCGTCAGGAGCATCCGCAGGCTCAGTCCGAAGTCGCGTCCGTAGCTCTTCCGCTTCACGACTCAAATGGTAGTGCGGGGAGGTAGAGTCACGCACCGTGCGGAGGGCCATTCTCATCGTGCTCTCATCTGGGCTCTTGCTCGCCGCCGCGGGCTGCGGCTCGGAGGGTGTCGTCAGTCCTACGCCCCAGACGGTGATCGGCACGGTCGCAGCCGCTCCCACAGCGCCGAAGACGCCTGCGTTCAGCCTCAAGGGCGACCCGACGAAGGGCAAGGGAATCTTCAAGAGCGCCGGCTGCATCAGCTGCCACACGCTCAAGGACGCAGGCGCGACGGGCACCGTCGGCCCGAACCTCGACGAGGCGAAGCCCGACTACGAGCTCGCGACGGGACGCGTCACGCTCGGCAAGGGCGTCATGCCCTCCTTCAAGGGCCAGCTCTCGACGCAGCAGATCGCTGACGTCGCCTCGTACGTCGTCAAGGCGACCGGCGGCACCCCGTAAGGGTCGACCTCCCGCCGAGCTTCCCGAAGCACGTCGCGGCGTTCGCCGTCGACCTCGACCGCACGCTCATCGCCCAGGACGCCCTCTTGCGCCCCCACACGCAGGAGTCGATCGCGCGCGTCCGCGCAGCCGGCACGCACGTGATCGTCGTCACGGGGCGGATGTTCCGCGCCGTGCGTCCCTACCTGGAAGAGGCGAAGCTCGACGATCCGGTCATCTGCTACCAGGGCGCGGTCGTCGCCGACCCGGTCAGCGGCGAATGGCTCCGCCACATCCCGATCCCGCGTGACGTCGCGCTCGAGGCGATCGACGCCGTCGTCTCGGCCGACTTCCACCTCAACTGCTACGTCGAGGACAAGCTCTACGTCGCGAACGTGACGCCGGAGGCGCGCGCGTATGCGGACTTCCAGGGCCTCGAGATCCACGCCGTCGGCCCGCTCGACGAGTGGCTCGAGACCGACCCGACGAAGCTCGTCGCCGTCGGCGACCCCGCCGCACTGGACCAGCTCGAGGCCGTGCTCAAGCCGCGCTTCGCCGGGAAGCTCTTCGTGTCGAAGTCGCTGCCGCATTTCCTCGAGTTCGCGCATCCCGACGTGAGCAAAGGCTCCGGGCTGCAGTTCGTCGCCGACCTGCTCGGCTTCACGCCGCCGGAGACCGTCGCGTGCGGCGACGGCGAGAACGACCGGGAGCTGCTCGACTGGGCCGGCTTCGGGGTCGCGGTCGCGAACGCCCACCAGGAGATCCTGGCGCGCGCCCAACTTGTCGTGCCGAGCGTGGACGACGAGGGCGTCGCCCTGCTGTTCGACGCCTACCTAGACTCCGCGTCGTGATCGACCTCCGGGCAGCACGCAATGACCCCGATGCCTTCCGCGCGGCGCTCGCACGCAAGGGTGCGGCCGAAGCCTTCGACGAGCTGCTCGCCGCCGACCGCGCCGTCCTCGACCTGCAGCCGCACGTCGAAGAGCTGCGCTCGCAGCGCAAGCTGAAAGGGAAACCGACACCGGAGCAGCTCGAGCAGCTCGAGCGCGTCAAGGTCGAGCTGCAGCAGCTCGAGGATCAGCTTGGCGCGGCGGAGTCGAAGCGTAAGGACGTCCTCGACCGCATCCCGAATCCGCCGGCGGACGACACGCCGGACGGCTTCGCCGACGACGACGCGGACGAGATCAAGCGCGTCGGCGACCTGCCGTCGTTCTCGTTTGAGCCGAAGGATCACCTGGATCTCGCGCAGCCCCACGGCTGGATCGACATGGAGCGCGCCGCGAAGGTCTCGGGCTCACGCTTCGCGTATCGCGTCGGCGACTTCGCGCTGCTCGAGCTCGCGGTCTACCGGTACGCGCTCGACACGCTCGTGCAGAAGGGATTCGTCCCTGTGCTGCCGCCCGTGCTCGTGCGCGAGGACGCGATGTACGGCACCGGCTTCCTCCCGACCGACGAAGTGAACATCTACCGGGTCGAGCGCGACGAGCTGTACCTGACGGGAACATCGGAGGTCGGCGTCGCGGGAATGCATATGGGCGAGATCCTCGACTTCGATGCGTTGCCACTGCGCTACGCGGGCTACTCGACGAACTTCCGGCGCGAGTCCGGCGCCGCCGGAAGGGACACGCGCGGCATGTTCCGCGTGCATCAGTTCGACAAGGTCGAGATGTTCGTCTACACGACGACCGACGTCGCGCGGGACGAGCATGAACGGCTGCTCGCGACCGAGGAGGAGCTGCTCGGCGGTCTCGGCATCCCGTACCGCGTCGTCAACGTCGCGGCCGGAGACCTCGGCGCATCAGCCGTGAAGAAGTACGACATTGAAGGCTGGTTCCCGGGTCAGCAGCGCTACCGCGAGCTCACGTCGACGTCTAACACGACCGACTATCAAGCGCGCCGCCTCGACATCCGGACGAGGCGCGACGGGAAGCTCGAGCATGTCGCGACGCTGAACGGCACCGCCGTCACGGCGCGGACGGTGATCGCGCTCATGGAGAACTTCCAGGACGAGCAGGGCTCGGTCGCCGTGCCGGAGCTGCTCTGGACCTACGGCGCGCCACACACGCTCGGCCGCTGACCGTGAACGCGGTCACGCTGCGTCGCAACCGCGACTTCGTGCTGCTGCAGACCGGGCAGCTCGTCTCCCAGGTCGGTTCGCAGTGCACGGTGATCGCATATCCGTTGTTGACGCTCGCGCTCACGCACTCCTCTGCGAAGGCGGGCTTCGTCGGCTTCATCGACCTCGCACCGGTAGCGCTGTTCCTGCTCCTTGCCGGCGTCGCAGCCGACCGCTGGAACCGCAAGCGGCTGATGATCGTGACGAACGTCATCCGGATGCTGTCGATCACGAGCCTCGTCGTCGCGCTCGCGCTCGACGACCTCACGTTCGCGCAACTGCCGATCGTCGCATTCATCGAGTCGACCGCGTCGGCCTTCTTCAGCGTCGCATCGAGCGGCGCGCTGCGCTCCGTCGTGACCGAGGACCAGCTCGGCAGTGCCGCAGGGGCAGAACAAGCACGCATCGCGGCGGTGCGGCTTGCCGGGCCGCCGCTCGGCGGTGCGCTCTTCGGGATCGCACGCCTGCTGCCGTTCCTCGTCGACGCAGTGTCCTATGTCCTCTCGTTCGTGACCCTGTTCCTGATCCGCAAGCCGTTTCAGGAGCAGCGCGAGCGCGACCGCTCCCCGATCCGCACGCAGATCGCCGAGGGCTTCCGCTTTCTCTGGAGCCAGCCGTTCCTGCGGACGACTGCGCTCATCTTCTCGCTCGGCAACCTCGTGTCACCGGCGAGCCTGCTCCTGGCGATGATCATCATCGGCAAGCGGCAAGGGCTGTCGAGCGGCGAGATCGGCGCGCTCAACGCGGTCTTCGGGGGAACCCTTCTTGCAGGCGCGCTCGTCGCGGGCTACGTGAACAGACGCCTGTCGATGCGTGCGATTCTCGTCTGCGAGCTCTGGGCCTCGTGCACCTGCGCGGTGTTCCTGATCCATCCAAGCGTGTACGTGCTCCTTGCCGGGACGCTGCCTCAGTCATTCGTCATCCCGAGCACCGACACGGCGCTGACGGCGTATCGCTTTCGCGTCACACCCGACCGGCTGCTCGGCCGCGTGATCGCCGTCACGCGCAACATCGGGCTCGCGATCGCGCCGCTCGGGCCGCTCGGCATCGGCCTCCTGCTTGCAACCGTCTCTGCGCGTGAGACCGTCGCGATCTTCGCCGCAGTGGCGCTCGTGCTCGCCGTGTGGGGAACGCTCAGCCCTTCGCTTCGCGTGATCACTCGCTGAACGGCGGCAGCTCGAGCGCGCGCTCGAACGCCGCGCGGTCGTGCACCGGCTCGCCGTGCGAGACGATCACGTGCTCGAACGGCAGCTCGAGCATCGCGCGCAGCGCAGGCAGGACGCGCTCCTCATGCCACGGCGTGCCCCAGACGAGCAGCCGGCCGTCGCGCTCCGTCAATGCGTCGGCAAAGACGAGCGCGCGCTGCTCCGGCAGCCACACAGGCGTCTCGCCGCGCCCGCGACCCTCGTAGAGCGCGACGAAGCCGCCCGGCAGCTCGTCGCCGGGCTGAACAGGCTCGAGCTCGGTGTCCGGGATGTTGTCGCGCCAGAAGAGCCACGGGCCGAACGCCCGAGCGCCGTAACGCCGCACGAACGTGTCGATGTCGCGAACGTGATCCGGCTTCAGGACGATCGCGAGCGTCGGCGGCTTCGCGTCGAGCCGCTCCCAGACGTCGACCGCGTCGTCCGGCGGCGCGAGCGCGTCGAGCACCGCCACCTCGCCG
>DATAOK010000024.1:0-14842 GCA_036265735.1 Gaiellaceae bacterium
GAGACCCGGTGAGAAGGTCTGATCGCCGAAGGCCCCGGTTGTGACGGCGTCGGAGATCCGAAGCGCCTGCGAGCCGAAGCCGAGCGTGCCGACGGCCGGCACGCCGGCCGAGTCGGCGACAGCGGCGTCATATGCACCCGTCTTCATCCAACCTTGCTGGCCGTTGATGTCGCCGGCGCTATAGGCAGGCGGCTCGAAATTGATCGTCCCGGTTGTGTCGGCGGCCGCTCCGCCGACGCCGATGATGCTGATCGTGGCGATCGCGCAGGCCGTGAGGGCCAGCAACCGAACGTCACGCGACGATAAACGCTTCACGCGTTTCTCCTTCCGATTTGTTCCGCGCCGCGGCGCGGCTCCAGTTCTCGCCGCCGAGCCTGGAATTGGAGACCCCCAAAATCCGACGACGCTTAGGAATACGATCTTTATCGGAAGAGCGCAGGCGGCACAAGGGCCGGACTGCTCATCTCCAGCGGTACGACATCTCGTCAGTGCGCCGGCCAGCGCGGCGCGCCGAGATCCCGGGAGATGCCGCGCGCGGTCTCGACGACGGCAGCGGCGACGTCGGGAAGCCGAGAGCGCCGTAGCAGCCGCTCCTTCGGTCCGGCCACTCCAACCGCCCCGATCGCCTCTGTCCGCCGGTCGAAGATCGGCGCAGCAACACCCGCCTCGCCGAGCAATGCCTCCTCGCGCTCCACCGCGTAGCCAACCTCGCGCACACCACCGAGCTCTCGCCGCATCACGGTCGCCGACACGTGTGTATGGCCGGTGAGCTTCGGGAGCCCGCCGCCGACGACCTCGTCGACCCAGTCGTGATTCCCGTACGCAAGGAGCGCCTTGCCGAGCGCCGTGGCGTGCAGCGGCAGCAATGCGCCCACCTCGAGCACCTGCAGGCTCGCGTCCGGACGGAACACGTGGTGCACGACGAGAACGCCGTTGCCGTGCGGCACGCCGACGCGCACGGCCTCGCCGACGCGAGTCGCCAGGAGCTCCGACCAGGCGAGCGAGCGCGAGCGCAGCTCGTTCAGGTCGAGATAGCTGTTCCCGAGCTGGAGCAGCTGCGGGCCGAGCTGGTACTTGTCAGTGTCGAGGTGCTGCTCGACGAGCCCGTGCTCCTGGAGGGTGCGGAGGAGCCCGTGCACCGTCGTCTTCGCAAGCCCGACGCGGTCGGAGAGGTCGCTCAACCCTAGGCGGCCCGGATGCTCGCCGAGCGCCTTCAGGATTCGGACCGCGCGATCTACGGATTGAATTTTCTTCTGAGGCATTGTCGAATCACGTTCGACATTGTAGAATGGCCGGCATGGATAGCAACGGGAACGGCGCAGTCACCCTCGTGCTCGTCTCGCACAGCGCAGAGCTTGCCGCCGGATTGGCCGAGATGGCGCGCCAGATCGCGGGCCCGACGGTGCCGATCGTCACGGTCGGCGGAGCGGTCGACGGCTCGCTCGGCACGGACGGCGGGCGCGTGCTCGATGCGATGAAGGCGGGAGCAACCGGAGCCGGGGCGGTCGTGCTCGTCGACCTGGGCAGCTCCGTCCTCTCGGTTCGGGCTGCGCTGACCGAGATGACGCCGGAGGAGCTCGCGAACCTGAGCGTGGCTGACGCGCCGCTCGTCGAGGGCGCCGTCGCAGCCGCCGTCGCGGCGTCTACGGGGTGCACGCATGTCGAAGCGGCGCGAGTCGCGGAGGAGGCGCGCAGTGTCGCCAAGCTCTGAACCCCGCGTGGAACGCCACGCGACGCTGCCGACGGACGTCGCACTGCACGCGCGCCCGGCAGGAACACTCGTGCGTGCTGCCTCGGCATTCGCCGCCGAGGTGTTCGTGAGCGCCAACGGGCGCCGCGCGAATGCAAAGAGCATCCTCGACATCCTCGCGCTCGGGGCGGAGGGAGGCGTCGAGCTTCTCATCGACGCGTCAGGCGACGACGCCGCCGAGGCCGCCGAGCACCTCGCCCTGCTCGTTCCCGCTCTCGTCTGAGAGAGACGCAGCCGCGGCGGCTGCTGCGTCTGAGGCGGACGTGACGCGCACGGTCGTCCGAAGCTCGTCGATCCGCGCGGGCGCGACGCTGAGCTCGTCGACGCCGAGGCCCACGAACAGCGTTGCGACGTCGGGGACCGATGCGGCTTCGCCGCAGACCTCGACCGTGAGTCCCGCTTCATGGGCGGCTTCGACCGTGCGCGCGATCAGCGAGAGCACGCGCGGGTCGGCTGCTGAGTGAGCGGTCGCAAGCGGTTGCATGCGATCGAGGCCAAGCGTGTATTGCACGAGGTCGTTGGTTCCGATCGAGAGGAAGTCGGCCTCGAGCGCGATCTCGTGCGCGCGCTCTGCGGCAAGCGGGGTCTCGACCATTGCGCCCACGGGCGGCAGCTCGGGCGTCCAGCCGACGTCCGCGGCGGCGACCTGCAGCAGCCGGCGGACGGCTCTGACCTGATCGGCCGACTCGACGAGCGGCAGCAACAACCGGAGATCGAGCCCGCCGGCGAGACGCAGGATCGCGCGCAGCTGGCTCGAGAGAGCATCCGGATGCGCGAGCAGAAGCTCGATGCCACGCGTCTGAATGCCGGCCAGGAATGGTGGAGTCTTGTCGCTTCCGAAGTCGAGGACGCGAACCGTCGCGACGAATCCGTGCAAGAGCGCGAGCAGCGGCTCGAGCGCGGCGACGTGGTCGTTCTCTGTCGGCCACGCTCGCGCCTCGAGGAATGCGAGCTCGGTCCGCAGCAGGCCGACTCCGTCCGCCTGCATCTCCACCGCAGCGCGCACTTCCGCGGTCGTCGCGGCGTTCGCAAGCAGCGTGACCCACTGGCCGTCCGTCGTGACGGGCGGGAGCGCGCGCTCACGCGCATGCTGCGCACGCTCACGGGCGAGGCGCGCGACCTGCGCGCGACCCCACTCGAGCCGGTCCTGTGTCGGGTCGAGATACGCATGACCCGCATCGCCGTCGACGACGATCGCCGTCTCCGGTGCCGCCTCGAGGACATCTTCGCCGGCGCCGACGAGCATCGGCAGACCGAGGGAGCGCGCCATGATCGCTGCGTGCGACGTCGCTGCGCCGAGCGCGAGCGCGACAGCGACGATCGATCCTTCCGAGTCGCGGAGCTCCGCGACGTCCGCAGGGCCGATGTCGTCCGAGACGAGAACGAACGGGCCTTCGCCGACGGGCCGCGCGCCGTTGCGTGAGAGGCGGCGCGCGGCGCGGCGTCCGAGCTCGCGGACGTCGGTCGCACGCGCCGCCAGCAGTGGGTCGTCGAGCGACGCAAGCAGCTCCGCGTGCCGCTCGCTGGCGGCGCGAAGCGCGGCACCGGCAGCAGCGTGGATGCTCAGGCTCTCAACGTCGGCGCGCAAGAGCGGGTCAAGCGCCATCAGCCTGTTCGCATCGAGGATGTCCGCCTCCGGCTGGAAGCCGTCGGCGCGCAGGCGGTCGGCGCGACCCCCAAGCTCCGCGGCGACGCCGTCGAGCGCCGCGAGCGCAGCCGCCGCCTCGATCGCGGCTCCGCGGTGCGGCTGCTCTTGCACGATCGCTGCGTCGTGCAACAGCACTCGGCCGACGGCGATTCCGGGCGAGGCGGCCAGGCCGCGGATCACGCGCTCGGTCATGGCGAGGCCGCGACGGAACGTTCCAGCGCGGCAATGATGAGCGCGGTCGAGGTGGCGCCTGGATCCTGGTGGCCGATACTTCGCTCGCCGAGGTACGAGGCGCGTCCCTTCGACGCCTGGAGAGGAGTCGTCGCGCGCATGCCCTCCTCGCCCGCAGCCCGCGCGTCTGCGAGCGCATCGTTCAGGTCTCCGCCGCCGTCGAGCCGCGCGCGTAGCGCGCGAATTGCAGGAGCGAGCGCGTCGACCATCGTCTTCTCGCCCTCCTGCGCTGCACCGAGCTCGACGACACCGGCGAGCGCTGCATCGAGCGCGTCGACGAGCTCGGCGCCGCCGAAGTCCTCCGCGTCTCCGAGTGACCGGCCGGCGCGCCGCAGCGCGGTCCCCCAGAGGGGACCGCTTGCGCCGCCGACCGTCGAGACGAGCGTGGAGCCTGCGGTGGTGAGCAGCTTGCCGGGCGTGCCGTCCAGCCCTTCGAGCTTCGCCACCACTGCAGCGAACCCGCGTTCCATGTTCGTGCCGTGGTCCGCGTCCCCGATCGCTGCGTCGAGCTGCGTGAGGTAATCGCGCTGCTCCCGCACCGAAGCTGCCGCTTCGTTCAGCCACTGCCTGACGGTCTCGGCATCCACGCTCGTCGCCTCCATCGAGTCAGACCCCCCAGCGGAGCGCTGGAGTTTGTACAGGTGAATCCCACAGCGTCGTCAGCTCGTCGTCAAGCTCGAGCAGCGTGATCGAGATGCCGGCCATCTCGAGGCTCGTGATGTAGTTGCCGACGAGGCTCCGCGAGGCCCTGACGCCGTACCGCTCGAGTTGCTTCGCGAGCTCGGCGTACACGAGGTAGAGCTCGATCGCCGGAGTACCGCCGAGCCCGTTCACGAAGGCGAGCACGTTCGCTCCCTTCGCCGGCTTGAGGTCGCCGAGGATCGCGTCCGCGATCTCCTCGACGATCTCCGCAGCGGAGCGAATCTTCTCTCGGCGGCGACCCGGCTCGCCGTGGATGCCGACCCCGAACTCCATCTCGTCCGGCCCGATGTCGAACGTCGGCGCCCCGGCCGCCGGGGTCGCGCACGACGTCAGAGCGACGCCGAAGCTGCGCCCGCGCTCGTTGACCTTGCGCGCGATCGCCGCGACCTCGGCGAGCGAACCGCCCGCCTCGGCCTTCGCGCCGGCGATCTTCTCCACGAGCACGGTCACGCCGGTTCCGCGACGGCCAGCGGTGTAGAGCGAGTCCTCGACCGCGACGTCGTCGTTCGTCAGCACCGACTCGACCGAGATGCCGTCGTCCTCAGCCAGCTCTGCGGCGAGCTTGAAGTTCATGACGTCGCCCGTGTAGTTCTTGACGATGTGCACGACGCCGGCACCGCCGTCGACCGCCTTCGTCGCGGCGAGCATCTGATCCGGAACCGGTGACGTGAACACCTCGCCAGGGCACGCAGCATCGAGCATGCCCAGGCCGACGAATCCGCCGTGCAGCGGTTCATGCCCCGAGCCGCCGCCCGAGATGAGTGCCACCTTGCCTGAGACCGGTGCGCCCTTTCGAAGCACGAGCTGATTCTCCTCGTCGATGTGCACGAGGTCGGGGTGCGCGAGGCCGAGTCCCCGGAGCGACTCCGTGACGACGTCGGCCGGGTCGTTGATGAACTTCTTCGCCGTCGCTTGTACAACGCTCATTGTTCGCTCCTTCCTAGGCGGTGAGGGCCGCGGGATCTGCGCGGTCGGGCTCAGTGACCGCGTCTTCGATCGGCTGCAGGATGCGGCGCGGCGTCGCAAGCGCGTCGTAGGCGAATGCGGCGAGCGCCGCCCCGACGAGGTTCGCTGGTACGTACGCACCGAGTTGCTTGAGCCAGTTGTGCGTGTGCGAGCCGTCGATCGTCTGGACGAACAACGGGCCGATTGCGCGCGCGGGGTTGAGCGACGCGTTCGTCAGCGGCCCGACGACGATGATGATCGCAACGATGACGAGGCCGATCACGAGACCCGCCCAGCCCTCCGGTGAGCGGGTGTCGACGATCCCGAGGATCGTGAACATGAGGATCGCGGTCCCGATCGCCTCGGCGAACATCGCCGAGCCCCAACTGACGGTGCCGTGGTTGAAGTTCACGACGCCGAAGCCGTAGCCGAGGTCGCGTCCGCGGTCGGCGAACGTCGCCCAGATCGCGAATGCGCCGAGCACGCCGCCGAGCAGCTGTGCCGACCAGTAGCTCGGCACCTCGCGCCACGGGAAGCGCTTCGTCGCTGCGAGCGCGAACGTCACCGCGGGATTGATGTGACAGCCGGAGACCTTCCCGACCGTATAGACCATCGCAACGACGATCAGGCCGAAGGCGAATGAGATCATGCCCAGGTCGGCGCCCGAGAACGGCGCCTTCGAGCCGCCTTCGAGCAAGAGAATCGCCGGCACCGAGCCGGCGCCGACGAAGACGAGGAGAGCGGTGCCGATCACCTCGGCGAACGCTCGTTGGACCAGCGAGTGCTCCTCCATCGGAACCTCCTATGTCACCGGCCCCCGGAGCGTTCCTTGGGCCGCGTTGTTCAACTTCGACCGACGTTCGATAATGTCGAATGCGGTTCGGAGGAAGCTAACGCGCGAGGCGGTCGGTGTCAAGCGCAAATTCGGAATGCCTCGCACGCAGAGCAGCAAGGCCAACATGCGGTTTCCGTGGCGGCTTCGCCGCCGCGGAAATTCTCCAATCTCGGCCGAGCAAAGCGAGAGCGGCAAGAGCGCCGAGGGCGCTCAGCCGCGAAGCGGTCGGCCGAGCGACAACACATGGGGGCGGGAGGATTCGAACCTCCGTAGGCTGAGCCGACGGGTTTACAGCCCGTTCCCTTTGGCCGCTCGGGCACACCCCCGGGGAGACGCGATTGTAGCTAGGCGCAGTTGTAGCGCTCGATGATCGCGCCGAGCGGCAGCCCGGTCGGAAGCGTCCCGAACGCGGCGTGCCGGTGGCGCGCGCGGAACGCAACCGCGACCGCCGGATCGCCGTGCCGGTCGAGGAGGCTCGCCTGGAATGCGACAGCCATCGTCTCGACGAGACGGCGCGCGCAGGCTTCGTCCGCCTCGGCGAGCTCGCGCTCCACGGAAGTGCGGTCCCCGGGCTCGAGCTCCGCGAGGAACCGCTCCGCCGCGTCCGGCTCCCGCCGCAGCGCACGCAACACGTCAAGGCATTGCACGTTGCCGCTGCCCTCCCAGATCGAGTTCAGCGGGCTCTCGCGGTAGAGACGCGGCAGGCCGCTGTCCTCGACGAACCCGTTGCCGCCGAGGCACTCGAGCGCCTCGCCGACGACGGCCGGCGTTCGCTTGCAGACCCAGTACTTCAGCACGGCCGTCGCGAGGCGCCTGACGTCGTCGCCCTCGTCGAACGCGCGCGCCAACCGCACCGCGGAGAGCGTCGCGGCCTCCGACTCGATGCAGAGGTCTGACAGCACGTTCTGCATGAGAGGCTGCTCGACGAGCAGCCTCCCGAACGCAACGCGTCCTGAGCACCAGTGCAGCGCCTGCGCGACCGCTTCGCGCATCAGCGCGGCCGAGCCGAGCACGCAGTCAAGCCGTGTGTGCACGACCATTTCCATGATCGCGACGACACCGCGTCCTTCCTCGCCGACGAGGAAGCCGTGCGCGCCGTCGAGCCGGATCTCGGCTGACGCGTTCGAGCGGTTGCCGAGCTTGTCCTTCAGCCGCTCGATCACGAAGCCCTCGCCGCGCGGCACGAGATAACAGGACAGGCCGGCCGACGCCTGCGCGAGCACGAGGAACACGTCCGACATCGGCGCGGAGCAGAACCACTTCTCGCCGTGCAGCGTCGCCTCGCCGCCGCCGCACGGCTCCGCGCGCATCTCGTTCGTGCGCACGTCGGATCCGCCCTGCCGTTCCGTCATCGACATGCCGCACAGGGCGGTGCCGTCGAGCAGCCGCGGCTCCCACTCCGCTGCGAGCGCCGGCGTTGCACGCATTGCCGGCACGGCGGCGTGCGTCATCGAGAGCGGACAGCCGACGCCCGCCTCGACCTGGGTCAGCAGCATGAACTTCGCTGCGCGCGCAACGTGCGCGCCGTCGCGCGGCTCACGCCACGGCGAGCTCTGCAGCCCGTGCCGCAGCCCGAGCTCGAGCAACGAGTCCCACGCCTGATCGAATTGCACCTCGCCGTCGTCGCGGAGCACGGGCGGATGCTCGTTCGCGAGCCGTCCCCAGTCGCGCGGCTCGCCGCCGAGCTCGGCTGCGAACGCCGTCGCAGCCGCCTCCGCCCAGGGCGCGTCACGACGGAGCCCTTCGAGCAACGGCCCGTCGAGGGTGACGTCGCGCAGCGGCGCCGGCTGGTTCGAGGCAACGACCGCGATACCAGAACATTACGGAGTAGCGTTCCGGCCGTGAGCGAATTCGACGTCGCGATCGTCGGCGCCGGCCCGGCCGGGTCGGTCGCCGCCTACCACCTGGCGACTGCGGGCGTGCGGGTCCTGCTCGTCGACAAGGCGACGTTCCCGCGCGACAAGCCGTGCGGCGGCGGTGTCACCGGCCGTGCGGCGAAGCTGCTGCCATTCTCGATCGAGCCGGTCGTCGAGCACGTCGTCGATCGCATGCGCTGCCGGCTCCAATACCGCGGCAACGGCTTCGAGCGCCGCGCACGCGCGCCGCTCGCGTACATGACGCAGCGCAAGCGGCTCGACCACTTCCTGCTCGAGCAGGCAGCCGCGGCCGGCGCCGACGCGCGCACCGCTGTCAAGGTCGCCGACGTGCGCGAAGGCGCGCTCACGGTCGACGGGGAAGAGGTCACCGCGCGCATCGTGATCGGTGCGGACGGCTGCAATGGCACGACGGCGCGCGCACTCGGGCTCGCCGGCGACGTCACCCACGGCGTCGCGCTCGAGGCGAACGTGCCCTACGACGACCGCTTCGCGCGCGCGATGGTCCTCGAGATCGCCGCCGTGCGCGGAGGCTATGGCTGGGTCTTCCCGAAGGGCGACCACCTGAACGTCGGCGTCGGAGGCAACCAGAGCGAGGGGCCGACACTGCGGGCGGAGCTCGAGCGGATGTGCAAGGCGTACGCCATCGATCCCGACACCGCGACTGAGACGCGCGGGTACCGCCTGCCGCTGCGCCGCGCGCAGTCGAGCCTCGCGCGCGGCGCGACCGCCGTGATCGGCGACGCCGCCGGCCTCGTCGACCCGTTCAGCGGCGACGGCATGTACGAGGCGTTCTTCTCTGCGCGCCTCGTCACCGACGCGACACTCGACGTCCTCGCCGGCCGCGCCGACGGGCTCGAGCCTTACGCCGCGGCCGTCGCGCGCTCGATCACGCCGCTGACGAACGCGGGCTGGGGCGCGAAGCTCGCCTTCGAGCGGTTTCCGCGCACGACCTTCGCGCTCGCCCGCCTGCCGGTCACGTTCCGCGCGCTCGAAAAGCTGCTCCGCGGCGAGCTCGCTCATCCGGGGGCGGCGCGTGGCCTCGAAAAGGGCGCGATCCGGGCGATCTACGCCGTTTCGAGGCAGGCGGCCTAAAGAAAGAGGACAGATCGGCCGATCCCTCGATCGAGCCGATGGATCTCAATGGCGTTCTCCTGCGCGCAGTCGAGCTGGGCTCGACTGACGTCCACCTGAAGTACGGCCAGCCGCCGGTCTGCCGGATCGACGGCGACCTGACGCCGATGGCGGACGCGCGTCCGCTGGACGAGTCGGCGCTGATCTCGGTCCTCGAGACGATCGGCCGCCGAGCACCCGAGAAGCTTCAGCACTTCCACGACGCGGGTGACATGGACATCGCCTACCAGGACGGCGACCTGCCGCGCTTCCGCGTCAACGCGTACCGCCAGCGCGGCGCGATCTCGTTCGCCTTCCGCGTGATCCCGAAGACGGTGCCGACCTTCGAGCAGCTGAACCTGCCGCCCGGCGTGCAGAAGCTCGCGAACGAGCACCGCGGCCTCATCCTCGTCACCGGCGCGACCGGCTCGGGAAAGACGACGACGCTCGCGGCGATGATCGACTACATGAACCGCAACCGGAAGCAGCACATCATCACGATCGAGGACCCGATCGAGATCCTGCATCCAGACCGCGGCTGCATCGTCAACCAGCGCGAGGTCGGGCTCGACACGGAGTCGTTCGGCCAGGCCCTGCGACGTGCGCTCCGCCAGGATCCGGACACGATCTTGATCGGCGAGCTCCGCGATGCCGAGACAGCTCAGACAGCACTGCAGGCCGCCGAGTCCGGCCACCTCGTGCTCTCGACGCTCCACACGATCGACGCCGCCGAGACGGTGGGCCGCATGATCGAGTTCTTCCCGCCGGAGAAGCAGGAGGTCATCCGTTCGATCATGGCCGGCGTCATGCGCGGCGTGATCAGCCAGCGCCTGCTCCCGAAGGTCGACGGTGGCCGCGTCGCGGCGGTCGAGGTGATGGTGATGAATGCGCGCATCGCCGACCTCGTACGTGAGGGCCGCTCCGACGAGATCACCGACGCCGTTGCCGAGGGCGAGTACTTCCAGATGCAGACGTTCTCTCAGGCGCTGATCGACCATGTGCTCGACGGCCGCGTCGACAGCGAGGTGGCTGCGAACGCGGCGACGAACCGCCACGACTTCCTCGTCGAGCTCGAGCAGGCGATGAAGCGCAAGCGGGCCGCCGAAGCGCGCCCTGCCGAGCAGCCGCAGCAGCACGTCGCGGAGCCGGAAGCCGTGCCGGCGCCGACGCTCGCAACCGTCGAACCGGACGAGGGCCTGGGTCTGCGCATCGTCCCGGCCGGGTAGCGGCCCCGATGCGGCGCCTCGCCACGCTTGCGGTTCTCGCAGGGCTCGCCATGATCGGCGGGACTGCGCGCGCCGACACGTTCGCGGTCATGCCGGACGCGCCGCTCGCGCTGCCGGGGCTGACGCCGAACCCGTCGCTCGTGATCCCGAGCAACCTCTCGACGCCGCCCACGAGCCCGGAGCAGCTGTCGTATCCGCAGCTCCTTGCAATCTGGCAGCGCGCGGGAGCGTCCTACGGCATTCCGTGGCAGGTGCTCGGTGCGATCAACAAGGTCGAGTCGAACTGGGGCCGCAACATGGGACCGAGCTCCGCGGGTGCGGTCGGCTGGATGCAGTTCATGCCCGACACCTGGGCGCGCTGGGGCGTCGACGCGGACGGCAACGGTGTCGCGGATCCGTGGAACCCGACCGATGCGATCTTCTCCGCCGCGCGATACCTCGCTGCGGCCGGCGGCTCGTCCGACCTCTATCGCGGTGTCTATGCGTACAACCATGCCGACTGGTACGTGCAAGAAGTCCTGCAGCTCGCGAACCTCTACGGCTCGGGCGGCGACATCGCCTTCTCGCTCGACCGCCTGCAAGCGAACCTCGATGCGGCGCGGAGCGCAGCTGCGCAGGCCGGCGAGCGGCTGATCGCAGCGCAGGAGCAGGCGAAGCGCGCCTCGCGGGTCGTCGCGCGCTGGCAGAAGCGCGCCGCCCACGAGACGCTCCTCTCCGACCGGCTGTCCGACCAGCAGCAGGCCGGGCTGGCCGGCGAGCGCCAGGACGCGGCGACCGCTCGCGTCGCGCAGCTGCAGAAGACGCTCGCTGCACTGCAACTGAAGCTCGCTCAGGCGCAGCAGGCGTCCGCCGCCTCGACGTTCGACCCCGCCGCCGCGCAGGTGCTCGGCGGCCCGTCGTACTCGGGCGGCTATGTCTTCCCGGTCGGCGGCGGCCCCGGCGTCGTGACTGCGTCGCACACACACCACGACTACCCGGCCGTCGACATCGACGCGCCCGAGGGCTCGCCGGAATATGCGCTCGCCGACTCGACCGTGCTGCGCTCCTGGACGACGCCGGACCCGCGCTGCGGCATCGGCTTCACGCTGCGCGCGTTCGACGGTCAGGTGTGGACGTACTGCCACATGTCGACGCTCGACTCGACCGTCGTCCCCGGCGCGACGCTCCAGGCCGGCGAGGCGGTCGGCCTCGTGGGATCGACCGGCGACGCGACCGGCCCGCACCTCCACCTCCAGCTTCAGCCCGCCACCGCGTGGCCCCAGCAGGAAGCGTGGTTCCTCTCATTCGAGGGCAAGGCGTTCTCCTGGCGCGACTCGGGGCCGGACACGCCGGGCCGCGCACTCGCGTTCGTCGCTCCGCAGACGTCGGCCTCCCCCGATCAGGGGCCCGTGTTCGAGGTAGTCCCGACCGGGCAGGCCGCGTCCCCTCCCGTGGTCTATTTCACCCACTAGGACTCAGGTTCTGCCGATGAATTGCCGATTGGTGCACTGATGGCCGAAAGGCTGCGTGCCCATCTGCCCCGAGTCGCAGTGCTCGTTCTCGTCGGACTCGCCATGACGGCGACGCTGACGTACGCCGCCGGGCGGAAGCTCGGCTCGTCGTCGCACAAGACGACGACGAAGGCTGCGCCGAAGCCGCCGCTCACCGTCCCGTCCGTCACGGGCCAGGCGTTCGTCTTCGCGAAGGGCACGCTCGAGGACGCCGGGTTCTCCTGGCGGGTGCTCGGATCGGTGCACGGCTACGCGGCGAACCTCGTCACCACGCAGTCGCCGGCCGCGGGCACGCGCGTGCTCGACAACGGCGCGCCGCTCATCACGCTCAGCCTGAAACGGAATCCTGCCTACCCGCAGAACGGGCAGGCCGAGGATGTCTCGCCCTACCAAGCGTCGTCGCTCGAGCCGGCCGACCTCGCTGCCGCCGTCGGGCCGGAGCATCCGGCGACGACGCCGGCGCCGGCGAGCACCACCACGCCCGCCGTGACCACGACGCCCGCGGCGACAACGACGCAGGCGACGACCACGACCGCCGCAGATACCGCCCCGACGTCGAAGGCGAAGTGGCCGCAGTCCAGGCCGCCCGCGTTCACGGTGCCGGGTGCGCGCACGGAGCCGCTTGACGAAATGCCGCTCACGGATCGCGCGCAGCTTCTCCTCAACTGGCTTGGGAGCCGCCCGCGCAAGACGAACGCGAACGTGCGGCGCTGGCTCTACCAGAACGAATGGGTCGTCGCCGGCGCGAAGCTCGGCTGGTGGCACGGGGCGGACGCCCTCACGACCCTCATCGCCGCCGACCGCCGCGCCCAGAAGCTTTGGGGAATCGGATCGAAGAGCGCATCAATCGCAACGCAGGCGCTCACCGACGTGCGGTCGAGGTCGAAGTGAAGTCCGAGCACGGCTACTCCCTCATCGAGCTGCTCGTCACCATGGTGATCCTCAGCGTGGTCATCAGCGGCCTGACGACGGTGTTCATCAGCGGGTCGTCGGCCACGGTCAGCCTCGATCTCCGCTCTCGCGGTCAGCTGAACGCGCGCCTCGCGCTCGACAAGTTGCGCGTCGACATTCACTGCGCCACCGCGGCCCAGGCGCAGACGATCAACACGTATCCCGGCATCAAGCTGAACGTGTCGAGCTGCTCGTCGACGTCGCCGGTGTCGTACTGCGTGATCCAGTTCACGTCGAGCCCAGTGCGCTATCAACTCTTCCGCGCGACGGGTACCGGCGCGACGGACTGCACGTCATCCGACGCGACGCGCGTCCTGGTCGCGGACTACCTCACGAGCTCGAGCGTCTTCACGACCGCGGCGATTCCGCAGTACTCGCTCCAGACGGTCGGCATCGACCTCAAGGTCGACGCGAACCCGAGCTCGACGACGCTGTACGCGTACGAGCTCACGGATTCGATCGTCGCCCGTAACTCGACCCGCTGCACGAGCGGCTCCACGTGCAGCGTCCCGACGGTGTCATGACCAGGCGGATCCGGAACGAGGACGGCATCGCGCTCGTGATGGCGCTCGGGATCACGGTCGTCCTCATCATCTTCGTCACCGGGATGATCAGCCTCACGAGCTCGGGGGGCCGCGCCGCGCAGTTGAGCGCCGGCGACGTGCAGGCGCGCCAGTACTCGGACGCCGGTCTGAACAGCGCGTACTCGATGCTCAACTACCAGCTCACCGCGACGAACGGGAATCCGGCTGCCGCGAACCTCCTCGGGTGCAACGGCGCGACCGGTGCCTCCGATACGAACGGCCCCTCCAACTGCTCGAGCCCGACGGTCAAGGTGATCTGCATCACCGCCTCGAGCGGGTGCACCGCAGGCACCGTCGGCAGCGCGTCGGTCTACGGCTACTACAGCGGCACGAACCAGACGACGTACAACAGCGTCACGGTTCCCGCGTCGACGTGGCTTCTCGTCTCGACCGGCTATTCCCGCAACCCGAACACGGGCTCGACCATGGCGAAGACCGAGACCGCGACGGTCACGGTCAGCCCGCTGAACAACGGCGCCGTCGCCGCCGTCTGGAACCACATCTTCCTCACGGCCCCGCTCGTGCCGAACTCGTGCAGCGCATCCTTCGCCGGGAACAACATGACGATCACCGATCCGCTCTACGTGATCGGGAACCTCTGCATCACCGGGCAGAACACGACGATCCAGGAGACGACCCAGCCGGTCGACCTGATGGTCGGCGGCAAGCTCATCCTCAGCGGATCCGGAACGAGTGCCGGCACAAGCACCAAGAGCCTGACGAGCGGCGTCGTCCAGGGTGGCTGCAACACCACCGGCGTCGCGAATGCCGGCACGACCTGCAACTCGTCGACGCACTACTACGTCACCGGAACCGATACGTGGGTCGATGCACGGGCGCCGGTTCAGCTTGCGAGCGACGTGGCGAGCGATTACGCGAACTTCGATCCGGGGCCGAACCATCACTGCGCGACGGCATCGAACCCGTCGAATCTGGCGAACACCGTCTTCGACACCGACACGACCGAAGGAAACTCGAACGCGACATTCGAGCTCGTACCGGGCTCGAGCTACCAGTGCACGTCGACCAGCGGCGCTAGTGTCGGGCAGTTGAACTGGGACAACACGAACAAGGTGCTGACAATCAACGGCAGCGTCTTCATCGACGGCAATCTCACGATCTCGCAGACCGGCTCGTACACCGGCACCGGAGTGATCGAGGTCTCCGGAACGATCACGTTCAACGGCAACAGCACGAAGCTGTGCGCCGCGAATCCCTGCAACACCGCCGCGAACGGCTGGCAGGGCACAAGCGGCAACAACTCCATGCTGACGTTGGTCTCGCTCGTGGCGAGCAACGCCTCCGCGGTGCAGTTCACGGACAACAGCCAGACCTACCAGGGCTCCCTTTGGACGCAGCCGACCTCCGGTCTCCACTTCGTGAAGAACGGCGTCACCGTCGAAGGCCCGATGAGCCTCGGCAGCTTCGATGCGAGCTTCAACAACGCGACCTTCATCCCGCTGCCGCTGATCACGAACATGCCTGTCGGAGCG
>DATAOK010000025.1:0-7395 GCA_036265735.1 Gaiellaceae bacterium
GGCTCGTCGAGAAGCTCGGCGACGTGAAGTACACGTACACCCGCCGCGGCGGAGTGCGCGTCTTCAAGATCGTCTCCTTCTACTTGCTGCGGGCGGGACGTGGGCGGCTCGGCGAGATCGAGGAGCGGATGCGCGTCGAGGTCGCGGAGGCGCGGTGGCTTCCGTTGGTGGATGCGCCGCGGCTGCTCGCGTACGGCGGCGAGCGCGAGATGGCCCGCAAGGCGCTCGATACATTCGCGCAGTGATCAACGTCGCGGACTATCTCGAGGCAGCCGCAGCGAAGGTCGACCCGGCCGTCTGGTGCTACTTCGAGGGCGGAGCCGGAGACGAGGTGTCGCTCCGCGCGAATGTCGCCGCGTTCGGCCGGTGGCGGTTCCGGCCGCGAATGCTCGTCGACGTCGCCTCGATCTCGCTCGAGACGACGCTGCTCGGGACACGCGTGTCGATGCCGCTCGGCGTGGCGCCGTTCGCGATGCAGAGCCTGCTCGTGCCGAAGGGCGAGTGCGCGACCGCGCGCGCCGCGGCGTCCGCCGACGCGCTGATGACGGTTTCGACGCTCACGACGTGCACGCATGCGGAGATCGCGGAGGCGTCGGCAGGCCCCCGCTGGCTTCAGCTCTATGTCGTGCGCGACCGGCAATTGACGCTCGACCACATCGCCGAGGCGCGGGAGTCCGGCTACACGGCGGTCGTTCTCACCGTCGACCTGCCGTACGTCGGCCGCCGCGAGCGCGATCTGCGGCTCGGGTTCATGAATCCGCCGCCGGACCTCGAATTGCCCTACGCGAGCCTGTTCGACACGACGCCTTCGCTCACGTGGCGCGATCTCGAATGGATCCGGTCCGAGTGCGGGGTGCCCGTCGTGATCAAGGGGATCCTGACCCGGGAGGATGCGCTCCTCTCCGTCGAACACGGCGCGGACGCGGTGTGGGTGTCGAACCACGGCGGCCGACAGCTCGACGGAGTCGCGGCGGGGTTGGACGCGCTGCCCGAGGTCGTCGAGGCGGTCGGCGGGCGCTCCGAGGTCTACGTCGACGGCGGCATCCGGCGCGGCGGGGACGTCGTGAAGGCGCTCGCGCTCGGTGCGCGCGCCGCCTTCGCAGGCCGTCCGTTTGCGGCCGGCCTTGCAGTGAACGGCGGGGACGGCGTCGCGCATGTGCTCGAGCTGCTTCGCGCCGAGGTAGAGCTGACCCTCGGCCTCCTTGGCTGCCCCTCGCCTGCTCAGGTGACGCGGAGCCACGTCGAGCCGACGGTCCCCTATGATCCTGGGGCTTGACCGGGCCTGCGATGTACGCACTCAACTTCTACTCACCGCTCGTCGCGGACCAGCTGCGAACGGGGCGTAAGTCGGCGACGATCCGGCTCGGCGACAAGTCGAGCAAGTACAAGAAGGGGATGATCGTGCAGGTGCTGTGCGGCAGCCGGTACAGCCCGCGCGAGCGGATCTTCGACGCGGTGATCGACAAGGTCGAGGTGAAGACGCTCGGTGAGCTGTCGCCGCGCGAGATCGAGCACGACAATCCCGAGATCCGCCGCACCGACGAGATGGCGACGTTCCTCGGGCAGCTCTACAACCGCGAGATCTCGCATGACGATCAGGTCACGGTGATCCGTTTCTCGCAGATCCTGACAGGCCCCGTTGCGCCGACGTTCCTCGGCGAGAACGATCTCTTTTAAAGCCGCTGTTGTCATTGTCGTCGCGCTCGTCGCGGCCCGTGCGGCGCGCGCCGGTGACGGTGGGACGGCGACGTACACGACCCGCGGCACCGCGTACGACTTCGACCTGAAGAACACGGGGACGACACGCTGGCTGTCGTTCATGCTCGTCGGGCCGGCGGGAACGGTGTTCATCGGCGGCTCGGTCGGGACGGAGTCGACGGTGCAGTGCGCGATCGCACCTTCGTCGTCGATTGCGTGCGGGCCGACGGCGGTTGCAGTGGGCGGGCAGCTCGGGTTCACGGCGTTTCTCGCGTCTGCCGTTTCGTGCGGTGTGCCGTTTCAGTTCTGGGTGAGCCCGAGCGGCGCGGCGCCGTATACGCGCGTCGACGATGCGGTGTTCGCTGGGAGCTGCGCGCCGCCGCGGGTTGTGCGGGCTGTGATCGTGAGGCGGCGCGGTGACGTGGTGACGCTCGTTCCGCCGGCGTGGAGCGCGACGCCGGTGCGCGTCGTCTATGCATGGCAGCGTTGCGGGCGTGCGTGTGTTGCTCTCGCGCATGCGAGCTCTGCGCGCGTCCGCTCGTACGCTCGAGTGCGCGCGGTCGTGACCGCGACGTTCGCGGACGGCACGAAGCTGCGCAGCGTGTCGCGGATCGTCTAGCGGCGGATCTTCGAGCCGAAGAGCTCGTCCGGGCGAAGCGCTGCGCCGCATTCCTCGCAGTCGACGGCGGCGATCGAGGAGAACGGCGCGTTGCACGCCTTGCAGCGGCGCAGCAACTCGCCGCCGCACTCAGGGCACTCGTGCGGCACCTCGTCCTCGAACTGCTCGAACCAGCGCCGCCCGGCGCCGCACGTGAGGCAGACGGCAACCCAGTCGCCGAGCACCTTCCGGCGTTCCTGGCGAAGCCACTCGGATGCCTTGCCCATTCGGGCCAGTGTAAGACGAAGGGGTTACCCCCGAACGTCCGAGTGCCGCCTTGCAAACACTTCGTCCACTGACGTTCCGGCTGCACAGCGGCGAGTTCTCGCTGGGAGCAGCGGCTCGACGGGCCAGGCGATTTGAAAGCGGGGAGTATCCCCGTTTGCTGTCAAGTCGCTCTTGCGGACACGCCCGATACGCTCGCGCACATGTCGGCAGCGCCGTACCCGAAGATCGAGCTGCACGTGCACCTCGAGGGCACCGTTCGCGCCAAGACTCTGCTCGAGATCGCGTAGCGGAACGACTACGCGCTGCCGGCGGACACCGTCGAAGGCCTCCAAAGCCTGTATCGCTTCACCGACTTCCGCCACTTCATCGAGGTCTGGATCCTCACGACGAACGCGCTGAAGCAGGAGGCCGACTACCGCCAGATGGTCGTCGACTACGCAGCCGAGGCGAAGAGCCACGGGGCGGTCTACCTCGAAGGCATCTTCAGCCCGGCCGAGCGCGTGCGCCACGGCTGCACGTGGGAAGACGTCTTCGAAGGCGTCACGTCGGGCGCCCAGCAGGCGAAAGAACAGCACGGCGTCGAGATCCGCCTCACACCCGACATCCCGCGCGGCTTCACGCAGGAGGAGGCGCGCGCAACCGTCGACTGGAGCGCCAAGTACATGGACCGCGGGGTCGTCGGCGTCGGGCTCGGTGGGCTCGAGGCGGAGTACCCGCCCGAGCCGTACGAGGACGTCTTCGCCTACGCGAAATCGCTCGGCCTCGGCTCCGTCCCGCACGCAGGCGAGGTCGCCGGCGCCGCCTCCGTGAAGGGCGCGCTCGAGAACCTCCAGGCCGACCGCCTCCGCCACGGCATCCGCATCGAAGAGGACGCAGGTCTCGTCAAAGAAGCGGTCGCCCGCGGCACCGTCCTCGATGTCTGCCCGCTCTCGAACCTCCGCACGGGGGCGGTTCACAGCCTCGAAGACCATCCCCTCCCGCGCCTCGCCGCCGCCGGCATCCGCTGCTCCATCTCCACCGACGACCCCGCGATGTTCGACACCGACCTCACGCGCGACTACGACGCCGCCACGTCATTCGGCCTCGATCCACGCTCCTTCTATGACGCAGGAGTCGAAGGCGCCCTCTGCGACGACCGGACGAAGGCCCGCCTCCGCAAGATCGGCGAGTCCCACGACTGGGGTCGTTAGGCTTCCGGCATGGCCATAGCGAGAGAAGCGGAGCCCGTCGGGTCACTCCACGAGGTCCGCGAGGCCGGCCTCGACCGCGAGGACCTCCTCGGCATCTACCGCAACATGCTGATCACCCGCGGCGTCGAGGAGCGCGGGCACATCCTGTACCGCCAGGGAAAGATTCCCGGCTCGTTCTACACGGGCCGCGGCAACGAAGCCGCGGCTGTCGGAATTGCGACGGCGATGGGCGGGGAGGACGTCGGCACGCCGTTGCACCGCGACATGGGCGTGCACATCACGCGCGGCGTCGAGCCGTGGCGCATCTTCGCGAACTACATGGGCAAGGCCGACGGACCGACGCACGGCAAGGACGGGAACGTCCATATGGCCGACGCGCGCCTCGGCATGATCGCCATGGTCAGCCACCTGCCCGCGATGCTCCCGGTCGCGACCGGCGCCGCGCTCGCGTTTCGCATCAGGGAGGAACGGCGCGTCGCAGTCGGCTGGTTCGGCGAGGGCGCATCGGCACGCGGCGACGCGCACGAGTCGATGACGTTCGCCGGCACGCGCAAGCTCCCGATCGTCTTCGTCTGCGACAACAACCAGTGGGCCTACTCGACGCCGACGCACCTCGAGTTCGCGACGGAGCACGTCGCGGACCGCGCACAGGCGTACGGCTTCGAAGGTGTCGTCGTCGACGGCACCGACGTCCTCGCCGTCTACCGCGAGGCGAAGCGTGCGATCGAGAAGGCGCGCAGCGGCGGCGGCCCGACGCTGCTCGAGTGCTTGACGCTCCGCATGGAAGGCCACGCCGTCCACGACGACGCGTTCTACGTGCCGAAGGTGATGTTCGAGCGCTGGGCCGAGCGCGACCCGCTCGAGCGCTTCCGCGCCTGGCTGCGCGAGAACGCCGAGCTCAACGACCAGGAGGAGGACGAGATCACGTCGTACGTGAAGCGACTCCTGAACGAGGCACTGCAGCGCGCGGAGGAGTCGCCGCTGCCCGACCCGTCCTCGCTCCTCGAAGGCGTCTACGCGACGCCCGAGGATCTCGACACGCCGCACCACAAGTAGCCATGGCCGAGATGACGTATCTGCAGGCGATCAGCGACGGTCTCCGCACGGAGATGCGCCGCGACGACCGCGTGTTCGTGATCGGCGAGGACGTCGGCGTCTACGGCGGCGCCTTCAAGGTGACGCTCGGCTTCCAGGAGGAGTTCGGCCCCTGGCGCGTGATTGACGCGCCGCTCGCCGAGACGGCGATCGTCGGAGGCGCGACCGGCGCCGCGATGATGGGCATGCGCCCGGTCGCGGAGATGCAGTTCGCCGACTTCGTCTCGTGCGCATGGGATCACCTCGTCACGATCGCGGCGAAGCAGCGCTGGCGCGTCGGCACGCCCGTGCCGATTGTGCTGCGGCTTCCGTCCGGCGGCGGCTTCAGCGGCGGGCCGTTCCATTCGCAGAACCCGGAGTCGTCATTCGCGCACATCCCCGGGCTCAAGTGCGTCTGCCCGGCAACGCCGGAGGACGCGAAGGGCCTCCTGATCAGCGCGATCGAAGACCCGAACCCGGTCCTCTTCTTCGAGCACAAGCACCTGTACCGCCGCATCAAGACCGAGGTGCCCGAGGAGCGCTACACCACGCCGATCGGCAAGGCGCGCATCCACCGCGAAGGCACCGACATCACGGTGATCACGTGGGGCGCGATGATCTACACCGCCGACGAGGCCGCACAGCAGCTCGAGTCCGACGGTGTCTCAGTCGAGATCGTCGACCTGCGCACCGTGCTGCCGTGGGACAAGCCTGCGGTACTCGAGTCCGCGCGCAAGACGTCGAAGGTGCTCGTGCTGCACGAGGACACGCACACCGGCGGCTTCGGCGCCGAGATCGCGGCGACGGTCGCGGAGGAGGCGTTCGAGGATCTCGACGGGCCGGTGCGCCGCGTCACGGCGCCGGACTGCCCCGTCCCGTTTTCGCCGCAGCTCGAGAAGGCTTTCATCCCACAGGTCGAAGACGTGGTGAACGGCCTGCGCGAGCTCGCCGAGTACTAAAGGAGAGAGATGGCAACGGAGACCGCAATCGACGTCGTGATGCCGCAGATGGGCGTGTCCGTCTCGGAGGGGACGATCACGAAGTGGCTGAAGCAGGAGGGCGACCACGTCGAAGCGGATGAGCCGTTGCTCGAGATCTCGACCGACAAGGTCGACACGGAGGTACCGAGCCCCGGCACGGGGACGCTGACGCAGATCCTCGTGCAGGAGGGACAGACCGTCGACGTCGGCACGAAGGTCGGCCAAATCGGCGGTGGCGGTGGCGCGCCCGCGCAGGAGGAGGCTCCTCCGCCTGCGGCCGATCCGGAGCCTGCACCGGCACCCGCACCCGCAGCACCGGAGCCTGCGCCGCAGCCGGTCGCGCAGCAAGAGCCCGCGGTGACGAACGGCGGCAGCGCCGGCACGTTCGTCTCGCCGGTCGTCGCGCGCATCGCAGCCGAGCACGGCGTCGACCCGACGCAGGTCAGCGGCAGCGGCCGCGGCGGCCGGGTCACGAAGAAGGACATCCTCGACTTCATCGAGCAAGGCGGAGCGCAGCAGCAGGAGCAGCAGCAACCGCCGGCGCCCGCACCCGAACCGGTCGCGCAGCCGGAGCCGGTCGCACAAGCGCCTGCGCCGCCGCCGCAGCCGGAGCCCGTGCAGGCCGCCGCACCTGCGCCGCCCGCACCGGCACCGGCGCCCGCACCTGCCGCGCCGAAGCCGCCCGCGCCGCCGGTCGCCCCGGCAGAGCAGCAGCCCGGCGAGACGCTCGAGCCCGTCACCGCGATGCGCCGCGGGATCGCGGAGCACATGCGCCGCTCGCTCGACACGTCTGCGCACGTCACGAGCGCGATCGAGGTCGACATGTCGCGCGTCGTCGCCGCACGCGAGACGTTGAAGAAGGAGTACCAGGCCGCCTACGGCGTCAACCCGACGTACCTCGCGTTCGTCGCGCGCGCAGTCGTGCAGACGATGCCGAATCACCCGTACGTCAACGGGGAGCTGCGCGGCGACTCGATCGTCACGCGCAACTTCATCAACCTCGGCATCGCCGTCGAGCTCGCTGAGGGCAAGGGCCTGATCGTCCCCGTGATCAAGCACACCGAGGGGCTCAACCTGCTCGGGCTCGCGCGGAGCATCGCCGACATCGCGAAGCGCGCCCGCGAGAAGCAGCTCATGCCCGACGACGTGCAGGGCGGGACGTTCACGATCACGAACCCCGGCGGCTACGGCACGTTCCACGGAACGCCGGTGATCAGCCAGCCGCAGTCCGGCATCCTCGGCACGTACGCGCTCGTCAAGCGGCCGTGGGTCGTGCAGGACGCGATGGGCAAGGACGTGATCGCGATCCGGCCAATGATGAACATCACGCTCACGTACGACCACCGCCTCGTCGACGGCGCGTACGCCGGGCGCTTCCTCAAGGAGCTCCGCGAGCGCCTCGAGGCCTGGGACGGCGACGGCGGCTAGTGGCGCCTCAGGAATACATGCCCGCGTCCGGCCCCGCGATGGGGCGCCGCGCTGCCGCGTCCCCGGCCGCCCCGTAGGGCCCCGCTCCGAGGTCACCGTGCGTCCTTGCATCGACCGGCGCTCGCGACCCGGAAGCTAG
>DATAOK010000026.1:0-44102 GCA_036265735.1 Gaiellaceae bacterium
CACCGCGCTTGCGAACCTCGAGCATCGGGGCGCCTCGGGCGCAGACGCCGAGTCCGGCGACGGCGCGGGCATCCTCGTCCAGATCCCCGACGCCCTTCTCCGCGCCGAGCTCGGCGACGCACTGCCTCCCCCCGGCGCCTACGGCGTCGGCGTCTTCTTCGACCCGCAGGAGGAGCTCGTCGAGCGGGTCGTCGCCGACGAGGGGCAGCGGTTCCTCGCGTGGCGCGACGTCCCGCTCGACGTAACGGTTCCCGGCGATGCCGCCGCCGCGGTCGCACCGCGCATCCGGCAGGCGATCGTCGCCGCCGCCACCGGCCTCGACCAGGACGCCTTCGAGCGCAAGCTCTACGTCATCCGGCGCGTGATCGAGCGCGAGGCCGGCGCCGGGCTCGTCGTCCCGAGCTTCAGCTCGCGCACCGTCGTCTACAAGGGAATGCTCACTGCGCCGCAACTCGGCCCGTTCTACCTCGACCTTCAGAGCCCGCTCTTCGAGACGGCGCTCGCGCTCGTGCACTCGCGCTACTCGACGAACACGTTCCCGAGCTGGGAGCTCGCGCATCCGTACCGCCTGATCGCGCACAACGGCGAGATCAACACGCTGCGCGGCAACGCGAACTGGATGCGCGCCCGCGAGTCGCAGCTCGCATCCGAGCTCTTCGGCGACGACCTGCGCAAGGTGCTGCCGGTCATCCGGCCCGGGGGCTCCGACACTGCGACGTTCGACAACGTGCTCGAGCTGCTCGTCCTCGCAGGCCGCAGCCTCCCCCACGCGCTGATGATGATGATCCCGGAGTCGTACGAGGATCGCGGCGACATGTCGCGCGATTTGCAGGGCTTTTATGCCTTCCACCAGTGCCTGATGGAGGCATGGGACGGCCCCGCGGCGATCGCGTTCACCGACGGACGCGTGATCGGAGCAACGCTCGACCGCAACGGGCTCCGGCCCGGCCGCTGGTATGAGACGGCGGACGGCTGGGTCGTGCTCGCCTCGGAGGCAGGCGCGCTCCCGGACGATCCTGCGAACGTCCTGCGCAAGGGACGCCTGCAGCCCGGAAAGCTGTTCCTCGTCGACCTCGACGCGCGCCGCGTCGTGCCGGACGGCGAGCTCAAGCAGCAGGTCGCGACGCGCCGTCCGTATGCCGACTGGGTCGAACAGGAACAGCTCCGCCTCGCAGAGCTGCCGCCCGCCCCGCCGCGCGAGGCGCCGACCGAGTCACTTCGCACGAGGCAGCTGCTCTTCGGCTACGCGCAGGAGGACATGAAGGCGATCCTCGCGCCGCTCGCGCGCAACGCGGAGGAGCCGGTCGGCTCGATGGGGAACGACACGCCGCTCGCGGCGCTCTCCGGCCGGAAGCCCCTCCTCTACTCGTACTTCAAGCAGCTCTTCGCGCAGGTGACGAACCCGCCGATCGACTCGATCCGCGAGGCGATCGTCATGAGCGTGCGCGCGAGCGTGGGCTCGGAGCGCAATCTCCTCGACGAGACGCCCGAGCACGCGCGACAGCTCGTGATCGACAACCCGATCCTGCTCGATGACGAGCTCGAACAGCTTCGCCACGTCCACTCGCCCGCGTTCCGCGCGTGGACAATCGATACGACCTGGCCGGCAGAGGAAGGCGCGGACGGGCTCGAGCGTGCGCTCGAGCGCATCTGCGACGAGGCCGACGTCGCGCTCGCCGCGGGCGCGAACATCCTCATCCTCTCCGACCGTCAAGCCGGCCCCGGGCGTGTTCCGATGCCCTCTCTCCTCACGACCGGGGCCGTCCACCACCATCTCGTCCGCGCCGGCACGCGGCTGCAGACGGGCATCGTCGTCGAGTCCGGCGAGCCGCGCAGCGTGCACTCCATCGCGGTGCTGATCGGATACGGCGCCGCCGCCGTCAACCCGTACCTGATGCTCGAGACACTCGCGGAGCTCGTCGAGCTCGGCTGGCTTCCAGCCGGGATGACGGCTGCAGACGCGCAGCGGCGCGCGACGAAAGGCATCGCCAAGGGTCTGCTGAAGACGATGTCGAAGATGGGGATCTCGACGATCCCGTCGTACTGCGGCGCGCAGATCTTCGAGGCGGTCGGTCTCGCGCCCGGACTGATCGAGCGGCATTTCACCGGCACCGCGTCACGCATCGGCGGCATCGGCGTCCGCGAGATCGCGGAAGAGTCGGTTGCGCGGCACGCGCGCGCACTGCAGGGAAACGACTTGCTTCCCGTTGTCGGCCTGTATGCCTGGCGCCGCGACGGCGAGCATCATCACTGGAATCCGGAGACGATCTCGCGCCTGCAGCACGCGGTGCGCTCGGGCTCGGCCGACACGTACGAGCAGTACTCCGCAGCCGTCAACGCGGAGAACGCACGCGCCGGCACGCTGCGCGGCCTCTTCCGTTTCCGCGCGACCGAGCCGATCCCGCTCGACGAGGTCGAGCCGGCGGCGGAGATCGTCAAGCGGTTCTCGACCGGCGCGATGTCGCTCGGCTCGATCTCGCGTGAAGCGCACGAGACGCTCGCAGTCGCGATGAACCGGCTCGGCGGCCGCTCGAACACCGGCGAGGGCGGCGAGGATCCAGTGCGCTTCGCCGACGAGCGCCGCTCCGCGATCAAGCAGGTCGCGTCGGGCCGCTTCGGCGTCAACGCGCACTACCTCGCAAACGCCGACGAGTTGCAGATCAAGATGGCGCAGGGCGCGAAGCCCGGCGAGGGCGGGCAGCTGCCGGGCCACAAGGTCGACCGCTACATCGCGAGCGTGCGCATGACGACGCCCGGCGTCGGCCTCATCTCACCGCCGCCGCACCACGACATCTATTCGATCGAAGATCTGAAGCAGCTGATCTACGACCTGCGCTGCGCGAACCCGGATGCGCGCGTCTCCGTGAAGCTCGTGGCGGAGGTCGGTGTCGGCACCGTTGCAGCCGGCGTCGCGAAGGCGGGAGCGGACCACGTGCTCATCTCCGGCCACGACGGCGGCACAGGAGCCGCACCGCTGTCGTCGATCCTGCACGCGGGCGTCCCGTGGGAGATCGGGCTCGCCGAGACGCAGCAGACGCTCGTCCGCAACGGGCTGCGCTCGCGGATCTGGGTGCAGACGGACGGCCAGCTGAAGACCGGACGCGACATCGTGATCGCTGCCCTCCTCGGCGCCGACGAGATGGGCTTCGCGACGGCGCCGCTGATCGCGACCGGCTGCGTGATGATGCGCGCCTGCCATCTCAACACGTGCCCGGTCGGAATCGCGACGCAGGATCCCGAGCTGCGGGCGAAGTTCGCGGGCAAGCCGGAGCATGTCGTCAACTTCTTCTTCTTCGTCGCGGAGGAAGCGCGGCGACTGATGGCGCAACTCGGGATCGCGCGATTCGAGGAGCTCGTCGGTCGCGTCGACCTACTCGAGGTAGACGACGCGCTCGCGGCGTGGCAGCGACGCGGCATCGACCTGAGCGCCGTGCTCGCCGAGCCGGCCGAAGCCGGGCCGCGTCGCCGGCTCGAGCCGCAACCGCCCGCGCTCGAGGATGCGCTCGACTGGCAACTGATCGAGGCGCTCGAGTCGGAGCGGCGTGACTTTCAGATTGCGAATCGCAACCGCACGGTCGGCGGGCTCCTCTCGAATGCGGTCACGACAAGGCACGGCGCGGCCGGCCTGCCGAAGCCTGTTCGTTTCACGCTCCGCGGCTCGGCCGGGCAGTCGTTCGGCGCGTGGCTCGCGCCGGGCATCGAGCTGACGCTGATCGGCGAGGCGAACGACTACGTCGGCAAGGGCCTCTCGGGCGGCGTACTTGCGATTCGCCCGCCCAGCGGCTCCGCGTTCCGCGCCGAGGAGAACGTCGTCGCCGGCAACACGATCCTCTACGGCGCGACCGCAGGCAAGGCGTTCTTCCGCGGCCTCGTGGGCGAGCGGTTTGCGGTGCGCAACTCGGGCGCGACGGCAGTCGTCGAAGGCGTCGGCGATCACGGGTGCGAGTACATGACGGGCGGGCTCGTCGTCGTGATCGGACCGACCGGCCGCAACTTCGCCGCGGGCATGAGCGGCGGCATCGCGTACGTGCTCGACGAGGACGGCACGTTCGAGGAGCGCTGCAACACGCAGCTCGTCGGCCTCGAGCAGCTCGCGCCGGAGGATGTCGGCGCCGTCCGGGAGCTGCTCGAAGAGCACGAGCGCCGCACCGAGTCGCCGGTCGCCGGGCAGCTGCTCGACTTCTGGCTCACGGCGCAACGGAAGTTCGTGAAGGTCATGCCTCACGACTACCGCGCAGCGCTCGAGAAGCCTCGCGACCAGCCGGTGTCGGCGGGTGGGCACGGGCTGTTCACACGTGAATCGGAGGAAGCTGCCTGATGGGCGAAATCGGCGGCTTCAAGAAATTCGAGCGCCGCAAGGCCTCGGACCGCGCGCCGGCCGAGCGGGTCCGCGACCACTTCGAGTTCGTTCGCCCGCTGCCGCTGCTCGAGCTGCGCGAGCAAGGTGCACGCTGCATGGAGTGCGGCGTGCCGTTCTGCCACCACGGCTGTCCGCTCGGGAACCTCATTCCGGACTGGAACGACCTCGTCTACCGCGACCGGTGGCGCGAGGCGATTGCAGAGCTGCACCGCACGAACAACTTCCCCGAGTTCACGGGCCGTCTCTGCCCCGCACCGTGCGAAGCCGCGTGCGTGCTCGAGATCGAGGAAGGCAACGCGGTGACGATCAAGCAGATCGAGCTCTCGATCGTCTCCCGCGCCTGGGACGAGGGCTGGATCGTCGCCGAGCCTCCGAGCGAGCGCTCAGGCAACACCGTCGCGGTCGTCGGTTCAGGCCCCTCGGGTCTCGCGTGCGCACAACAACTGATCCGCGCCGGCCACTCCATCACCGTCTTCGAGCGCGACGAAGCGGGCGGCGGCCTCCTCCGCTTCGGCGTGCCGGACTTCAAGATCGAAAAGCACGTGGTCGAGCGGCGCATCGAGCAGCTCTCAGACGAAGGCGTCGAGTTCCGCTTCGGAGTCGACGTCCATCCGGACGAGCTCGCGACGTTCGACGCCACGGTGCTCTGCACCGGCTCTCGCGTGCCGCGCGACCTGCCCGTTCCGGGGCGCGAGCTCGACGGTGTGCACTTCGCGATGGAGTACCTGTACGGGCGCAACCGCGCAGTGGCCGGAACTGCAGAGCCCACGCTGACAGCCACCGGCAAGCACGTGATCGTCGTCGGCGGCGGCGACACCGGTGCGGACTGCGTCGCGAGCGCGCACCGCGAAGGCGCCGCATCCGTGACGCAGATCGAGCTGCTCGGCGAGCCGCCGCCAACACGGCCGGACGACGTCACGCCCTGGCCGTCGTGGCCGGCAAAGCTGCGCACCTCGTACGCGCTCGAGGAAGGCGGCGAGCGCGAGTTCGCGATCTCGACCGCACGCCTCCGGGGCAACGGACGCGTCGAGGAGATCCACTGGACGCGCAACAGCGGCGCACCCCCGTTCGAGTCGATCGCGGGAACCGACGAGACGCGGCCCGCGGAGCTCGTCCTGCTCGCGATGGGCTTCGTCGGTCCCGAGCCCGGCCTGCTCGACGAGCTCGGCGTCGAGCGCGACGCACGGGGGAACATCGCAACGACGAATTACGAGTCGAGCGTGCCGGGCGTCTTCGCCGCCGGTGACGCCCGCCGCGGCCAGTCGCTGATCGTGTGGGCGATCGAGGAAGGGCGGAAATGCGCTGCCGCCGTCGAAACGATGCTACGCAGTGCCTCGGAGCAGCCTCCAACACGCCTCGCGAACACCGCGTGAGCCGCGCAACCAGCCGAAAGGCTTGATAGAAAGCCGCCGCATGCGCAAAGCGGCGTTCCTTTGCGTCCTGGTCATCGCGGCCGCGCTTGTCTCGTCTGCGCACGCCGCACCGATCGCGACGCTGAAACGATCGGCGGCGATCTTCAGCGGTACCAATACGCACACGTGGACGCGCGCCGTGCTGCCGCTGAGCACGCCCCTGTCGGGCCAGCGAACCTCTGTCCCGGTGCTCAGAGAGCGGAAAGGCTGGCTGCGCGTGCTCCTGCCGGGGCGGCCGAACGGCCACGCCGCGTGGATCCGCGCGAACACCGCACGCATCTGGTCGACGCCGTGGCGCGTCGTCATCCGCACCGAATCGCGCCGGTTGTTCATCTTCCGCAACAACCGCCTCTTGCGGAGCTTCCCGGTCGTCGTCGGGAAGCCGTCGACACCGACGCCGCACGGACGCTTCTTCGTCGAGGAAGCGCTGACGCTGCCGCGCGGCTCAGCCGGCTCGCCGGTCGCGTACGCACTGAGCGCGCGCTCGGACGTCTTCCAAGAATTCGACGGCGGGCCTGGTCAGATCGCCATCCACGGGACGTACGGCATCGGCGGCACCCCGGGAACCGCGGAGTCGCACGGCTGCATCCGCATGACGACGGACGCGCTCGACTGGATGATCCGGCGGCTCGGCACCGGCACCCCTGTCGATATCACCTAGCCACAGGGGAAACCACCGCCGTCGAGTCCCGGTCCGGTGAGCTGCGGCCGGTTCGGTCCGCCGCCGGCCGGATACACCGTGTCGAACCACTGTGCAAAGAACTGCGAGAGCAGCGCTGCGCACTTCGCGTTCGCGAGATGTGCCGCGAAGCCAGCCTCGAGCTGCGCCTCTGTCACGCTTCCCTGACGATACGTCTGCTGAATCTGCTGGAGCGCGGCCGCGAAGTTCGCCGGCCCCAGGATCCGGCGCAGCGCGATATACGCGATGCCCGGCCGCTCATAGGTCCTCGCCCCTGAGAAGAGCGTGTACGGCGACGGGTCGGACGGCGCGCCGATCCAGAGGCTGTCGGGACCCGCGTATCCGGCGTTGAAGCTCGACACGAGACTCTGCTCGAACGCCGCGTCACCGGCCGCCGTTCCCGGCCCACCCGCCGCCGACTGCGCGTTGCGAGCGTCGAAGAGGAACTCGCCAAGCGTCGCGAGCCCTTCCTTGAAGAACGTCAGGTTGTAGCTCCCCTCGGACACGTTGTCGCCCCACCACTGGTGCATGTTCTCGTGGTTCAGCGTGTCCAGATCGATCGTCCCTCCTGCGAACGTGATCTTCGTCTGCATCTCCTCTTCGAAGCTTGTCGTCGGCAGGCCGATCACGACGCCGTCGGTCGTGAACGGGAACGCGCCGTTGAACAGCGTCTGGAAGTCGACGATGTCCTCCTGCATGTCCTCGATCGCCTTGTTCGCGGCCGCTTTGTTCTTCGGGACCGCGCTGTCCTGCGCCTCGTAGTATTGGATCCCACTTGCCGCGAGCCGCATTGTGAGGTCGAAGTTGCCGATGCTGTTCTCGACGAGGTACGACGCAACGCCCTCGGGCGAGTGCCAGTGCCACGTTGTCGAACCGCCGGCGAAGTTCGAGTCCGGAAGGTTCGTCGTTTGCGAGACGAGCTCACCGTTCGCGATCGCAGTCTTGCCGAGCGCAACCGTGTCGTAGAAGTCGTACGTCGGCTTCGCGCTCGGGAAGTCGTTCAGCGGCATCCAGTCCTCCGTCGCAACCGGCTCGGTCGTGACGAAGCCGCCGGTGTCACCGGGCTGGCTGTTCCTGAACCAGCCTTCGGTCGTGCCGTCGCCGTCGTTGTGCACACCGGGGCGTCCGGTGTATGCGACCTGCACGGTGAACGTCGCTCCACTCGCAATCGGCGTCGCAGGGGTGATCACGAGCTTGTTTGCCGGGCACTGCGTACCGTCGAGCGAGTTCATCTTGTTCGGATTGATCGTCAGCAGCTCCGGCGAGCACGCCGGGGGCAACGGGTTGTTCTCTGGGCCGCCGACGGGATTGAGCTCACCTGCTTCGTGCGCACGCGCGTCAGGATCGTTCTGCCCGTTTGGATCTCCTGGGTATGTGGGCTGTACGAACGTGAAGCTCGCGGGCTGCCCGTTGACGAGCACGGAGGCGACCGACAGGTTCGGCCCTTCCTTTGCGTTCTGCGACGTGCGCTCGAAGTCGAGGCTGAAGTCGGTCAGGCATTGCGTCGCCTGGTCTGTGTGCACGACGTGCGTCCCCGGCAGGAACAGATTGGACTCGGCGTCGTAGGCGATGAAGACATCGGAGTGGACGCTCCGGTAGCCGCCGTTCCCCGTCTCCGGGTACACATGCGACCCGAACGCGGACAGCGAGTGTGCGCCGGACGAGCAGTTTCGCGGAGGCGCGCTGAGCGCGCTGACCTGGTGAACGACGGGCCCGATCTGAACGTGCCGCTCCGCCGTGACGCAGCTACGGCGCACGCACGCGACGAGCGCGTACGACCCGCGAGGAAGCACGCGCGGCAGCCGGATCCGAACGCCGTACTCCGCTGAGCGCCGCGCGCCGAGCCGCAATGACGTCCGCCCCACGGAGATCGGGCGGCTGCCGATCCGCAGCAGGTGCACGACCAACTGCCCGTGCGTCGCGGACCCGCCGAGGTTGAACACCGCACCGTGCAACCGATACGTGCCACCCAGGCGCACGGCGGCAGGCGCCGACGAGAGCCGCGACACGACGAGATGCGCACCGGCGAATGCCGGCGGCGGTGCCCCGATCGACGGCGGAGAGATCGCCGGGGACTGCAGCGGCGGCCGAGCGGCCGCAGTGAGCGGCACAGCAGCAGACGCGAACATGACGAACCCGAGCAGCAGCAACCGGCGCGACCCGAACACAGCTCCCTCCCCTGTCGACAGAGCTTGGTTTATGCGCCTGCGCGGGCAGGCTTGTCAAGCAGGGTCAAGCGACGATTTCGGACCATTGCGAGCGAGACGGACGGATCGCTTTGGGCCAAGCGAACGAACGCCTCCCACGACACCTCCATGACGTGCAGGGCTGCGGTCGCGACGACGGTGACGGATCGCTTCGAGTCGCCGAGATATGCGAGCTCGCCGAAGTAGTCGCCCTTGCTCAAGGAGCGGACGTCGGCGGGCCCGGACGTCTCGGCGCTGCCGGAGAGCACGACGAAGAGCGCATCTGCGGGATCGCCTCGCGCGACAACCGTCTCGCCCGCGTCGAACTCGACGAAGCACGCATGCTCGACGAGCGCGCGCAGCGCCCGCCTACCGGCGCCTGCAAAGAGCGGAAACGTGGCCAGAACGTCGGCCCACTCGCTTGTCACGGAACACCACCGTTTGCCCACACGACCTCACTTGCAGCCGTGACCCCACGATCACTACGACGCGGCGCGTTATTCGGATGTCAGCGCGACACCGAGCGACGTCCGCGAGTCGACGTGCAGCTTTCGGAACACGCTTGTGAGGTGCCCTTCGACGGTACGTGCCGTGACGAACAATGTTTGTGCAATCTCTCGGTTCGTGAGCCCGTGGCTCGCAAGGTCGGCGACGCGACGCTCGCTCGCAGTGAGCGAATCGGGCCCGCGGAGCGATCGACGACGCGGCTTGGCACCGCTCGCACGCAACTCGGTCTCTGCCGCATCGCGCACCGCAACGGCACCGAGACGGTCCGCCGTGTCGAGCGCCTCGCGCAGGTACGGCCGCGCTTCAACGCGGTTGTTCCCGCGGCGAAGCATCGCGCCGAGATCCACGAGCGCACGCGCCCGCGCGACGCCGGCACCGGCCTGCTCGAACGCCGCCACGGCTTCTCGCAGCAACGCACATCCCCGCTCGCCTCCATGCGCGAGACCGGCGGCGCGGAGCGAAACGCCGAGGGCACGCGGCGCTCCGAAGCTCCGTGCGAGCGCGAGCTCTTCCTCCGCAAGCTGCTGCGCGACTGCTCGATCGCCGAGCGCGAGCTGCGCGAGCGCGGCCTCTGACCTCCAAGGGGAGAACGCGGGACCAACAACCGACGCCTCACGTAGGTCGCGTCCGACCGCAAGGTAGTCCTCGAGCGCCTCAGCGGGGCGTCCTTGTTCCATGCGCAACCGGCCGCGGGCGAGCCGCAGCACGCCTTCCGGCATCGAGCCGCTGCGAGCCTCGCCGTCGACGAGCTCGAGCGCAGCCTCCGCCTCGTCCAGCCGGCCCAGGTCGACGAGCGCCTTGACGAGCAGCCCCGTGTTCAAGGCGCGGTAGAGCGGCGGCGCGGGCAAAGCTGCCATCGAGAGGGCTGTCCGGGTGTCGAGCTCGGCGGCCTCCAACTCGCCGAGCCGGAGCTCGAGCCACGCACGCGTCGCAAGCGCAACCGAGAGCCGCCCGCCGTCCCCCGCAGCACGGGCCTCCTCGATCGCGGAGTCGAGATACGGCCGCGCCTCGTCGAAGCACTCGGCCCATACGAGCGCGAGCATCGATCGCGCAGAGGCTTCCGATGCAAAGCCGTGGTCGATCGAGAGCGAGCGAAGCGCAAGCGCAGCGACGTCGGCGGCGGAGTCGTTCGTCAGGACCGCGAGAAAGGCGGCCACAGAGAGGAGCTCCGCCGACTCTGCGGTGTCGGCATCCATGCGTCGGCGGAAGGCCGTCCGGCGTTCGACGGTCCGGGCCGCCGCCTTCGGATCGTTCATCGCCGCGATGAGCGCTGCAGCCTCCAGCTGGCGCACGAGCTCCGCGTCGGCCGGGCCGAGCTTCCCTGCGGCGCGGTCGAGGACATCGACCGCCTCGGCTGAGCGCTGCCGGCGGTTGAGCGCGCGCGCGAGCTCTCGCGCTGCGCGTGCTGCTGCGACGCCGTCCGGCGCAGCGTCGATCGCGTCCTGCAGATGCTCGTGCCAGCCGTCGATTCCCGCGCTTGCCTCGGCAAGACCGAGCTGCAGGAGCAGCGCCGACTGCTGCGCGGGATCCGGCGGCTCCTCGAGCGCACGTCGGAGGAAGAGCGCCGCGGACTCGGGACCGGCGCTCGCCATCGCGGACGTTGCCGCGGCGACGAGTTGCTCGACGACCCACGGGTCGCCTGCGGGATCGCTCAGCAGCAGGTGCTGCGCAACGCGTTCCGTCCTGCGCGGCCGCTCGGCGAGTGCCTGCGCTGCGCGGCGGTGGCCCGCCGCGCGCTCCGACGCCGTCTGCTCGTGATAGAGGGCGGCACGGAGCATCGGATGCGCGAAGCGCAGCGGCCGTCCGGGCTCGAGGATGCCCGCAGTCACGAGCTCCTCTGCGGCGTCGGCGCCGTCGGAGGGCTCGATGCCTGCGAGGCGCGCGGCAGCCACCAGGTCACCCTGTTCGAGGATCGCCACTGCGCGCGCGAGCTTCGTCGCGGATTCCGGCAAGCGGCTGAGCCGGAGCTCGAGCGATCGGCCGAGCGTTTGCGCGCCGACAGCCGTCACGCGCCCGGCAGCCGTTCCTGTCGGCTCGATCTGCTCGTCGCGCAGCGCTTCGACCAGCTCGACCACGAGGAACGGTGTACCGCGCGTCGCATGCATGCACGCGGCGACGAATGCCGGATGGGGCGCGCGGCCGAAGGACGTGCGGATCAGCTCGCTCACTGCGCGGGCCGACAACGGAGCGAGTGGGATCACTTCCGTTGCAGAGTCGCTCCTGACGGTCGCCAGGAGCGTGCAGTCGTCCGCGGCCCGCTGCCGCGAGGCGATCAGGACCGTGACGCCGATCTCCTCGAGGCGCGTTTGGAGGAAGGCGAGAAACCGAAACGACGGCCGGTCGACCCATTGCGCGTCGTCGACGACGAGGCAAAGCGGGCCGCCGGCTGCGAGGTTCGCACACAACCAGTAGAGACCGTGCTGGATCGCGAACGACGAGTCGACGGGCGAGTCGACTGCGCGCGCTCCCGGCAGCCCGAGCACACCGGCCGCGATCCCAGCCGCCCCCGCGAGGAGGTCCGACCGCTCGCGAGCGGTCGCCTCGGCCAACGGCCGCTCGAACAGCTGCCGAACGACGCCGAAGGCGAAGTCGTGCTCGAGCTCCGTGCCCCGCGCGCGGAGGACTCGCAGTCCGCCCGCCGCGGCATGCGTCCGAGCCGCCGCCAGGAGCGCAGTCTTGCCCATGCCCGGCTCCGCCTCGATGACCAGCAGGCGGCCGCGGCCCGCCCGCGCCTCGGCCAGCGCTGCGCCGATTCGAGCGAGTTCTTCGCGGCGTTCCAGCAGAAGCGCCGCCGGCTTGACGGCCGGCGCCGCGGCTTCGATCAGGCCGGGCATTGCTCACGGGCATCAACGTCGCACCCGCCGCGAAAAGTCCGGGGGGTCTCCACGGTGCGGAGCGCCCACCGGGATCGTGACGATCAGGGCATGCTCGTTTCAGACGAAGACCTGCTCCGTCGCACCGGCCAGGGCGACCGGGCGGCGTTCGACCAGCTCTACCGCCGTTTCGCCGACGCCGTCTTCCGCCGTGCCCTGCGCCAGCTCAGGGACAGAAGGCGGGCGGAGGACGCGACGCAGGAGACGTTCGCCGCGATCTGGCGCTCGGCCTCGACCTACAAGCCCGAGCGCGGGCCCGGGGCCCCGTGGCTCTTTACCGTCGCCCGGAACGCGGTCGTCAACCAGATGCGGGTCCGGGTGCCGCTGCCGATGGAACCCCCCGACTCGATCGCCGACGCGCCGGATCCGAGCGAGCAGGCCGAGGCCGCGACCGAGAGGGCACGCGTGCACCGGGCCGTCGCCCAGCTCTCGGCGCACCAGCGCGCCGTGATCGAGCTTGCGTACTGGAAGGAGCTCTCCCAGTCCGAGATCGCCGCGGAGCTCGGGATCCCGCTCGGGACGGTCAAGACGCGGACGCGCCGGGCGCTTTCGCGGCTCGCGGACATCCTCGACGCCGAGCGCTGATCGTTACCTGTTTGCAACCAGCCCGAAGTGCTGGCACGGTACCCGCTGTCACATTCAACTCAAGGGGAGGGCTGGCAAGTGACATCACGCTTCACCCGCATGCTCCCGCATGCGGTCACAGCGGCCGCGGCCGCACTCGTCGTGCTCATGCTGCTCGTTCCGGGCGCGATCGCGGACGGGACGTCCGTCCCCGCGCCGCCGGCACAGCCGACGAGCGCCGACCAGATCCAGAACATCGATCAGGTCAAGACGGCGATCAAGGCGTACTACGGCGACACGGTCACGCAGACGCCCGATCCGGTCGCCGGCACGACTCTTTTGCACACGTTCTCGCCTTCCGGTGCGTACGCCAACGAGATGGCCGGCATCGAAGCGGATGCGGCGAAAGACCTCGACAAGGCTGCGAAGCACGACCAGAAGTTCAGCGGCACGCCTGCGGTGTTGTTCGACATCGACGACACAACGCTGAACACGTACAGCTACGAGATCTACAGCAACTTCGTGTTCAACCCGACGACGAACGCCGCGTTCGTCAACAACGCGGTGTTCCCGGCGACACCCGGCATGCCGGCGCTCGTCTCGCATCTGCGTGACGACGGGTACACGGTGTTCTTCCTCACCGGCCGCCCGGAGGCACAGCGGGCCGGCACGGTGACGAACCTCCAGAACGCCGGGTACGGCACGGAGGACAAGGATCACCTGTACCTGAAGGACCTCACGGCGCCGTGGCTCGCGAGCTGCGGGACGCCTTGCCCCACGACGCAGTACAAGTCGCTCACGCGACAGCACATCGAGTCACTCGGCTTCGACATCGTCGCGAACTTCGGCGACCAGTTCAGTGACCTGAACGGCGGCTTCGCGGATCAGACGTTCAAGATCCCGAACCCGATGTACTTCCTGCCGTAGGCCGAGCCAAGGCCCGGGCCCGCCGCGAGGCGGGCTCGGGCCGTGCACTCAGCCACGCCGGTACCGCGCAACGGCGAGCGGGACCGAGACGATCAAGATCCCCGCTGCCCACGCGACCGCGCGGATGACGTAATACGATGCCGGGTGCCCGAGCTCGGCGCGGGCCGTCGACCCGAGCGTGAGCGACCGGGCCGCGTCGACCATGAACGTCAGCGGCTGGTACTTCGCGAACACCTGCAGCCAGCCCGGCATGGTTGCGACCGGGACGTACGCGCTCGAGATGAACGCGAACGGGAAGACGATCATCCCCATCCCCTGTGCGGCCTGCGTGTTGCCGGCCAGCAGGCCCATCGTCACGAAGACCCACTCGAACGCGAAGCCGAAGACGATCACGAGGCCGAACGCCGCGAGTCCCTGAACGACGCTGCCGTGCAGGCGGAAGCCGACGGCGAAGGCGATCGCAACTGTCACCGCGGAGGCGAGTGCGAGAATCGCCGTGTCGGCGAGTGCCCGTGCCGCCAGCACGGAGCCGCGCGGGATCGGGAGCGACCGCAACCGGTCGACGAAGCCCTGCTCGAGATCCTCGGCCGTGGCAACGGCAGCGCCGATCCCCGAGAAGAGCACGCCGGTCGCGATGAAGCCCGGGACGAGATAGTCGACGTAGGGCAGGTGCCCAGCCTGGATCGCGCCGCCGAACATGTAGCGGTAGATCAGGAAGAAGAGCGACATCTGGAGCGTCGCCATCACGATCAGCTGCGGTGTCCGCACGTAGCGGAGCGCCGCCCGGCGTGTGATCGTGAGAGTGCTCGAGACGAGTCCCGTGGTCGCCCGGTCGAATCGCCGGTCGACGGTTTGTGCAAGAGCAGTCATGGAAGGTCTCCTCCTCGGTTACGCCGCGTTCGCGCGCGGCTTGTCGGTTTCGTCGTGTGTCGTCGCGGCGCGGCCGGTCAGCGCGAGGAACACCTCGTCGAGCGTCGGCTGGCGCAGCGCGATGTCGTCGATCTCGACGCCGGTCGCATCGAGTGCGCGCACCGCTGCTCCGAGGCCTTCGCCCGCTGACCGAAGGCCCACGGTGACGCGGCGTGTCGCTTCGTCGATCTGAGGCTCGCCGAGCCGCGCAAGCGCATTCGCAACTGCCGCGAGCTGGTCACGGCGGCCCGTGTGCACCTCGACGACGTTGCCGCCGACACGGCGCTTGAGCTCCGACGGCGTACCGTCGGCGATCGTGCGGCCGTGATCGATGATCACGATCTGACCGGCAAGCCGGTCGGCCTCGTCGAGGTATTGCGTTGTGAGCAGGACGTCGGTGCCGCGCTCGACGAGGCTGCGGATTGCATCCCACAGCTCGATCCGGCTGCGCGGGTCGAGCCCGGTCGTCGGCTCATCGAGCAGCAGGAGCCGCGGCTCGCCCACGAGGCTCGCGGCGAGATCCAGCCGCCTCCGCATCCCGCCCGAGTACGTGCGGACGAGCCGGTCGGCGGGCTCGACGAGCTGGAGCTGCTCGAGCACGCGCTGCGCGCGCACCCGCGAGTCGCGCCGGCTGAGGCCGTAGAGGCGGGCGACGAGCTCGAGGTTCTCGCGGCCCGTCATCGCTGCCTCGACGGCCGCGAACTGGCCGGCGAGCCCGATCAGCGGCCGAACCCGTTCGGGATACCGGCCGACGTCCTCGCCGAGCACGGCGAGCGTTCCCGCGTCGAGCCGCAGCAGCGTCGCGACGGCCCGGACGAAGGTGGTCTTCCCCGCCCCGTTCGGGCCGAGAACGGCCACGACCCGGCCCGGCTCCGCGACGAGGTCAAGGCCGTCGAGGGCCACGGTCTTCCGGAAGCGCTTGCGCAGGCCCTTCGCTTCGATCAGTGCTGGCATGGTGCTGTCCTCTCTGTCGAACGACGTTCTATACGAACATCGTTCTATCAGACGATGCTTGTTCTAAGCAAACACTGTTCGATAGGCGATAGGCTGTTCGAGAACATGGCTGAGCCCCCGCCCCCGCCCTGGCAGCGACACCCGTCCGAGCGCGGCCGGCGCCGCGGCCGCGAGCCGATCACGCAGGAGCTGATCGTCGAAACCGCGCTCCGGCTCCTCGACCGGGACGGCCTCGACGCGCTGAGCATGCGCCGTGTCGCCGACGAGCTCGATACCGGGCCTGCCTCGCTCTACTGGCACGTCGGGAGCAAAGACGGGCTCCTCGACCTGATCCTCGACCGTGTGATCGGCGAATCCGACGTCCCGGATCCGGACCCGGAGCATTGGGAGGAGCAGTTGAAGGACGTCGCGCGCGCTGCGCGCGCGCTCATCCTCCGCCACCGCGACATCGTCCGGATCTCGATCGGGCGGATCCCCATGGGGCCGAATGCGCTGCGCCTGCAGGAGCGGCTGCTGGCGGTGCTACGCGCCGGGGGCGTGCCCGACGAGCTCGCGGTGACGGGCCAGCACCTGCTGTATGCGATCGTCAACGGCTTCACGCTCGACGAGACGACGGAGCTCGGCGTCGGCGACGCGACGCCGGTCGACCAGGAGGCCGGCGATCTCGCTCGCGACTACATCAAGTCGCTGCCGGCCGACCAGTTCCCGAATCTCGTTGCGGTCGCCGATCAGTTCGCGTTCGTCGACGCGGACGCAAGGTTCGAGCTGCTGATCGACCTGTATGTCGACGGCCTCGCGCAGCGGGCGCGGGCGGGCTGACGCGCGACGAGCGTCGCCGACGCCATGCCGACGACGGCGACCGCGGCACCGGCGAGCGCGTCGAAGAAGAAGTGGTTCCCGGTCGCGACGACGACCGTGAGCACGAGCGCCGGATAGAGCACTCCTGCGACGCGGAGCGAACGGCGGCGGCCGAAGCGGACGAGGCTCACGCCGATGATGAGCGCGTAGCAGATGTGGATGCTCGGAACGGCGGCGAACGGGTTGTAGAGCGAGCTGATCAGGCCGTGATTGAGATCGATGCCTTGCCGAGCAATCGTGTCGCCGATCCCGAGTGCTGCCATCCGCGGTGGCGCCGTGGGAAACACGACGTAGCCGATCAGCGCAAGCGCACTCGCGGCGAAGAGTGCGGTACGGACGAGCGGAAACGCTTCGGGCCGCCGCCGGTGCAGCCACAGCAGATACACGATCGTGACTCCAAGGTGGAGCGTGAGGTAGAAGAGCCCGAGCGTGTGGAGGAGACCGGGCACCGCCTGCGCGGCGTGCTGCACGTCCGCTTCGGCGAAGATGTGAGCGCTTCGCTCGTACGACGCGATGAGCTGCGCGTGGTGAACGGCCGCGGACGGGTCGCCGGCGACGAGCCCGCGCGTCGCCTCGTAGAGCGCGTAGAGGATGACGACGGCGGCTGCCTCGATCCACAGCGAGTGGCGGGCGGCGAGCCACCGCATCGTCATGCCGCCGCGGGCCCGTCGATGCGAGCCCGCTTCCGTGCAGCGTTGGCGAGCCGCCAGCGCGTCCGCTCGATCTGAAGGCGGTGTGCCTCGAGCTCGTCGTCGTCCGCGCCGCGGAGCGCGAGGAGCTCCTCGCGCCGGACCAGCCCGGCAAGCTCGAGGACGAGCCGTTCGACCTCGAAGCCGGGCTGCATCGTCATGCCGCCTCCGCATGCGTCGTGTCGTGGTGGAGGTCCAGGAGCTGCCGAACGTGCAGGTCGAGCGCCGCAGCTGCAGCCGCGTTCGCCTTCCCGCTGTTGACCGCGTCCGCGAGCTTCGGCGCCAGCCGGCCCAGATACCAAGCCTGCAGCAGCGCCCGCTCGCTGCTTGTGTCCGTTGAATGCGCCATGTCGAGAGCTTGACGCGGCGCGGGGCGCTGAGCGGTACGGGCCTCAGGCTTCTGGAAGTACGGGTATCCGCACTTGATTACTGCCTAGGCAGTGGGGCATCTGGCGGATATGCGCGAAGAAGACGAGCTGTTCGAGCAGGCGCAGCACAGCCGCGAGGAGACCGAGCGGCTCCGCGAGGAGAGCGGTCTCGGCTCCGACGACGTCGAGCCGCCGAAGGAAGAGCGGCCGAAGCCGCGAGAGGGGGAGCCGCAGGCGAAGACCTCGAGCGGCGACGGGGAGAGCGTCACCGACGAGGACTAGCGCCGCAACGGCTGTTGCCGGTCGGCTGGAGAGATCGTTGACGGCACGCCCGGGCCGGCACGAGGAGATGCGGCTCACCGACCCGGACGGCTATGTACTCATGAGCGCCCAGCTGGAGCGACCGGAAGCCGGTTGACCGTCGCCAGGTGTGGACGGTGCGGACACACGTTGTCATGATCGACTGATGTCGAGTGCAGCGTGGCGTCCTCCTGTGACGCTCCTCGTCTTCGTTGTCGTCGCCGGCGCGGCAGGGTGCGGCGCCGAGAGTCGGTCTTCGCAGAAAACGTCCGTTCCGCGCGTCGGCACGAAGTACGTCTCCAAGCGATATCGCTACGAGATCGTGCTCCGGGGAACGTTCGGGATGGTTTCGGCCCTCGCGCCGTGGGACGGTAGCTTTCCGTTCGGCAGTAGCGGCCGGGTCGACGTGATCGTCGACCGGCACGACCGGAAGTTCATCGTCGCCGCCAAGCCGGTCTCGTCTGGAATGTCGCTGTCACGATGGGAAGCCTTCGTCGTGAGGGTGAAACGTCAGGCTTGCCACGGGCTGCGACATTTCCGGGCCTCGTCTCTTGGAGGGGTGCCGGCACGAGAGTTCGTGAACAGCTGCCCCGGATACGACGTGATCACGCTCGCGGCCCTCCATGGAAGGCGCGGCTATCTACTCGAATACCTCTCGCCGCCGAGCTTCGGCGCAGCCGCTGAACGCCGCGTCTACGAGGCTGGCAGACGGGCTTTCGCCTTCACACAGAAATAGCCGGTTGGAGCCGGAAGGACCGCTTCCAGCTCGCTTTCGTCTGCGCGAACGATGCTACGCCCGACGAGCCTCACGTTAAGAGCCGAGAAACCGCAGCACCGCAAGCACGCGCCGGTGATCCTCCGGGGCAGCCGGCAGCCGCAGCTTCGTGAAGATGCTCGTGATGTGCTTTTCGACCGCCCGCGGCGAGATGAACAGGCGCGCGCCGATCGCGTGGTTCGAGCGCCCTTCCGCCATCAGCTCGAGGACTTCCTGCTCACGCGGTGACAGGTCGCTCATTGGATCGCTCTTGCGGTTCCGGCCGACGAGCTCCGCGACCACGAGCGGATCGAGCGCCGAGCCGCCTTCGGCGACGCGGCGCACAGCCGCGGTGAAGTCCGCGACGTCGGAGACGCGGTCCTTCAACAGATAGCCGATGCCTTCTGCGCTCTCGCCGACGAGCTCGACAGCGTAATTGTGCGCGACGTGCTGCGACAGCACGAGCACGCCGGTGCCCGGATGGCGCGCACGGATCTCGAGCGCGGCACGAATCCCTTCGTCGGTCTGCGACGGCGGCATGCGGATGTCGACAATCGCGACGTCCGGGCGGTAGCTCCGCACCTTCAAAAGCAGCTCGTACGCGTTCCCCGCCTGACCGACGACCTCGATCTCCGCCTCCTCGAGCAGGCGCGCGATGCCTTCGCGGATCAGCGTCGAGTCCTCGGCGATCACCGCTCGCAGCGCACGGTCGTGCTCGCGCACGCCGCGGAGCGGTGGGAACTCCGAGGGCAAGTCGTCGGCCCCGAGCTGAAAGATCCGCTCCGTTCCGCGGAGCCCCTTCAACTCGAACTCGCCGAGCTCGGTCGCGGCGGAGCGGATACCTCCCGCCGCCGTCTCCGACGCCAGCACCTGGCCGCCGTGCCCCGCCTGGCAGATCCGGGACGCGCGGTGCACGTCAATGCCGACGTAGCCGTCGCCCGAGGCCTCGGCCTCACCGCAATGCAGCCCGATCCGGACGCGGACGCGCTCGTCGACCGGCCACGTGTGCGCGGCGAACGCACGCTGGATGTCGAGCGCCGCCGCAGCAGCAGGCCCCGGCTCGTCGAACACGCAGAAGAGCTCGTCGCCGCGGCAATCGACCTCGCGCCCGCCGGCCGCGCTGATGACCCTACGCTGCAGCTCGCGCGCATCCGTGAGGATCGCCGAGAACGCATTGCCGACCTCGGCGAGCAAGCCGCTCGAGTCTTCGATGTCGCTGAAGAAGAACGTGAGCGTCATGCGCCGCCCGCCAGCGTCAGCCCGCGGTCGCGGACGGGGAGCTCGGCGCGCACAACCGTCCCGACACCGGGCAGGCTCTCGATCTGCAGCCGGCCGTTCAGCGTCTCGACCCGGTCGCGCAGTCCAAACAGGCCCGTGCCCGCGTCCGGATTCGCCCCGCCGACGCCGTCGTCCTCGACCTCGATCACCGCCTGCGCACCGTCGTGCTCGACCCGGACGCCGGCCGCCTGCGCACGCGCGTGCTTGACGACGTTGGCGAGGGCCTCCGACGCGACGTAATACGCCGCCGCCTCCACCTGCTCCGGCAGGCGCTCGGGCACGTTCACGTCGAGCTCGACCGGGATCGGCGTCCGCGCGGCCAGAACCTCGAGTGCTGTCTCGAGCCCACGCTCCGTGAGCACCGCGGGATGGATTCCTTGCGCAAGCTCGCGCAGCTCGGTGAGGGCCGCCGCGAGCTCCGACGCAGCGACGCTGAGGAGCTGGTCGGCCTCCTCCGGGGACTCGTGGATGCGCCGGCGCGCAAGTCCGAGACCGACGGAGAGCGCAACAAGCCGCTGCTGCGCCCCGTCGTGCAGGTTGCGCTCGAGCCGGCGACGCTCGGCGTCGCTCGCCTCGATGATGCGCAGTCGCGACGCAGCGAGCTCGTCACGCGCCTGCGCGCTCGCGACCGCCAGCGCGACGAGCTCTGCGAACGCTTCGAGCCGCCGCTCGGTCTCGACGGGGATCGTCTCGCCCTCGCGCAGCGCAGCCACCAGCGCGCCCCACGTGACGCCGCCGACATTGATCGGGACGCCGATCGCGGAGCGGTAGCCCAGGTCGCGCAGCTCCGCAGCGCCCGGGCCGGGGAGCTCGTCATAGTTCGAGCGGGCCGGCGCTCCGGTGTCACGCACCCAAAGCGCCGTGCCTTCCTCGAGCTCGAGCGTGCTGCCGAGCTCGAGCGCACCCGTCGGGTCACCGAACTTGCCGACGATCGTGGTTGCGCGCTCGCCGCCGAACCGATGCAGCACGGCCGTTCGCAGCCCGAGCAGCCGGCAGACCTCTTCGGTCACTGTCTGGAACACCTGCTCGGGACGCGCATCGCCGGCGACGAGCGTCGCCACCCGCCGGAGCGCCGCCTGCTCTTCGGCAAGCCGGCGCACCTCGATCTCAGCGCGACGCTGCTCGGTGAAGTCGCGGACGATCGTGAGCACCTCGTCGTTCCCGCTCGGCACCATGCGCGACTCCTTCCAGCGCAGGTCGCCGTCGATCTCGATCTCGTACTCGATCGCGTTGAGCGCGCCGGTCTCGAGCGTCAGCTCGACGGAGTCGAGAACCTCGTCGACGAGCTTCCCCGTGATGAACTCGCGGACATTGCGGCCGACGAGCTCCTCCGGTTCGCCGAGCAGGCCCGCCTCTCCATGTGCGCGCACCTCGAGATAGATCCCGTCGCGCGAGACGACGAGCATCGGATCCGGAATCGCGTCGAGCAGGGCGCGGCTGCGCTGCTCGATTCGCTGCAGCGTCTCGAGAGCCCGCTCATTCGCGAGCGCAAAGCCGGCTGCGGCGCACACGGCGTTGAGCAGCTCCGGCCGCAGCCGCAGCGAGCGGTCGTGGATCAGCGCGCCGATCGGCTCGCCGTGATGAAGGATCAGTGTCGAGACCTGCGTCGCGCCGGAGCCGGGAAGCGTGACGGGCACGCCGTGACTGTCGACATACACTCCGCGGTCGACGCGGGCGAGCGCAAGCGTCGGGTCCCCGAGCGCCCGTCCCAAGGCGTCCTCGAGCCCGGGCGGATCGCCGGGCTCGCCGAGCTCCAGCAGCAGTTGGCCGACCGCAGCGCGCGAGAGCCGGCCCTGCAGCAGCACGGTGAGAAAGCCGGCCGGGAACGCGAGCGAGGCGATCAGGCCGATCCCGATGCCGATCACTGCCGCATCCGAGGAGATCGGCGCGAGCACGAGCCCGACGGCGAAGAAGAGCAGCCCGATCTCACCGCCGAGCAGCACCGGCGTGAGGTTTCTGCGCGCCGCCGGTGTTGCCGCAGCCACGCGGCGCGACAGCGAGAAGATCACAGCGACGACGATCGCGAGCGCGACCGCGGCCTCGATCTCCTCGAGCACCGTCGAAAAGGTCGCCTGCGAGTCAAGGAGCGCGGCGTTCCGCGGGTGGTTGCTGTGCCACCGGGTGAGCGGGTCGAAGAGAACCGCGATCCCTTGCAGGACGAGGACGTTCGCGTACGCGGCGATGACCACGATGCGGCTGCGCGCCGAGCCAAGATGGCCGTGCGGGAACGCGAGCATCGCGTGCACGAGCACCGCGAAGACGAGATTCGCCGTGACGACGCCGATCGTGTACAGCACGGCGTTGTTCGCGTCGTGCAAGGCGCCGAAGAGCGACGAGAACCCGACCGCCGCGAGCAGCCAGCCGAACCGCACGTACGGCGGCTGCCGCAGCGCGAAGATCCCCGCGCACACGAACGAGAGACAGACGACGACGGTGACGACGGCGTGGCTCGCAGGTTGTGGCGCGTGCCGGCTGACGGCAGACGTATAGACCGCGGCTCCCGTCGCGGCCAGAGCGGCGCTTCCGAGGAGCACGAGCGCCCCGTCGCCGGGGCCGGCCCGCGTCCGCGCGGACCATCTCACTCGATCAGCCTCTCGATGGACTCACGCGAAAGGTCGCCCTTCGACACGAAGCCGCGCGCCCCGCTCTCCTCGATCAACGGGCCGTACGCATTGCGGTCACGGCTCGAGACGAGGACGATCTGACGTTTTGGATTCTCCGCGAGCAGCCTCCGCGCGACCTCGAACCCGTCGATGTCGGGCAACTGAATGTCGAGCAGAATCAGCTCCGGGTCGAGCGCCGTCGCCGCCTCGAGCGCGGTCGTCCCGTCGGCCGCCTCGCCGACGACCTCGAAGCCCTCAGCCGTCAGGAGCGCACGGGCGCAGCGCCTGAAGCTCGCGTGGTCGTCGACGATCAGAACGCCCTCCGCAGACCGCAACTCTTCGAGCAGCTCCCGATGCTCCACCGCTGTCACTGGATCCCACCCCGCCGGGCACACTAGCGAGACTCCCAGGCTGGTGCCGCGTCCGTCCCGGCCTGCTTGCCACCGCGGTGCCCGCCGTCGAGGCGAGGCAGCCACTCGAGCCACTTGGGGAGGTACCAGTTCCAGTCGCCCAGGAGCTTCATCACCGACGGAAGCAGCACGCCGCGCACGATCGTCGCGTCGATGAGGATCGCGGCCGCGAGGCCGAAGCCCATCTGCTTGATGTCGAGCGTGCGGAGCGTGATGAAGATCGCGAAAACGGCGACCATCACGACCGCAGCGCTCGTCACGGTGCCGGCGGTGCGCTTGATCCCCGTCGCCACGGCCTCCTCGGTGCGCATGCCCGCGTCGACGAGCTCCTTGATCCTGCTCAAGATGAACACGTGGTAGTCCATCGAGAGCCCGAACAGGATCACGAACATGAAGAGCGGCAGCCACGATGTGATCGCGCCGTTCGAGTGGAAGCCGAGGATGCCCTGCGCCCAGCGGTGCTGGAACACGAGGACGAGCAAACCGTAGGCAGCACCGACGGAAAGCAGGTTTAACGCCACCGCCTTGATCGGGATGATGATCGACCGGAACGTGACGAGTAGAAGGACGAAGCAGAGGGCGAGCACGAACGCGAAGACGAGCGGAGCGTGGCTCTTCATCTGCTCGTTGAAGTCGTGCGTGCCGGCGGTGAGTCCGGTAACGGCCGCGCGCGCGGAGGGCACCGTTCCGATCGTCGCCGGGACGACCTGCTTGCGGAGCGTCTCGAGCGCAGTCACGGATTTGTTGTCGCTCCCGTCGCCCTGAATCGCCAGTGACACGGTTTCGACGGTGTGGGCCGGGTTGACCTCGGTTGTCACCGGCTGGAACATTTCGCCGGTGGCGAGTGCGCGCCGCTCGAGCGTGTGGATCGCCTGCTGTACCTGCGGCGACCTCACGTCGTCTGCTGCGACCACGACCTTGACCGGAGTCTGGGCACCGGGAAAGGCGTGCTGGATCGACTCGTAGGTCTTCACGATCGGCAGCGACTTCGGCAGGTCCGTGAAGCTCGGGAGCTGTGTGTGCATCGAGAGCACCGGCGCCGCCAGCGCGACGAGCACGCCGCCCGAGAGAACGGCCGAGATCGCCGGCCGCCGAAGCACGCGGTCGAGCATGTAGCTCCAGATGCGCGACTCACCGTCGCCGCGGCGCGCGAGCAGCGGGATTCGGCCCTTGTCGACGCGGTGCTCGAGCTTCGCGAGCATCGCGGGCAGGATCGAGAGTGAGCCGATGAGCGCGACCGCGACCATCAGCATCGCGCCGACGGCGATCGACGTGAAGATCGCGTTGCCGGTGAAGAGCATGCCGGCCATTGCGATCAGCACCGTCAGGCCCGAGATGAAGACCGCGTGCCCGGACGTCCGCGCCGTGTTCAGCAACGCCTGCCTCGGGGTTGCGCCCCGTGCCCGCTCCTCACGCTCTCGGCGGAGATAGAAGAGCGAGTAGTCGACGCCGACCGCCATTCCGATCAGGAGGATCACCGACTTCGTCGGGTCTCCTGCGGCAACGATGTGGCTTGCGAGCGCGGAGAGGCCGATGGTCGCGAGCACGCCCGAGAAGGCGAGCAGCACGGGCAGGCCGGCAGCGACGAGCGCGCCGAACGCGCCGAGCAGGATCACAAGCGTCACCGGCAGGGTCGAGTACTCCGCGCGCTGGAAATCCTTGTTCAGCGTGTCGTTGAGCTCGTGCGCCGAGCTCGCGTCACCGAACTCCGAGACCGTGAACCCGGGGTGCCGTGCCTGAGCGGCGCTGACCGCGTCGAGCACAGGCTGGATCTTCTTGTCCGCCTTGTCAGGGTCGCCGGCAACCTCGAACTGGACGAGCGCGGAGCGCCGGTCGGACGAGATCTGCCCGGCGTGGCCGGCTGTGAACGGTGAGTGGACGCGCTCGACTGGGTCCAGCGCCGAGACGCTGCGAACGACATCGTCGACCGTCGCGCGGAAGGCGACATCGTCAGCCGTCGAATCCTTCGACTGCACGAGCACGCTCTCGCCCGCCTGATCCGGGAACCCGGCGCGGTCGAGCAGCTGCGTCGCCGTCTTCGTCTCGCCTGCGGCCGTATCGGCTTGCTTCAGCGCCTTGGTGCCTGCGACCGAGCCGAGCGCGATCGCAACCACGCAGAAGGCGATCCATGCCCAGACGGACTTCTTCCAGTGCTCGGCGCTCCAACGTCCCGCCCGCGCCGCGATGTTGAGGTTCATCCGACCCCTCCTGATCCGAGATTGCTCACCGAATCAGGCTGCCCCACCGGCGTACGCTCGCCGGTGGGGCACGCCGACATTTCAAGGTGCGGGCAACCGCACTCTTATTGAGCGCAAGTGTCGGAATCCGCTAGCGCGGATTCCGACACGCGCAAGACCCCTAAAGGCGGCAGCGTAGATTCGCAGCAGCCGACGATTACCGCCGATCTAGCTCGTCATCCGGATCGCAACGTCGTGCTTCGTCACCGACGTGCGCTGCCCCGGTGTGTTCTCGCTCGGCATCGAGTCGAGGATCTCGTGCCCACGCCGGTAGTCCTCTTCGGAGTCGAAGATCACGATCGCCGTCGACCGCTCAGCCTCGGGATCGTGGAGGACGATGAGCTCCGACTTGGGCATGCCCTCGGGCGGCTCTCCGCTTTCCATCCCCTCTCTCAGCTCCCGCATGCGGTCGGCGCTGACCCCTTCGAAGGTGACAACACGTGCAATCGCCATGCCTCTGCCTCCTCTGTCGACGTTACGTCCCGGTCGCCACGCCCACGATGAGCGGACGGGCGAACGGCGGCGCCTTGGGCAACTCGGTTCGCTCGAGCTTCGTCACCTCGAAGCCCTCGGCCTCGATCGACCCGAGTGTCGCACGGTTGCAGTCGCAACGCACGACGAACCGGTTGACGCCGTTCATCCGGTCCTGCATGCGGGCGGTCTTCGGCTCGTCGGAGCGCACGTGCTCGATGAACAGGAACCGACCGCCGGGCCGGAGAACCCGGCGCACCTCACGCAACGACTGCGTCTGATCCTCGACGCCGCAGAGGACGAGCGTCGAGACGACCGTGTCGAACGAGTTGTCGGGGAAAGGTAATTCCTCGGCGCTGGCACGAAGCACTTTCGTCAGTGGGGCCTGCTCACGAACCTTGCGGTCGAGGCGGCGCAACATCGGCTGCTCCGGCTCGGTCACGGTCAGCGACTCGACCGAAGGGCCGTAGAGGAGGAGGTTCGCTCCCGTCCCGCCGCCGATCTCGAGCACGCGCCCTTCGGCGTCGGCCAAGAGCCGGCGGCGCACCTCGCGCAGCCCGGCATCCTCGGTCTTGGCGCTCATCCGGTCGTACATGAAGGCGAAGAGCCTGCTTCCGATTCTCATGCTGCGAATCTACGACCGCGGACGAGCTGCCACCATGGGGCGATTGCCTCATCTTTCCGTCATCCTCGTCGAAGGCGTGAGCGACCAGACGGCCGTCGAGGCGCTGGCGGCCCGCAGCGGACGCGATCTGGCCGCGGAAGGAGTCGCCGTCGTGCCGATCGGCGGGGCGCAAGCGATCGGACGCTTCGTCGAGCACTACGGGCCACATGGTCTCGACCTACGGCTCGCCGGAATGTGCGACGCCGCGGAGGAGCGGGACTTCCAGCGCGCGCTCGAGCGCGCCGGCTTCGGCGAGCAACTGACGCGCCTCGACCTCGAGCGGCACGGCTTCTACGTCTGCGACGCGGATCTCGAGGACGAGCTCATTCGCGCGCTCGGTTCCCCCGCGGTCGAGGAGGTGCTGGCGGCGAACGGCGACCTCAATCCGTTCCGCACGTTCCAGAAGCAGCCGGCATGGCGTGGACGTCCCGCCGAGCGGCAGCTGCGCCGCTTCATGGGCAGCGCGGACAGCCGCAAGCTCCGCTACGCGCGCCTGCTTGTCGACGCGTTGCCGCTCGACCGCGTCCCGCGCCCGCTCGTGGAGGTGCTCGCGAGCGTCTAGGGCTCCCCCTGTCGGGCGTGCAACATCGCACGCACGTCCGCGAGCGGCCCGAGGTGCTGGAGCTTGTCGCGCGCGATCACCGAGCGCACCGTCTGCACGACGCCGTCCGCGATATCGACGGTCATCACGTACATGAGGCTGCCGTCGGGCGCGATGAACATCGCGCCCGGCTGACCGTTGACCTCGGTCCGGCGGATCGTGGCGCCCATCTGCTCCGTGTGCCTCCCAATGCCGAGCAGGAGGCGCGACACCTTGTCGCGACCGTAGATCGGATGGCGCCAGGACGGGCTGCCGCCCCCGCCGTCGCCGTAGACGATGACGTCTGCGGCGAGTGCGTGAAGCAGATCCTCCATCCGTCCGCCGCGCACGGCGTCGAAGAACCGGTCTGCGAGCTTCTCCCGCTGCTCGCGCGACGCATCGAAGCGCGGCCTGTTCTCGTCCACGTGGCGGCGTGCACGCACCGCGAGCTGGCGCGTGTTGTCGACTGTCTTGCCGACGATCCGCGCGACCTCGTCGTAGCCGTAGTCGAAGACGTCATGCAACAGGAACACCGCACGCTCGACCGGAGAGAGACGCTCGAGCAGAAGGAGGAACGCCATCGAGAGCGAGTCGGCCTCCTCCGTGCTCTCCGACGCGTCATGGTCGTCCGTCAGCAGCGGCTCAGGCAGCCACTCACCGACGTAGGTCTCCTTGCGCACCCGTGCCGAGCGCAGGTGATCGATTGCGAGCCGAGTCGTGACGGCAGAGAGATACGCCTTCGGCGACTCGATCTCCGTGTGCTCCTCGACGAGCGCACGGTGGTAGCGGAGAAACGCCTCCTGGACGATGTCCTCCGCTTCGGCGACGCGCCCGACCATGCGGTACGCGATCGAGAAGAGCAACGGACGCAGATCCTCGAAGACCGCGGACATCAGAACCCCCTTGCTCGATGTCGTCCGGTCCATCATGCTCGAACAGGCTCCGACGCGACACCGTCAAACAGTCCGTGCTTGAACCCCGAGCGCCAGCTGCTCCAGCGGGGCTCCCAGCCGAGCTCACGACGTGCCTTCGCGTTGGACGATCCCCGGACACGCGTCATGACGGACACGCCGACGTCGCCGACCGCGAAGCGCGCGAGCCAGACAGGCACGCGGTGCGGCGGCTTTGCTCCGAGCACGGCGGCGAGATACGGCAGCCACGTCGCGACCGCCGCCGGATCGTCGTCCACGATGTTGTAGAGCCCCGCATCGCCCGTCTCCACCGCGCGCACGGTTGCGGCGGCAGCGTCGTCGGCGTGAATGAACGACCAGACGCCGGTTCCGCTGCCGACGACCGGCAGCTTGCGCGTGCGGATCAGCTCGGCGTACTCGTTCGCCATCGACGTGCCCGGCCCGTAGAGGCTTCCATACCGGACGACGAGCCCTTCCGGTGAGGATGTCGTAACCGTCCGCTCGAGATAGCCAATCGCCTCGATCGAGCGGCGCTGATGGCGTGGCGGGTCGGAGTCGAGCGGATCGCGCTCCGTCTTGACTGCGCCGCCGACCCGCTCGTTGGGCCAGCCCGTGTAGCTCTGTGCGACGAAACGCCGCACGCCGACGGCATCGGCCGCAGCGAGCAGATAGTCGGTGCCGCGCGTCCGAAGCTCGTTCGTCGTTGCGAACTCCTCGTCGAAGCGGCGGAGATCGCTCACGCCGGTGAGGGCGGTCATCTGGTGGACGATCACGTCGGGCTCCGCCCGGGCGACCGCCTCGCCCACGGAGGCGGCGTCGAGGCCATCCATCCGGGCAACCGTCGCGCCGAGCGCACTCAGGCTCTTGTGCTTCTCGGCGCGCCGTGTGGTCGCGACGACCTCGTGTCCCCGTTCGATGAGTTGAGGCACGAGCCGTCTGCCGATCACACCGCTTGCACCTGCCACGAAAACGCGCATCAAAGCTCCTCTCGTCGTTGTGCTCTACGACGAGACACAGAGGTGATCCGTGACATGTCACAGGAGCGCATCCTCATTCGTTCTTAGTTCGATGACATCGAAGGAAGGAACACCTATGACGAGGACCGAGACGCACAAGTGGTGGACGCTCGCCGCGGTTTGCACCGGCGTCTTCATGCTGCTGCTCGACATCACGATCGTGAACGTCGCGCTGCCCGACATCGAGAACGCATTCGGCGCGTCCCTTTCAGACCTTCAGTGGGTGATCAGCGCGTATGCGCTCACGCTCGCCGCGTTCCTGCTGACGGCGGGCTCGCTCGCCGATCTCTACGGCCGGCGGCTTCTGTATGCCGTTGGGATCACGATTTTCACCGCCGGCTCGCTCGCCTGTGCGCTTGCGACCGGCTCGCTCTTCCTCTCGATCGCCCGCGGCGCGCAAGGTGTCGGCGGCGCGATCATGTTCGCGACGTCGCTGGCCCTGCTCGCGCAGGCGTTCCAGGGGCGCGACCGCGGCGTCGCGCTCGGTCTCTTCGGCGCGATCACCGGCATTGCAGTCGCCGTCGGGCCGGTCCTCGGCGGCGCGATTACCACAGGGCTCTCCTGGCGTTGGATCTTCTACGTCAACCTGCCGATCGGCGCCGTCGCGCTGTGGATCACGCTCGCTCGGGTCTCCGAGTCGCGCAACCCGCACGCGCGGAAGCCGGATTGGGCCGGCTTCGTCACCTTCAGTGCGGCGCTTGCGGGGATCGTCTACGGGCTGATCGAGAGCGAGCACTCCGGCTGGAGCTCGACGAACGTGCTGGCGCCACTCGTCGCGGGCGCCGCGCTCCTCACTGTGTTCATGGTTCTCGAGCGCCTGAGCAGCGAGCCGATGCTCGACCTCAGCCTGCTGCGCGTCCCGACGTTCGGCGGCGGGCTCGTCGCCGCGTGGGCGCTCTCCGCATCGGCGTTCTCGATCATCACGTATCTCGTCATCTACATGGAGAACAGCCTCGGCCTCTCGGCCGTCGCGACCGGCGTCCGCTTCCTGCCGCTGACCGGCGCGATCTTCGTCACCGCCGGCATCGCGGGCCGGCTCACGAACCACGTTCCTCGCAAGGCGCTCATCTCGACCGGCTTCGTCTTGAACGGCGCCGGGCTTCTGCTCATGCGCGGCTTGACGCCGAGCTCCGGCTGGACGCACCTCCTCGCCGGGATGATCGTGAGCGGCGTCGGCGCGGGACTCGTGAGCACGCCGCTCGTCTCGACGGCGGTCGGCGTCGTACAGCCGGCACGTGCAGGGATGGCGTCGGGGATCAACACCACGCTTCGCCAGGTCGGAATCGCGACCGGCGTTGCGGCGCTCGGGACGATCCTCGCGTCGCAAGTGCGCGGGTCGGTCGTCGATCACCTCACGGGAACACCGCTCGCCGCGCACGCACACACGCTCGCGCATGCGATCTCGACGGGCGGCACGTCCAGCGCGGTAGCCGGCACGCCTGCGCCGCTCCGCGGCCTCGTTGCCGACACCGCACGCGCTTCACTCGTGCACGGGCTCAACACGATCATGCTCATCAGCGCGATCACGTCGTTCGTTGCTGCAGCGTTCAGCTTCGCGCTTATCCGTGAGCGCGACTTCGTTGCGCTCGACGAAGAAGACGAGGGCGAGCAGCCTCAACTGGCGGTGGCGGCATGATCACCAACCGGCGCCATCGGGTCGTCGTGGTCGGCGGCGGGTTCGCGGGCCTGCAGGCCGTGCGCGCCCTGCGCCGCGACCCCGTCGATGTCACGCTCATCGACCGGCAGAACTACACGCTGTTCCAGCCCCTCGTCTACCAGGTCGCAACCGGCGGCCTTTCCGCGGCGGAGATCGCGATGCCGCTCCGTGCGATTCTCAAGCGGCAGGAGAACGCGCGCGTGCTCCTCGCGGACGTCGTCGGCTTCGATCTGGACCGGCGTGACGTGCTCGTCGAGCACCTCGCGAACGGCGGCGGCCCCTCGCGGGTGCCGTACGACACGCTTGTCGTCGCCGGGGGCTCGCGGTACTCGTACTTCGGCCACGACGAGTGGCAGCAGCACGCGCCCGAGTTGAAGTCCCTCGGCGGCGCGCTCGACATCCGCGAGCGCGTGCTTGGAGCCTTCGAGGCGGCCGAGGTCGAGACGGATCCGGCGAAGCGCCGCGCGTGGCTCACGTTCGTGATCGTCGGCGGCGGGCCGACGGGTGTCGAGATGGCCGGCCAGATCGCGGAGCTCGCACGCAACGCCCTTCGGCGCGACTTCCGCTCCGCCGACACCGGCTCCGCCCGCGTGCTTCTCATCGAGGCCGGGCCGCGTCTGCTGCCGGCGTTCCCCGAGTCGCTGTCGCGCAAGGCGGCGCGATCGCTCGAGCAGCTCGGCGCAACCCCGCTCGTTGCGCACACCGTCGTCGACGTCGCGGCCGGTTCCGTCGCGATGCAAAGGCCTGACGGAAGCGTCGAGCAGGTCGCCGCACGAACGACCGTGTGGGCCGCCGGCGTCAACGCCTCGACGCTGGCCGCGGAGCTTGCGGCCGAGTCGGGCGCCGATGTCGACCGCGCGGGCCGCCTGCTCGTGCGTCCCGACCTCACGCTGCCCGGCAATCCCGACGTGCTTGCGCTCGGCGACATGGTGCAGGTCGAAGGCATGCGGTTGCCCGGGCTCGCGCCGGTCGCGATGCAGCAGGGCCGGTACGCAGCGCGCGCGATCCGCGCGCGCCTCTCCGGCCGTGAGCCGGAGCCGTTCCACTACCTCGACAAGGGGAACCTCGCGACGATCGGCCGCTCGAAGGCCGTCGCGGACATCAAGGGCCTTCACCTCGCGGGCTTCCTCGCGTGGGCGATCTGGCTCTTCGTCCACCTCTTCTACCTCATCGGCTTCCAGAACCGGCTGCTCGTTGTCCTGCGCTGGACGATCAGCTTCGTCACGCGTGGACGGGGAGCACGCTTGATCGTGCAGAGGCGAAGCACGGACGACACCCGCGTCCCGCCGGTCACACGCGGCGTCCGGGGGAGTGCGCAACGCGTGGAGATTGGGACGCGGGTGTCACCGTGACGGCACCGTCCTATCTGCGACGGTGCACGAGCTCGCGTCCGACGAGCGCGACGAACACGCCGAGCAAGACGGTCGTCAGCGCGTCGAACACGAGCGTCAGGACGATTGCGAGCCGATAGCCGGATTCCATGAACCCGAACAGGGGCGAGTACTCGCTCCACAGCAGCGCGACGAGGGAGCCGAAAGCAATCCCGATCGCCCCGAGCGCGGCTGCGACGAGGATCGCGTCGCCGAGACTCCGTCCGAGCCGGCGCACCGGGGCGACGAGGATCGCGCCGACGACCCCGGAGCCGATGAAGCTCAGCAGGAAGAGCGTCCCGATTGTCGGCACGACGTTGAAGTACGCGTCGTAGTACTGCTGCGCGTGAATGACGCCGACGACGACGATCGAGACTGCTCCGAGATACCGCGTGCTCTCGATGACGAGGTCGCGCGGAGCGGGAACGTGACGAGCGGCGACGCTAGCCACGGTGGATCTCCTTCCCGGCCGCGGAGATGACCCACCAGGGGCCACCGAACTGATCGACGCCCTGGCCCGTCGTCTGGCCGGGCTTGCGGTCGGTGACGAAGTAGTAGAGCGGATGCCCGCCGTACGTCACCTCGAGCTTGCCGTCCTTGCGCTTCGTCGTGCCGAGCAGCGACTTCCTCAAGCCTGGGCCGGCGATCGGCTTGCCCTTCGTGAGCACCGGCGGCCACAGTGCTGCGCACGCGCCGTAGCAGGCGCTCATCCCACCCTTGTCGACGACGAAGTCGTAGAGCGTGATTCCCTTGCTGTCGACGAGGACTCGTCCGAGCGGCGTACGCGCGAGGCTGATCCTCGTTCCGGCCTGCGCGTTGCCGCCGGCGAGTGCGAACGCGGCCGCCGTGGCGGCGACAACCGCTGCGGCGACAACTGCGCTGACGATCCGAATGATGTGCTTCGTCATGGCTTCTGCCTTTCCGTTGGATGAATCCCCGGAAGAGGCGAGCCTTGGCCTCAGCGCAACGTCGTCATGAACGCTGCGAGATCAACGTAGCAAGAGGGCGTTACCTTGGGTCGAGCAGATCCTGTTGTTCGACGATCTGCGCGGCGACCTGGGCGAGCTTGAGGTTGCGCTCGCGCGCGGTGCGCTGCAAGCGGCGGAATGCGTCTTGCTCGGATAGCCCGAGGGCCGACATCAGCAGGCCTTTCGCCCGCTCGACGAGCTTGCGGTCCTCGAGTGCCTGCTGCGCGCGGTCGACCTCGGCCTCGAGCGCCTCGAACTCGGCGTGTCGCGCGGCGGCGAGCGCCAGCGCAGCTTCGAGCTCGCGTGAGTCGACGGGTTTTGTCAGGTACGCGCTCACACCCGTTGCGATCGCACGCTCGATGAGCGTGGGGTCGTCGACGCCGGTGACGACCACGACCGGGCGGCGCAATCCGTCGCGCGCGAGCGTCGCGGCGGCCTCGAGGCCGTCCACCTTCGGCATCTCGACGTCGAAGAGGTAGAGATCGGGAGTCTCCGCTCGGGCGAGCTCGATCGCCTCGTCTCCGTCGCCCGCCGGGCCGAGTGGCTCGTGCCCGAGCGACCGCAGCCGCTCGGAGAGCGCGAGTCCGATGACCGGATCGTCCTCGGCGATGAGAACTCTCACTGCGCCACCGTCGGAAAGACAACTTCTGCGTGCATGCCGCCCCCTGCGCGGCGCGACAGCTCGAACCTCCCGTGCAGCCCCTGCTCGACGAGCCGGCGGACGAGTGCCAGCCCGAGACCGTCGCGCTCGACCGCGCCTGTCCCGCGGTCGTCGACGCTCAGCCTCGTCACCGTCCCGGTCGTGAGGCGCACCTCGATGGGCTCGGCGCCGTGGCGGAACGCATTCGTCACGAGCTCGTTTGCGACGATGCCGACCTTCTGCGCGGTCGCCGCGTCGAACGTCGCGTGGTCGGCGTCGATCGCAACGGGCACGGGCGCGAACGCGGTGACGCCCCGCAGGAGCGCCGGCCCGTCGACAAAGCCCTCCGTCTCGCTCAACAGGCGGTGGACCGTCGCGATCGACCGGATACGGTCGGCGGTCTCGTCGAAGGCAACGCCGTCAGTCCCGATGGGGCGCCCGAGCAGTAGCAGGTCGGCGACGGTCTGCAGGTCGTTCTTGATGCGATGGCTCGCCTCGGCCGCAAACGTTCTCGCCACCTCCACCTGTATCGCGGCGTGCGCCTGCGCAACCGCCTCGCGTCTGATTGCCCGCGTCAGGATGAGCGCAAGCGCGACGATCGACGCAACGAGCACGACGCGCATCGCGGTCTCGCTCGTCGATACCGGGGCGAGCGCCGTCGAGACCGCACACGTCACAGCCGTTGCCACCAGCCAGAAGATGCGCCGGCGGCCGGTCTGCACGACCGCGATGAACGGGGCAACGAGGAAGAGCAGCAGCGCGAAGCTCGAACCCCCCGCAACGACGAGCAGCGCCACGAACCCGAGCAGCCCCGCCGACCACAGGTCGAGGAGCAGCTGCCCGCGACGCTTCGCGAGCCATTCGCGCCACGGGAGTGTCATCGCGGCGCCGTTCGCGGCGGCGGCCGCGACCGTCAGTGCAACGAGCAGCGCGACGTGATGCGCGCCGGCATCGAGCGAGATCCCGGTGCCGACGACGATGACGGAGGCCCATCCGAGCCACCAGCCGACCTGGACGGTCGCGACGCGCAGGCCGAGCTCGAGGCTCGCATCGTGTTCGGACCAAGCTTCGCCCACGATCCGGCTAACGACGATGCGCCCTCATGTAATCCCGAGAACCGTCTACGGGCGAAGCCGTAGACGGCGGGCGGCTTCGTACAGGTTGACGTCGTAGCCCCAGCCGAAGGTCTTCGGCGTGAAGAGCCGGCGGTCGTTCGAATTCCACCAGCGCTCGCGCGTGCGGGCGACCGTGGGCTTCCGCCAGTCGAACGGGATGCCGAGCCATGTGCCTGTCCTGTCGTGTCTCTCGCTCATGAGGTGAGCGTAGCGGCGAGCCCACAGGGCCCGCCGCTCACCTTCAAAGGATCCCGCGGGCGTGGAAGGCCGCGAACACGGCGTTCTTCGCGGGGGTGCCGGACAGCGCCTGCGCGGTATCCACCGTCGCCTGCGCAAGCTGCGGCATCGTCGTGCCGACGAAGTTCATCGAGGCGTCGACGATGATCCTGTCGGCGTCGAGGTTCCCGAGCGCAGTGCGGATGTCGAGCAATGCCTGCGACCAGATCTGACCGTCGTGATGCACGTCGCCGTTCAGATCGCCTGGGTAATGCAAGTTATCGTCGAGCCGCCGCAGGCAATGCGGCACGTCGCTCGTGTACGACGTTGAGTCCCAGTCGGCGACGCACACGAGCGGCTCTTGCGAGACAACCTTGTCGGCCCGGCGCACGTAGTCGCCGACGGTTACCGCCCAATAGTCGCCGAAGCCTTCGCTGATCGAGTCGGCCTCGTTGCTCGCGAACGCGAAGCCCTGCGAGAAGTGAATGGCATGACCGAGCTCGTGCAGGATGACCTCGCCGTCCTCGGCGTCATCGACGCCGCCCTTCCCGAGCCGAACCTCGAGCACCGGATGATCGGTCGTGAACGAGTTGTCGGCGCCGTACTGGTCGATGCGTACGCGCTGCGGCTGCATGTCGACGGGCGGCAGCCACGCTCCGAAGCCCAGCTTCTGCAGGTAAAGCTCCGACTGCGTCACCCAGTAATACGCCATCACCTGCTCGAACCGGTCGTCACTCCGCGTGTAGCGGAACGTGTTCGTCGGCGAGTACGCCGGGTTGCCCGTCTCGGAGACGACCGTCGCCCAGTCGCCGTGCAGGAACCCGGAGCCGTCGAGATTCGTGAGCGTGACGTCGTGATACGCGGACGTCGGCACCGCCGCGTCCGAGTCCTTCTGATCCGTGAGCGTCTCGTCCCCGAGCTGCTGCACGGGGTTCGGCACGAACACCGAGCCGACACCCTTGTCCGAGCCCGAACTCGGCTTTGTCCCCGAAGCCGTCGCGACGACAACGAGCGCGCACGCGCACGCAAGAAGTCCAACAAGCCAGCGTCGTTGCAAAGGATCCTCCCCTCCCCTGAATTGTGCTCGTACCCTAAATCAGCTGACGCGCAAGGTCTGCAGCTCTGCCTGCAACTCCTCTGCCGCCTCTGACGCAATGCGAACGAACTGCCTCGCGGCGAGGCTCGAGACTCGCTCGCGATGCCATGCGAGCGCCAGTGTGCGGGGCGGCACGTCGCTCGTCACGCGCAGCGACTCGACGTCCGGGCGCGGCGACGTTGCGAACTCAGGAGCAAGCCCGACGCCGAGACCGGCCGCGACGAACGCCGCGACGGCCGTCGAGTCCTCGAGCTCGCGCACCGTGTCGATGCCGCGCGCGCGCACCGTCTGCAGATGCCGCGCGGCGTGCCGGCTCGCGTCGGCGACGAGCGGCCGCGTCGCCAGCTCCTCGAGCCCGACGGAGCCGCGTTTGGCGAGCGCGTCGCCGCGTGGGACGAGTGCGACGTGCTCCTCGTGGCACAGGACGGTTGTCGCGAACGGGCCGCGGCGCGTCGGCAGGACGGTGAACGCGAGGTCGAGCTCGCCGTGCTCGAGCAGGTCGAGCAAGAGCTCCTCGTCGAAGCGCTCGATCAGGACGACCTCCACCTCGGGGCGCGCCGCTGCGAAGCGGCGGAGCGCGCCGGGCAAGATCGCCTGCGAGGCGCTCGGGAACGTGCCTAGCCGGATCTCCGCGACGGCTTCATCGCGGCCGCCGAGCAGGTGGTCGGACGCCGCCTCGAAGCGCTGGACGATGTCGCTCGCGTACTGGAGGAGGATCGTCCCCTCCTTCGTCAGCCGCACTCCCTTGACGCCGCGCGACCGGTCGAGCAGGCGCATCCCGACGAGGCGCTCCAGTGTCCGGATCTGCGCGCTGACCGCCGACTGGGTGTAGCCGAGCCGGGCCGCAGCCGCGTTGAACGAGCCCGCCGCGACCACTGCTTGCAGCGCGATGAGGTGTCGCAGCTCGACTCCGGGCCATGCCGACCGGGTCGGGAAGCGAATCACCACCTGCTGGGTTTCTGGCCTCGACAAGGGATACTTCCGCCTTGAGGCCTTAGACGCCTCATTCCAAAAGTTGTTTGCAAATATAATTTGCCTTTACATTTGGCCGACGAGCGCCCCGTCACCCCCGCCAACCGCGATCAGATGCGCGCGATGGCGCATCCGCTCCGGTTGCGCCTCCTCGAAGTCCTCCGGGACGGGCCGTCGACGGCGACGAAGCTCGCCGCCGAGCTCGGCGAGTCGAGCGGCGCGACGAGCTACCACCTCCGGATCCTCGAGCGGGCCGGCCTCGTCGAGGAGGAAACGCTGCGAGGCAACGCACGAGACCGCTGGTGGCGTCGGATCCCCGCGGTCGTCTACCTTCCGACGGACGCGGATGACACGGAAGGCCGCGCGCTCGAGGCGGAAGCCCGGCTCGTGCACATCCGCCGGGACGAGGAGGCGCTTGCCCGGTTCACACGAGCCCTGCCGACGCTCGAGCAGGAGTGGCGCAAGGCGGCGTTCACCGGCTCGTTCAACGTCTGGCTGACGGCGGACGAGGTCTTCCAGCTCGGGCTCGAGATGCTCGCGCGGATCGACGAGCTCCGCCGCGAGCCGTCGACGCGGCCTGACGACGCGCGCAAGGTGCTGTTGACGTTTCGCGCGTTGCCGTGGGTGGAGGACGCATAGGCTCTCGCGGAGACGGCTCAGGCGATTCGGGCGTACGGACGCTCGCGCAACCGAGTGTCGGCAGGGCCTAGGTGTCTGGACCGGGGAGCACTCCGATTTGCTGTAGCACACGAGCGACGTCCACGACCGACCAGTACTCGACGATCTTCCCGTCCCGGATGCGATGAACGGCGAACCCGTCGGTTTCGACCTCCTTGTCGGTCGCGGGGATCCCCATCAACTCACCTTCGTGCCGACCGCGTCCGATGATCCGGCTGACCACGAGATCAGCTTCAGCCACTTGCATGGGGATTTCGTGCCGACCGGGTGTCGCCTGCCGGAAGATCTCAGCCGCTTGCTTCATCCCTTCGCGATCTAGCGATACGCCGGGGAGCGGCGGATTGTGAGCAACAAAATCCTCAGCGATGTACTCGTCGAGGATGTCCCAGTTGCCCGAGTCGTTCTCATCGATCGCCTGGATGTAGCGACGAATCAGCGCCTTGTTTTCGTCCGTCGACATGACGTCTCCTCCGATTGGTGGCCTCAATCGAGCCGGTACGGTGCCACATCGGGCACCGTCGCCGTCCCACTCACCCCCACAAATCCGCTCGCCCCGCCGTGCCAGTCCGCGTAGCCACGGCGATTCCCTAACACGCGGCGAAGGCACTCAGTGCCAGCTCGCGCAGGCAAGAGCAGCCACCGGCCTAGTCAGAATCCGACTCGCATGGATCGTCCGAGCCGGGGTACTTTCGCTACTCGTTTATTCCTGGCCTCTCATGGGGCTTTGCGTCATTCTCGGCTCGCACGGCCTGGCTACAGGCGTCGTGATGCGAAAGCTCAGCGCTCGCGAGTCACCACTTCGCCTGATGACGCTCTGGCTCATGCGACTCGTCGGGACAGGCATTGTGGTCGTGGCCGCAATCCTGAACTGGCGCACACCAGGGCGGGCGTGACTAGCTCGGCATGACTCCGAGCTGCTGCATGAAGCTCAGCTGATCCATCGTGAGCCAGTGCTCGACGATTTGCCCATCGCGGACTCGCATGATGTCGGCGAACTGCAGCGTGACGCGTTTCCCCGTCGGGGGGATGCCGTTCAGCTCTGCGGTATGGGTGCCTTCGAACGTCTTCTTCGTGACGACTTGATCACCCTCGGCGATCATGTCGTCGATCGTGAAGCGGCAGTCGGGGAACGCGCCCATGAACGCGGCTAGGTACATCTTCCCGCCCTCTCGGTCGTTGGGAACGCCGGGCGGCGCGCTGTGGTTGACGAAGTCCTCGGCGTTCAGCTCGTCGTAGACATCCCAGTTCTTGTTGTTCTGAACCTCCTCGACGAACCGCCTGATGACAGCCTTGTTCCGCTCGACGTCGCCCATCACGCCTCCTCTGATTGTTGCGCCGACCGACACAGGAGCCTCTCAAAGCTCCTCAACGCCCGCAACTTCCAGTCGCATCAGGGTTGGGTTCGCTACGAATGTGAGACCAACATCGATAAGTTCCGCCCACCGGCGCAGTCGAAGTAAGCATGAGCGAAACCACCTGTCATATGTCCATCTCGCTCGACGGCTTTGTCGCAGGCCCGGACCAAAGCCTCGACCACCCTCTCGGCCGTCGCGGTCGCGAGCTGCATGACTGGCATCTCGACGAGCCGCTGCATGACGCCGACGCCCGCGCACGCGACCTGCTGCTGCGCCCACGTGGCGCGTACGTGATGGGACGCAACATGTTCGGGCCGATTCGCGGTCCCTGGGAGGGCGACTGGCGCGGCTGGTGGGGCGACGAGCCGCCGTACCACGCTCCGGTCTTCGTCCTCACGCACTACGAGCACGAGCCGATCGAGCTCGAGGGCGGAACGACGTTCTATTTCGTCGGCGACGGCTTCGACGCCGCGTTCGCGCGCGCCTCGGAAGCCGCAGGCGATCGTGGAGTCGACATCGCCGGCGGCGCGTCGACCGTGCGCCAGGCGCTTGCGGCAGGCGTGATCGACGAGCTCGTCCTCGACATCGTCCCCGTCCTGCTCGGCGCCGGTGAGCGGATCTTCGACGGCGTCGCCGATACCCGCCTCGAGCTGGTAGAGGTCATCGACTCGCCACTCGCGACGCACGTGCGCTACCGCGTCGGCCGGTGAGCGAGGAGAAGTCCAACCGCTGCAGCGCCGGAGCAGTGTGCTAGCGGTCCGGCTGCACCATGATGGCGTGAAGGTCGAGGAGATCGAGACGCCGTCGCCGCATCCGGGCGAGGTGCTGGTGCGCGTGCATGCGGCGGCGATTACGCGCGGCGAACTGGAGTGGCCGGTCGATCGACTGCCGGCGATTCCGTCTTACGAGCTTTCGGGCGTTGTGGTCGACAGCGGCGACGAGGTCTATGCGCTCACGCCTTTCGATCGCGACGGCGTTGCTGCCGAGTACGCCGTCGTCCCAGCGGGGGTGCTTGCACCGAAGCCGTTGCGGCTTAGCCACATCGAGGCGGCAGCTCTGCCGATGGGCGGCCTGACCGCCTGGCAAGCATTGTTTGTGCACGGGGGACTCGTCCGAGGCGAGCGGGTGCTGATCACAGGCGCCTCGGGCGGCGTTGGGCACATCGCAGTCCAGCTTGCGCGACACGCGCGCGCAACGGTTGTGGAGAGCGGGTCGGTCGATCTGGTCTTCGACACACGTGGCGGCGATGTCCCCACCGGCGAGCGCGTGGTCACGATCGCAGAGGAGACTCCGGGCGCGATCTACTTCATCGTCGAACCCGATCGCTAGCAACTGACGGAGTTGACCGCGCTTGTGGACGCAGGCGAGCTTCGCACGGAGGTCGACTCGGTCTTTCCGGTCACGGATGCGCCGGCGGCGTTCGAGCGAGTCGCAACCCGCGGGAAGCGTGGCAAGGTCGTGCTCGAGGTCGGCGCTGGCTAGCCCCGGCGTAGACCGCTCGCAGACGCCGGCGAACTAGGATCGGTCGCATGAACGAGTTCGTTCCGCAAGAGTTCGACGTGCCTCAGCGACTCGAGACGCCGCAGTTCGTGCTCGAGCCGCTCGGCCCCGAGCACAACGAACCGGACTACGACGCGTGGACTTCGTCATGGGAGCACATCCACGCGACGCCGGGGTGGGAAAAGAGCAAATGGCCGCGGGAGATGACGCCGGACGAGAACCGAGCAGACCTGCAGCGTCACGCGGACGACTTCCGCAACCGGAAGGGATTCACGTACACCGTGCTCGATCCGGCGAGCCGCGACGTGATCGGGTGCGTCTACATCTACCCCGTACGAGACGGCGATGACGACGCCCGTGCGCTCTCGTGGGTACGGGCGAGTCATGCCGAGCTCGACGCACCGCTCTGGCGCTCCGTGAGGGACTGGCTCGCGCTGGAGTGGCCGTTCGCCAGCGTCGAGTACGCGCCGCGCGCCTAGGACCAGGGCGGAACCGGGGCAGCGGCCCCGCCCTGGACTACCCATGTCAGAGGGTCCTTCGCGGCGAGCGGAAAGGGGTCGACTCGCCGGTGCTCGGAGCCTAAGCGCGACGCCTGGCTGCGCTTAGTCCGCTTTTCGCACGGCGCTTATCGACGTCGCGACTATCTCGCGAGCGCGAGCGACTCGACGACGCGGCTGTCGGCGAGCTCGGGAACCACGCAGCCACCGATCGCCCACAGCCGTCCGTCGACGGCGAAGAGGCCGAGGGCATGCCGCGGCACGCCGAGCGACGGCCCGAGCACCCAGCCGACGCCGGGCGCGTAGCTTTCGAAGGCGGTCTCCGAGACTGCGTAGATCCTCCCGCCGGTTGCGACGGCGCCGAGCATCGCGACGGGGCGTGCTAGCGACGGGCCCGGCCGCCAGCGCCCGGTGCGCGGCGAGTAGACGAACACCGACCGAACAGCGTCGCCGGCGGCGTCGAAGCCGCCGACCGCCCAGAGCTTTCCACCGAACGGGACGAGCGCGAGCGTGTGCAGCGCGCGGGGCAGCGGCGCGATCGCCCGCCAGCGGTTCGTCCGCGGGTTGTACGACCAGGCCGAGCGCAGCGGATCGAAGTTCCGCACACCGCCGACGACGTACACCGCACCGTCGAGTGCGGCCGCCGCGGCGTTGTACCGCGGCGACGGCAGCGGCGCGCGCACCGTCCACCGATGCGAGCGTGCGTCGTAGACGTACACGTGGCGCGACGTCCCCTTGCTCGTCTGGCCGCCGATCACGTAGAGCCGCCCGTCGAGCGCAGCGCCTGCGGATGCGCGCGCCTGCCCGGGCAGATCCGGCCCGCGCGTCCACTGCTGCTTGGCCGGGTCGAACCGGTCGAGCCGCAGCACGTACTGCCCCGACGCCCCGACCATGCCGCCCGCGACGTAAACGTCGTTACCGATGCGGCCCGCGGCGAAGTAGCTCCGCCGGTCGGGCATCGACGCGGCCGTGTGCCAGACCGGTGTGGCGACGAGCATTAGAGGGAGACCGCGTGCGCGAGCTTGCGCCGCTCGCGCTTGCGTTCGCGCATGCGGCGGGGATCAGGGACCGGCACCGCCGCCAGCAGCGCGCGTGTGTACTCGTCCTGCGGACTCTTGTAGACCTGTTCGGCCTCGCCGGTCTCGACGATCCGGCCCTTGTTCATGACGGCGATGCGGTCGCTCATCGTGCGGACGACCGCAAGGTCGTGCGCGACGAACAGATACGCAAGGCCGAGGTCGCGCTGCAGATCCTTCAGCAGGTTGAGGATCTGCGCCTGAATCGAGACGTCGAGCGCCGACACCGGCTCGTCGCAGACGATCAGCCGCGGATTGAGGGCGAGCGCCCGCGCGATACCGATGCGCTGCCGCTGCCCGCCGGAGAACTCGTGCGGATAGCGGTTCGTGAAGTCCGGGTTGAAGCCGACCGTCTCGAGCAAGTCGCGCACGCGCGCCTCGCGCTGCCTGCGCGTTCCCTGGTCGTGCACGGCCATCGGCTCGGCGACGATGTTCCCGACCGTCATGCGCGGGTTGAGCGACGAGTACGGATCCTGGAAGACGATCTGCATCTCCTTGCGCATCTCGCGCAGCTCGCCGCGCGGCAGCGTCGTCAGCTCTTTGCCCATGAACTTCACCGAGCCGTTCGTCGGCTTGAGCAGCTGGAGCACGCAGTAGCCGGTCGTCGACTTGCCCGAGCCCGACTCGCCGACGAGGCCGAGGGTCTCGCCTTCGGCGATCCGGAACGAGACGCCGTCGACGGCGTGAACGTGATCGACCGTCCGTTCCACGAGCAGCCCGCGCTTGATCGGGAAGAGCTTCTCGAGGTCGGTGACCTCGAGCAGCGTGTCGCCGCTCATTTCCGCTCCCGGCGCCGGCAAAGCCGGCGCCTCCGCTCTTCGATGAGCTCCGTCAAGCCCACGCTCATGTCGCCGCTCCCACCGGAGCGCCGGCGCGCTCGCTCGCCGGATGCGCGCTGCGCACGAGATGGCCGGGGCGGATCTCGCGCAGCTGCGGCGGCTGCGTCGTGCACGAGTCAGTGCCTGCGTATTTGCAGCGCGGAGCGAAGCGACAGGCCTCGGGCGGGTTCAGCAGGTCCGGCGGCCGGCCGGGGATCGCCGTGAGCCGGCCTTCGCGCACGCCCTCGCCCTCGAGCTGCGGCAGCGCGCCGAGCAGCGCCTCTGTGTACGGATGCTCGGGATGGTCGAACAGCGCCTCCGCGGACGCCTGCTCGACGATTTGCCCCGCATACATGACGGCGATGTCATCCGCCGCCTCGGCGACGACGCCCATGTCGTGGGTGATGATGATCATCGACATCTCGTGCTCGTCGCGGAGCTCCTCGAGCAGGTCGAGAATCCCCGCCTGCACCGTGACGTCGAGCGCCGTCGTCGGCTCGTCCGCGATCAGCAGCTTCGGGTTGCACGACAGCGCGATCGCGATCATCACGCGCTGGCGCATGCCGCCCGAGTACCGGTGCGCGTAGTCGTCGAGCCGCTGCCGCGCGTTCGGGATGTGCACCTCTTCGAGCAGCTGCGCCGCGCGCTTCCGCGCTTCGCCGCGGTCGAGGTCGAGATGCCGCTGCATCGTCTCCGTGAGCTGCGTGCCGATGGTGAGCGTCGGGTTCAGCGACGTCATCGGATCCTGGAAGATCATCGCGATCTGTCGGCCACGGACGTCCTCGAGCTCACGCTCCGAAAGACGGTTCAGCTCACGCCCGTCGAAGCGGATCGAACCCGACTCGATCCGCGCCGCCGGCACGAGGAGGCCCATGATCGAGAGCGCGGTCACCGACTTGCCGCAGCCCGACTCGCCGACGATCCCGAGCGTCCTGCCCTGGTCAACATCGAAGTCGACGCCGTCGACGGCGCGGACGACGCCCTGGCGCGTGAAGAAGTGCGTGTGGAGGTTCCGGACCTCGAGCAGGGCCACGCTACGTCTCCGTGGTACGCGGATCGAGCGCGTCGCGCAGGCCGTCGGCGATGAAGTTCGCGCACAGGATGAGCACGGCGATGCAGACGCTCGGCACGACGATGATGTGCGGGTAAACGCGGTAGGCCTGGTAGCCGTCCTGCGCCATCGAGCCCCAAGAGGCGTCGGGCGGGTTGATGCCGAGCCCGATGAACGAGAGGAACGCCTCGCCGAGGATGACGCCCGGCAGCTCGAGGAAGACGGCAATGATCAGGATGCCGAGCGTGTTCGGCAGGAGATGGCGCGCGAGCACGCGGTACCAGCGCGCGCCTACGGCCTTGGCGGCGCGCACGTAGTCGTTCTCCTTGAGCGTGATCACCTGGCCGCGCATGATGCGCGCCGCGGTGAACCAGCTGGCGATCGAGAGCGCAACCACCATCGTCCAGAAAGTGACCGTCCCGAAGATGGCTAGCGTGATGATCGCGAAGGGCAGGTAGGGGAGGCCGTAAAGCGCGTCGAGGAAGCGCATCATTCCGTTGTCGATCCACCCGCCGGCAAAGCCGGAGATCGCGCCGTAGAGGATGCCGACGACCATGATCGCGAACGTCGCGGCGAAGCCGAT
>DATAOK010000027.1:0-13705 GCA_036265735.1 Gaiellaceae bacterium
GGTGAAGTGGACGGTGCCGGTGTAGCCGGTCGCGGTGTTCCCATACGCGTCGAGCGCGGTGACGATCACCGAGAACGCAGTGCCGGCCGTCGCGCTCGCAGGCGCTGTGACAGACAGCGTCGAGGCACCTGCGGGGGACACCGAGATGCTGGAGCTCGTCCCTGTGATCGAGCCCGACACCGTGTCCGTCGCCGTCACCGTGCGGGTGCCGGCCTGCGTGAGCGTGACGCCGTTCGTGAACGTATGCGTCCCGTTGTCGCCGCCGACGAACGCGTAATTCGGAGGCAGGGTCGCGCCCGTTCCGCCGCCCGTGAAGTGGACGGTACCCGCGTAGCCGGTCGCGGTGTTGCCGTAGCTGTCGAGCGCCGTCACGGTGATGCTGAACGCGGATCCTGCCGTCGCGCTTGCCGGTGCCGTGACGCTGAGGGACGCCACACCCGCCGCACCGACCGCGATCGTGGAGCTCGTGCCGGTGATGGTTCCCGTGACCGTGTCGGTCGCGGTGACGGTGCGGTTGCCCGCCTGCGTCAGGGTGACGCCGTTCGTGAACGTGTGGGTGCCGTTGTCGCCGCCGACGAAGGTGTAGTTGGACGGGAGTGTGGCGCCGGTGCCGCCGCCGGTGAAGTGGACGGTGCCGGTGTAGCCGGTCGCGGCGTTCCCGAAGCCGTCGAGGGCAGTCACGGTGACGCTGAAGGCGGTGCCTGCGGTCGCGCTGCCGGGCGCGCTCACGCTGAGCGTCGAGGCCGAGCCGGGCGTCGCGCTCGCGGTGAAGCCGACCGGGCTGCCGGTCAGCCCTGTCGACGTTGCCGAAAGCGTGTTGTTGCTCGAGCCCGCGGACGTTCCGAGCTTCCACGATCCCACGGTGGCGATGCCGCTGCTGTCCGTCGACTGCGAGCCGCCGGTGATCGAGCCGCCGCCTCCCGTGACGGCGAACGTCACCGATACACCCGAGACCGGGTTCCCGAAGGCGTCGGTCACGAGCACCGACGGCGCGGTCGCGACGTTCGTGTTCACAGTCGCCGACTGGCCGTTGCCGGCGTTGACCGCGATCGTCTGCGCGGCCGCGGCGGAGATCGTGAACGCGGAGCTGTCGGCCGCCGTGAGCGCGCCGGACGTGGCATGCAGCTGGTAGGTCGTCGACGCCTTGTCGATCGAGAGCCCGGAGAACGTGGCGACGCCGCTCGAGGCGGCGACCGTCGTCGTGCCCGACAGCGTCGCGCCGCCTGCGCCCGTGCCCGCCTTGATCGCGACGGTCACGTTGGAGCCGTAGTTCGCGACGGTGCGCCCGCCGGAGTCCTCGACCGTCAGCACGGGCTGCGTCGACCACGCCGTGCCCGCTGTCCCGCCGCCCGGCTGGGTCGTGAACACGACCTGGCTCGCGGTGCCGTAGATGTCGATGCTCGAGCCGAGGGTCGCCGTCGCCGTGTCACGGCTCGTCTTCACCGTGAACCCACTGCCTGCATACGTGCCGGCCGCAGGGTTCGTGATGCCTGCGATCGTCAGCGTGCCGGCCGTGCTCGACGACAGCGAGCAGGTGCCGCCGTTGTCCGCAAGCGTGATCGTGACCGTCTGGCCGCTGGTCGACGCAGCCGCGGAGCACGTCGCAAACCCCGTCGGCAGCGTGACCGTCGGTGTGGCCGGGATCGTGAAGCCGGCAGGGAAGACGACCGTGATCGTGTCGCCTGCGCTGAGCGCCCCGGTCGAGCTCGTGGTGAAGCCGACGGTCCAGGTAGCCGTTGCACCCGCCGAGCGGGTCGAGCCGGAGAAGCTGATGCTCGACGGCGTGGTAGCAGCCGCGATCGTCACAGCGGACCCTGGGTTCGCGGCGGAAGTATCTGTTGCCGTCTTGACGCTGAACGTGTTTGCGGCGAGGGAGCCGGCTGCGGGATTGGTCAACGCTGCGAGCGTGAGCGTCGCCGTCGTGTTCGCCGCGAGCGTGCAGGAGGCGCCGGAGAGCGTGACCGTGGCGGTCTGTCCGCTCGCCGTCGCGGACGCGGTGCAGCTGCTGAATCCGCCCGTCAGAGCCACGGTCGGCGTCGCAGGCACGGTGAACCCCGAGTTGAAGACGACGGTGATCGTGTCGCCGCCGCGGAGGCCGCCCGTCGCGCTCGACTTGAAGCTCACCGTCCACGTCGAGCGCGCGCCGCCGGTTTGCGGCGCACCGCTGAACGTGACCGTGTTCACGGACGTCGCCGCCGCGATCGTGACGGCCGACGCCGGATTCGCGCTGACCGTATCGCCGCTCGTCGCAACGCTGAACGTGTTCGCCGCGAGCACTCCTGCGGCTGGGTTCGTCAGGCCCTGCACCGTCAACGTTGCAGCGGTGCTGTTCGCGAGCGCGCACGACGCGCCGGCAAGCGTGACGGTCACGGTTGTCCCTGAGCCGGCGCCGGTTGCCGTGCAGTTCGAGAAGCTACCGCCCAACACGACTGTTGGTGTCGCCGGAACGGTGAAGCCGGCGTTGAACCCGATCGTGATCGTGCCGCCGGCCGCGAGCACGCCGCTCGAGCTCGTCGTGAAGCCGACCGTCCAGTCGGAGCGGGCGCCGCCTGTCTGAGGCGCGCCTGAGAACGAGACGGCGGTGACGGGGCTTGCAATCACGATCGCAGACGCGGGGTTGACTGCCGCCGTGTCGCGGGTCGTCGCGATGCTGAACGTGCTTGCCGCGTAGGAGCCGTTACCGGGATTCGTGATCCCGTTGACCGTGAGGCTCACCGCCGCCGAGTTCGCGACGGCGCACGATGCGCCCGAGAGCGTCACCGTGATGGTGTTGCTCGACGTCGAGCCGGCCGCGGTGCAGCTCGTAAAGCCCGAGTTGAGGACGATCGTCGGCGTGGCCGGGATCGTGAAGCTCCCGTTGAACGCCAGCGAGATCGTGTCGCCGGCGGCCATCGCGCCGCTCACGCTCGTCGTGAAGGTCTCGGTCCAGTTCGCCGTCGAGCCGCCGGTCTGAACGGAGCCGCCGAACGTGGGGCTCGCGACCGAGGTGGCGGCGTTGATCGTCACGGCCGAGGCGGGGTTGGCCGCGATCATGTCCTTGCTCGTCGCGATGCTGAACGTGTTGGCCGCGAGGCTCCCGGCGGCAGGGTTCGTAAGTCCTTTCACCGTGAGCGTTGCGCTTGTCGAGGCCGCAAGCGCACACGAGGCACCGGCGAGCGTCACGGTGACGGTCGTGCCCGACGTCGCGCCGGTCGCCGTGCAGCTCGTGAAGCCTGCGCCGAGCGTGATCGTCGGCGTGGCCGGAATCGTGAAGCCGGAGTTGAAGATGATCGTGATCGTCCCGCCGGCGCTGAGCGCTCCGCCCGAGCTCGTCTTGAACGACTCGGTCCAGTCGGAGCGGGCGCCGCCGGTCTGCGGCGAGCCGGCGAAGCTGATGTTCGTCGGCGCGTTGGAGATAACGACCGCGGAAGGCGGGTTGACCGCGACGGTATCGCGGCTCGTCTTGACGCTGAAGCCGGACGCCGCGTAGGAGCCGCTCGTCGGATTCGTCAGGCCGTTCAGTGTCAGCGACGCGGCCGTGCTCGCTGCGGCTGCGCACGAAGCTCCGACGAGCGTCACGGTCGCGGTCGTCCCGGAGCCGGTCGCGGTCGCCGTGCAGCTTGTGAAGCCGCTGCCGAGCGTGACGGTCGGCGCCGCCGGGACGGTGAAGCCTGCAGGGAAGACGATCGTGATCGTGTCGCCCACGCTCATCGCTCCCGTCGAGCTCGTCGTGAAGCCCTGCGTCCAGTTCGCGCTCGCCGAGGGGGCCTGCGTCGAGCCGCTGAAGCTGACGGAGCTGACAGAGGTCGCAGCGGCGATCGTGACGCTCGAGGCCGGGTTCGCCGGAACGGGGTCGCCGCTCGTCGAGACGCTGAACGTGTTCGCGGCGAGTGAGCCGGCCGCCGGGTTCGTCAGGCCTTTGACCGTCAGCGACGCCGCCGTCGAGGCGGGCAGCGAGCACGACGCACCGACGAGCGTGATCGTCACCGTCTGCGCGCTTGCCGTCGCGGTCGCGGTGCAGCTCGTGAAGCCCGAGTTCAACACGATCGTCGGCGTCGCGGGGACCGTGAAGCCGGAGTTGAACGCGACTGTGATCGTGCTCCCCGTCGAGAGCGGGCCGCTCGCGCTGGATGTGAACCCGACGGTCCAGTCCGAGCGCGCGGTACCGGTCTGCGGTGACCCGCTGAACGTGATGCTCGTCGGTGCCTTCGCCTTGTACGCGACGAGTGCCATCGCGTACGGAGCGCTCGAGTTCGTGCTCTGCGTTGTGCCCGTGGTCGAGTACGCAGTGCTCGCCGCCGCATTGGCGGCGTAGCCGGCATAGGCGATCGTTCGGCTGTTGCCCTGCGAGACGCTTTGACCTCCGCCAGTGAAGGCGGGGCTTGCCGTTGTGTCCGTGTAGGTGGAGGCGTTCTTGACCGCAGTGATCGCGACGCCTTCAACGAGGAGGTCACCGGTCGACGTCCCGGTCGTCAGCGTGTTGGAGCCGCCGTTCGGAAGCGCGCAGGTCGTCACGCAGACCGCGGCTGTGGTGCCGACATTCCCTGCACCCACGACGTCGACGCCGCCGACACCGGTGTAGGTGCTGATGCTGTACGACCGGTCGGTCGCATTGTCGTGCGTGAAGGTGTACGTGATGTTGGTCTGCGCGCTCGCGTACGTGAAGTGAAAGATCGCGACGCACGCTCCTGCGGTGCCGACTCCCGGACCGATCACGGTATCGCGCGTCAGCGTATTCCCGACGCTGTCCGCCGCCGTGATGTTCGAGCAGTTCGCGGCTGCAGCCTTGACGTCGGTGAACGTCGCGACGACCGTGTCATTCGCGTTGACGTTCACCGGCGTCGAGGTCGTCGTTGTCCCGCCGGCGCCGCCCGTGTTCTGCGACGCCGCGGTCAGGTCAGTGCCGTGAGCGATCGGGTCGATGACATAGGTCGCCGGCAGGTGTGCGTCATCAAGCGTCAGCGTCAGCCACCAGGAGCCGCTTCGCCGCTCGACCTGCCAGTGCGCACCCTTCGGCGTGATGCTCCGGCCCGATCCGTTCTGGACGACGACGGGCTCGATCGACAGCGTTGTCAACTTCTTGATCAGGCCCGTGCCCTCGTAGAAGCCGATGCTGCCGTCGGCGCGCAGGCTCGGTGTCAGCTTCGAGCCACTCAGCCGCCAGCGCCAGGTACGGCGGCCGACGTGGTGGGCGACGACGAGCGACTCCTCGACCGACGCCTTGCCGACGCGGATCGTCTCGAAGCCGAACGATGTGCGACGAACGAGTCCGTGGCTGTGGCGCGACCACGTGCCGGCGCCGTCGACGACAGACGCGACATCGATCGTGTTGCCGGACTGGGCGAGTGCGAAGCCGTCGTGGCGGACGGTCGCGCTCGAGCGATCGGCGAGCTGTTGCGCGAGCGGAGCCTGCTCAGCCGTCGGGCCGAGCGCGGCCTCGAGGTAGTGCGGGACCTGCGTCGAGTGGGGGAGCGCGACGAGCGCAGCGGCGCCTGCCGTCGCCATGGCGGCAACCGCAAGGAGCGCACGCAGGCGCCCGCCCTGAGTCAGGGGGCGCCCAAGCCCATCCAGCCGCGTACTCGATTTGCTCGCCATTTCCGCCTATCTGCGCCCTTGCCGGCGCTCGCTAGACCGTGGGTGTGGTATCGGCTGTTCTTTGGCGAGACGTGAGGATTTCTCGGCGAGCACCGGGACGAACTGGACGCGCCCGATCAGGCCGAGCGCGATCAGCAGCCGTGTGCCAAAGTCTAAGTCTCTAGTTGACATTGAGATTCATCCGTTCGGGTCCATTAGTCGTCCGCCTCGCATCGAAGAAGAGGCGCGGCGGAATCCCGTGGCACAGCCGTATGAATCCGGTCGGAACGGCTCGCCCTAGAATTCGCGGGAATGGCGACGACCGAGGATCCGCAGGCCGTCGGCGATCTCGAGGAGTGGCGTCGCGACCAGTACGACGCGACGCCGGAACGCCGGGGGGAGCTCTTCTCGACGATGTCCGGCGTCGAGAACGAGCCGCTCTACACGCCCGAGAACGCCCCGGTCGACTACGACGGCGCGCTCGGCTACCCCGGTGCCTATCCGTTCACCCGCGGGGTCTACCCGTCCATGTACCGCGGCCGGCTCTGGACGATGCGGCAGTTCGCCGGGTTCGGGACGGCCGAGGAGACGAACGAGCGGTTCCGCTACCTCCTCGAACATGGGCAGACCGGGCTGTCGACGGCCTTCGACATGCCGACGCTGATGGGTTACGACTCGGACCATCCGCGCTCGCTCGGCGAGGTCGGACGCGAAGGCGTCGCGATCGACTCACTCTCCGACATGGAGACGCTCTTCGAGGGGATCCCGCTCGACTCGGTATCGACCTCGATGACGATCAACGCGCCGGCCGCAATGTTGCTCGCGTTCTACGCGTGCGTCGGCGAGGAGCAGGGCGCCCCGCTTGCGGCCCTGCGCGGGACGGTGCAGACGGACATCCTCAAGGAGTACATCGCGCAGAAGGAGTGGATCTTCCCGCCCAAGCCGTCGATGCGGCTCGTCGTCGACATGATCGAGTGGTGCTCGCGCGAGATGCCACTGATGCACCCCGTGTCGATCAGCGGCTACCACATCCGCGAGGCGGGCTCGACGGCGGCGCAGGAACTCGCGTTCACGCTCGCCGACGGCTTCGCGTACGTCGACGCGTGCGTCGAGCGCGGGCTCGACGTCGATGATTTCGCGCCGCGGCTCTCGTTCTTCTTCAACGCGCACCTCGACTTCTTCGAGGAGATCGCGAAATACCGCGCAGCCCGGCGGATCTGGGCGATGCGCCTCCGCGAGCACTACGGCGCGAAGAACCCGCGCTCGTGGCTGATGCGCTTCCACACCCAGACCGCCGGTGTGTCGCTGACCGCGCAGCAGCCGGAGGTCAACCTCATCCGCACCGCGATCGAGGCGCTCGCCGCCGTGCTCGGCGGAACGCAGTCGCTGCACACGAACAGCTTCGACGAGGCGCTGGCGCTGCCGACCGAGCACGCCGTCCGGCTCGCGCTTCGGACGCAGCAGGTGATCGCCCACGAGACCGGCGTCGTCAACACGGCCGACCCGCTCGGCGGCTCGTACTACCTCGAGCAGCTCACGAACGAGCTCGAGCGCCAGGCGAACGAGTACTTCGAGCGGATCGAGCAGCTCGGCGGCGTCATCCCGGCGATCGAGGAGAACTTCTTCCAGCGCGAGATCGCAGAGGCGTCGTTCCGCTATCAGTCCGAGGTCGAGGCCGAGCAGCGCGTGATCGTCGGCGTGAACCGCTACCAGCTCGACGACGAGCGTCCGCTCGAGATCCTGCGCATCGATCCGGCGCTCGAGCAGAAGCAGATCGAGCGCGTGCGCGCGGTGCGTGCGCGACGCGACTCCGCAGCCGTCGAGTCCGCACTCGCCGAGCTGAAGCGGGCGGCCGAGGGCGACACGAACCTGATGGAGCCGATCATGACGGCCTCGCGCGCCTTCACGACGATGGGCGAGATGTGCGACGCGCTCCGCGACGTGTGGGGCATCTGGCGCGAGACGCCGGTCTTCTAAACCGGACGTGCCTCGAGTGCTCCCGGCGTTTCGCCGGTGACCTGCGTCAGGGTGAACCCCGCCTCGGCGAGCAGACGGTCGTATTCGTCGTAGGTTCGTTCGCGACCACCGAGCACGACGAGCATCTGCATGTCGAGCGTCTTCACAGGGGAGGACGTATCGCCGGGCGGAATCAGGCTCTCGACCACGACGAGCCTCGAGTCCGCGCGCACCGCGGCTCGGCAAGTCGCAAGGATCCTCGCGGCGCTCGCGTCGTCCCAGTCGTGGAGCACGTTCGAGAGGAGGTAGACGTCTGCGGCACGGGGTACCGCTTCGAAGAAGCTGCCTGCGGCGAAGTCGCAGCGCGTGGCGAGGCCGGCGGCAGCCGCCGCCGCACGTGCGTCCGCTTCGAGATGCGGGAGGTCGAAGAGCGTCGCGCGGAGATGCGGTTCGTGGTCGAGCAGCGGAAACAGGACGCCCCCGGTGCCGCCACCGACGTCGACCACCGTCTGAGCGCCGCTCCAATCAAGCGAGAGCACGACGGCGGCGAGCGCGTGCGCCCGACCGCGCATCGCGCGATTGAAGATCTCCGACTCCTCCGGATCGCCGGCGAGCTGCTCCCACCGGCTCATGCCGTGGTGAAGCATCGGGATCGACGTTCCTGTGCGCACGGAATCGAGCATGTGGACGAACATCGGCATCGTCTGCTCGCCGTGCATTAGGGCGACGTAGCGTGGTGACGATTCGCCGTCGCGAAGAAGATCTCCCAGCTCCGTTGCTGAGAACGTGCGCGGCGCGACCTCTAGGAAGAGCCCTTCGCCCGCGAGCGTGCGCAGCACGCGATACAGCGCGTCGGCGTTTGCATCGACCGCTTTCGCGATCTCGTCGACGTGGGCAGCGCCGCCGCGCGGTATCTGATCGGCGACGCCGAGCTTCGCGACGACATACACGCATTGCGTGCGAACGTGGCCCGTTGTCAGGCGGAGGAGCCTGGCGCGACCATCGGAGCCGCTCGCCATCGCCTCCTATACTGGCGCCGTGGCCGGGAAAATTCGAGTTGTCGTCGCGAAACCCGGCCTCGACGGGCACGACCGCGGCGCGAAGATCATCGCGCGCGCCTTGCGCGACGCCGGCATGGAGGTCATCTACACCGGCCTGCACCAGACGCCGGAGCAGATCGTCGAGACGGCGATCCAGGAGGACGCCGACGCTGTCGGCATCTCGATCCTCTCGGGCGCCCACATGACGCTCGTCCCGCGCATCCTCGAGCTGCTGCGCGAGAACGGCGCCGAGGACGTGGTCGTCGTCGTCGGCGGGACGATCCCGGCCGACGACGCGGACGCGTTGAAGCAGCAGGGTGTCGCAGGGGTCTTCGGGCCCGGCGCGCCGACGAGTGAGATCGTCGATTTCCTCAAGGGCGCGGTCGCCGCTTGATCGACGTCTCGCGCGACGGCGCGGTCGCCGTCGTGACCATCGACCGGCAGGACGCGCTGAACGCGCTGAACGTCGAGACCCTGACCGAGCTGCGCGACCGCCTGCGGGAGCTCGCGGACGACAGCAGTGTGCGTGCGGTCGTGCTCACCGGCGCGGGGGAGAAAGCGTTCGTCGCAGGCGCGGACATCAAGTACATGAGCGCGCTCGAGCCGCACGATGCGAAGGCGTGGGGCGCGCTCGGGCACGAGGCGACGAGCCTCCTCGAGTCGATGCCGAAGCCATCGATCGCCGCGATCAACGGCTTCGCGCTCGGCGGCGGCTGCGAGCTCGCGCTCGCGTGCGACCTCCGCTACGCCTCGAGCCGCGCGAAGCTCGGGCAGCCGGAGATCAACCTCGGGATCGTCCCCGGCTGGGGCGGCACGCAGCGCCTCGCGCGCGTGTGCGGCATCGGCGTCGCCAAGGATTTGATCTACAGCGGGCGGACGATCGACGCGGAGGAAGCGCTGCGGGTCGGGCTGGTCAACGCAATCGCCGATCCCGTGCTCGACACGGCGCTCGAGGCCGCGCGCGGGCTGGCCGAGAAGGCGCCGCTCGCGCTGGCGGCCGCGAAGAGCCTGATCAACCGCGCACCGGACGCGCTCGGCGCCGAGGCGGAGGAATTCGGCGACCTGTTCGCGAGCGCCGACACACGCGAGGGTCTGACCGCGTTCGTCGAGAAGCGGAAGCCCGAGTTCCGGGGGGCCTAGGGGCCGAGCTTCACACGGGCGGCACTGAGCGCGCCGTCCGCCCCGAGCATCGCCTTCAGCGTCGCCTGCGCGGGCTGCGTCCAGACGGTGACCGGCTCACCGGAGTAGGCGGCAAGCAGCCGGGACGCGGCCGGCTTGATCACGGCATCGGCCGGGATCGTGATCGTCAGCTGCTGCGTCAGCTTCTTCAACGTCACGTTCATCGGAAACGCCTGCAGCGTCGAGACCTTGAGCTGAAGCGATGTGTCGGTCGCGCCGACGACGGTTCCCGTGAGTGCAAGCGTGAACGGTGTGCCTGTCTTCGCGAAGAACAACAGATGCTGCGCGGCCTGCAGATACGGATACGGCGAGACCGCTCTGCCGCCGCCGGGATGCACCTCGAAATGCAGATGCGCGTGGAGCCCGTTCGCGTCGCCTGAGTCGCCGACGTAACCGACCATCTGGCCTGCCGTCACCGTCGCTCCGTTCTTCAAGCCGGGGGCGTAGGCGGTGCCGGCGACGCACTTGCCGCGGTTGTCGTTTCTCATCGTGACGTCGTTGTTCAAGTGGATGTACTCGTACATCGTCCCGCTGGCGCCGTAGAGGTAGAGCATGCAGCCGGCGCTCGCGGACGTCGTCCAGAACTCGATCTTCCCCGCCTCGACCGCGACGACGGGCGTCTTCTTCGTCGAAAGCATGTCGTTGCCCTGATGCTTCCCGCCCGGGCGCGCCTGACCGAAGTCGTCGGTGTACGTCGCCGACCCGGCGACCGGGAAGATCAACGTCGGGACGGCCCCGTTCGGCGTGGCAGCGGCGGCCGGTCCGGCGAGGCCGAACAGGGCGAGCAGGAGGCAAGCTCCTCGGGCTGTCGTCCGGTGGCGTCCCATGGAAAGGCTCCGGCGGCCTCGGAAGGGTGGGACGCTAGCAGGGTTTCCGGATTTTGCGGCGTATTCCTCAGGTCCATGCGTCTGCGGATCGCACTGGTGGGGGGCGTTTGCGCTGCTCTCATGGCAGCCGGCACGGCCGGCGCCGTCATCAACCCCCAGCACGCGGGGCTGCAGGTGGCGCTGCGCGCGCAGGGTCTCTACCTCGGGCCGATCGACGCGATCATCGGGCCGAAGACGGTCGCGGCGGTTCGCGCGTTCCAGCGCACGCACCATCTGCACGTCACCGGGATCGCCGACGTGGGGACGCGCCGGCAGCTCGGCCCACTCGGTACGCCGCTCTTCGGCACGCGGACGCTCTCAAAGCGCAAGTTTGGCTGGGACGTCGCTGTTCTCCAGTTCCTCCTGAACCGACACAACATCTCGGTGCCGGTGAACGCGTATATGGACGGGCCGACCGTCGCGGGCGTCAAGCGCTACCAGAAGCTGATGCACCTGAAGGCCGACGGCATCGCGGGGCCTGCAACCTTCGCCGCGCTCGGCCTGCAGTCGCACGTGCCCGTGCGCACGGTGCACGCGCTGACGCTGAAGCGCTATGTCGTGAGGCCGGGTGACTCACTCACCGCGATTGCGCGGGCACACCACACGACGCTGAAGAAACTCGTACAGATCAACAAGGTGAACCCCGCGCGCCCGCTTCTGATCGGGGTGAAGCTGCGCATCCCGGCGACCGTGAAAGCGCCGACCTCGGTCTCGGTGTCGAACGCGAGCACGGTTCGCGACTCGCTCGACCGCTGGGCGTCGCACTACGGCATCGACCCGAGCCTCGCGCGCGCACTCGCGTGGATGGAGTCGGGTTACAACAACAGCGTTGTCTCGTCGGTCGGCGCGCAGGGCGTCATGCAGCTGCTGCCGACGACGTGGGACTACGTCGAGTCCGTTCTCATCAAGCACAAGGTCGACCACGGCGCCGACGGCAACGTGCACGTCGGCCTCGCGTATCTGAACCACCTGCTGAACGCGTTCCACGGCAACCAGCGGCTCGCGCTCTCGGCGTGGTACCAGGGCGAGCGCTCCGTGAAGGCCCGTGGGCCGTACAAGGTCAGCAAGGTCTTCGTCGCGGACGTGCTCGCGCTCAAGCAGCGCATGTAGGTCGGCCGGTCGCGGGGATGTCGATATCCTCGCGCGCGGTGAAGATCGCAGTCTGCGTCAAGCACGTCCCGGAGGGTCACGGCCGGATCGACCCCGGCTCGAAACGCCTCGACCGGACGGGTGAGGGAGCGCTCAACCACTTCGACGCGAACGCGGTCGAGGAGGCGCTGCGCCTCAAGGGCGACTCCGACTCCGAGGTCGTTGTCGTCTCGCTCGGCCCGGAGAAGGCCGCCGACTCGCTCCGCAAGGCGCTCGCGATGGGCGCCGACCGTGCGGTGCTCGTCTCCGACGACGCGGCCGCCGGTTCCGATCTCGTCGCCACGAGCGCAATCCTCGCGAAGGCGCTCGAGCGCGAAAGCGCAGACATCGTGCTCTTCGGCCAGCAGGCCGCCGACGCCGACGGCGCCGTGCTGTGGGCCGCCGTTGCCGAGCGCCTGCGTCGGCCGGTCGTGTCGCAGGCCGCCGAGTTGACGCTGAACGACGACTCGCTGCGCGTGAAGCGGCAGACCGAGTTTGGCTACGACGTGATCGAGGCGCCGCTCCCTGCCGTCGTCGCCGTGAGCGACGCGATCAACGAGCCGCGCTATCCGTCGCTCAAGGGGATCATGGGCGCGAAGAAGAAGCCGTTCGAGACGCTGTCGCTCGGCGATGTGGGGATCGACGCTGCACAAGCGGGCGATGCCGGCTCGAAGACGGAGGTGCTCGCGCTCGGCGACCCGCCGTCGCGCGGCGACGCGCGCAAGATCGAGGACAGCGGCAACGCCGCGCAGGAGATCGTCGACTTCCTCGCGGAGAAACGCATCCTATGAGCATCCTCGTCTTCCTCGAGCATCACGGCGACGAGGTGCAGAAGGGGTCGCTCGGCGTGCTCGGCAAGGCCGCGACGCTCGGCGACGACGTCTCGGCCGTGCTCGTCGGCGGCGGTGTACGCGCGGTTGCTCCAGAAGCCGGCAAGTACGGCGCGAAGACCGTCTACGTGCTCGAGGACGACTCGCTCGAGCCGCCGACGCCGCAGCCGCGCGTCGACGTCCTCGCGAAACTCGTGCAGGACAAGGGCTTCGATACCGTGCTCTTCGGCAACTCCGTCCTCGCGGCCGACGTCGCAGCCGGCCTTGCCGCGCGGCTCGACGCCGGGCTCAACTGGGATCTCGTCGACCTCACGAGCGACTTCGTCGGCAAGCGGCCGGCGTTGCAGGATTCTGTGCTCGTCGACGTCGGCTGGCGCTCGACTCCGCGGCTCGCGCTCTTCCGGGCGGGATCGTTCGACGCCGGCAAAGCCGGCGGCAGCGACCCCGCAGTCGAGGACGTGAGCGTCGACCTGGAAGAGCACTCGCGCGGCGCGAGGGTCGTCTCCCAGGAAGAGGAGAGCTCGAGCGGCCCGTCGATCGAGGACGCCGACGTGATCGTCGCCGGCGGCCGCGGCCTCGGCGCGCCCGAGAACTTCACGCTGGCCGAGGAACTCGCAAAGGCGCTCGGCGGCGCGGTCGGCGCCACGCGTGCGGTCGTGGACGCGGGCTGGTACCCGTACTCCGCGCAGATCGGGCAGACGGGGAAGGTCGTCTCGCCGAAGCTCTACGTCGCACTCGGCATTTCGGGCGCGATCCAGCACAAGGTGGGCATGCAGAGCTCGAACGTGATCGTCGCGATCAACAAGGACGGAAACGCTCCGATCTTCGAGTTCTGCGACCTCGGCATCGTCGGCGACGTGCACGAGATCGTCCCGAAGCTGACCGAGCTCGTGAAGCAGCGCAAGGGGTCGTAGGCGAATGGCTGTTCGGGCGTCGGAGTATCCGCCGCCGTTCGCAGTAGCGGACTACGTCACCGAGCCGACAGATCCCGAAGACGAGCGCATCGAGGTCGGCGTGCTCGTGATCGGCGGCGGGCCCGGCGGCCTCGCGTGCGCGATCCGCTTCGGCCAGCTGCTCGAAGAGAACCCGGACGTCGCGGAGCGCCTCGGCGAGGTTCCGCTCGCGCTCGTCGAGAAGGGCAAGCAACCCGGCT
>DATAOK010000028.1:0-92871 GCA_036265735.1 Gaiellaceae bacterium
GCGTTCGCGTAGACGATCGGGAACTCGATCTGGGACTCGTCGGCGTCGAGATCGAGGAAGAGCTCGTACACCTCGTTCACGACCTCTTCGGGGCGCGCGTCGTCGCGGTCGATCTTGTTCACCACGAGCACGACGGGCAGCCGTGCCTGCAGCGCCTTGCGCAGGACGAAGCGCGTCTGTGGCAACGGCCCCTCTGATGCATCGACGAGGAGCAGGACGCCGTCGACCATCGTCAGCCCGCGCTCGACCTCGCCGCCGAAGTCGGCGTGGCCGGGTGTGTCGACGATGTTGAGCTTGACGTCGCCGACGCGGACGGCGGTGTTCTTCGCGAGGATCGTGATGCCCTTCTCGCGCTCGAGGTCCATCGAGTCCAGCACGCGCTCGGCGACGTCCTGGTTCTCCCGGAACGAGCCGGCCTGCCAGAGCAGCGCGTCGACGAGCGTCGTCTTCCCGTGGTCGACGTGCGCGACGATCGCGACGTTGCGGATGTTTTCATTGGTGATCATGTATCGGCTGATCGGAGCAGACGGAATCGAATACGCGTCGGAGACGCCCGGCACCCTCGGCGGGCACCGGCGGAACAGGATCTACGGGCGGCTCGACTGCGCCGGCGCCGCACGTTGGATCGCGAAGGGGCACTACGTGAGACACCGCGTGTTCTTCGCAGACGAAGCGACAGCGGTCGCAGCAGGATACCGGCCGTGTGCTCGCTGCCTACCGGAGGAGTACAAGGCCTGGAAGCAGGCGGCTCAGGCCCCGACTCGCCCACGAGCGTAGGGCTCGAGCCCATCACGCGCCCGGGCGATCGCCCACGCATGGTTCCACCGGAAGAGCGGCCGCAGAACGGGGGTGAGTGCGCGCACGATCGGCTTCTCCGCATAGACCCGCCAGTCGAAGCGCACGTCCGTGCCGCCGTCGCGCGGCGTGAGCGTCCACAATCCGCGCCCGCGCAGGTCTCCGTCGACGTCGGCGCCGACGACCGTCGGCGGCTCGTAGCGCGTGATCGTCGAGCGTGTGCGCAGGTGGTACGGCAGCCGCCCTTTGAAGTGCTGTTGCGAGACGCGGCCGAGCTCGGGCGGACCGTCCGTCGTGGTCTCGAGGTACACGGGCTTCCACCACGCCGGATAGGTGGACCCGTCGGCGAGCGCTGTGAACACCGGCTCAGGGGGCGCGTCGACATGCCACTCGTCGATGAAGACGTACTCGCCCGGCTCCGGAGCGCCGTCGGTGTAGGCCGAGTACCGCGCCTGGTAGCCCTTTGCTCGTCCGATGAACGAGAGCGGCGCGAGCAGTGCCTGCTGCACTGCCGCCGGGGGTCGCGGAGGTCTGCCGAGCTGCGCGAACTCGGAGAAGATCACGGCGAGCTGGAGCGGTGACGGCTCGCCGTTCTTGCCGACCTTGCCGTCACGTGCGAGGCCGAAGAGCGTCTCGAGGAGAACCTCGGAGTCGAGCGCCGGGCGAAGCGTGAAGCGCGCGTGCAACGGCGCGTCCTGTGTCGTGAAGATGCGATGCCGCGTGCCCGCTGGGACCGTTTCGGAGTCGCCGGCCTGAAGACGCCGCTCGCGGCCGCCGACGACGAGCCCGAGCGAGCCGTCGATGACCTCGTGCTGCTCGCTCTGCGAGGGATGCAGGTGGTCGCGTGCACTGAATCCGCCGGGGACGAACGTCAGCTCGTACTCGAGGAGCTCCCCGCCGGTCTCCGCGGCCGTGCGCAGGAACACGAGGCGGCTCCCCGTCGCCGGGTCTTCGAGGACGTCGCCTGACCGCGCCACCGGCCGAGCCTACTCCCGGCTGCCGAGTCCTCCTAGGCCGGCACGTTGACGACCTGCTGCGTCATCCCGCCGTCGATGATGTAGCTCTGGCCGGTGACGTAGGCAGCCTCGTCGGTACAGAGCCAGGCGACGAGGGCGGCGACCTCCTCGGGCTTCCCCGGCCGTCCGAGCGGAACCTCCGGATCGAGCTTCTTCGCGTCCTCCTCGTTGCGGGGCGTCGCGATGACGCCGGGCGCGACCGAGTTGACGCGGATGTTCTTCGCCGCGAGCTCGAGCGCGAGAGCGTGGCTCAGCATCCCGAGCGCCGCCTTCGCCGCCGCGTAGACCGCGAAGTCCGGACGCGCGATGTGCTCGTGCACCGACGTGATGTTCACGATCGACCCGCCGTTCGCCATCTGGCGCGCCACGGCCTGCGCGAGGAGGAAGCTCGCGCGCACATCGACGTTGAACGTCAGGTCGAAGTCCTCCGCCGTGAGCTCGAAGAACGGCTTCGCCGTCGAGAGCCCGGCGTTGTTCACGAGGACGTCCACCGCGCCGAGCTTCTCGACGGTGCCGTCCACGAGTTGCTGCGGCACCGTCACGTCGGTGAGGTCGCCGTAGACCCAGTGGACTCGGTCGTCGCCGTGGCGCTGCCGCAGGTCCACGTACGGCCCTTCGTGCTTCGCGTCATTGCCGGCCGTGGCGTAGCCGAGCGCGTACCCGTCGGCGAGGAGGCGCTCGGCGATCGCGAGACCGATGCCGGTGTTCGCGCCGGTGACGAGTGCGACGCTGCCCACGCCGGAGTTCTACCGCGGCGGGTGTGAGCTAACCGTTAAGCGACCGCAGCTTCGCCGAGTAGATGCCTGACCTCGGCGAAGAAGTCCGGCACCGGGTGCACGCGGTAATTCGGGCCGAGCTCGAGCAGTCTCGAGCCCATCGACGTGACGAGATCGACGTAGACGGGCGCTTCGCCGGGGAAGTCCTTGACGAGCGCGGCGAGCTCGCGCACGACGCCGGCCGGCGCGACGCGGGCGTCGACCTTCAGCCGCACCTCCTTGCGCTCGGGTGTCGCCTCGAACGCGGCCACCTCCATCGCGATCACCTTCGTCTCGCCCTGCTGCTTGTGGTCGATTCGGCCGCGCACGATCACGACGCGGTCCTGCAGCAGAAGATCGCGCGACTGCGCGTAGACGGAGTTGAAGGCGACGATCTCGCACGAGCCGGTCACGTCTTCGAGCCCCGCGAACACCATCGGCTCGCCCTTCTTCGTCGTCATCTGCTTCAGCGCGGCGACGATGCCGCCGACGGTCACGACCTCGCCGTCGCGCCGGCGCTCGAGCTCGCTCAGCGTGCAGTCGGTCTTGCGGCGGAGCTGGTCGCGGATCGGCGTCAGCGGGTGCTCGGAGACGTAGAGTCCGAGCGTCTCCTTCTCGAGGTGCAGCAGCTCGTTCTTCTCGAACTCTGTGACGACCGGGATCGTCGGATGGTGCCGCGGCCCCTCGTCGCCGGCTCCGAGGTCGCCCAGGTCGAAGATCGAGCCCTGGCCGAGGAGCTTGTCCGCCTGCTGCTTCTGCCCCCACGCGAGCGCCTGCTCGAGGCACTCGAGCATCCCGCGCCGTGAGCCGCCCGTCGAATCGAGCGCCCCGCACTTCACGAGCGACTCGAGTGCGCGCTTGTTCACGACCTGCGGATCGACGCGCTCGGTGAAGTCCCAGATCGACGAGAAGGGGCTGCCCTCCTCACGCGCACGCACGATCGCGCGGCACGCGGACTCGCCGACGTTCTTCACCGCGTTCAGCCCGAAGCGGATCTTGCCCTCGACAACCGCGAAGTCGATCTGCGAGGTGTTCACGTCCGGCGGCAGCACGTCGATCGCCATGTCGTGGCAGGCGTTGACGTAGAACGGCACACGGTCCTTCGTGTTCATGACCGACGAGATGAGCGCCGCCATGTACTCCTTCGGGTGGTTTGCGCGCAGCCAGGCAGTCCGGTAGGCGATGAGCGCATAACACGCGGCGTGCGACTTGTTGAAGGAGTAGTCCTGGGCCTGCTCCATGTCGGCCCAGAGCTGGTTGGAGACGGCCGGGGTGACGCCGTTTGACGCGCAGCCCTCGAGGAATTTCTCCTTCAGCGAAGCCATCAGGGAATGGATCTTCTTCCCGATCGCTTTGCGAAGGTCGTCGGCTTCCGCGGGGGAAAAGCCGGCGACCTTCTTTGCGATCTCCATGTACTGCTCCTGGTAGATGCAGATGCCGTACGTGGAGCTCGTGATCTCCTTCAGCCGCTCGTCCGGGTACGTGACGGGCTCGCGGCCGTTCTTGCGGTTCGCGTACATCGGGATGTACGCCATCGGCCCCGGGCGGTAGAGCGCGTTCAGGGCGATCAGGTCTTCGAAGACCGTCGGCTTGACCTGCCGCAGCGCCTCGCGCATGCCGGAGCCCTCGAACTGGAAGACGCCGATCGACTCGCCGCGCGCAAGCATCGCGTACGTCTGCTTGTCGTCCAGCGGGAGCGAGCCGATGTCGGCGATCCCGGCGAGGTGGCATGCCTTGTCGATCACGTCGAGGTTGCGCAGGCCGAGGAAGTCCATCTTGAGGAGGCCGAGCGCCTCGATCGTCGTCCCGTCGAACTGCGTCACGACTTCCTGCTCGGTGCCCTTCTGCTGGAGCGGGATGATGTTCGTCAGCGGCTCCGCGCCGACGACGACCGCAGCCGCGTGGATGCCGTCCTGCCGCGTCAGCCCCTCGAGCGGGAGCGCGAGGTCGACGATCTCCCGCGCGACCGGGTCGGAGTCGTAGGCCTGCTTGAGCTCGGCGCCCGGCTTCAGGCACTCGTCGAGCGTCTGCCCCGGTCCTTCCGGGATCAGCTTCGCGATCTTGTCGACGACGCCGTACGGGATCTCGAGCACGCGGCCGGCGTCGCGCACCGCTGCGCGCGCGGCCATCGTCCCGAACGTGATCACCTGCGCGACCCGGTCCGAGCCGTACTTCTCGCGCACGTAGTTGATCACGCGTTCTCGGCCGTCCACTGCGAAGTCGATGTCGATGTCCGGCATTGACTTGCGGCCCGGATTGAGCATGCGCTCGAAGAGGAGGCCGTACGCGATCGGGTCGACGTCTGTGATCTCGAGCACGTAGGCGACGAGGCTGCCGGCGGCGCTGCCGCGGCCAGGGCCGACGCTGATCCCGTTCCGCTTCGCGAAGCCGATGAAGTCGGCGACGATGAGGAAGTAGTCCGCGAACCCCATCTCGCGGATCGTCTTGAGCTCGAACTGCAGCCGCTCGCGCAGCTCGGTCGTCACCTTGTCGTAGCGCCGCTCGAGTCCCTTCTCGCACTGCTCGACGAGGTAGTCGAATGCGTCGCGGCCGTCCGGCGTCGGGAAATGCGGGAGCAGGATGCGCCCGAGCTCGATCTCGACATTGCAGCGCTCTGCGATCTCGAGCGTGCGGCGCAGCGCGTCCTCGTGGCCGGGGAAGTCCGCGAGCATCTCCTGCTGCGTCTTGAAATAGAAGTGGTCCGTATCGAACTTCCAGTGGTTCGGGTTCTTCAGCGAGTCGCCCGACTGGATGCAGAGCAGCGCCTCGTGGGCGCGCGCGTCCTCGTGGCGCAGGTAGTGCACGTCGCCGGTCGCGACGACGGGCAGGCCGCGGCGCTCGGCGAGCTGCACGAGCAGCGGGTTGATGCGCTGCTGCACGTCGAGGTGCGCGTTCTGCATCTCGACGTAGACGTTGTCCTTGCTGAAGATCGAGGTGAGGCGGTCGAGCTCCCCTTCCGCGTCGTCTGCGCGCCCCTCCTCGAGGGCCTTGCACACGCGGCCCGAGAGGCAGCCGCTGAGCGCGATCAGGCCGCTCGCGTGCCGGCCGAGCAGCTCCCAGTCGACGCGCGGCTTGTAGTAGTAACCCTCGAGATAGCCGAGCGAGCTGAGCTTGATCAGGTTCGCGTAGCCCGTGTTGCTCTCGGCGAGCAGCGTGAGGTGCGCATAGCCCTTCTGCTGGGCCTTGCGGTCGTCGGCGACGTAGACCTCGCACCCGAGGAGCGGCTTCACGCCGTGCTTCGCCGTCTCCTTGTAGAGCGCGACCGCTCCCGCGAGCGACCCGTGATCGGTGAGCCCGACGGCCGGCATCTCGAGCTCCGCGGCGCGGGCCGCGAGCGCCGGGATGCGGCACGCGCCGTCCAGGATCGAGTACTCCGAGTGAACGTGGAGATGGACGAAGTCGGGCGCGGCGGACACGGGAAGCCCATCGTAGAGGGTCGATCGGCGGGGCCTTTTCGGGTCGCGGGAAACGCGTTAGCCTCGCCCTCAATGCCCGACCGCGAGCCGCCGTCGCTCCTCGGCACCGCCCATTTTCGGGTGCTCATCGGCCGCCGGGAACTCGGATTCGCCGAGGTCGGGCCGCTCGTCTCCGACGGCGAGCCGCCGTCCCTCGTGCTGCGGCGGGCGCTCGCCGCGCAGGCGACCGAGCTCTTCGACTGGCGCCGCAAGGGTGACGCCCGGGCCGTCACGATCCAGCAGCTCGACGCGGCGAGCGGACGTGTCGTGAACGCGTGGCGGCTCGAGAACGCGCGCCCGCTCAAGTGGACCGGCCCGTCGCTGAACGCGGCCTCGAACGACGTTGCAATGGAAGAGCTCGAGCTCGTGTACGACGAGCTCGTCTGGCTCGAACCCGAATCGGAAGGAGGCCTCGCCAGTGGCCGTCGAACGTGATCGCCCGTATGCGCAGTTCAACTTCCTCGTCGATCTCGGGACGGGCTCGACGAGCGGGCCGCAGGCCGGCTTCCGCGAGTGCAGCGAGATCGGCATGACCGTCGACGTGATCGAGTACCGAAACGGCAACGAGAAGGAGAACGGGGTGCGCAAGCTCGCCGGCCTCGTGCGCTACCCGGACGTGACGCTGAAGCGCGGCGTGATCGGCTCGCTTGATCTCTACGACTGGATCGATGCCGTGCGGAACGGCGACCAGAGCGCGTACCGCACCGTGACGATCCAGCTGATGAACGAGGATCACACGCAGGTCGCGGAGACGTGGAAGCTCCTGCGCGCGCGGCCGGTGCGCCACGCGACCGGCCCGTTCAACGCGCAGTGCAGCGACGTCGCGATCGAGGAGCTGACGCTCGCGTACGAGCGGCTCGAGCTTGAGTGAGGCGCTAGCATCGCGCCGATGCGCGAGCTGCGTCCCGGCGTCTGGCACTGGCAGTCGCCGCATCCCGCCTGGGATGCGGAGCAGTGGTGGCCCGAGCTCGTCTCGTCATATGCGATCGAGCTCGGCGACGACGTCGTCCTGTTCGACCCGCTTGCTGTCCCCGACGACCTGCGCGAACGCGCAAGCGCCGTGATCCTGACCGCGCCGTACCATGAGCGCGACGCCCGTGGACTCGGCCTCCCCGTCCACACACCGCCCGCGGACACCTGGGAGGACTGGGTCGAGAAGTTCGGCGTCGACCCCGACCGCGTGCGCGGCATGGAGAGCGAAGACCTCGCCTGGCTTCGCGCCGGCGAGGGCGAAGGGCAGTTCCACGGCCCCGGGCCGTGGCCCTTCGGCATCACCGCGTACGCGGGCCGCGAGGACAACGATCTCGTCCTCTGGCTCCCGTCGATCAACGCCATCGTCGCAGGCGACTCGCTCTCCGACTTCGGCGACGGGCTGGACATCCAGCTCGGCGGCCGCAAGCACGTGACGCGCGACGACGTCGCCCGGCGTCTTCGCCCGCTGCTCGAGCTCCCGGTCGAGCACGTGCTGCCGGCGCACGGCGAGCCGACGGATCGCGCCGCTCTCGAGCGCGTGCTGGCGTGACGGGTTACAGCGTCAGCGCCATGAGCACGGCATCCACCTGCGCGCCGCCGCGCAGGTACTGGCCCTTCCGGTAACCCTCGCGCTCGAAGCCGAACCGCTCGTACAGCTTGATCGCGGGCTCATTCCACGGGAAGACGTGCAGCTCGAGCTTGCGGATCCCCGCCCCGCCCGCCCAGCCGACGGCGGCGCGCAAGAGCTCCTGGCCGACGCCCTGCCGGCGCGCGTCCTTCGCCACCATGATCCCGAGGTCTGCGACATGCGTGCTCGCCGGATGCGCGTCGCGGGACAGCGACATTCTCCCCACGATCGCGCCGTCCGCCACGCGCTGCGCGACGTACACGGCCGCGTGCGGATACCGGCGCAGCGCCTTCAGATAGCGCCGCTCGTCCCCGACGCTCCTCCACTCCCCGTCGGTCGAGATGAGCCAGCCCTCGGGCTCAGAGCTCACCGCTTCCGCGAGCCGCACGAGCGCTTCCGCGTCGCCGGGATCCGCGAGGCGCACCACAAAATCCGTCACGGGACGACCACGCCCGCGCCGCCACGACGTGGGTCGCCGGCCGCGGCGAGCGTGCCGTCCGCCGCAACCTCGACCGCGCTCACGCCGCCAAAGTAGAGGTTCCGGTCCTTCCAGCGGACGACGGCGCGGCCCGCAGCCTCGAGCTCATCCGCCGCCGCCGTGCTCTCGCAGTGCACGACGCCGCCTTCGGCATGCACGCGCGGCGCATCGACCGCGTCCCGCACCGGCAGCCCGGAGACGACGTTGCCCGCGACCTGGAGGATCGCACCGCGCAACCGTGCGCTCCCCGCACTCCCGAGCACGAGCCGCGGCCGGCCGTCCCGCAACACGAGCGACGGCGCCATCATCGACGTGAGCCGCTCGCCCGGCTGCGACGAGCCCATCAGGTCGAGCTCGCCGAGCATGTTGTTCAGGTGCAGGCCGGTGCCCGGCACGACGACACCACTGCCGGAACCGAGCGACGCGCTCAACGATGCTGCGTTGCCCTCCGCGTCGAGCACCGAGATGTGCGTCGTCCCCCTCAGCACGTGCAGCGCCGCGTTCTCGTCGTGCAGCGAGCGTGCGAACGTCGCGTCGCGGACCGCTTCCTGCGTCTCCATCGCAGACGCGACGCGAACCGGCGTCGGGTCGTCGTCACCGAGCACCTGGAGGCCCAGCGCGATCAGCACGCCGCCCGCCGACGGCGGCGGGTTCGACCGGAACTCGTGGCCGCGGTACGGCGCGCTCACCGGCTCGCGCTCCAACACCTCGTACGACTCGAGGTCCTCGAGCGACAGCGCGCCGCCTCCGCCCTGCACATGCGCCACGACCGCGTCCGCGAGCGAGCCCTCGTAGAGCACCGACACGCCGTCGGACGCGAATCGCTCGAGGGTCGTCCCGAGCTCCGGCAGCGCGAACCGCTCGCCGGTCCGGAACGGCCGCCCGCCGGCTCCGTACATCGCATCGCCGTCGGGAGAGTGGCGTAGAAGCCCGTCGAGGATCGCGTGCAGGTAGCCCTGCATCGGCGTCAGCTCGAAGCCGTCGCGCGCGAGCGCCGCCGCCGGACGAACGAGGGACGCCCAGTCCAGCCGCCCCCAACGGCGATGCGCCTCCGCGACGCCGAGCGCCGTTCCCGGAACCGCAACCGCAGCGCAACCGGTCCGAAACAGCTGCTGTGTATCTCCGTCGAAATCAACAGCGAGCTCCAGCAGCGACCCGGACGCAGCGCGACGCGGAACCGTGACGAAGAAGTCCAAGACGACCGTCCGCCCCGAGGAGGCCTCGTGAACGAGCATGAACCCACCCCCGCCGGGCCCCGTCAGCATGCTCTCGCAGACCCAGGAGGTGACGGCCGCGGCGACGCAGGCGTCGACCGCACTCCCGCCCGCCTCGAGCACCCGCGCGCCCGCGGCAGCCGACAGCGGATGCCCCGCGGCGATCGCGCCTTTCATGAAGGAAGGGTAAAGCCGTATCCGCATCCGGCCAACCTCAAGTTCCGTTGCTCGTCTACCGAAGTTGAAGGCCAGGACATGAACTCGACGCTTGACCACATCCGAGGGCGGGTCGGACGCCGCGGCTTCGCCGCCGCGGCTCTCGCATTCCTTGCGCTCGTCGCGGCCGTCGCCACGCCGCAGATTCTCGGCCGCCGGGTGGCCGCGGCCCTGGACATCCTCGGGAATGCCCCGGCTCCCTGGCTCTGGCTCGCGGCGATCGGGTTCACCGTCTCCGTCGTGACCGCCTCCGCCGCGTGGCGCTCCTCGATCGCCGTCTGCGGCGGCCGGCTGTCGCTGGCCGACGCCTGCGCCCGGTACGGCGCCGGCTCGCTCGCGAACACGGCGCTCCCGTTCCGTGCCGGCGACGTGCTCCGGATCGCGCTGTTCTCACGCGCGCTGCCCACAGGCCAGCGCCTGCGGACGACCGGCGGCGCGTTCGCCGCGATGGCGGCCTCACGGGCCCTCGTGATCAGCGCGCTCGTGGTGGGCGGCGCTGCCGCGGGCATCGTCCCGCTCTGGCCGCTGCTCGTGGCGGCCGCGGTCGTCGGGGCCGGGTTCGGCGTGGGCGTCCTTGCCCGCAAGAACCGCTCACATGTGCTCGACGCATTCCGGGCCATGGGAGACGACCCGCGCGCTGCACTCAGACTCATTGCCTGGCTTTCCCTCCAGCTCGCCGGGCGTCTCGCCGGGGCAATCGCCGTCGGCGCGGCGCTCGGCATCCGCCACCCCGTCGCCGCCGCGGTCGTCGTCATCCTTGCCCTCGACGTGGCAGGCCTCGTGCCTGTGACGCCCGGGAATATCGGCCTTGCCCAGGGCGCGATCGCAATTGCCCTGCACGCACGGGGAACGCCGACCTCGAGCGCGCTCGCCGCGGGGATCGCCTTCCATGCGATCGAGACGGCCGTCGGCCTCATGTTCGGGATCGCGAGCCTCGTCTGGCTCGCGCCCTACCCCTCCCCGGCCGCCCGCCGCGTCGCGCTCCTCGCCGGCGCGGCGAGCTGGGCTCTGGGAATCGCGGGCGCGTTCAGCGCGACCGTGCTGGTCCCACTCGTCTAACCTCACCCTTCGTGAAGGCGATCCGCGCCCTTCTCTTGGCGTGCGCATGCGCGCTCGTCCTGTCCGGCTCCGCATCCGCGAAGACGTCGAACGACTTCACCGGTCATCACCGGCAGGTCTTTCCCGTCTACGTCGTCGAGGGACTGACGCTCGGCGACCTGCCGGAGCTCGCGACCGAGGGCGCCGTCGGGATCATGGTCCCGAACGCCGGACCGACGACGAGCCAGGGGGCTGCGTTCGCCGGAATGGTGCGGGGGATCCTCTACAACACGCGCCTGCCACGGCCGCACGACACGGTTCTCATCCACGTCAAAGCGACGAACTCGATCCCGCAGCACGGGCCGGCGATCGTCGTCGGCCTGCCGCCCGGCATGCCGTCGGCAAACGACCGGCGCTACCCGATCGCCGTGATCGGTCACGGCTACCACGGGCTGCTCACGTCGAGCTTGACGCGCGTCCCCGGGCTCGTGTCGATCGCCGACGTCGCGCGCACCGCACTGCAGACGCCGCATGCGCTCGACACGCAGCGTGACGGCGGTCCCGTCGCGACGTCGTACCGGCTCGAGGCCCAGATCGACGTCGCGCGTTCGACGACGATGCCCGGCTCGGTGCTCGTGCTCTCCCTGCTCGTCCTGATCGCGCTCTTCTATCCGCGCGGCGCACCGACCGCGCTCGGCGCGGCGGTTGCGGTGAACCTCGTCGAAGGATGGTTCCCGACCGGCGAAGCCGCGCCGCGTGTGACGCTCCTCGGGCTGTGCACGCTCGCCGGCGCGATGTTCGGCCCGGTCTTCTTCCGCAAGCGCCTGCACCTCGGGATGGCGCTCGTGGTGCTTCTCGGCGCCTATGCCGTGTCGATGATCATCAGGCCGTCGACGCTGTCGCTCGCGCCGATCGGCCCCGAGCTGACGAGCCGCTTCTTCGGCGTCTCGAACCTGCTCGAGACGTGGCTGCTCTTCCCTGCGCTGCTCGGCGGCGCCATCCTCGCGCGCCGCTTCGGCCCGCTCGCGTTCCTCGCCGTCGCGGGGCTCGCGCTCGCGACGATCGCGGAGAATGCGCTCGGCTCCGACGGCGGCGGCGCAATCGTCGTCGGCGTCGCATTCGCGCTTCTCGCCGTGCAGTTGATCGGCGCGCGCATGCGCTACACGCTGCCGGCGCTCGGGGTCGCTGCGCTCGTCGTGCTCGCGCTCGTCAACATCGACGCCTCGGTGAGCGGGCCTGACCATCTCCGCGGCGCGGTGAACGGCGGCTTCGAGGGCATTGCGAACGTCGCGGCGAATCGCGTGCCGCTCGCGTACGACCGCGCGATCGAACAATGGTGGCTGCTGATCCCCGGGCTCGCCGTCGTCGGCGTCGGAGCCGCCGTCATCCGCTACGCCCGCGACCGTGTCGAACGTGGCGTCACCGTGGCCATCGTCGGCGGCCTCATCGCCTCGCTGCTCGTCAACGATTCCCCCGGGCCCGTGATGCTCGGCGGGCTCGCAGTCGTCCTCGCGGTCGAGGGCGGCCTGCTGCACCGCACACTGACCGTGCCGGTTCTCCGGCGGTTGGCATTGCCTGTTCCGGTAACACAAGAACCGTGACCGTCCGCCATCCCCTGTTCCGCGAGGCCGTGCTCTCGGCCACTGCCGCCGCGTGCGTTGCCGCTGCGCTTGCGTGGCTCGGGCCGCCGGGGACGGACTTCGCCGCGCACGCGTACCAGCGGACGCTCTTCCTCGAGCACGGCTTCACGCTCTGGAACAACTTCTGGTACGCGGGCCACTACAGCTTCATCACGTATTCGCTCGTGTACTACCCGCTCGCGGCGCTGCTCGGCATTCGGCTGCTCGCGGTCGCGACGGTCGCGCTCGCGGCGCTCGCGTTCGCCGTCGTGCTGTGGCGCGAATGGGGGCCGACGACGCGGTGGTCGTCGCGAACGTTCGCCGTCGTGTGGGCTGGGATCGTGCTGTCGGCGGCATTCCCGTTCGCTCTCGGGATCGCGTTCGCCCTGCTGGCGCTCTGGGCGCTCCAGGCCGGCGCGCGGTGGCGCGCAGTCGCGCTGGCCGCACTGACGCTCGCAGCGTCACCGCTCTCCTTCCTCTTGCTCGTCGTCCTGCTGGCCGGCGTCGCGCTCGCGCGGCGAGACGCACTGCGGCGGAACTGGGTGCCGATCACCGGCGTCTGCATCGCCGCCCTGAGCGAGATCGCCCTCTGGCGGATGTTCCCGGGGAGCGGCCACTTCCCGTTCAGCGGCCCGGAGTTCGCCGCCGGTCTCGCGTTCTGCCTCGTCTGCCTGGCGCTGACGTGGCGCGTCGAAAGCGCACGCGTGCTGCGCTTCTTCTTCGCGGTCTACCTCGTCGCCGTGATCGGCGTCTACCTCGTGCCGTCGGCGGTAGGGGAGAACGTCGCGCGCATGCGCTACGCGGCGATTCCGCTCGTGGTGCTCATCTTCTCGCTGCGGCGGTGGCGGCCGTTGCTCGTCGGGATCGTCGCGATGACGCTGGCTGTGTCATGGAACGTGACGCCGCTCGCCTGGAGCTACGTTCACGGGCAGAGCGACGCGACCGCGCGTGCGTCCTCGTGGAACGGCGCGATCGCATATCTGCGCATGAACCTCGACCCGTCGTATCGCGTCGAGGCGGTCGACACCTCGACACACTCGGCCGCGGTCTACCTCGCCGAGGCGGGCATCCCGCTCGCGCGCGGCTGGTACCGGCAGGACGACTTCCCGCAGAACGAGATCCTGTACGACAAGCTCGGCGCCAAGGCGTACCTCACGTGGCTCCGCGGGCTCGGCGTCGAGTACGTCGTGCTGCCGCACGCGTCGACCGATTACAGCGCACGCTCCGAGGCGAAGCTCGTGCGGAGCGGGCGCGCCGGCCTCGTTCCTGTGCTCCACACGCAGGTCCTGACGATCTACAAGGTTCCGCACGCGCAGCCGATGGTCACGGGGCCGGGGCATCCGCGACTGACGGCGCTGACCGACTCGGGGATCAATGCGGTGCTGCCTCGCGCCGGCGTCTACCGCGTCGCCGTCCGCTGGTCGCCGTACTGGCACGCCTCGCTCGGCTGCCTGAGCCGCGGGAAGGACGGGATGCTGCGCGTCTCGACGCTGAAGCCGCACTTCGTCCGGTTGCGGTTCCGCGTCGGCGCCAAGCGCGCGCTCGAAGAGCTCGCCGGCCAGCAGCCGACCTGCAAGCTGCCTTAGTTCTCGCGGACCACGCCGTCGAACGGCTTGCGCTTCGCGCGCGCCGACCACTCCTCGGCCGTTCGTGACTGCGGGTCGCGCGGCGTCTCCGGATAGCCGAACGACAAGACCATCTTCACGGGGCCGCCGCCGGCGAGTTGCGCGGCGAGGTCGGCGTCCTTGACACCGTTCGGCGACGCGCCGACACCGTCGTTCCACGCAGCGAGCAGCATGTTCTGGGCGGCGCGGCCGACGTCGAACGGCGCGGCCTCGCCGGCGATCGCGACGACGAGCTGCGCACCGCGGACGTTCTCAGGCGCGTAGACCGCGTCCGCGAATGCAGCTGTGTCGCGGACGATCACGAACTCCCAGAGCTGCTTGTTCTGCGACGAGCCGCTCAGCCGGCCGGCGTCGAGGATCCGGTGAACGACGCCGTCCGGCAGCGGCCGGTCACTGTAGTTGCGCACTTCGCGGCGGCTTGCGATCGCCAAGAACGTGTCCATCCGCCGGATGATGCCTGGGGTCAGACCCCGAAGGGGGTCTGACCCGTTGTTTCAACGGAGGAAGCTGGGCACGTCGACATCGTCGTCGTGAGACGGACGACTGCCGCCGGTTGCAAACGCGGTCCGCATCACCGGCGCCTCGTACTGCGGGCGCCGGACGCGTGAGCCGCGGCCGATGCCTGTCGCGACGACCGTCACCCACACCTGCCCCGTGAGCCGGTCGTCGACGGTGGCGCCGAAGATGATGTTCGTGTCCTCGGTCGCGGCCGAGCGGATCGCCTCGGCGGCCTCGTTCACCTCGATCAGCGTCATGTCCTCGCCGCCGGCGATCGAGAGCAGGATGCCGCTCGCGCCGGAGATCTCCTCGTCGATCAGCGGCGAGCGCAGCGCGCGCTCGGCCGCCTCCTTCGCGCGGTTGTCGCCGCTCGACGCGAAGCCGATCCCCATGAGCGCGGTGCCGCTGTCGCTCATGATCGTCCGAACGTCCGCGAAGTCGAGGTTGATCAGGCCCGGCATCGTGACCAGGTCGCAGATGCCCTGGACGCCCTGGCGCAGCACGTCGTCGGCGACCTTGAAGGCGTCGAGCATCGACGTCGACCGGTCGAGCACCTCGAGCAGCCGGTCGTTCGGGATGACGATCGTCGTGTCGCACGCCTGGCGGAGCTGCTGCACCCCGATGTCGGCCTGCGAGCGGCGCTTCGTCCCCTCGAACTTGAACGGTGTCGTGACGATGCCGACGGTGAGCGCGTTGAGCTCGCGGGCGATCTTCGCGACGATCGGGGCTGCACCGGTGCCGGTGCCGCCACCCTCGCCCGCCGCGACGAACACCATGTCCGCACCGCGGAGCGCGTGCTTCAACTGGTCGTAGCCCTCATCCGCGGCACGGCGCCCGACGTCGGGATCCGCGCCGGAGCCGAGACCTTGCGTGAGGTCGCGGCCGATGTGGATCTTCACCGGCGCGTCGCTCATGTGCAGCGCCTGGATGTCCGTGTTCACCGCGATGAACTCGACCTGGCTGATGCCCGCATCGATCATCCGGTTGACCGCGTTCAGCCCTGCTCCGCCGACGCCGACGACCTTGATCACGGCGAGGTATGCGCCGGAGTCGCGCAGCGGCGCACGATGGAGCCGAGCCGGCTGCTCGGGCAGCGGCTCGAGGTAATGCGCCGCCGGCTGCGGCGGCGGTGCGGGCACGCGCGCGATCTGCGGCGGCGGCTCGGGCACCGGGTCCGGACGCGGATCCGGGCTCGGTGCGGGCGGCTGCGGGTCGGGCGCGGGCGGCCCCGGGAGCGGCTCGGGCGGCGGCGGCTCGACGCGCGTCGCCTCCTCCCAGCTCGGGACGTGATCGACGGTGCGCTCGTCCGGCTCCACGGCCTCAGGCGCCTGCGCCTGCTCCGGCTCCTCGGGCCGGCCCTCCGCTTGCCGCTGCGCGGCTTCGGTCGCGCGGAAGAGCTCCGCGAGTGGGCCTTCACGCATGCTGGCGCGCCGACGCGCCATTGAGCACCTCCTTGGCGAGATCGCGGTACATGGCCGCGGCCTCCCCGTTCGGGTCGTAACGCAACACGGACTGTCCCTTCACCGGTGCCTCGGCGAAGCGCACCGTCTTGCGGATCTTCGTGTTCAAAACGAGCTCGCCGAAGTTCTCCTTCAGGATCTCGACCGCCTCGCGCGAGTGCAGCAGGCGCTTGTCGAACATCGTCGGCAGGATGCCCTGGATCTCGACGACCGGATTCAGGTTCTCGCGGATCATCGACAACGTGTTCTCGAGCTGCACGAGCCCGCGCAGCGAGAGGTACTCGCACTGCACCGGGACGATGACGCCGGTGGCCGCGACGAACGCGTTGATCGTCAGCAGGCCGAGCGACGGCGGCGTGTCGATCAGGATCCAGTCGTACTCCTCGCGCACCGGCAGGAGCGCCTTCTCGAGGGCGCGCTCCCGGCCGATCATCGACGAGAGCGCGAGCTCGGCGCCTGCGAGGTCGATCGAGGAGACGGCGATGTCGATCTCGTTCCGCCGGATGATCTCCGTGATCGGCAACTTGTGGACGAGGACGTCGAACATCGACCGGTCGATCTCGTCCGGGTTCCAGCCCTGCGACATCGTCAGGTTGCCCTGCGGATCGAGATCGATCGCAAGCACCTTGGCCCCCTGCTCCGCAAGAGCCACGCCGAGATTGAGCGTCGTCGTCGTTTTGGCGACGCCACCCTTTTGATTCGCGAATGCGATGACCCGAGCCAGTACCGGTCCCCTATCCGGACGCACCCGCGTGTTCGGGCGCGGGAGCAGCCGCGTGAGCGCCATAGTCGCTCACCTTTCGAACCAACGTAGCAGAGTCCTTCTCAAGTACTTTCCAGCGAATGGAGCGCAAGTGGCGGGCCCTTCTCATCGTGTGTGTCGCCATTTTCATGCTCCTCCTGGACATCACGATCGTCAACGTCGCGCTCCCGAGCATCCAGCGTGACCTGCACACCTCGTTCACCGACCTCCAGTGGGTCGTCGACGCCTATGCCCTCCTGCTCGCGACCTCGGTCCTGAACGCCGGGACGCTCGGCGATTGGTTCGGGCGAAAACGCGTCTTCATCGCGGGCGTCGCCCTCTTCACGCTCGCCTCCGCCCTCTGCGGGTCGGCAACCACGCCGCTATTCCTGAACCTCGCCCGCGGCTTCCAGGGGATCGGCGGCGCGATCATGTTCGCGGTCTCGCTCGCGATCCTCTCCCAGGAGTTCCACGGCCGGGAGCGCGGCACGGCCTTTGGGATCTGGGGCGCGACGATCGGACTCGCCGTCGCGATCGGGCCGCTCGCGGGCGGTGTGCTCACCGAGTACGCCGGCTGGCGCTGGATCTTCTTCGTCAACCTCCCGATCGGGATCGCCTGCATCTTCGGCTCGCTCGCCTACCTCCACGAGTCGCGCGACGAGCAGCATGCGGGGTTCGACGTCCTCGGCTTTGCGTTGCTCACGGCCGGGCTCTTTGCGCTCGTGCTCGCATTGCTTCGCGGCGAGGCCTGGGGCTGGGCCGGAGGCAAGACGATCGGGCTTTTCGTCGCAGCGGCGGTTCTGCTCCCTGCGTTCTTCGTGAGCCAGCTGCGCCGGGAGACGCCGACGCTCGACGTGCGTCTCTTCCGCAACCCGACGTTCACGGCCGCACAGCTGATCGCGTTCACGATCGCGTCCGGCATGTTCGCGCAGTTCCTCTTTTTGACGCTCTACCTCCAGAACGGTTTGAAGCTGTCGCCGCTCCAGACCGGGCTGCGGTTCCTGCCGCTGTCGCTGCTGGCATTCGTCGCGGCTCCGATCGCCGGGAGGCTCTCGTCACGCATGCCGATCCGATTTCTGTTCGCCATCGGGATGTCGCTCATCGGCGCGGCGCTTCTCCTCATGCACGGAGTCACGCACTCGTCGCACTGGACGACGCTCCTTGCCGGCTTCATCGTCGGCGGGATCGGCATCGGCCTCGTCAATGCGCCGCTCGCCGTCACGGCGGTCGGTGTCGTCGAGCCGCGCCGCGCGGGCATGGCGTCGGGGGCGAACAACACCTCTCGGCAGATCGGGCTTGCGACCGGTGTGGCCGCGCTCGGCGCGATCTACCAGAGCCATCACGACCCGATCGCGGGGCTCAACGCGATCCTGCTCGTCGGCGCGTGCGTCGCGTTCGTCGGGGCGGTCGCCGGGCTGGCGCTCGTGCGCCCGCAGGACTTCGTCAGAATGCCGGCGCCGGACGCGGCCTGAGCCGCAGCGCGAGCTGCCACGCCGCGATCAGCAGGATCACGGCGGCGCCGGTCACGACGACGAGCGCCTGCGCCGCGACCGAGAACGCGATCGCGTCAGCCTTTGCGACGCCGGACAGCGCGAGCAGCGTCGCCCCTGCGCCGGCCTGCATCGCGGCACCTGCCGGGCCGATCGGCACCGCCGCCGACGCTGCTGACGCGCAGAGGAAGCCGAGCGCGAGCGGGAACGAGCCGGGCAGCGCGAGCGCGTTGAGCAGCAGGAAGACCGCCGTGCCGCGGAGCGACCACGAGACCGAGATCAAGAGCAGCGCGGCGAAGGACTCTTTCCGCGACTGCGTGTGCTCGCCGAGCCAACGCCCGACGCGGAACTGCATCACGCGACGGCGGGAGGCGAACTGCGGCAGGAAGCCGACGACGAGTGCGGCAAGCACGCCCGCGACCGCCACGATCAGGAAGCCGACACGCACCGTCCACGAATGGGTGTCCGCCATTGCGACCGATGCGAGCGGCGCGAGTGCCGCGTTGTCGAGCAGTCCGACGATGACGAGGCTCAGGCCGATCGTGCCGAGGCCGGCGCGCGTTCCCGGGAACCTGCGCACGCACGCGATCCGGATCGCGTCGTCGACGCGCCCGGGCATGGCGACGCCGCCGACGCAGGCGGCACCACCGGCGAACGCGAGCGCACCGGCGTTCGGGCGGTCTTGCTCGTGGAAGAGCCGCTGCCAGCCCCACGCCTTGAAGGCGTACGCGAAGAGAAAGAGCAGCGCCGCACCGACGACGAGTACGGGATCCGCGTGGTGCAGCGGCCAGCCGATCTTCATGAAATGGCGGACGCTGAAGAAGGAGACCGCGAGCAGTCCAAGCCCGAGACCTCCGTTCAAGAGCAGTTGCACCTTCTTATTGGTGAGAAGCGCGCGCACGAAAGTCTCAACGCGCCTATCGGCTGTTTCGTTGCGCGCGATTAGCTCAAAGTAGCGATCCTCCCGGCGAGGCCGGGAAGGAACCGCTCAGCCCGGCTCGCCGTCGAAGTAGTCGAGCGGCTCGAGGCGTGCGATCAGGCCGAGACCGCGCCAATAGATCTTGTTCGAGCGCGGGTAGTACAGAACGTCATTTGGCTCCCGCGTCCCGTAGGCGAGATAGGTCATCGGGCTGTCCCGCGTGCGCAGACAGTGGGAACGTGCAGTGCTTGCGGGCCGGGAGATCACATGGCCGGCGCGGACGGGGTGCGACTCGAGCGGCTCGGTCGCGGGTGCCTTGCCGGGCGCGGGCGGGCCCCAGAGCTCGAAGATTCCCTCGCCGTCGAGGATGACGAAGAGCTCCTCGTCTGCGGAATGGCAGTGCGGTGCGGCACCTTCCTCGTTCGGCGGCAGGAACGCCCAGTTGAGGCCGGTGCGCTTGGCGCCGCCGGCCGCGCCGACACGCTTCCACAGCCCGCCGTAGTCGCCCTCGACCTCGTCGAGCGCCGCGACGTTGGGCGGGCGGTCGCCCGGCTCGCCCTCCGGGAGACCGAGCTTCGCCTCCTGCTCCCAGGGGTGGGTCTCGCTGAAGTGCACCGGCGACCGCGCGAGCCACGCGGTCTTCGTGCGTGGAAGCACACCCGATTCGGGCGTCAGGCGGGTCCCGAAGATGAGCGCTTCGAAGCCGTCGTCCCCGATCAGCGTGTGTGTCGGCCCGCCGGGCACGAAGACAATCGTGTCGCCGGTGTGGACCGTGCAGGTCTTCCCGTCCTGCCACAGCGTCGCGGAGCCGGACAGGACGAAGTAGATCTCCTCCTCCGCCGTGTGCAGATGCGGCGGAGTCGCAAGCTGGCCCGACGTGAGCGACACGCGTTGCATGCCGACACGCACGCTCCCGGCTGCATCGCCGAGTCGCTGCCAGCGCCCGCCGAGCGGCTTCGCGTTATCCGGAATCGCGAAGCCTTCGACGTCGTCCCAGTGCACGAACGTCACACGCTGACTATCGCATGCTCCGCCAGCAGCCTCGCCGCTTCCTCGGCGCGCGGATCGCGCTCGCGCCTTGCCCAGAGCTCGACCTCGCGCACGAGCTCGCGCAACTCTGCAAGCACAAGGTGCGGGTCTGCGCGCTCGCGGTCGAGTGCTTCGATTCGTTCGAGCCGAGCGAGCACCGCGCGTGCTTCTTCCATGTGCGCAACGCTACCGCCGCACGTGTGTCAACTCGCGCGCAGCTGTGCAACGCGTTCGTTGCCGAGCAACGTCGCGTCGAGCTCACGCAGCAGCGCCCGTCTGTCGCCGTGCAGCAACACGGCCACGAGCAGCCTGCGCACGAGATCGGGCGACGGCTCACGCGCGGCGTCCATGATCGATGCGCGCTCGTGCGCGGTCTCGCCGAGCAGCGCGGCCGCCCGCATCCCGGCCGCCCACGCTCCCTCTCCGTTGCCGAGCGCGGAGTCGAGCGCATGCCGCAGCTGCTCGCGGCGGAATGGATCGTCCTGGAAGAGCGCGAGCTCCCAGCGGTCGAGCGCGTCGCCGAGCTTCGCATCGTCGTCGGCGAGCGCGAGCTGCGGGCGGAGCTTCTGTGCGACAGAAGCGCGGAAGGGGTCGAGTCGCGTCGGCTCGCCCGCGGGCGCGGTCGCCGCGATCGGCAGCACCGGGCGGACGCCGTAGGGACGCCAGTCGAGCCGTTCGAACAGCACGGGACCGGCGGCAACGGGCGCCGACGTCGCGAGCCGCAAAGCGGTGACCGCGTCGGCGAGCTCGCCGGGCGAGTCGGGCGCTTCTTCCGCGACCGAGCGTTCGAGCTCGAGCACGGACAGGCGATCGGGCTCGCGCCCGAAGGAGCGCGGGAGCAGGCCCGCGGCCTCGGGCCACATCGCCGAGAGCTCACCCGTCGCCGCGACGCGAACGCGAATCCCGTCTCCGAGCTCGATCTCGGTGCCGACCGAGATGCCGATCAGCGGCGCGACCGCGCCGTATGCATGGCCGTCGCGGTAGAGCACGTTCTCGAGCTCCTCGTAGGCGCGGTCGTACGCGGCGTCGTCCCAGTCGAAGCCGCCGCAGCCTTCGGCCGTGCGCACGAGCAGCGGGACAAGAACGCTCCGGTAGAGCGCGCGGCCCTCGTCCGGTGTGTTGCCCTCGTGCGCGCGCGCGAAGATGCGCGCGGCGTGCTCGCGCTGCAGGTCGGCGACGGCTTCCCGCACGTCGTCGCGCGCATAGAGGCGGTCGGCATGCGCCTCGATGAAGCCGCGCACGAGCGGCCGGTATTCATAGAGCGTCGGCCTGCCGTAGTTGCCGTGCTCCTCGAACGCGAACGGGAGGTCGGCGCCGTGAAACGACGCAAACGCGCCGAGGCAGAACCGGCGCAGCGTGTCGTAGAGATGAGGCGAGCGCATCCGCCTTGTCTCTACGCCTTCGGCTGCCTGCCTCCTCTCTGGCAACCCGGGCACCAGTAGGCGATGCGCGCGTTCTCGCCCTGGGGATACGAGCGGATGACCGCACCGCAGCGGTGACACGCGCGGCCGACGCGGCGATAGACATGATGGAGCGGCCGAGCGCCGTCGAGGCGGCCGTGCATGAGTCGCGCCGATGTCTCGAGCACTGCGCGGAGCTCCTCGTCTGAGACGTCGCGGAGCGCGCGCCACGGAGAGACGCGCGCGTCCCACAGGGCTTCCGCCTTCCACATGTTCCCGATGCCCGCGACGACGCGCTGGTCGAGCACGACGTCGCCGACCTCACGCGTCTGCGGCTGCCCTCGGACGCGCACGAGCATCGCATCGAACTCGGGTGGCTCCGCGAGGATGTCAGGGCCGAGATGCGCCGGCCGTCCGCGGTCGCGCGTCAGCTCGAGCACAGGCCCGTTCCATAGCACCGCTTCGTGCTCGGCGCCGCGGAGCACGAGCCACGGCAGGCCGCTCCGCTCGACGCCGCGCCGCTCGACCCGCCAGCGTCCGTTCATGCGCAAGTGACTGCGCAGGACAAGCCCGCCGTCGAAGTGGAGCAAGAGGTTCTTGCCGACGGCCTCGACCGACTCGAGCGTTCGGCCGTCGAGACGCTCCGCGAGCCGCTTCGTGGCGGCGCGTGGATGCGGCGTCTCGACCTCCACCTGTTGTCCCGCCAGAACCTGCAGCCGCCGTGCCGCACGGTGCAGCGCATCGCCTTCGGGCATAGTCGGAGCGTAGTCGGGCATGATCCCGCTCAGATCGATGTCGGCAGGACTCAACATTGCTGCGCTCGCGCAGCGCACGGGCATTCCGCCCGACACGCTCCGGAAGTGGGAGCAGCGATATCGGATCCTCCAGCCCGATCGCACGGCGGGAGGACAGCGCCGGTACTCGGAGCGTGACGTCGCACGTGTCGAATGGCTGCGGGAGCGGCTCGACGAGGGCTACCGCATCGGCGAGGCAGCGCGCCTGCTCGGCTCGATCGGCGTCGAGCCCGGACGGAAGGCCGGCGACCATCTGCGCGGCATCCTCGATGCGGTCGAGTGCGGCGAGCCGGCGGAGATCGGCATTCGCCTCGACCAGGCCTTTGCGCTGCTCGGTGTCGATGCGACGCTCGCGGACGTCTTGCAGCCCTTGCTGCGCACGGTCGGCGAGCGCTGGGAGCACGGCACGCTCTCGGTCGCGGAAGAGCATCTCGTCAGCGAGGCCGTGCGAGCGCGGCTCGGGCATCTGCTCGGCGATGCCGGCGGCGGCGTGCGCGGCCTCGCCGTGCTCGCATGCGCACCCGGCGAGCGGCATGAGCTCGGGCTCATGATGGCGGCGATTGCGCTACGGCGCGACGGCTGGAAAGTCGTCTATCTCGGTGCGGACACGCCGCTCGCCGACGCACTCACGCTCGCGGCGCGGCTCGAGTCGCGCGTCCTCGGGATCAGCCTCGCGAACACGAAGCGTGCGGACGCGGTTCAGGAAGTGCTCGCAGAGAACGGCCTGCCGGAGGGGCTCGTGCTCGTCGTCGGCGGCGGCGGCGCCACGGATGCGGTCGCCAAGCGCCTCGGCGGCATCTACGCGGGACCGGAGCTCGACCGCGCGGTCGAGACGGTTCGCGCGCTCACGGCGTAGCCTGTAGGCATGACGACGCGGCGGTTCATCGGCGTCCGCTGGTGGCTCGGCGCCGCGTTCGCGCTCGTCGCGGCCGTGTCGACGGCCACGGTCGTCGCACAGTTCTCGTCTCGTTCCGAGAACGCGTTCCGGGTGCACGCCGAGGATCTCGCGGTCGTCAGCGCCTTCAACGCGGCGACGCAGCTCGGCCACCACCCGCTGACCCAGGCGGCGGTGACGACGGTCGCCCAGCGGCAGGACCTCGAGCTTCGCCTCTTCGACCGCAGCGGCCGCCTGCTCTTTGCCGGTTCGCCGTCGAGCGGGTCAGTCCGCGACGCCGTGCTCGAGCAGAGCGCCAGGCGCACTGCGCTTGCCGGAGGACGTGCGCACGACAGCACATCCGACGGGAAGATCTTCGTCGTCGGCATCCCGATGCGCAGCGGCGCGCTCGTGGCGTTGAGCGCGCGCCCCGATGTGGCGGCAGCGATCGGGATCTTGAACGACCAGGCCCTCCGCGCCGGCGTGATCGCAGGCGTGATCGGCGTGCTCGTCGGGCTCTTGCTCGCGCAGCTGATCGCATTGCGCCTCCGGCGGCTGTCGAGAGCCGCCGAGGCGATTGCGGCCGGTGACTTCGAGCGCAGCATCCGCTACCGCTTCCATGACGAGTTCGGAACGCTCGCGCAGAACTTCGACCGTATGCGGCGACAGCTGAGGCGCTCCTTCCGGCACATCGAGGGAGAGCGCGACCGGCTGCGGCTCCTGCTCGAGCGCCTGCACGAGGGTGTCGTCACCGTGGACCAGACGCTCGCCGTGCAATTTGCGAACATGGAGGCGCGGCGCGTTCTCGGCACGCGTCTCGACGAGGGCGACCAGCTGCCGGAGCCGTGGGACGGCTTCTCGCTGCGCGAGTTCGCGGCCGGCCTCTTCGACGGCGACGCGTCGCTCGCGCAGGCACACGTCCGGCCGGATGACGAGCGTGCGCTCGCACTCGTGGGGATCCCGGCGCAGCCCGAAGGCGACACCGTGCTGATCGTGCTCGACGACCTGACGGAGAAAGAGCGGCGCGAGCTCGCGGAGCGCGAGTTCGTGTCGAACGCCGCGCATGAGCTGCGCACGCCGCTGACGACGATCATCGGCGCGGTCGAGGTGCTGCAGGCGGGTGCGAAGAACGACCCGCTCGAGCGCGACCGCTTCCTCGCGCACATCGGCCGCGAGGCCGAGCGGCTCGCGCGGCTCGCGCGCGCGCTCCTCACGCTTGCGCGGGCCCACGCCGGACAGGAGCGCCCGCGCGTCGAGGCGGTGCCGCTTCGCGGCCTTCTGCAGGACATCGCTGAGGAGCTCCGCCCGAATGACGGCGTGGCGATTGAGGTCGACTGCCCTCCCGATCTCCTCGGAACGATCAACCGCGACCTCGTCGCGCAGGCTCTGCGAAACCTCGGCGAGAACGCGGTGAAGCACACGTGGCACGGCAGAGTCGTCATTCGCGCGTACGCTGCCGGGAGAACGATCTACGTCGAGGTGGAGGACACCGGAGTCGGAATGAGCGCCGAGGCCCAGCAGCACGTCTTCGACCGTTTCTACCGCGGGCGCGACCGCGACCCGGAGGGCTTCGGGCTCGGTCTGGCGATCGTGCGGCAGGCGGTGCGCAGCCTCGACGGCCACGTCGAGCTCGACTCGGCGCCGGGTGAGGGAACGCGCGTGCGGCTCGTGCTCGAAGGAGCACGCGTTCGCGAGGAGGCGCTGGCGTGAGCTCCAGCATTCTCGTCGTCGACGACGACCCCGGCGTCCTCGACGTCGTGTCGTTCATGCTGCGCCGCGAGGGCTTTGACGTCGACGAGGAACGCGACGGCACCGCTGCGCTCGAGGCGGCCCGCACGAGGAATTACGACATCGTGATCCTCGACATCATGCTGCCCGGCGTCTCGGGCACCGACATCTGCCGCGAGCTGCGCTCGGAAAGCGACGTGCCGATTCTCATGCTGACCGCGCGCGATGCGGAGATCGACCGCGTGCTCGGGCTCGAGCTCGGCGCGGACGACTACGTGACGAAGCCGTTCTCGACCGCCGAGCTGCTCTCGCGCGTGCGCGCGATCCTGAGACGGCGCGAGCTCGACCGTGCGAACGGCGGCGCGACGCAACGCAACCTCGGCGGGCTGCACATCGATCTCGGGCGGCACGAAGTGCGTGTCGACGGTGATCGGGTTCACCTGACGCTGTCGGAGTTCAAGGTGCTCGCGCTGCTGGCGGAGCAGCCGGACGCGGTCGTGTCGCGCAAGGAGCTGATGCAGCACCTGTGGGCGAGCGAGCACGTCGGCGACGAGCACGCCTGTGAGGTGCACATCTCGAACCTGCGTCGCAAGATCGAGCGCGATCCGTCGCAGCCGCAACGTCTCGTGACGGTGCGCGGGATGGGCTACAAGCTCGTTCCGGCTTGAGCTTCTTCGGCGCGCGGTACCCGATCGTCCAGGCGCCGATGGCGTACGTCGGCCCACCGTCGCTCGCGGCCGCTGCGTCGGCGGCAGGCGCGCTCGGGACGATCGCAGCTGCAGCACTCTCGGCCGACGAGACTCGCGAGGCGATCCGCGAGGTGAGGTCGGCGACGGATGCGCCGTTCGGCGTGAACGTCTTCGCGCCCCCGTACCTGCGCTACGACGTCGCGGACGTCGTGCTCGAGGAGCGGCCTGCCGTATTCAGCTTCACGTTCGGCATCGTCGACCCGGAGCCGTTTCAGGACGCAGGCATCGCCGTCCTCGGCACGGCGACGACGGCTGAGGAAGCGTCGGCGCTCGATGCGGCCGGTGTCGATGCGGTCGTCGCGCAGGGCGCGGAGGCGGGCGGTCACCGGGGCACGTTCCTCGGCTCCTTCGAGGACGGACTCGTGCCGCTCGACGAGCTCGTCGCGTCGATCAGCGTGTCCGTCCCGGTGATTGCCGCCGGCGGGATCGTCTCGGCGGACGACGTGCGACGCGTGTGCTCCCTCGGTGCGAGCGGCGTACAGGTCGGCACGGCGTTCCTCTTCACGCACGAGTCGGCAGTGACGCGCGAGCATCTCGATGCGCTGCGAAGGTACGACACTGTCGTCACGCCCGCGTATACGGGACGGCACATGCGGGCGGCGCGGACGCCGGTGCTCGAGGAGCTGATGCAGAGCGAGCCGGTCGCGTATCCGGAGCAGCGCGCGGTGTCGGCGAAGCGCGGGCCGCTCTTCATGGGCGGGACGAATGCGCGCGCTGCGCGCGAGCAGAGCGTTGCGGAGCTCGTCGGCGAGCTCGCGCGCGGCTTTTGAGCGCCTCGGATTGGGGTACGCTTCCGGCGTGCAGACGATCTGGCGCGGACGACTCACGACCGCGGCCGCGAAATACGGCGAGCTCGCGCCGACAGCGACCACGTGCTGCAACGCCTGCCGGACGTGCGTGCAGACGAACCTGCTCACCGCGGCCCTGGCCGGCGTCGCGGCGGCCGCCGCCTTTGTCGCGCGCCGCATTCCGTCCTTCGGGAAAGACGCCTAGGCGCGCAGGACTGCGCGGCGCGGCCCGGCGAGGAAGCCGGCCTCGACGAGGAGCGGCATGACCATCGTCTCCGTCACAGGCTCACCGTCGAAGCGCTCGACTGCGAGGCGCTTCGCGCCGCCGCGCTTCACGTGTGCGACGAGCTCCACGAGCGCCACGCGGAGCCAGTCCTCTTCGGGCTCCCGGAGCGGCACGAGCGTGCGGCCGCCGCGCTCCACGAACAGGACTGCCTCACCGCCGAGCAGCACGACGTGCGCGCCGGCGACGCGCGCGGCGCGGCCGTTCGCGCGCTTCGGCCACGGGATCGCGGCGCCGTACGGCTGCGCCGGGTCGGCCGCGGCGAGCACGAGCGGCTCCGGCTCGTCGCCGTCACGCGGGCGCAGCTCGCGCAAGCGCTCGACCGCTCCGCCGAGCGCGAACTGCGCCCCGCCGAGGCCTTCGACGAAGTAGCCGCGCCGGCAGGTACCGAGCGTCTCGAGCGCGCGCAGCTCGGAATAGACCGCTCCGTAGCCGCCGGGGATGCCCTCGCCGCGGACGCCGTCGCGCGTGACGATCCCCTGGCGCTCGAGCAGCAGCTCGGCGAGCGCGCGGCGGTCCGGCTGTCCTGCGAACAGGCCCTGCGCGAGCGACCAGCGTCCCTGCGTTGCGGTGGGACGCTGCGCGCGCGTGCGTGCGAAGCGCCGAGTGCGGCGGTCGGGTCGAGGCGCTTGGTAGCGGCGCTCCGCGCGCAGCGGCTGCCAGGCGTCGTTCGTCACTTCGCCGGCCCAGACGAGATCCCACAGCGCCGGGAGCGCGACCGCCTCCTCGAGCTCCGTCTCGGCGACGAGGTCGTTCCAGAAGCGGGCGCCGTTCGCGAGCGCAGCGCGGATCACGTCGTGCGCCGGCTCCTCCGGCGTCGGCGCGGCCGACGGCCGGCCGAGCACCGGCGCGTCCTCACGGAAGAACACGGCCACGCGGTCGAGCCCGGCGCCGACCCAGATGAGCTCTCCCGAGCCGCAGAGCTGGTCGAGCTGCTCCGCCCGGTAGCCGGGCACGCGTCGCGGCAGCACCTCGGACTCCCACAGGGAGACCGGTAGCGCGATCCCCTGCAGCGGGATGAGCGCCTCGCGGAGCGTCGCGCGGCGGTCGATGCCGTGCCAGCTCGGCAGGAAGCGGCCGAGCGCTGCCTGTTCCGCAGGCTCGACCTCGCGGCGAAGCGCCGCGAGCGACGCACGGCGAAGCCGACGCAGGACGTCAGGATCGCACCACTCGCGCTCGACGCCGCCCGGACGCAGCTCACCGCGGACGAGCTTGTCGTCACGCTCGAGCTCGCGCAGGAGGGGCTCGACGTCGATCCCGAACCACTCGTTCGTCTCGCCGGTCGTGAACGGCCCGCGTCCGCGCGCGTAGCGCGCGACCAACTGCTTGAGGGACTCCGGGCCGCCCTCGAGGAATGTGTCCGGGAGCCCTGACGGCGGCATGACGCCGAGCGCGTCTCGGTAGCGGCCGGCGTCCTCGGCGGCGATCAACCGAACGTCGCCCGCGATGCGCACGCGAACGGCGCGGCGCTCCGTCTCGAGGATCGCCGCATGCGCCTCGTCGAACTCGTCCTCGCGGTAGTCGCCGCGGAGACGCAGCACGTCGTGCAGGTGATCCGGGTTTTGCGGCCGCGGCCGGAGCGACGCCTCGACCTCGGCGAGCGCATCCGCGTCGATCAGCTCACGGAGTTCCTCCTGGCCGAGCAGCTCGCGCAGCAGATCGCGATCGAGCGAGAGCGCCTGTGCACGCCGCTCCGCGGGCGGCGTGTCGTCCTCGTACATATAGGTCGCGATGTAGTCGAAGAGCAGCGACGCGGCGAACGGCGATGCGGACGCGGATTCGACGTCGACGAGGTCGAGCTCGCGCGTGCGCAGCCCGTGCAACAGCTGCTTCAGCGCCGGGAGGTCGAAGACGTCCTGCAGGCATTCACGGTACGTCTCGAGGACAATCGGGAAGCTCGCGTACTTGCGCGCGACCTGCAGCAGGCCCTGCGCCTTGAGCCGTTGCTGCCACAGCGGCGTCCGCTCACCGGGCCGGCGGCGCGGGATGAGGAGCGCACGCGCCGCGTTCTCGCGGAAGCGCGCTCCGAACAGCGCCGTGTTGCCGACCTCGGCGAGGACGAGCTCGTCGAGCTCGTCCGCCGTGAGCAGGAGCAGGTCCGTCGCGGGCGGCGCGTCTGCGTCGGGCAGGTGGAAAGCGATGCCGTCGTCCGACCAGATCGACTGCACCTCAAGGCCGAGCGAGTCGCGGAGCTTCGCTCCGACGGCCATGGCCCACGGCGCATGCACGCGTGCTCCGAACGGTGTGAGGATGCAGACACGCCAGTCGCCGATCTCGTCCCGGAAGCGCTCGACGACGACGGACCTGTCCGACGGGACGACGCCGGTCGCCCGTTGCTGTTCCTCGAGGAACGTTGACAAATTCTGGGCTGCAAACCTGGACAGACCAAGGTTGGTCAGGTCGGTCAGTCTGGTCTGTACAGGCTTGGAAATCAGAATCCGTGAGAACTCGCCGATCGCCCTGCCGAGCTCGTACGGGCGCCCGACGCCCTCGCCTTTCCAGAACGGGACCGCCCCGGGCACGCCCGGAGCAGGCGAGACGAGCACACGGTCGCGCGTGATCTCCTCGATGCGCCACGACGACGCACCGAGCATGATCACCTGACCCGCGCGGGCCTCGTAGACCATCTCCTCGTCGAGCTCCCCGACACGCCCGCCGCCGTCCACGATGAACACGCCGAAGAGGCCGCGGTCCGGGATCGTCCCGGCGTTCGTCACGGCCAGCCGGCGGGCACCCTGGCGGCCGCGCACGAGGCCGGCGGTCCGGTCCCAGATGATGCGCGGGCGAAGCTCGGCGAACTCGTCCGATGGGTACCGGCCCGCGAGCATGTCGAGCACGTTTTCGAGCTGCGGACGCGAAAGATCGGCAAACGGATATGCGCCGCGCACGACTCGGTGCAGCTCTGCGACCTCGATCTCTTCCTCGGCGCAGATCGCGACGATCTGCTGCGCGAGCACATCGAGCGGGTTGCGCGGGATCTGGGTCTCCTCGATCGCGCCCTCGCGCATGCGCTGCAGCACGACGGCGGACTCGAGCAAGTCCGCGCGGAACTTCGGGAAGATGCGTCCCTTCGACACTGCGTCGAGCGAGTGCCCCGAGCGGCCGATGCGCTGCAGGCCTCGCGCGACCGACTTCGGCGACTCGACCTGCACGACGAGATCGACTGCGCCCATGTCGATGCCGAGCTCGAGCGACGATGTCGCGACGAGGCACGGGATCCGCCCCGCCTTCAAATCCTCCTCGATCTGCACGCGCTGCTCACGCGCCAGTGAGCCGTGGTGCGCACGCGCCACCTCCTCCTCCGCGAGCTCGTTCAACCGCAGCGCGAGCCGCTCCGCCAGCCGTCGGTTGTTCACGAAGACGATCGTCGAGCGGTGCTCACGCACGAGCTCGAGCAACGCCGGGTAGATCGATGGCCAGATCGACTGGCTCCCGACCTCGAGCCCGGCTGTGATCCCGGAGTCGCCCGTCTCGTACTGCCGCTGGTCGAGCGTCCCCGGCGTCGAGAGCTCACGCATGTCCTCCACCGGAACGACGACCTGAAGGTCGAGCTCCTTCGCGACGCCGGCATCGACGAGCTCGATCGGACGCCCACCGGACACGAAGCGGCCGATCTCCGCGAGCGGCCGCTGCGTCGCCGACAGCGCGATCCGCTGGAACGACGCCTCGCCGACGAGCCGCTCGAGCCGCTCGACCGAGAGCGCAAAGTGCGCCCCGCGCTTCGTGCCCGCGACGGCGTGCACCTCGTCCATGATCAGCGTGTCGACCGAGCGCAGAAGCTCGCGTGCCTGCGAGGTCAGCATCAGAAAGAGCGACTCCGGCGTCGTGATGAGAACGTCAGGCGGCTGCCGCAGCATCGCGGCGCGCTCCTTCTGCGACGTGTCGCCCGTGCGCACCGCGACACGCAACGACGACCGCAGCCCCGCAAGCGGCCCGCGCAGGTTCCGCTCGACGTCGTAGTTCAGCGCCTTCAACGGCGACACGTACAGCACGCGCAACCCGCCCCCGGCAGGCGCAGCCGTCAGCCGGTCGATCGCAAAAAGGAATGCCGCGAGCGTCTTCCCGGAGCCCGTCGGCGCCTGGATCAGCGCGTGCTTGCCGGTCGCGATCACCGGCCAGCCTTTCACCTGCGCAGGGGTCGGCGCCTCGAAGGTTCGCTCGAACCACGCCCTCGTCTCAGCCGAGAACACGTTGAGCGCGGTCATCCGGTCAGGTTACAGTCGCCCTCCATGGCTACGACTGGGCCGTCGTTTGTCGCCTCGTGGGCGCTCGCCATGGGCGCGATGATGCTTCCGAGCGAACTTCCGCTCCTCCGTCTCGACTACGCGACGGCGCGCTCGCGCACGCGTACGACGGCGCTCCTCCTCGGGTACCTCTCGGTCTGGATCGCGCTCGCTGCGCCGGTCTGGCTCGGCGACCGAATCGCCGGCGGACGCCTCCTCGGCATGCACGGCCGGGAGCTCACGGCCGCAATCCTCGCCACCGCCGCGCTCTACCAGCTGACGCCGCTGAAGCGCCGCTGCCTCGCGATCTGCCGCGCGCCGCTCGCGCGCATCCTGCACGGCTGGCGCGACGGCCACGGCGGCGCGTTCCGCATGGGCGTCGTCAACGGCCTCTGGTGCGTCGGCTGCTGCGTCGGTCTCGCGGCGAGCCTCCTCGCGCTCGGGATGATGAGCATCGGCTGGATGGTCGCCGTCGGCGCGGCGATCCTCATCGAGAAGACAACGCGCGCCGGACTCGTGGCGAGTCGCGCCACTGCCGTGTTCCTCGCGCTCGGAGCCGTAATCTGGCTGGTGTGACCTTCCGCGTGCAGGGCCCCTACTTCGAGTCGTGCAACTGCGAGGCGATCTGTCCATGCCGAATGGTCGGCGGCGTGCCGGGCGGACGGTCGACCTACGGCATCTGCTTCGGTGCGCTCTCCTGGCGCATCGAGAAGGGTCACCTCGAGGACATCGACGTCTCCGGCCTCAACGTCGTGCTCGTGTGCCGCTACGACGATGACGAGCCCGGCTCGCCGTGGGACATCGTCCTCCACGTGGACGCGCAGGGTGACGCCGAGCAGCGCGGAGCGCTGTCGCACATCTTCCTGGAAGGCATCCCCCACCTTCCGTGGATCCGCAAGGCGCGCAACCTGATCGACGTGCGCCCGAGCGACATCGTGATCGACGGCGCGCACGTGCGCGTCGGCCGCGAGGTGCTGATGCACGCAACGCGACCGGTCGAGACCGAGCTTCCGGTTGCCTGCGGCATCCCGGGCTACGACCGCTTCGGCTACGAGCTCTACGCCGACGAGCTCACTGTCGACGACCGCCCGTTCCAGTGGACACTCGCCGGCAACTGTGCCTACGTCGGCGACTTCGACTACGCCTCCCAGAGCTAGGATCACCACGTGGCCGCGAAGCCGAAGGCCCTCTACTTCACCGAGGACGACGAAGCGAACCGTCTCCTCGCGGACGACCCGTTCGCCATGCTCGTCGGCTTCGCGCTCGACCAGCAGATCACCGTGCAGCAGGCGTTCCTCGGACCGCTGCGCATCAAGCAGCGGCTCGGCACGCTCGAGCCCGCGCGGCTCGCGCGCACCGACCTCGAGCCGATCTTCCGGGAGAAGCCCGCGGTGCATCGCTTCCCTGGGGCGATGGCGAAGCGCGTCCAAGAGCTTGCGGGACACATAGCCACGGAATACGGCGGCGATGCCTCGCGCATCTGGACGGACGCAGCGGACGGCGCCGATCTCAAGAAGCGCATCGGCGCGCTTCCCGGCTTCGGCGACATGAAGATTCGCAGTGTCACGGCCGTGCTCGCAAAGCGCTACGACGTCGCGAAGGCGAAGGAGGTCGCGCCGGACCACCCGACGCTCGGCGACGTCGACTCACCGCAGGCACTGCTCGACTATCAGGCGGCGAAGCGCGCATACAAGGCGGAGCTGCGCGCGAAGGCCGCGCGATAGATCTCCACACGCTCACCGACGGCGGCCAGCCGGCGGAGGACATCGCGCACCTGCTCGCGGACTGGCTCGCGCAGGCGCAGACGACACTCGACATCGCGATCTATGACCTGCGGCTTCCCGATCCGCTCGCCGAGACGCTCAAAGGCACATTGATCGGTGCCGCCGACCGCGGCGTCGCGGTCCGCCTCGCATACAACGTCGACGAGGACGGTCCGCGCCCGCCCGTCCCTCCGCCGCCGCGCACGGAGCCCGACCTCGTCGAGGCCCTGCCGTTCCCGACCGCCGGCATCCCCGGCACGCCGGACCTGATGCACCACAAGTACGTCGTCCGCGACGGCGCGTCGGTGTGGACGGGCTCGATGAACTGGACGGCCGACTCGTGGACGCGCGAGGAGAACGTGATCATCACGGTCGACTCGCTCGAGCTCGCGGCCCGCTACGGCGTCGACTTCGAGCAGCTCTGGACGCGACGCGACGTCCAGCACAGCGGCAAGGTCGACTCGAACCCCTTGAGCGCCGCGGGTATCCAGATCCGTCCCTGGTTTTGCCCCGGCCGCGGCGAGCGGCTCGCGCACCGGATCGCGAAGGCGATCGGCACCGCAACCCGCCGGGTGCGCATCGCGTCGCCGGTGATCAGCTCAGGCCCGATCCTCGGCACGCTCGCCCAGGCCGCCGCCGACGGGAAGGTCGACATCGCGGGCGTCGTCGACCGCACCCAGATCCTCGAAGTGCTCCACCAGTGGCGCGAGAACGGGAATGCCTCCTGGAAGGAGCCGCTGCTCCGGACGGTTCTCACGAAGGCGCCGTTCTCCGGCAAGCACTCGACCCCCTACGCCCCGGGCGCCGTGCACGACTACATGCACGCGAAGGTGACGGTCGCCGACGACACGGTGTTCCTCGGCAGCTTCAACCTCTCCCATTCGGGGGAGCTGAATGCGGAGAACGTGCTCGAGATCGCCGACGGGTCGCTCGCCGACCGTCTCGCCACATTCATCGACGGCGTGCGTATGCGCTACCCCGCCGTCGACGTGTGACGCCTACGCCCCCCAGCCAGGGGAGGGACAAACGTCAGCACGCTGCCGATAGTTAACGCATGAGCGCCGCCGCGGCAGCCGGTTCCTCACTCGTTCGAGTGAATCGCCGCTCATACCGGTCTCTTACCGCTCCCGACGCCGGATTCATCAGGCGGTCTCCGATTCTGTGCCCATCGGACAAAACGTCCGCCCGGTACACGGCGAATCAAGGGAGACAGATACCAATGAGCACCATCAAGGCAGTGGCGCAGAAGAAGACGCTTTTCGCGCTCGTTCTCGCCCTCACGATTTTCGGCGCGGTCTACGGCTTCGCGGCCACGCTCAACGTCGGCTCCAACCAGCTGAGCGCGGGTAACGCGTCGGTCGCCTCCTGCCAGGCAAGCGGCACCCCGACGGGCACCTACTCGGTCGCCTACGACTCGACGATCACGAGCTACCAGGTCTCGGGCGTCACCGTCACCGGCATCGACGTCGGCTGCAACGGCAAGACCCTCTCGGCAACCCTCACCGGCACGGGCGGCACCTCGCTCGGCACCGTGTCGGGGACGATCGCGGGCACGAGCCTCGCGCTGACCCCGGCTGCCCACCTCGACGCGAAGAACGTCACGGGCATCTCGGTCGCGATCAACGGCTAAACGCCGGACTCCGTACCGGCGGACAAGGTTGCGGGCGAGGCACCTGGCGGCGGGTGCCTCGCCTCGCAACAAGATCCACTCTCAAGAGGAAACGGATTCAGATGAAGCTCCTGGCAAAAGCACTCGGCACCGCCCTCGCAGCAGCTGCGACGCTCGCAGCCTGCGGCGCGGCCGCCACGCTCGCGCTCGCCTCGAGCCCTCTCTCCTCCGGTAACGCCTCGGTTACCTCGTGCGGCGTCTCCTCACTCAGCGCGACGCGCACGGTCGACAACTCCGGGAACGTCACGCAGGTGTCGATCCCCTCCGTCCCCGGCGCCTGCGCAGGCGCGACGCTCTCGGTGACGCTCGTCGGCTCCGGCGGCACGGCGCTCGGCAGTGCGAGCGCGACCGTTCCGGTCGGCGGCGGGACGATGAACTTTTCGAGCTTCGGCGCCACCGTCTCGGCGACGAACCTCCTTTCGTACAGCTACGCGGTGACGGGGCCGTGACGATGCGTCGCGCGCTCCTCCTGATCCTCGCGACCGTCGGCATCGGCGGCAGCGTCGCGTATGCGGCCACGCTCTCCGTCGGCTCCGGGCACCTCTGGGCCGGCGGCCAGACGCTCACGAAGGCCACGTGCACGCTGCAGGGCACGAGCTCGACGACGGACACGTACGTCGACGAGCAGAGCCCGACGAACAGCTTCGGCTCATCGACGACACTCGGAGTGAGCCCGAAGTCGGGCAAGCGCAACTGGACGCTCGTCCGCTTCGACCTGTCGAGCTGCTCGATCCCCGCGACAGGCGGCGCCGACTCGGCGACGCTCAATCTCCGCATCACGACGGCGCCGGGCTCGAGCCGGACACTCGACGTGTCGACAATCACGAGCACGTGGACCGGTTCGACGACCTGGAACACCGTGCCGTCGACGGGCTCGCCGTTCGCATCGATCACAACCGGCACGACGAGCAACGTGACGAAGAGCGTCACCGTCACAGCCGACGTCGACGCGCTCATCAAGAACAGCTCGGCGAACTACGGCTGGCTGATCAGCGAGGCGAGCAGTGCCACGAACGTCACGACGCTCTTCGGCTCCTCGGAGAACGGCACGACCGCCAATCAGCCTCAGCTGGTGATCAACTATGAGAAGTAGGTTCCTCGGCGCGTTCCGCGGCACGAACAAGGCCGCGAGCATCGCGGTCGTCGCGCTGATGTGCCTCGTCTGGTTCCAGTACTTCCGCCCGCAGTCGATGGGCGGCAACGCCGGCTACGTGCTCGTTTCGGGTCACAGCATGCTTCCGCGCTACAAGACGGGCGACCTCGTGCTCGTCGAGCACCACGCGTCGTACCACAAGGGCGAGGTGGTCGCGTATCACGTGCCGAAGGGCGACCCGATGGCCGGCGCGCAGGTCATCCACCGGATCATCGGCGGCGACGCGAAGCACGGGTTCATCGTGAAGGGCGACAACCGGACAGCCCCTGACACGTGGCACCCCAAGCCTGCCGACATCGTGGGCGCGAAGGCGATCCGCTTCCCGGACGCGATCGTCGTTCTCCAGTTCCTCCGCGCTCCGGTGTTTCTCGCGCTCCTGGCGGCGTGCTTCGTGTTCGTTCATGTGCTCTCGCGCGACAAGAAGCCGACGGAGACGGACGACGCCGGTGCCGAGTCCCTGCGGGAGGCGGCATGAGTCCTCGCATCCTGATCGCCGAATGCGACACGGACATCCGCGAATTGCTGGAGATGACCGTGCAACGTCTCGGTTACGTCCCGGTCGACGTGAGCGACGACTGCGAGGTCGACGCCGTTCTACTCGAGCCGGCGTGCGAAAGTGGACGCACAGCGCTGCGACGCTTCGGTGACGACGCTCCGCCGATCGTCTGCCTCAGCATCTATCCCCGCGAGCTCGGGCTCGAGCCGGCGACGAGCGTCGCGTACCTCATGAAGCCCGCGTCGAGCGCGCAGATCGCCAAGGCGCTCGGCCGGATCTTCGCAATCCAGCCCGCGCACTAGACTCTCGGCGCCGTGTCGCTGGGACGCCGTCGCTACTTCGTGACCTTCGTCGCGCTTTGCGGTCTGGGCGTGACCTGGGGCGTGATGGTCGGCTTCGACTGGGCGAGCAAGCTGGGGACGATTGCGCTCGTGCCGTGGGTCGGCGTCATGGCCTTCGACCTCGGCGTGCTCGGTGGTCTGTGCGCGGCCGCCGCGGCGGCGACGCTCTGGCTCGTCACGGCGAACGCACAGGATGTCCTGCTCGACAACGTGCAGATCGGCGTTCGCCTCGGCTCGATGATCGCGCTCGGCATCGGCGCGGGCCTCGCCGGCGACCGCCTCCGCGCGAGCGAGCGCGCGCAGCGCGGTGTCGCCGCGCTGCAATCGGCGCTCATCGACTCGACACTCGACGGCATTTGCCTCACCGACGAGCGCGGCGAGATCCTCATCTCGAACAAGCCGCTCCGGCAGCTTGCGCGCGAGCTCGGGATGCCGCAGGAAGGGAGCGTCCAGGAGCGGCTGATCGCGATCGCCGACCGGCTCGCGGAGCCCGATCGCTACCGCTCGCGCATGCAGGAGCTCGCGCGCACGACCGGCGAGGCGACGCTCGACGAGTTCGAGCTGCGCGGCAGCGGCCGCGTCTTCCGCGGGTACACCGCTCCGGTGCGGGATCCGGACGGCAGCTTCGTCGGCCGCGTGTGGACGCTGCGTGAGGTGACCGCCGACCGCGAGCTCGACCGGATGCGAGACGCCTTCGTCGCCACCGTCTCGCACGAGCTGCGAACTCCGCTCACGTCGATCTCCGGCTTCCTCGAGATGATGCACGAGGAAGAGCAGGCGCTCGGCGAGAGCGGCAAGCGCTATCTCGACGTGATCCGCCGCAGCACCGAGCGGCTGCACGCCCTCGTCGAGGACCTGCTGCTCATTGCGCAGATCGAGGCGAAGCGCGTCGAGCTCGATCTCCTCCCGGTCGACGTGGCCGACCTCGCGAGAAGCGCCGTCGAAGCGCAGCGCCCCGCGGCCGAGGAGAAAGGCGTCACCGTCGAGGTCGTCACGGACCATCCGCCGATCGTGCGGGCCGACCGCATCCGCCTGACCCAGGTGCTCGACAACCTCGTTTCGAACGCCGTCAAGTTCACGGACGAGGGCGGCAGCGTTCTCGTGCACCTCGGGGAAAACGGCAAGGGTGTCGAGCTCGTCGTCTCCGACACGGGCATCGGCATTCCCGCCGACGAGCAGGGCCAGCTCTTCTCGCGGTTCTTCCGGGCGTCGACGGCAACGCAGCACGCGATACCCGGCACGGGGCTCGGTCTCTCGATCTCGCGTGCGCTCGTCGAGCAGCACGGCGGGACGATCTCGGTCGAGAGCACCGTCGGGAAGGGCACGCGCGTGACCGTCTCGATCCCGGCCACCCCGTAGGGGGATTCCGCCCGCCGGGGGCTCGGGCACGATGCACGCATGAAACGCCTGATCGCGCTCGCCGCCGGCGCGATGCTTCTCGGCGGCTCCGCCGCGCACGCGCTGAGCGTCCCGTCGGCGCCGAAGTGCCCGATCTTCCCAGCGACGAACGCGTGGAACGAGCGCGTGGACTCGCTGCCGGTCGCCGCGAACTCAACGCAGCTGATCCAGTCGATCGGGCTCACTGCCGGCCTGCATCCGGACTTCGGCTCCGGCCTCTGGGACGGCGGGCCGATCGGGATCCCGTTCGACGTCGTCTCGAAGACGACGGCGCGCTCGCGTGTCTCGTTCGGGTACGCCGACGAGTCAGACAAGGGGCCGTATCCGATCCCGAAGACGGTGCACATCGAGGGTGGACGTGCGTCGACCGGCGACCGCCACGCGCTGCTGCTGGACAAGGACTCGTGCAGGCTCTACGAGCTGTACGACCTGCAGTCGAAGGGACGCGGCTGGACCGCCGGCTCGGGCGCGATCTGGAACCTGCGCTCGAACGCGGTGCGGCCTGCCGGCTGGACGTCCGCCGACGCCGCGGGGCTGCCTATCTTCCCCGGGCTCGCGCGCTACGACGAGGTCGCGCGAGGCGTGATCACCCATGCGCTCCGGTTTACAGCGTCGCGGACGCGGCGCATGTACGTCTATCCAGCACGCCACTACGCATCGTCGTCCGACGACCCGTCGCTGCCGCCGATGGGGCTGCGCGTGCGTCTGAAGGCGTCCGTCGACATCTCGGGCTTTCCGAAGCAGGCGCGCATCGTGCTCCAGGCGCTGAAGACCTACGGAATGATCCTCGCCGACAACGGCTCGAACTGGTACATCAGCGGCGCGCCGAACCCGCATTGGTCGAACGACGACCTCCACACGCTCGGGCGGATCACGGGCTCGGACTTCGACGTGGTCGACACCTCGTCATTGCCGCATCCCGGGCAATGACAAGCGGGGACACTCCCCCGTTACAGGATCGTCACGGCCCGAGATCCCGCAGTGCAGTTTTCGCCGCCGCGAAGCCGCACATTCCATGCACCCCGCCTCCGGGCGGTGTCGAAGCGGAGCAGATGTAGACACCCTTTCGCGAAGTCTTGTAGGGGTTTGGTGTGACATAAGGTCGCGTGAGCAGCTGGCGCAGATCCATCAGGCCTCCGTTGATGTCCCCGCCGACGAGATTGCGGTTGTGAGCCTCGAGCTCCGCCGGGCCCCGGGCGTTGCGCGCGAGGATCCGCGCCGTGAAGCCCGGCGCGAAGCGCTCGACCTGCGCCTCGATCGCCGCCGTCATGTCGCGTGTCGACGCGTTCGGGACGTGACAGTACGCCCACGCCGTGTGCTTGCCCTCGGGTGCCCGCGTGTCGTCCCAGAGCGACGGCTGTGCGAGCAGGACGAACGGGCGCTCACCTCCCGGCTCTCGCTCCGACGCGCAGATCTCGTCGAACGAGCCGCCGAGGTGGACCGTCGCCGCCTGCAGACAGCGTTCGTCCCGCCACGGGATCGGAGCGGTCAGCGCCCAGTCGAGCTTGAACGCACCCGGGCCGTAGCGGTAGCGCCGCAGCGCGCGCTCGTAGCGCGCACTGAATCGTCCGAGCCGGAGTAGCTCGCGCGGCGAGACGTCGCACACGACGACGTCCGCCTGCGGCAGCTCGTCGACCGGGGACGACACGCGGATCTCGCCGCCCTCGTCGACAAGCCGCCGTGCGAGCGCGTCGGCAATCGCCTGCGAGCCGCCGCGCGGGAACGGCCAGCCGACGGTGTGGCCGAGCGTGAGCAGAGAGAGCGCGAAGCCGGCGCTCGGCCGCGTCTCGAGCGGCAGCATCGAATGCGCGGCGTTCCCGGCCAAGAGGGCACGCGCACGATCGCCCGAGAACGTCCGCCGGGCGACGCGCGCCGCCGAGTCGAGCGCGTCGCGAAGCGCACGCAGCGAGCCGCGCGGCCCAAGTTCACCGAGCAGGCGAACCGGTGCGCGCGGATCGAGCGGGAACGGTGCAAGCAGCACCCGCTCAACCGACAGCCACGCGTCCGCGAGTGGTTCGACAAGCCCTCGATAGGCTGCGGCGTCGTTGCCGAGCTGTGTCGCCGTCTCCCCGACGCTCCGTAGGAGAAGTGCGGCCTCGTCGTCGTCGAATGGATGCGCGACGCACGCGGGCGAGTCGAGCCAGTCGATGTCCAGCTCGAGCTCGCGAAAGCACGCCGACGACCGCCCCAGCGGATGGATCGCAGAGCAGACGTCGTGACGAAACCCCGGCAGCGTGAGCTCGTCGGTGCGCGTCCCGCCGCCGATGCGCGCCTCGGCCTCGTGCACCACGACCTCGCAACCGGCGCGGGCAAGCGTGATCGCTGCGGCAAGGCCGTTCGGCCCTGAGCCGATGACGACCGCGCTACGCGCCAAGCAGCTCCCGCACGCGTGCGACCGCGACACGGTACGAGCGCTCCTCCGCAGCGTCGCTGTACCAGGCGGCATGCGGCGTCAGGATGAGTCGCGGCGCAAGCGGCGCGACCGGCGGCGGCTCGTGCGGCAGGACGTCGAGCGCCGCGCCGCCGAGCGTGCCGGCTCGCAACGCCTGCAGCACCGCGCCGACATCGACGACGGCACCGCGCGCGGTGTTCACGAGATATGCACCGGGCCGCATAGACGCAATCTCCGCGCGGCCGACGAGGTTGCGTGTCTCGCGCGTCAGCGGGACGTGCAGCGTCATCGCGTCGCACTCGGCCACGAGCTCGTCGAGCTCGACGAAGCGCACGCCGTCGCGCGCAACCGGGACGATGTCGTGCGCCCACACCTCGGCGCCGAGCGCCAGGAGGCGGGTCGCGACAGCGTTGCCTATGCGCCCGAGCCCGACGATGCCGACACGAAGCTCGGCAACCGTGCGCAGTGGGCCGGCCGCCTTGGCGTTCCACGCCCCGCGGCGAACATCTCCGTCGAGCGTGACCACGCCGCGCAGCAACGCGTACAGCAAGGCGATCGCGTGATCGGCGACCTCTTGCGTGCAGTAGTCCGGGACGCTGACAACGGCGATGCCGCGCTCGCCGGCGGCGTCGACGTCGATGTGGTCGAAGCCGACCGTCGCGGTGGCGACGACGCGCAGCGACGGCAGGTTGTCCATCAACTCTGCGCCGACCGGCTCGTCGATCGTCAAGACCGCCACGACGTCTTCCTGCGGCGCGCGCACGACCTCGAAACCCTCGAGCAGCTCGGGCGGGTAGCGGCCTTCGAGCAGCAGGATCGTCACTCGACGAGCGAGAGGAAGCGGCGCGTTCGCTCCTCCCTCGGCGAGGTGAAGAACTGCTCCGGCGGCGCCTCCTCGACGATGCGGCCCTCGTCCATCATCAGCACGGAGCTCGCGACGTTGTGCGCGAAGCGCATCTCGTGCGTCACGACGACCATCGTCATCCCCTCGCGCGCGAGCGACTCCATCACGTCGAGCACCTCGCGGACGAGCTCGATGTCGAGCGCGGACGTCGGCTCGTCGAAGAGCATCGCCTTCGGCCGCATCACGAGCGCGCGTGCGATGGCGACGCGTTGCTGCTGGCCGCCGGACAACTCGTCGGGATACTGGTCGCCCTTGTCCGCGAGCCCGACGCGCGCGAGAAACTCGAGCGCTGCCTTGCGCGCATCCGACTTCGACTGGCGCCGCACCTCGACGAGCCCGCACATCACGTTCTGCAGTGCGGTCATGTTCTGGAAGAGGTTGAAGCGCTGGAAGACCATGCCGACCTCGCCCGGGCCGGGACGCGCGTCGCCGAGCGTGACGGTGCCGCGGTCCGGCTCCTCGAGGAGCGCAAGGCAGCGAAGGAGCGTCGACTTGCCGGAGCCGGAGGGCCCGATGATCGCCTTCACCTGACCAGGGTCGATCTCGAACGTGACGCCGCGCAGCACCTCGAGGTCGTCGTACGACTTCGTCACGTCGGTGGCGCGGAGATAGCTCATCGCGCGTCGTGCGAGACGAGGGATACCGCGGGCGCAGCCGTCGTCCGACGGCGGCCGCGCGACGTCCAGGTGAACTTCCGCTCGAGCCTGGACTGGATCACCATCAGGATCGAGACGATCACCAGGTAGTAGACGAGTGCCGCTAGCAGCGGCTCGTTGTAGATGAACTTCGCCGACGTAAGCTGAATCGCCGCCGTCAGCAGCTCGTGCAGCGAGATGATCGACGCGAGCGACGTGAGCTTCAGGAGCGTGATGAACTCGTTGCCGATCGGTGGGATTGCGATGCGCACCGCCTGTGGGACGATCACGCGCTGCAGGATCCGGCGTCTCGACATCCCGAGTGCGCGGCCCGCGAGCTCCTGGCCCGGGTCGACCGACATCAACGCCGCACGGATGATCTCGGACGCGTACGCCGCCTCGTTGAGCGAGAGCGTGATCCATGCGGCGAAGAACGGCGTGAACCAACTCTGCGCGAAGCCGTGCCAGTACTCGGGGAGCGCGTACCAGACAAAGTAGAGCTGCAGCAGCGTCGGCGTCGCGCGGAAGAACCAGTTGTAGAGCCACGCGATCGTGCGAACCGAACGCCGCGTGCTGAGCGCGCCGAGCGCGACGAAGAAGCCGATCACGAGCGCCGTCGCGAGCGCGGGCGCGGTCAGCTCGAGGGCGGTCAGCGCTCCCCTCCAGTACGGGCCGGAGGAGAACGCTGACCAGAAGAGATGCCAGTCGAAGCTCGCGAGCACGAGCGTCCGACGTTCCTACTTCACGTCCGCGACCGGAACCTTGTACTTCGTCGCGATCTTGGCGAGCGTTCCGTTCGACTTCAGCTGCTTGACGCCGTCCGAAATCTGCATGCCGAGCGTTCCCGCGTCGGCCTTGCGGTAGTAGATCCCGAAGCGGTCTTTCTGCGGGAACGTGTACCCGATCGCGATCTTGCCGGGATGCGCCTTCGCCTGGAAAGCGAACGAGGTGTCCTGCGTGAGGACGGCGTCGGCGCGGCCTAGCAGCACCTGCGCGACGGCGTCGTTGTCACCCGGGTAGCCCTGCAGCGTGAAGCCGATCTTCGCCTTCAGCGACTTCAGGTACTGCTCGTACTTCGTCCCGGTCTGCACCGCGACGGTCAAGCCCTTCAGGCTGTTCGGCCCCGTGATGTGTTTGGGATTGCCCGCCTTCACGATGAGCACGCGATGCGACTCCATGTACGAAACGGCGCCCGCCTGCTTTGTGCGGTCGGGCGTGATGAAGATGCCGCTGATCACGGCGTCGCACTTGTTTCCGTTCAGCGCTGCGATCAGCCCCGGGAACGCGGTCTTCAGCGGCTTCGCCGAGTCGCTCCACGTCGCGGCGAGCTTCGTCGCCATCTCGACGTCCATGCCGATGATCTTCCCGCTCGTCGTCGTGTACTCCATCGGCGGGAACGTGGGATCAATGCAGTACGTGAACGTCGCGTTCGCCGCGTGGCGGCTCGCCCCGGCCGAGCCTGCCGCGGCGAGGGCCACAAGCAGGACCGGCAGGGAGAGCAGGATCAGTGCCTTGCGCATGATTCGCTCCCTGTAGTGGACCCGGAGCGTTGACCCTATCCCGAATCGGCGAGAAACGGCAACGCGCGCAGCTGCGGGATCACCTGCGGATCGATCCAGTGCTCGATCGGCGATTCGCGATACCAGACGTCGGCGCCTGCGCCCTCGAGCGTCGCGCGCGCCTGTCGCCCGAACTCGACCGGGATGACCGGGTCGTAGCTGCCGTGCGCGATCGCGATCGGCTGGAACGGCGACTCGAAGTCCGGTTGCCAGCCGTCGACGGTCGGGATGAAGCCGCTCAGCGCGACGAGTGCTCGCGTGCGCGGCCGGCCGGCGCCGAGCCCGAGCGCGTAGCTCATCACCGCGCCTTGCGAGAATCCGCCAAGCACGATCCGGTCGGGCGAGTACGGCAGTGCGTCAAACCATTCGGTGAGCGCGCCGAAGCCCTCGGCGAACGTTTGCGGATCGGGGAAGCCGACGCGCGGGACGACGTACCAGTGCGCGCCGCCGGGCGGCAGCGCGAGCGGCGCGCGTGGCGTGTAGCCGTGGAGGCGGCGCTCGGGGTCGAGCGCGTCGAGCAGCGGGTACAGGTCGTGCTCGTCGGCACCGCGACCGTGCAGCAGGACGAGCGCGCCGGCCGCGTCGCCCGCGGCGGGGCGCTCAAGCGCGCGCAGCACGCGGATTCGGGAGCGGCGTCAGGATTGGCTCGATCTCGGCTCGGAGATGCTCGAACGCCGGCGGCAGGATGAGTGCCTCGCCGAGGTGCTCGGGGTCCTCGTCTGTTGTGAATCCCGGCCCGAGGGTCGCGATCTCGAAGAGCACACCGCTCGGCTCGCGAAAGTAGATCGAGCGGAACCAGTACCGGTCGATCACGTCGGTCGGACGACCGCCGGCCTCGGCGACGCGGCCTCCCCACGCCTCGTGGTCGTCCATCGTCGACGACCAGGCAACGTGGTGCACGGTGCCGGCGCCGGGGACGCCGTGCTCCTGCGGTGCGTCGTCGTACTCGATCCAACCGCCTCGGGTGTCGCCTCGCGTGTCGAAACGGCTCGCGTCGCGTTCGAAGCCGAGCGCGTCGAGGAACGGCGCCGTGCGGAGGTCGGGGTTGCGCGCGTAGGCGCGTACGCCTTCGAAGCCCTGCAGCGCGAGCTCGTGCGGGATCTCGGGGTGGTCGGCGATGAGCGGCCGGTCGGGAACGGTCGCGACGACCAGCTGCTGCCGAAGGCCCTCCGGGTCGCTGAAGACGAGCGAGTCGCCGTCGCGCTCCACGTTGAGCCGGTCGGCCCAGAAGTCAAGAGCCTCCTCGGAGCCGACGCGCCAGACGATCGTGTGCACCATGCCGGCGCCTGCGCGTCCCGGCGCCGCCCCGGGGTACTCGAAGAACGTGATGTCGGCGCCCGCGCTTCCCTCCTCGTCGGCATAGAAGAGGTGGTACACGGTCGGGTCGTCCTGATTGACGGTTTTCTTGACGAGCCGGAGGCCAAGAACACCTGCATAGAAGTCGACGTTCGCCGGCGCATCACCGGTGATGTTCGTGACGTGGTGGAGGCCGTCGAGACGCATAGTTGAGTCCTCAAGTGTAAGCGAAGGAGACCGCCGTGCCGACCGATCAGTACCACGAGCCGCCCGACGAGCTCTCGCAGGAGCTTCGCACGTTCGTCCGCATGATCAGCTCGCTGCAAGAGGAGGCCGAGGCGATCGGCTGGTACGAGCAGCGGATGTCACTCGAGCGCGACGACAGCGCCCGCGCGATCATGGAGAACGCGCAGCAGGAGGAGTTCAAGCACTTCGCGATGAGCCTCGAGTGGCTTGCACGCCGGAACGAGAAGTGGCGCGTCGCGCTCGAGAATGTCCTCTTCACCGACGGCGACATCGTCGAGGCCGGCGAGGAGGCCGAGGATCAGGTGGATCAGGTCGACGACTAACCGACGCCGGCAAGCAGGAACGCGCGCGACTCCTTCAACATCTCGCGCGCGATCACGAGGCGCTGAACCTCCTGCGTGCCTTCGTAGATCTGCGTGATCTTCGCGTCGCGCATGAAGCGCTCGACCGGGTACTCCTTGATGTACCCGTAGCCCCCGAGGATCTGCACGGCATCCGTCGTGACTGCCATCGCGACGTCTCCGCACTTCAGCTTTGCCATCGCCGAGGATTTCGTCAGCTCTGCGTTGTCGGCGCCCTCGTCGACCATGTGGCCGAAGCGGTAGAGCAAGCCGCGCGCGGCCTCGCATTCCGTCTCCATGTCGGCGAGCTTCGCCTGGATCAGCTGGTGCTGCGCGATCGGCCGGCCCATCGTCTCGCGAGACTTGGCGTACTCGAGCGCGTAGTCGGTCGCGCCCTGCGCGATGCCGAGCGCTTGCGCCGCGATCCCGGGCCGCGACCGGTCGAGGATGCGCATAGCGATCTTGAACCCGTCGCCCTCTGCGCCGAGCAGGTTCGCTGCGGGCACGCGCACGTCATCGAAGGTGAGCTCACCGGTCGTCGAGCCGCTGATCCCCATTTTCGGCTCAAGTCGCGCGACGTCGAAGCCGTCTGCGTCGGCGTCGACGACGAACGCGGAGATGCCGGCGTGGCCGGCGTTTGGATCTGTCTTCGCGAACACCGTGTAGACGTGCGCGACGCCGGCGTTCGTGATGAACCGCTTGCTCCCGTCGATGACGTACGCGTCGCCGTCGCGGCGCGCGGTCGTACGCATCGCGGCGCTGTCTGAGCCGGAACCCGACTCGGTGAGCGCGTACGCGCAAAGCCACTCCCCGCTTGCAAGCTTCGGGAGGTAGCGCCCCTTCTGCTCGTCACTGCCGGCGAGCTTCAGACCGAGTGAGCCGAGCTCCTGCACAGCGAGGATCAGCCCGCTCGTTGCGCAGACCTTCGAGACCTCTTCGATCGCGATGAGCGCGAGCAGCGTCCCGGTGCCGAGGCCGCCGTAGCGGTCGTCGAAGAAGAGCCCGAAAATGTCGTTCTCGCGGTAGAGCTCGACGACGTCCCACGGAAACTCGTGCGACTCGTCGATCTCTGCGGCGCGCGGGGCGATTCGTTCGCGGGCGAGCGTCCTGACGAGGTCGCGGATCTCGCGCTGCTCGTCGGTGAGCTGGTCCCAGGCCATTCGCGCGGATTGTAGGTGCCGTCCGGTTTTGTAGGGTCCGGCATTCCACGACAAGGAGGAACCGTGCGTGACTTCAGGGAGTTCCTGCTCCGCGGCAACCTCGTCGACATGGCGGTGGGCATCGTCATCGGCATCGCCTTCGCGGCCGTTGTCACCGCGCTCGTCGCCGACATCATCACGCCGATCATCGCGGCCATCGGCGGGCAGCCGAACTTCGACGGTCTCAGCTTCACGATCAACAAGAGCCATTTCCTGTACGGCGCGTTTTTCGACTCGTTGATCTCTTTCGTCGTGATCGCCGCAGCTGTCTTCTTCCTCGTCATCAAGCCGGTCAATGCGCTGATGGCTCGCCGGAAGACGGAGCCGCCGGTCGATGCGACGACACGACCGTGCCCCGAGTGCCTGAGCGAGATCCCGATCGCGGCGCGCAGGTGCGCGTTCTGCACGGCGGAGGTGGGCGCGGGCGCAGCCTGAGCCGGCGCAGCGTTATGCGGGCGCGTGACAGACGGCCTCGACGTTGTTCCCGTCGAGGTCATGGACGAACGCGCCGTAATACGTCGGGTGATAGTGCTCGCGGATACCGGGTCGTCCGTTGTCGATGCCGCCGGCGTCGAGCGCGGCCTCGTGGAACGCGTCGACGGTCGCCCGGTCGGGCACGGTGAACGCGACGTGCGTCCCCGTTGTCGCCGGCTCGCGCTCCGAGATCCAGAACGTGGGCTGGTTCTCGGTGCCGAAGCCGCACGCCTTCCATTCGTCGAAGGCCATGACGACGCTGTAGCCGAGCGGTCCGAGCGCGCGTTCGTAGAACGCGCGGCTCGCCGCGTAGTCGCGGACGTTGAGGCCGACGTGGTCGAACATCACCCGCTCCTTTCTCAGTAGGCTCGCCGCCCATGATCCTCCAGAACGGCATCATCCGCACGCTCGACCCGTCGCTTCCGGAAGCGCGCGCACTGGCGATCGCGGGTGACCGGATCGCCGGCGGTGTCGGCGTGCATGAAACAGCCCTCGCGAGCCCCGAAGTCGTCGATCTCGGCGGGCGGTGCGTGCTGCCCGGCTTCACGGACTCGCACGTGCACTTCCCGACGTGGGCGGTCGCGCAGCACGAGGTCGCGCTCGACGGTTGCGGCTCTCTTGTGGAAGCCGTCGCGCGGGTGCGGGACGCCGACACGCCGGGCGTGTGGCTGCGTGGCTACGGGTGGCGCAGTGGCGACTGGCCGGAGGGACGCGAACCCTGCGCATCCGATCTGGATCCGGTAACCGGTGACCGGCCCGCCGCGCTGATCGCGAAGGACTACCACTCGCTCTGGCTCAACACAGCGGCGCTTGCGCTCGCAGGCGGCGACCTCGACGTGGAGGGCGGCGTCGTCGAGCGCGATGCGACGGGGGAGCCGACGGGCGTCCTGCGCGAGGAAGCGGCGTGGCGATTCAAGGACCGCTACATGACGATCTCGCCGGACGAGTACGTCGACGCCATGCGCGGTGGGGTGAAGCTCGCGAGCTCGCGCGGCGTCACCTGCATGAACGACAAGGACGGCTGGCTCGGCGCGGCGGGGCTCTGGCAGCGACTCGAGGAGCAGGGCTCCTTGCCGTTGCGTGTGTGGCAGTCGGTTCCGGCGGATCATCTGCCGCAGCTGCGCGCGCTTTCGCTCCGCAGCGGTTTCGGCTCGTCACTCGTGCGCGTCGGCTATCTGAAGGTGTTCATGGACGGGACGCTCGGCTCACAAACGGCGTACATGCTCGACGGAAGCGGCGTACAGATCACGAGCAGCGACGAGCTCGCAGAGATCGTCCGCGCCGGCGCCGAGGCCGGATGGCCGGTCGGCGTGCATGCGATCGGCGACCTCGCGAACCGCGAAGCGCTCGACGCGTTCGAGCGAACACGCGACGTGTGGCAGGCGCGGGGCCTGCGGCAGCGGATCGAGCATGCCCAATGCCTCGCCGCCGAAGATGTCCCGCGCTTCGCCGAGCTCGGCGTCGCGGTGTCGGCGCAGTTCACACACGCGCCGTCGGACGAGCATCTTGCGAAGAGGTTCTGGGCGGACAAGCTCGACGGGACGTATTCGTTCCGGTCGCTGCTCGAGTCGGGCGCGCTCCTTGCGAACGGGTCCGACGCGCCGGTCGAGGAGCTCGACCCCTGGGCGGGGGTTGTGGCTGCCGTGCTCGGGCACTGGCGCGAGGACCAGCGGCTGACACTCGGGCAGGCGTTGCACGCGACCTGCGTCGCTCCGACATGGCTTTCGCACGACGAGCGGATGCGCGGGACGCTGGTGCCAGGGCGCCTGGCCGACCTCGTCGTGCTCGACCGCGACCCGTTCGCGGTGGACGGTGAGGAGCTCGCAGACATTCGGGTCGTCGCCGCGATGGTTGGCGGCCGTTGGACGCACAACGCTCCGCCCTGGGACTAAATCCCTGCAAACGGCTGATGGAGATGTAGGTGTACACCTCCACCTCCATGTGTGGCTGTAGCCATCACCCGTGGCGATAGTTGCAAAGCCCGAGGCAGATTTGATCAAATCGCGGTCTCACTATCGCGAGTAAAGGAGGGCGGAATGGCGGCGGGCACAGCGGTTCCGGAACGGCGGTTCGACCATCTCCGAGAGCACTCGATCGGGCTGCCGCAGGTCCTGTTCCAGTCGATCACCCACATGGCCCCGGCGGCCGCGGTCGCGTACTCGCTGCTCCTCTCGGTCCTCAACGCCGGCCCGGTGCTGCCGCTCGCGGTCCTGCTCGCGCTGGTCGCGTGCCTCCTCGCCGCGAACTCGATCGGACAGCTCGCGAAGGAGATGCCGTCGGCCGGCGGCCTCTACACGTACTCGGCCCGCACCCTCGGCCCTCAGGCCGGCTTCTTCGTGGCGTGGCTCTTTCTGCTCTTCGAGCCGCTCGTCGCGCCGTTCCTCTTCCTCGAAGGCGGTTGGGCGATACGCGACGTGTTCCAGACCTCGGTCGGTTGGCACTGGACCGGGCAGTGGTGGCTCTGGGTCGTCGTCCTCGCCGCCATCGTCTTCCTTCTGACCTACCGGGACATCCGCATTTCGGCCACGGCGGGCGTCATCCTCGGCGTGTTCGAGATCGCAGTCTTCCTTGCGCTTGCGATCTGGATGCTCATCTCGAACGGCGGCCACGCCGGCGCGTTCAACCCCGACAACGCTCCGAACCATTGGACGGGCGTGTTCAAGGGGATGGTGTTCGCGATCCTCGCCTTCATCGGGTTCGAGGCCTCGGCGCCGCTCGGCGAAGAGGCGAAGAACCCGAGGCGGACGATCCCGCGCGCCGTCGTCCTCTCCTGCCTGATGATCGGGATCTTCTACTTGATCGCGTCGTACGCGTGGGTCTACGGCGCAGGCTTCAACGACTTCGTGAAGGAAGCCACCGCGACCGCCGATCCGTGGCGCGCACTCGCGCGGGTCTTCTGGGCCGGCGGCTGGGTGCTCGTGTTCATCGCGATCGTCAACTCGATCATCGCCAACTCGAATGCGGGCTTCAACGCAGCGACGCGCGTCTTCTACGCAATGGCGCGCAACGGAGCTGCGCCTGCACCGCTCGCGCGGACGCACCCGAGGTTCCGCACGCCGTATGTCGCGATCATCGTCAACACGATTATCGCGGTCGTCCTGTCCGTGATCCTCGGCTGGAAGTGGGGCCCGCTCAACGGCTTCTACATGCTCGCCACCGCAGCGACGATCGTCGTCATCCTCGTCTACATGCTCGTCATGGTCGGGTGCGGCGTCTACTACTACCGAGCGGGACGCTTCAACGTCCTGCTCCATGCAATCTTCCCGATCGGGGGAATCGTCCTGTTCGCGTTCCCGCTCTACTACCAATTCCATCCGGTTCCGCCCGCGCCGCTGAACTACGCGGTCTGGTGGGCGGTCGGCTGGGTCGGGCTCGGCATCGTCGTGACGTACGCGATGTGGAAATGGCGGCCCGACGCGCTGCGGAACGCACAGAGGATCTACGTCGAGGACGAAACGATCACGGCGACACCGGATGCCGGAACAGCACTTCCTAGCTCGTGATCAGGTGATCTGGTCGTTCGGGCCCGACCTCCAGCCCGTGCTGGAGGTCGAGCCCGGCGACACGGTCACCTTTCAGACGAACGACTGCTTCACGGGTCAGATCCGGAGCGAGGACGACCTCGTCACCGAGATCGACCTCTCGCGCATCAACGGTGCGACCGGGCCCGTCGCCGTTCGCGGCGCAGAGCCGGGCGACTCGCTGATCGCCGAGATCCTCGACGTCCGCCCGATCGAGTGGGGCGTGGCGACGCTGATCCCCGGCTTCGGCCAGCTGATCGAGGCCGTTCAGTCGCCGGTGACGCGGCTCTTCGACGTGCGCGACGGCGAGATCCGGATGAACGACCGCGTCCGCTTCCCGGCGAAGCCGATGGTCGGCGTTGTCGGAGTCGCCACCGACGGCGAAGACCTCTCGAATGGTCTCGCGGGCCGGCACGGCGGCAATCTCGACGACCACTTCCACGGCAAAGGCGCGACGATCTACTTCCCGGTCCGGCAGCCGGGGGCGATGTTCGCCGTCGGCGACATGCACGCCTCCATGGGCGACGGCGAGATTTGCTTCACGGGGGTCGAGATCGCGGGCGAGGTCGACATCCGCTTCGACCTGCTCAAGGGGAAGCAGGCGACCTGGCCCGTGACCGAGCTCGCGGACTCCTGGCTCCCCCACGCGACCGCGGACGCCTACGACGACGCGGTGAAGCTCGTCGCCGAGGAAGCGGCCCGGCTCCTCGTGGATGAGCACGGATTCAGCCCGGAGGACGCCTTCATCTTCCTCTCGGTGGCCTGCGACGTCGGCGTCGCCCAGGCCTGCAAGCCCGCTCCGGGCTTCGGCACGATCGCCCGCTTTACGATCCCGAAAATCGACGCCTGCCCGAAACCATTCGTACAATCCGGGTGATGGGCCGGACGATGAATCAGGTGCACAACGCCGCGACCTGCGGCGTCGCGGCCTGCGCCGCGATCATCGGCGCGAAATGGACGGCCCTGCTCGTCCACGACCTCTCGGAAGGCCCACGGCGCTTCTCGCAGCTCGAGCACTCCTGTAGCGGGATCAGCCCGCGGACGCTCGCCGAACGGCTACGCGACCTGGAGCAGGAGGGGATCGTCCAGCGCCAGAGCTATCCCGAGTCGCCCCCGCGCGTCGAGTACACGCTCACCGCGAAGGGCGAGGCATTGCTTCCGATCATCGACGCGATGCGCGAGTTCGGCCACGGATGGCTCGAATGCGGGCACCACGAGCATCAGCTCGTCGGCAGCTCCCCGAACGCCGTATAGAGCGCCGCGGCCGTATCGATCCCCTGCTCGAAGTAGCGGACAAGGAACCGCTCGTTTGGCGAGTGCACGTTCGACTCCGGTAGCCCGAAGCCGGTCAGCACGGTCGGGATGCCCTTCTGCTCGAGCGCCGGCATGACCGGCAGCGTCCCGCCTGCACGCAGGAGGAGCGGACGAACGCCGAGCACCTGCTCAAAGGCGTCCTGGCCGAGCTTGATCACGGGCGAGTCGGGGTTCATGCGCCCCGGGGGCGCCCCGTCCCAGACGATTTCGACCTGCGCGCCGGCCGGCGCCGCCTCGCGCATCAGCCGCTCTGCCGTCGTCCCGATCGTGTGCATGTCCTGGCCCGGCGCAAGCCGGATCGTCACCTGGCCCATCGCCTGTACGGAAAGCGTCGTGTTGCGGAGCCCCGGCTTGCCGCCGAGGAACCCTGTGACGTCCGCAGACGGCTCCGCGAACGTGCGGATGTAGAACTGCGCGCCCGCGTTCGGGTCGAGCGGCGTCGCGCCCTGCGAGTCGAGCTCTTCAGAGCCGGGCGGCAATGCTCCCCACGACGCGAGCTCCTCGCTCGTCGGTGCCGCGATCCCGGCGCGCAACGGCTCCGGCAGCAATCCGTTCTCCCCGGCGAGCACTGCGCCGAAGCAGCGCATCAGCACGTGGACGGCATTCATTGCGGCGCCGCCGTACATGCCGGAATGCAGGTCGCGGTCTCCGGTCTTCACCGTGAGGTCGAATGCGATCAGGCCGCGCGTCGCGAGCTCGATCGCGGGAACGTCGATGCGCAGCATGCCGCCGTCGAAGATGATCCCGGCGTCAGCACCGCGCTCATCGCGCTCGATCCACTTGACGATCGTGTCGCCGCCGGTCTCCTCCTCCCCGTCGCACGCGAACCGAAGATTGACGGGAAGGGCGTTCGCCTCGACGAGCTTCTGCGCCGCCTTCAGCAGGATGTACAGCTGGCCCTTGTCGTCCGTGACGCCGCGGGCATACGCCCACTCGTCGCGGATCGTCAGTTCGAACGGATCCGATTCCCAGAGGTCGAGCGGCGCCGGCGGTTGCACGTCGAAATGGCAGTAACACAGGACCGTCGGCGCGTTCGCCGGATCGGTCGACGCAGGGATCTCACCGAGCGCGAGGTGCTGCTCGCCGAACGGCGTGAGCTCGGCCGTGCCGCCGATCCTGCGGATGAAATCGCAGACCCATTCGCCCGCCCGCTTGACGTCCTCGCGGTGAGCCGCGTCAGCGCTGACCGAGGGGATCGAGATGAATTCCGAGAGTTCGCTGCGCCAGGTGTCGTCCATGACGCGGGACTCTACGCACGCGGCTCCGGATCGCGACGGAAGTAGTGCGCCCCCGCGCCCCGAGCAGCCGCAGCGTCGTCGGGATTCAAGAGGCCGCAGCGCTGGAGCGACAGGCAGCCGCATCCGATGCAGGTCGTGAGCCGCCCGCGGATCGACTCGAGCGTCGCGATCCGCTCGTCGAGCTCGCGCCGCCAACCGGCGGAGAGCCGCTCCCAGTCGCGCTTTGTGGGCTGCTTGTGCACCGGCAGCGTGTCGAGCGCCTCGCGGATGCGCTCGAGCGGGATACCGGCGGCCTTACCGGCTTGGATCAGCGCGACCCGGCGCAAGGTGACGACGGGATAGCGCCGCTGGTTGCCGTCGGTGCGGCGCGCGCCGATCAGCCCCTCGCGCTCGTAGAAACGCAGCGCGGACTGGGAGACCCCGCTTCGGGAAGACAGCTCGCCGATGGAGATTTCTCTCGGCATTTGACTTAAACATTAGTTGAGGTTCTACCCTCTGTGCATGACGACTGCTGAGACGTACTCGTATGCGGATCTCGGCCCGCTGATGCAGCGGCTGACGGGCGACGAGAAGCACGACTGGAGCTCGGCCTCGACGGTCGACATCCTGTGGGTGCTCTACGACCGCGTGCTCGAGCCGGACGACCGCTTTCTGCTTTCGAAGGGCCACGGGCCTGTCGCGTACTACGCGGTGCTTGCGGCGAAGGGGTTCATCCCGACAGACGCGCTCGACGGCTTCGGCGGCTTCGCATCGATGCTCGGCTACCACCCGGACCGGAACCTCGTCCCCGGCGTCGAGATCTCGAGCGGCTCGCTCGGCCATGGGCTCCCACTCGCGGTCGGCGTCGCGCTCAACGGGCGTCGGACGTTTGTGCTCGTCGGCGACGGTGAGCTCGACGAGGGCTCGAACTGGGAAGCCGTGCAGTGGGCCGGCCGGACGATCGGGCTCGAAAACCTGACCTGCATCGTCGTCGACAACCACACGGCGACGTACGGCTGGCCGGGCGGCATCGAGGCGCGCTTCGCGCTCGAAGGCTGGGACGCCGTGCGCGTCGACGGGCGCGACCATGACACGCTCGAAGCGGAGCTTTCCTACCAGGGCGGCCGGCCGCGCTGCGTCGTCGCGGACATTCGCCGATGAGCATGCGCGACCGCTTCTACCGCAGCGCCGCGGCGGCGCTCGAGGACGACGACCGCGTCGCCGTCGTGCTCGCCGAGATCGGCGTCTCGCAGATGCCGAAGCATCCGCGGCTCTACAACGTCGGAATCCGCGAGCAGCTGATGATCGGGGTCGCGGCCGGGCTTGCGCTCGAGGGCTATCGCCCGGTGGCGCACTCGTATACGCCGTTCCTCGTGGAGCGTCCGTACGAGCAGATCAAGCTCGACCTCGGCCACAACGACGTCGGCGCTGTGCTCGTCTCGACGGGGGCGTCGTACGACGCCTCGACGGCCGGCCGGACGCATCAGGCTCCGGCCGACGTCGCGCTGCTCTCCGCGCTCCCCGGCTGGACGATCGACGTTCCCGGGCATCCCGACGAGTTCGAGCGCGCCTTCGCGCTGGCGCTCGTGGGCGACGACCGCGTCTACATCCGGACGAGCGAGGAGACGAACGCCGCGCGTACCGACGGTGAGCGCGTGAACGTCATTCGTCACGGCTCTGAGGGCGCGGCCCTCGTGCTTGCCGTCGGGCCGACGCTCTCTCGCACGCTCGAGGCGACGACCGATCTCGACGTCACGGTCGCGTATCTCTCGCGCGTGCGGCCCTTCGACGCCGACGGGCTGGCGAAGACGGTGACGGGCACCGACGTCGTTCTCGTCGAGCCGTACCTCGCCGGCACCTCCTCGGCCGAGGTCGCACGTGCGCTCGCCGATCGGCCGCATCGCCTGCTCGCGCTCGGAGTGCAGAACGTGGAGCTCAGGCGGTACGGCACTGGACGGGATCACCGCGCTGCGCACGGCCTCGACGCGGCGGGCATTCGACGCTCGCTCGCGGAGTTCCTTCGGTGAGCGGCCTGACCGTGCACATCGTGGCGCGGGGCGCCGACCGAGCGGCCGGGTGGTACGCCGAGGCGCTCGGCGCGGAGGAGCGCGGCCGAATCGCCGTGCCCGACGGTCGCTTCATGCAGATCGAACTCTGGTTCGGCGACGCGCAGGTGATGCTCTCGGACGAGTTCACCGAGCTCGGCGTCGTCTCACCGGAGACGCTCGAAGGCTCGCCAGTCGTGCTGCATCTTCGGGTTGCCGACGTCGACGCCGCTTGGAAGCGCGCGGTGGAGGCCGGTGCGATCGTCCGTCAACCACTCGCCGACCAGGTCTGGGGGGAGCGCTACGGGCAGTTTTCGGACCCGTTCGGTCATCGCTGGGGTCTCGCGCAGCACCTTCGCGACGTTCCGCGTGAGGATGTGGCGCGGGCGGTCGCAGCGATGTTCGGCGGAAGTGCCGCGTCCTGAACGGCCCCTAGGGCGCAGAGTCCAACAAGTCGTGACTCTCATGACGGAGCACGCCGGGCGAAGTCACGCCGTAATCGCACCGCTGCCTGAGCAGCGTCGCGCGCACTCGGAGACGTCGACGCAGTCGCAGTCGCGGCTGACGCGGAGGATCGCCCGCATCGTGCGCGCCTCCGCGATCGCCTGATCGAGCTCCGACAGCTTCGCGTCGACGAAGCTCCGCCAGCGGCGCTTGTCGGTATCGGCGAGCAGGTCGCGGATCTCGGCGAGCGTGAAGCCGAGCCGGCGGCAGAACTGGATCACGACGAGACGATCGACCGCGTCCTCCTCGTAGCGGCGCTGCCCGCCCACGCGGGCCGCGGGCTCGAGCAGGCCCTCGTCCTCGTAGTAGCGGAGCGCGGACGTCCGCAGGCCGACCCGCTCCGCGACTTCACCGATCGTCAGCACTTGACTTCAAGCGTACTTGAAGTGCGACGCTCAGAGCCATGAACGACCAGACGAAGGTCATCGCCTGCAGTCTCAGCGGCGTCGAGCGCACACAGCGTGCTGAGCGCTGGGACACGCTCGGCGCCTACAGCGTCGAGCAGCTCGACAACGGCATCCGGCTCGTCTTCGCACACGACGTCGAGAGCGAGCTGCAGGAGCTCGCGGTGCTCGAGCGCGAGTGCTGCGCGTTCGCCGACTGGGATGTGAGCGGGAACACGATCGCGATCACGGCCGACAACGCAATCGCGGTCGACGCCGTGCGGGCACTCGGGTTCTAGCGACGAACAGCGGGGGTCAGACCCCTGACGGGGTCTGACCCCCTCGCCTCTTAAGCGACGTCTTTGAGCGCGTGCGCGTCGGCGAGCGCGCGCAGCTTCTTCAGCGACTGGTTCTCGATCTGGCGGATGCGCTCGCGCGTGACGTTGAACGTCCGTCCCACCTCGTCGAGCGTGCGCGGATGCTCACCATCGAGCCCGTAGCGGAGCTCGAGCACGCGGCGCTCGCGATGCGAGAGCGTCGACAGGATCTTCTTCAGCGTCTCCTTGCGCATCGCGACCTCGGCGGCCTCGTCAGGCAGCGGGACGTTCTCGTCCGTGAGGAAGTGCCCGAACTCCGACTCCTCCTCGTCGCCGACCGGCTTCTCGAGCGAGACCGGCGTCTGCGCGCTCCGCATGATCTGCTCCACCTCTTCGAGCGGCAGATCGAGATCGAGCGCAATCTCGAACGGCAGCGGCTCGCGGCAGAGCTCGGCTCGAAGCTTCCGCTCCGAGCGCACGATCTTGTTCAGCTTCTCGACGACGTGGACGGGCATCCGGATCGTCCGCGCCTTGTCGGCCAGCGCCCGCGCGACCGCCTGGCGGATCCACCACGTCGCGTACGTCGAGAACTTGAAGCCCTTGCGGTAGTCGAACTTCTCGGCCGCGCGCACGAGCCCGATCGTCCCCTCCTGGATCAGGTCGAGGAACGGGAGGCCCTGGTTGCGGTAGCGCTTCGCGATCGAGACGACGAGGCGGAGGTTCGCCTCGACCATCTCCTGCTTCGCGCTGTGGTCGCCGCGCTCGATGCGCTTCGCGAGCTCGACCTCCTGCGCGGCGGTCAAAAGGTCGACCTTGCCGATGTCCTTCAGAAAGAGCTGCAGCGAGTCCGTCGAGATCTCGCGCGCCTCCGCGACAGGAGTCTCTTCCTTCTCCTCCTCGGGCGCGCCGACGACGTCGACCTGCAGCTCCTCGAGCGCCCGATAGAACTCGTCGATCTGGCCGGCGTCGAGGTCGAGCTCGTCGAGCGCGAGCGCGATCTCGTCCTGGGTCACCGTGCCTTGCGCCTGCGCTGACTCCAGCAGGGTTCGCGCTTCGACCGATTCGAGCACATCGGCGACCGCCGTGGCTCCTTGCTCAGCCCCTCCGCTCACCGTTTCCCCCTCCTGCTTGAACGATGCCGCACTATGCCTGCCGCATGGGACACGGCGCCATAGGCCGTTCGGCTCATATTTTCTTTACTTGGTCCCATGGTTCACAAGACGTGAAAGCAGGGTTCGAACTTCCTTCGCGTACTCCGAATGCGGGTCCTCCGCGGCCGCGAGACGGAGCTGCGCGAGACCCTTTTTCGGCTGTGCCGTCCAGATCAGAAGGAGCCCGAGCTCGAAGCGAACGACCGGCGCGCGCGGAAAGACGGCGGTCAACGGCCCGAGGGCGGCAAAGGCGCGGGTCGGGCTCCGCTTCGTGAAGCGACCGACGCCGGCCGCCGTGCGCGCGGCGGGATCGTCCGGCGCGAGCTTCGCGGCCGCCGCGAACTGCCGCTCGGCCGAGACCGGGCGCATCAGCTGCCAGAGGAAGTAGCCGTAGCGGAGCTTCGCCGCCGCATCCGGCCTGCGCGCCGCCGCCGCGAGCACGCGCGCCTGCTCGGCCCGGGTCGGTGCACTCGGAACCGTGACCGGCAGCACGAGATACGGCAGGCCCTGCGTGAACTTCGGGTACAGGGCGTTCTCCGCCTCCACTGCCTCCGGCGAGTCCGGGAAGCTCTTCGCAACACGCTGCCACTCGCTCGCGGCGTCGCCGACGCGCCCCGACCAGAGCAGCGCCCAGGCGAGGTGATACGCCGCGGCCGGGCTCCGCGGGTAGTGCGCGACGAGGGTCCGCAGCGTCTCGAGGCCGTTGCCCGGCCAGTTCGCGAACGCGAGGCCGACCTGAGCCTGCACCGAGTGGTAGCGGGCGAAGATCGCGCGCGCCGCTGCGACGCGCTTCGCGTTCAGGAGCGTCGCCGCCGTCGAGAGCTCGCGCGCCTCGCGGTCGTCGCGGACACCGAAGTCGAGGAAGAGCGGCGGGATCCCCGCGCGCGGCTTCGTGACCGCGCCGGGCGCGGCCGTCGACTGGCCGTGTGTCTGGAGCAGCGTGACCCCCACGACGCCGCCGGCCGCAAGACAGGCCGCAACCGCGACAGTCGTCAGGACGCGGACGCGGGGAGCCATTCGCCGCTCAGCCTAGCCGTGGCCCTAACGCTATATTTAAGAAAGTCATGCCGACCTACCGCGAGCTGCTGCAGCAGGTGAAGGCGGAGATCGACGAGGTGGACGCTGCGCAGGCGCGCGACCTCCTCGCGTCCGCCGACCCCCCCGTCCTCCTCGACGTCCGCGAGCAGGACGAGTGGGACGAGGGCCAGATCCCGGGCGCGATCCACATCCCGCGCGGGAACCTCGAGTCACGCGTCGAGAACGCGGCCCCGGACCACGCACGGCAGATCATCGTCTACTGCGCCGCAGGCAACCGCTCGGCCTTCGCGGCGAAGACCCTCAACGAGCTCGGCTACGAGAACGTCGCCTCGCTCTCGGGCGGCTACACCGACTGGAAGCGGAACGGCTTCACGACGGAGCTCCCAAAGACGCTCGACCCCGAGAAGCGCTCGCGCTACAGCCGCCACCTCCTGATCCCGGAGGTCGGCGTCGAAGGCCAGCTGAAGCTCCTCCAGTCGCGCGTCCTCCTGATCGGCGCCGGCGGCCTCGGCAGCCCCGCGAGCCTCTACCTCGCCGCGGCCGGCGTCGGCCGGCTCGGCATCGTCGACGACGACGTCGTCGACGCCTCCAACTTGCAGCGCCAGATCGCGCACTCGACCGAGCGGCTCGGCGAGCCGAAGGCCGACTCCGCGAAGCGGACACTCGAGGCGCTCAACCCGGACGTCGAAGTCGTGACGTACAAGGAGCGCATCACGTCGGAGAACGTCGACCGCATCCTCGCCGACGGCTGGGACGTGATTGTCGACGGCGCGGACAACTTCCCGACGCGCTACCTCATCAACGACGCGTCCGTCTTCCACGACATCCCGGTCGTGCACGGCTCGATCTACCGCTTCGAGGGCCAGGTCACCGTGTTCAAGCCGCATGAGGGACCGTGCTACCGCTGCCTCTTCCCGCAGCCGCCGCCGCCGGAGCTCGCACCGAGCTGCGCCGAGGGCGGCGTGCTCGGCGTGCTGCCGGGCATCATCGGCTCGCTGCAGGCGAACGAGGCGCTGAAGCTCTGCCTCGGCATCGGCGAGCCGCTCGCCGGCCGGCTCTTGCTCTTCGACGCGCTCTCGGCCGAGTTCAACGACGTCACGCTGCGCCGCGACCCGAACTGCCCGGTCTGCGGTGAGCACCCCACCATCACCGAGTACATCGACTACGTCCAATTTTGCGCAGGGGCTGGAAGCGCCGCCGGCAAAGCCGCCGGCGCCCGGCCTTAAAACCTAGGGGAGGCCAGCTCACGCATGACGAAGATCCGCATTCCACCCACGCTCCGCCCCGAGACGGGCGGCGAGCGCGAGATTCCCGCGAGCGGCGACACCGTGCGCGAGCTGCTCGACGATCTCCTCTCTCGCTTCCCGGGCCTGCGCACGCAGCTCGTGGAGGACGACGACATCGCGCCGTTCGTCAACGTCTATGTCGAAGGCGAGGACGTGCGCACGCTCGACGGGCTCGAGACGCCCGTCGCGATCGGGTCGACGGTGATCCTGCTCCCGGCGATGGCCGGCGGCGGTGCCTAGCTCGATCGTCGTCCCGAGCCTGCTCGATCTCGTCGGCAACACCCCGCTCGTCGAGCTGCGGCGGCTTGCGCCCAAGCCATCCGTGCGCCTGTACGCGAAGCTCGAAGGCGAGAACCCGACCGGATCGATCAAGGACCGCGTCGCGAAGGCGATGATCGAGGCGGCCGAGGCCTCGGGAGAGCTCGAGCCCGGCCGCCAGCTGCTGGAACCGACGAGCGGCAACACCGGCATCTCGCTCGCGCTGATCGCGAAGCTCAAGGGGTACCCGCTCACGTGCGTGATGCCGGCGAACGCGACGGAGGAGCGGCGTACGCTGCTGCGCCTCTACGGCGCGACGATCGTCGACTCGCCCGCCGAGGAAGGCTCGAACGGCGCGGTGCGCCTTGCGCTCGAGCTCGCCGAGAAGGGTCCGCGCTATTTCATGCCGTTCCAGTACGCGAACCCCGCGAACCCGCGCGCGCACTACGACGGCACCGGCGCCGAGATCGCAGAAGCACTCGACCGTGTCGACGTGCTCGTCGCGGGGCTCGGGACCGGCGGGACGCTGATGGGCACCGGCGAGCGCCTGCGCGAGAGCTTCCCGGACGTCGTCGTCGCGGCAGCGGAGCCGATCCCCGGCGACCTCGTCATGGGCCTGCGCTCGCTCGACGACGGCTACGTGCCGCCGATCCTCGACGTATCGAAGCTCGATCGCAAGGTGCTCGTCTCGAACGAAGAGTCGGTGCAGGCGGTGCGCGCGCTGCTCGACGCCGAGGGCATCTTCGCGGGCGTCTCAGCCGGCGCCGTCGTGCACGTCGCCCGCAAGCTCGCGGCAGAGCTCGACGACGGTGTCGTCGTGTGCGTGCTCGCGGACGCAGGCTGGAAGTACCTGAGCGCCGACTTCTGGACGGCCGACGACGTCGAGACGTCGATGGAACGCAACCTGTGGTGGTGATTCCCGCCGCCGTGCGCGGTGAGCTCGTCGCGCACGCGCAAGCCGAGGATCCGAATGAGGCGTGCGGACTGATCGTCCTGCGCGACGGCGTCGCCGAGCGGTACGAACGCGGGCGCAACCGCGCGACGTCGCCCTACCGCTTCGAGCTCGACGTCGATCCCGAGCTCTGGTTCCTCGAGGACGACGGCTACGAGCTTGCCGTCTTCCACTCGCATCTCTCGTCGCCGCCGCGCCCGTCGCGCACCGACGTCGAGAACATCGGGCTGTGGGAAGGCAAGCCGTACCTCATCTACTCGGTCCGGCAAGACGACCTGGCCGCCTGGACGATCCAGGACGGCCAGATCGCTGCCCTCCAGCTCACTTCGTGACCCGGAAGGATCCCTTCATGCCCTGCGTGGCATGGATGTCGCACTGATACGTGTACTTGCCGGGCGAGAGCTTCACCGTCCACGTCTTCTCACCGGTGAACGAGACGGACGTCAACTTGTTCACGCCCTTCCCGATCAGGTGGAAATTGTGGATCGCGCTCTTGTCCTCGATCTTGATCTTGTACGTGCCGGCTTTGATCGTCTTCAGGTCCTTGCCGTTGAGGTTGACCTCGATTTTGTAGTCGGGCCCGGTCTCACCGACGAGGCCCGAGCTCTTGCTCGTGCTTGCGTTCCCCGTCGCGGCGACGGCGAGGAAAACACCGACAAGCGCGAGTGGGAGCAGAAGGCGTCGCAGCATGAAAACCCTTTCCTTCGACAACAGGTCAGAGGGAGGTACGCGGTGCCGCCTGATGCGGTTTCGCGCTATTCGAGCTCGTCGTCGTCTCTGAGCAGATCCTCGGCCGCGCGACGCGGCTCCGGGCGCTCGACGAACTCGACCGCGATCTTCTCGATGCGGTTGCCCTCGACCTCGAGCACGTCGAATCGCAACCCGTTGAAGCTGACGTCGTCGCCGGGCTCCGGCGCACGGCCGAGCTGGCCGAAGACGAAGCCGCCGACCGTGTGGAAGTCTTCGTCGGGGAGATCCGTGTTGAAGCGCTCGTTGAACTCGTCGATCGGGAACATCCCGTCGATGCGATACGTGTCGTCGTCGACCTGCTCGATCTGCTCCTCCGGTACGTCGAACTCGTCCTCGATCTCGCCGACGATCTCCTCGAGCAGATCCTCGAGCGTGCAGATGCCGGCCATGCCGCCGTATTCGTCGACGACGACCGCGAAGTGGTTGTTCGTCTTCCGGAACTCCTGCAGCAGCGAGGCGAGGTCCTTCGTCTCCGGGACGATGTACGCAGGACGGACGATCTCCTCGATGCGCACGGAGGCGATACCGCGGTCGTGCACGGCGGTGAAGAGGTCGCGGACGTGGAGAACGCCGACGATGTCGTCAAGCGACTCGCGAAAGACGGGATAGCGCGTATACGGCGAGTCGAGCACCTCGGCGAGCGCCTGCTCCGGCGGCATCTCGACGGAAATGGCAACGACCTCGGGGCGCGGGACCATCACGTCGGCGGCGTCCTTGTCTCCGAACACGAAGACCTTGTCGATCATCTGCTGCTCCTCGTGCTCGATCTCGCCCTCGGCGCTCGAGCGCGAGAGCAGCATGCGGAGCTCAGCCTCGGAGAGCGGGTCCCGCTCGGCGCCGGGTGACTCGAGCCCGAGGAGATGCAGGACGAGGTCGGTCGCCTTCCGCAGGATCCAGACGAAGGGCGCGAAGAGCGCAAAGAACGCGCGGACAGGGGCCGACACCCACAGCGCGGCGCCTTCGGCGTGACCGAGTGCGACTCCCTTCGGCACGAGCTCGCCGAGCACCACGTGGAAGAACGTCAGGATGAGATACGCGAGAATGACGGCGAGCACGGTCGCCATCAGCGAGTCGAACGCCTTCGAGAGCGCGTGCTCGCCGAGCGCACCGATACCAAGTGAGGTGAGCGTGACGCCGAGCTGCATCGCCGCGATGAACTGCGGCGGGTCGCTTGTGATGCGCAGCACCGCGCGTGCGCGCCGGTTCCCCTGGTGATGCAGCTCGATGATCCGTGTCCGCCGCGCAGTGACGAGCGCGTACTCCGCCGCGACGAAGAAGCCGTTCAGCAGGATCAGGACACCGACGGCGACCAGCTCGAGTGCAAGTGTCACGCCCCGACCCTCCGCCAGCGGAAGGTGGGGGCGCAGGTACTAGAAGGCCCGTCCACCGGAAGAGCGCGCAGTATAGGCGACGCTCCGGCCGTCCTCGCGCCGCTCGGCCCGACCGAGCACAACGAGGCGCTCCAGATGCGAGAGCGCCTCGGCGACCGCGAACCGCCGCTGGATCGGCGGGAGCGCGCGGCCGAAGAGGTCGTGCGAGACCTCGAAGCCGCTGCGCGGCTCGTTCCCGAGCGCTTGCTCCGTGCGTTCGAGCCGCTCGTCATGGTGCGTCGCGATCTCGCGACAGCGGTCTGCCGGGCTGGTCACCGGGTCGCCGTGGCCGCCGTACGAGATGCGCGGCGCGAGCGCCGCAATCCGATCGAGCGAGTCGAGGAAGTCGCCGAGCGGATCGGGCCGGCTCTCCGGGTAGAGGCCGATCGCAGGCGTGATCGGTGTGAGCAGCGTGTCGCCGGCGATAAGCACGTCTCCGCGCGAGAGGACGAGATGGCCGTCGGCGTGCCCCGGCGTCGCATGCACCTGCCAGCCTTCGACGTCGTCGCCCGCCTCGACGAGCGCCGGGTTCCACGCGAAGCGCACGAAGTCGGCGAACACGTGACCGGACTCGATCAGCTCCTCGGCGACGTCGGCCGGGACGCCGTTGCGGAGGAACCAGTCGGCGATGTGCTCCGGCCAGTCGTCCGATCCCCAGACCCGTTCGCACTGGGCATAGTCGAGCCGTCCCTGGGTGACCGGCGCGGCGGTCGCCTCGGCCGCGGCCTCGGCCCCGCCGACGTGATCCGGGTGCATGTGCGTGATGAAGATCCGCGTCACCGGGCGGTCGAGGCGGCCGAGGATGTCCTCCCACGAGGTCTCCAGCCCGAGGCCCGTGTCGACCAGGACGTAGCCGTCGTCCACCTCGAGGAGATAGCAGTGGACGTGGCGCGGCCCGCTCGGCAGCGGCAGCGTGAGCCGGAGGATCCCCGGCTCGACCTCCTGCGGGACGGCGAACGTGTGTTCGGTAAGCTTCGGCATGGGAATGCCCGTCGAGTATCGCGAAGAGCCTTGCCGCTCTGCGCTCAACCGCGTGCAGGGCATGGGGTTCAAGTGGTCGTTGAACCCGTACATGGGCTGCGTCCATCGCTGCACGTTCTGTTATGTCCGTGCGTTCGAGCGGCGCGCCGACCGGCCGTCGGACGACCGCTACGGACGCAGCATCCGCGTGAAGACGAACGTCGCAGAGGTCCTGCGGCGCGAGCTCTCGCGCGCGTCCTGGGAGCGGGAGATCGTGGCAGTCGGGGCGGCGACGGATCCGTACCAGCCGGCGGAGGGGCGATACAAGCTGACGCGGGCATGCCTCGAGGTGCTTGCTGAGTACGCGAACCCGGTGCGGATCATCACGCGCGGCCCGATGATCGTGCGCGACGTCGACGTGCTTGCGCGGCTCGCGTCGCGTGCGTCGCTTGCGGTCACGTTCTCCGTGCCGACGATCGACCACGAGATCTGGCGCCGCACCGAGCCGGGAACCGCCCCTCCCCAGCAGCGGCTCCGCGCGTTGCGCGTGCTCGTCGATGCCGGTATCGAGGCGAACGTCGGCATGGCGCCGATCCTCCCGGGGCTGAGTGATAAGCCGGAACTGCTTGCCGACGTCGTGCGCGCGGCGCGCGAGGCGGGCGCGACCGGTGTGTGGGCGAACCTGCTGCACCTGCAGCCCGGGACGAAGGAACATTTCCTCCGCGCGCTCGAGCGAGACTGGCCAGAGCTCGTGCCGCAGTACGAGGAGCTGTACCGCACCAGCGGGTATCTGAAGAGGGCTGACGCGGAGCCGACGCGCGAGGTCGTGCGCGGTCTTGTACGTGCGCACGGGATTCGCGACCGTCGGCGTGTTCGGTTACGGCCGCCGCCGGAGCCTGAACAGCTGCAGCTAGCCGTCTGAGCGCGGGTCGGCGCGGTCGATCTGCACATGGCGCACGGTCGAGATGCGCCACTCGCCGTCTTCGTCGCGCAGCACCGCGTAGCGGGAGACCATGCGCTGCCCGCCCTCGTAGTCGCCGTAGAGGATGTCGGCCATGAGCTCGCCGCGTTCGATCGCTTCGCGGATCGCGTCGTAGTCGTCGGCTTGGCTGTCGCGATACGCGATCTGCCAGAACCCGACCTTCCCAGGCGGGACGTAGATGTCACGGTCGAGCATCCGGAACGTGTCGAGCTCGGGCTCAGTCCGCAGGCTTCGCCGTTCCGCGTACAGGCGTCCGCCGAAGAGCACGCCGATCCCCGGCCCGACGTTTCGAAGCGAGAGGACGACGTAGATCCGGTCCTCCACAATCTGCACCGCAGCGCAGCCGCCCGGCAGCACGATCCCGCGCTCGTCGTGGAAGTTCACCCGCTGGACGGGGTCGCTGTCGAGCGATTCGACAATCAGCGGGCGCAGGCCGGCGAGGAGGGTGTGCTCCGCCGTTCGGGCAGCCTGGTTCGCCGACCGCACCGAAAGATAGGTCGTGACTGCCAGCGCAAGCGTTCCTCCTGCTGTTGCAAGTGAGGAAATCGCCACCCAGTCCACGGGCGGAGCCTATCCCGCTGTCAGAGGCGCAAGATACGATCGGCCGACTGTGGCGACCCAGGAAATCACCTGTCTGATCGTCGACGACCACGAAGTCGTCCGTGAGGGGCTGCGCCTCTCACTCTCACGTGCGCCGCACATCCGGGTGATCGGAGAGGCGGGCGACGGCGAGAGCGCAGTCGCGCTCGCCGAACGGCGCCGCCCGAACGTCGTGATCATGGACGTCCGCATGCCCGGCATGGACGGACTCGAGGCGACGAAGATCCTCACGGACAGGGTTCCGGACAGCGCCGTCCTCATCTTCACGGCGTACAGCGAACGCAGCCTCTTGAACCGCGGCCTCGAGTCCGGCGCGAAGGGCTACATCCTCAAGGAGGCGCCGCACGCGACGCTGTTGCGCGCGATCGAGAAGGTCGCAGGCGGCGAGGGCTACGTCGATCCCGCACTCATGCCGGCGTTCCTCACCGGCAAGGACAAGGACGACATGCTCACGGGCCGCGAGCGCGAGATCCTGCAGTTGCTCGCGGACGGAATGTCGAACGCCGATGTCGCGACGAAGCTCTTCATCAGTCAGGAGACCGTGAAGAGCCATGTGCGGCACATCCTCGCGAAGCTCGAAGCAGACACGCGTACGCACGCGGTTGCGATCGCGCTGCGCGAAGCGATCATCGATTGAGCGACGACGCCGGTCGTCACGAGATCACCGAGCAGGTGCTCGGAGCCGAGCAGGACGAACGCCGCCGCATCGCGCTCTTCCTGCATGACGGCCCGGTGCAGTCGCTCTCCGGTGTCGCGCTCATGCTCGACGCGGTCGGCGGCTTCCTCGGGCTCGGCGCGACGGAGCAGGCTGTCGAGGTGCTCGAGAAGGCGCTTGCCCGGACACGGACGACGATCGGCGAGCTCCGCGACCTCTCGTTCAACCTCGAGCCGGTCGTGCTGCGCGACCACGGCCTGGCGGCGGCGGTGAACGCGCTCGCGGAGGACCGCGGAGCCGAGCACGGCATCACGTTCGAGCTCGACGTCGCGGCCGCCGAGACCCTGGGCGAGCGCGCGCAGGCGGCGCTCTACCAGATCGTGCGGGAGTCGCTCGAAGGCGCGATCCGCCGCGGGCCGCCCCACACCTTCTCCGTCGTCGTCGCGCGCGACGATCCGCAGGCGCTCGCGATGACGATCCGAGACGACGCGCCCGGCGAGCGGCGCCGGCGGTCGATCGAGGTGCTCGAGGAGCGCGCACGCACGCTCAAGGCGGCACTGTCCGTCGCGCACGACGACGCAGGCTCGACGACAAAGCTCGTCCTGCCGATCTACGCCGCGCCCGAGTAGAGTCCCGTCCCGATGAGCCATTTGCTGTTTCTCTCGAAGCCGTCGGGGTACGAGCTGCGCGAGCAGGACGGTGACCCGCCGGGCGTCGGCTCCAAAGTCGAGTGGGACGGCGAGACGCTGCGCGTGACGAAGATCGCACCGTCGCCGCTTCCGGGCGACCGCCGGCCGTGCGCCTACCTCGTCAGCGGCTAGCGATCGACTCGGCCGCGACGAGCCCTGTCACGAGCGCCTGCGCAAGGCCGCTCGCGTAGCCGCCTGTCGCAACCCCGCCGAGGTCGACGCCGCATGCGTACACCGGCGGATCCGCGTGTGTACGCATACACGGATTCACTTTGAGCCCGCCGATCGTGTGCGTGACCGCGGCGGACACGTGCACCGCAATCCTCGCATCGGGACGCGTCTCGAACGGGATCTCGTCCGCTTCGAGCACGGTGCCGCCGGCCGCCCTCGCGCCTTCGACCCGGTCGCCGGCCACGTCGTAGCCCTCGTCGTTCAACACGAACCACGCGCTCGGGCCGATCAGCTGTGCGAGGTCGTTCTCCGACCAGGACACGGATGGGGGTGTGATCACACGCCCAGTGGGCGTGTGCACCCACGCCCACTTGCCGTAGAGCTGTGACAGGGCCACGAAGTCCTCTTCGCGGATCCGCGCCGGCGGGGCCGGCATGGCGCGCCCGTAGAACTCGTCCATCCCGGCCGTCGTCTGCGCACCGCGTGCCAGCGCGTAGTCGAGGCCGTCGCCTTCGCTCCACGGGTTCGCCCGCAGCAGCAGCCCGCGCTCGGCCGCGAGCCTTCTGCCGAATCCACCCGTAGCGAGCACAACCGTCCCGTCGACGTCGGCCGGCAGCGGCGTCTCGAGCTCGACGTCGCGCGCGAGGAGCGCGACGAGCGCCCGCGGGTCGAACCGCTTTCCCGTCGTGATCGGGTTCTCGGTGTCGTCCCAGACAGGCTTCGCCCCGAGCGAGATGAGCCACGCAAGCGCGTCGTCGAGCCGCTCCCACACGAGCCGCTGAAGCTCCTCGTCGCCGCCTGGGCACTCGCGCCGGAAGTCGTCCCACTCGACGTGGCGCCAGATGACGCAGCTCGACAGCAGCATCGAGCCGCCCGCACGCGTCCCCTTCTCGACGACGCGCGGCGACAGTCCGAGCTGGCGCGCACGCGCTGCACAGACGAGACCGGCCATGCCGGCGCCGGCGATCAGCAAGGCGTGCTCAGGTCAGGGAGAACGTCGGCTTGTGCTCGACGTACTCCACGCGCACACGCTCGGGGCCCCACAGGAAGACGGCGTACGTGTTCGGCGCGTCGACGACATTGTCGATCTCGACGCCGAGATCGTTGGCCTCGGCGATGTGCTCGTCCGCCGACTCGACGAGGACGGCGAGGTGGTTGAGCAGCGGCTTCTCCGGGTCGCCCGGCTCACCGCGATGGAACTCGACGAACGCTCCGCCCACCTCGACCCGCGGCGCCCCCGAGGGGCCCGGCGCCGCCGGAGCGAACCCAAGCGAGCCGTACGCCTCGGCGATCGCCTCCGGATCCGCAGACACGAGCGCGACGTGGTCGAGGTCGTACTCGATCTCCGTCGGCGCCTCGACGAGACCGAGGCGGACGCCCTCCTCACCCACGTCGAAGTACGCCTCGCCGCCACGGGGGCGCTCGATCTCGAGCGACTCCGGCAGCGCCGAGAGCGCATCGCCGAGCCTCGAGACCCGCAGGGCGACGTGCTGCAGGGCACCGCGCTCGCGCGGGCCGTCGGCCGCGAACAGCGTGAGCTTGCCGCGGCGCGCATCCGAGCCGACGAGCGTGAACGCGTCGGTGCGGTCGATCACGTGCATCCCGAGATGCGCGGTGAGGAAGTCGGCGACGGGGTCACGGTCGGCGACCCAGTAGGCGACGTGGTCGAGCTTGGTCGGGTTCATGCCCCGACGGTACCCTCGCGACTCCGGGTTATGCGTCGCTACTTCCGGGCGTCGACTGCGCGCTGGAGCTGCTGCTTCGTCATCCGCGAGCGGCCCTCAATGCCCATCCGCTTCGCCTCGTTGTACAGCTGCTCCTTCGTTCGGCCTTTCGGGCGATTCGTGCCCGAGCGCAGGCCTCCACGATGCCCCGACGACAGATCGGTACGCGAAAGTCGCGAGGAGGTCTTCGCCTCGCCCTTCCGCGCCCGCTCCTTGTTGACGGTGCGCGCCGCGATCTCCTTCGCCTTGCGCTTCGGCGTGCCGCGCTCCTCGAGGCTCTCCTCGATGTGCTCGTACTGCCGCTCGCGCTTCGCGGACCATGCTTGCTGTGGCATGGACCTAGAACGGCTCAGCCGCCGAGGCGGTTACGTCCCTTCGAGCGGCGGATTCTGAACGTTGTGCTCGGTCGCGTAGGCGTCCGTCAGCTGGTTCACGACGTCCATGCCGTCGCTGTAGGCGTAGTTGATCTTCACGAACGGGGACCACTTATCCGGGAGCGCATCTTCGGGGAAGATCGCCTCGACCGGGCACTCCGGCTCGCAGGCGCCGCAGTCGATGCACTCCTCGGGATCGATGACGAGGATTCGGTCAGCCTCGTGGATGCAGTCCACCGGACAGACGTCCACGCAGGAGCGGTCTTTGATGTCGATGCAGGGTTCGGCAATGATGTAGGTCACGGCGCCAACCCTAGCGAAGCGACTAACCCGAGGGTGCCAGCTCCTCGACGAGCTCGCGGGCGCGCTCGACAAGCGCGGATTTCACGATCACCTGGTCGAAGCCGGCGGCATGTCCAGCACGCAGACCGGCTGTGTCGGTGTGATTCGTGAAGCCGAGGATCGGCACGTCCGGATACGTGTCGGCGACCTCCTCTGCGTCGACACGCGCGATGTCGACAATCACGAGGTCGGGAGCATCCGTGTGTTCGACCGTGATGAAATGGTGCTCGGGCAGAAGCGCTTCGAGCTTCCCACGGAAGAACAGATCGACCCCACAGAGCAGGATCGTCGCCACGGGCGCAAGGTTAGAACGCATGGCTGACGCGTACAAGACCGGTCTCGAACATCTCCGCGCAGGGCGGTTCTTCGCTGCGCACGAAGAGCTCGAGCTGGCCTGGCGCGCCGCTCCGGATCCGGAGCGGGACTTCTACCAGGGCCTCGTCCACGTTGCCGTGGCGTGGTACCAGGCGGGACGGGGCAACCGGGTCGGGGCGACGCGCCAGCTGGAGAAGGCGCTGCGCCGGCTCGAGCGCTACGAGCCCCAGCACGAGGGCGTCCACGTCGCGGAGGTGCGGCGCCAGCTGCGCAATGCGCAGGCCGTCGTGCTCACGGGCTCGCTCGACCTCCCGCCGCCCTCTCTTTAGGAATCGTGAAGGAGTCGAGCAACTCCGCGCGGTCGCCGACCCGCACGCGGCCTGGCTCGACGACATAGCAGTCGAGCGCCGTACGGCCGCCGAGCTCGAAGTAGATCTTCTGCAGCACCGAGATGTCCTGCTCCAGCGTGTCGGGGTCGTACGTCGTCATCACGCACCGGCCCCGCACCTGACGGACGCCGACCACAGCCTCGCCCAGCCGGAGCGCGCGACCGACCCACCCGCGCTCGGCGAGCCCCTCGACGCCCGCGAGGTAGACGTTCGCGCGGAACCGCCGGCGATCCACGCCGACCGCCTCGACGCCTCCGTCGGTCGCAACGGAGAGCGGCAGCACGTCGAAGCGCTGGGGACCGACGCCGTCGTAGTACACGAGCTCCGCATCTGGCTCGGTCGCCGCGCGCACGCGTCGCAGCGCTTGGGGGTCGTTCCACGGCAGGCCGTCGATCGTCGGCAGCCCGTCGCCGTCGAGACCGCCCTGCAACGCGAGCATGCGCTTGTGCGTTCGCGCCGTGAACACGCGGCCGCTCGGCCGCACCGCATGCACGAGACGGTCACCTGAGATTCCCGACTCCGTCAGCTCGGCCTCGGGCAGCGACTCACCGCGCAGCGACTTGACCGGATAGCGCCACAGCTCGGCGACCTGCATCGAACGCACACAACGCGCAGCAGAGCGCGCGTATTCCTACGGAGAGGTCAGGCCGATCGCGTCGAGCACGCGGTTGACCGCAACGTGCAGCCACCAGTCGCGGTGGAAGAAGAGCAGCAGCCCGAGCGCGACGAGCACGACGCCGCTCACGACCTGGATCACCGTGTAGCGGTCGCGCAGCCAGCGGAACGCGCTCATCGCATGCGTGAACGCGACACCGACCGCGATGAACGCCGCGCCGAGTCCGAGCGCGTATGCAGCGAGCAGGATCGCGCCTCTCACGACGGTCCCGGTGGTGCTCGCGAGCACGAGCACTGCGGCGAGCACCGGCCCGATGCACGGCGCAGCACACGCCGCGAACGCGCCGCCGAGCAGCGCACCCGAGCCGCGACGACGAGCACTCGACAACAATCCCGGGGCGACCACTCGCTCGGGAATCGGCAGCAACCCGACGAACGCGAGCCCGAGCACGACCAGCACGAAGCCGGCTATCTCGGTCTGAGCACGTTGAGAAAAGACGTTGCTGATCGCCGCCGTCCCGGCGCCGAGCACGACGAAGACAACCGTGAAGCCGAGAATGAACGGCGTGCTCGCAGCGACGACGCGACGGGCGACGCCGCGCTCGCTCAGGCGGCCGCCCTCGATCCCCGACAACGCCGACAGATATCCGGGCACGAGCGGCAGGACGCAGGGAGTGATCACCGACGCGAAGCCCGCAAGGAAGGCAATCGGCAGGCGCGTGCCCATCAGTCGAAGCGTGCCAGCAAATCGTCCAGCTCCCGCTCGGTCTCCGGATCGAGCTCCGCTTCAGGCTCGGGAACCCGCGCACGGCGCCAGCGCCACGCGCCGAATGCGACGAGCAGCCCGGCGACGATGATCCCGCCGAGCGGAAGCCACCAGACGAGCAGGTCGAACCCGCGCCGCGGCGGTGCGGCGAGGATCACGGTGCCGTAGTTCGCGACGAGCTCCGTCTTGATCTGTGACTCGCTCTCGCAGCGCGCAATGCGCGCCGTGATGAACTGCTCGATCTGCTGCGCGGCCGCCGAGTCGGACTGGTCGAGCGTCGTGTGGCAGATCGGGCACATGACCTCGCCCTCCATCTTCGCGAGCGAGACCTTCGGCTTCGCGCACGCACCGAGCGCCGACGCCGAGAGCACGAGCGCCGCGCCGACGACGGCGGCGACCGCAGCGAGCTTCACGAGCGCTTGACCGCGAGCGCCATGCTCTCGCGGAAGAGCGAGCGGTTCGACCCCTGGTTGATCGGCCCGAGGATGTGATCGCCGACGAGCCGCCCCTGGCGGTTGATGAAGAACGTCTCGGGTGTCCCCGTCACGCCGTAGCGGTCCGCGACCGAGCCGCCCGGATCGCGAACGACGGGATACGTCACGCCGTGATGCTCGACGAACTTGCGGCCTTCCGCGATCGAGTCCCAGTAGTCGACGCCGACGAAGACGACGCCGTCCTTGCGGTACTGCGTGTACGCCTGCTGGAGCGCCGGCGCCTCGGCCTTGCACGGGACGCAGTACGACTGGAAGAAGTTGACGACGACGGCCTTCCCACGCAGCGATTGGAGCGCCAACCGGCCGTCACCCTGCAGGCGCAGCGCCGAAAACGCGGGTGCCGGGCCTCCGATCTTCGGCGGATGGGACTGATGTGTCAGCCTCCACACGAGGAGCGCGAGCATCCCGGCGACCGCCGCAAGCGCGACGACTTGTCCTGTGAGCTTCAGCGTCCGCATCAGGCGGCGACGATGTACACCGGCGTGCCGACCCGCACATGGTTGAACAACCACTCGGCCTGCGGGATGTGCATGCGGATGCACCCGTGTGACAGCGAGTAGCCGATCGACCCGTCCTCGGGCGTCCCGTGGATGCCGACTCCCGGCGCGCTCAGACCCATCCACCGCGTACCGAGCGGGTTGCCCGGACCCGGCGGTATCGGCTTCTCGCCTGCTGCCCACGGCGACGCCGGCGGATACCACCACGGGTTCCTCCACATGACGACGATCGAGAACTTGCCGAGCGGCGTCGGGTAGACCGCCTGACCCGTCGCGACATTGAACGTGCGGACGACCTTCGCGCCGTCGTACAGCGTCAGCCTGTTGTCGCCGCGCCGGATGACGATCACCGGCCCGATCGTGGTCGGCGTCACCTGCGGCTGCTTGTAGCGGGCCTTGAGGACGATCGTCGTGCGTGTCCCGTGCACGAGCTCGTTCGTCAGGTCGCGCACACCGACGCCGACTTCGATCGTCTGGCCCGTCACGCCCGGCGTCACGTACGGCTTGAGGTTGCGGAGCACGAGCTTCGACGACACCGGCTTGCGCGCGAAGCGCGCGCCGATCTTCGCGACGAAGGCCCGCACGAGCGAAGTGTCCACGGTGCCGCGCAACGCGAGCTGCGTGTTCGGCGCGACGGTGAGCGCCTTCGCGACGGCGGAGTCGACTGGGACGTTGAGGCCCAGCAGGCTCGGCGCAACCGCGATCCGCGTCGCCCCGAACCGGAGCGACACGGGCTGGTTGAACGCAGCAGTCACGGCCTCGACAGCGGCGTCGGGCGTCAGGCCGCCGATCTGCACGCCCGCGAGCGTCACACCGAGCGGCACGGTCGACGGAGGAGGCGCGGTCGTCGTCGTGTCAGTGGTCGTCCCGGGCGGCGTCGTGTCCGCGAGAACGGCCGCCGCGAACGAACCGGCGGCGAGCAAAGCCAGTAAGAGGAAGGCGATGCGCTTCACGTAGTCGATAGTCCCGCGGGAACGATCCGTGGATCGTCGGTGATGATAGCGTCGATACCGCTTTCGACCAGGGAAGTTGCGAGCGCAGGCTCGTTCACCGTCCAGACGATGACGGCAACGCCCAGTCGATGACAGACCTCGATCGCACGACGCGAGACGACGCGATGGTCGAGCGTCGCCGCACGCGCGCCGACCGCACGCAACCGCCGCGGCAGCTGCGCAGGCAACGCGAGCCGGCCTGCCGCGAGCCCCGCATGCACGAGTGGCGCGGCAGCCGCGCGACCCGAGAGGCCGAACCGGTCGACGGGGTACGAGAGCGACCGCGGCAGCGCAGGCACCGCCGCCGCGAACTCCTTCAGGATCGAGCTCGACGGAGTGCTGACGAAGCTGCGCTCCTCGAGCCCTTGCCGCGCGACCGCTGCCCCGACGCCGACGGCGAGACCCGCTTCCTTGACGTCGAGCTGCACCGCGAGCCCGCGCTCGGCGATGCGCCCGAGCTCGCTCTCCAGCGTCGGTGCACCGTCGGACTCCGCGCGCGAGTGCGCGACAAGCAGCCCGCCGATCACGTCGAGCTCGACGACGTCAACGCCGTCGGAGGCGCCACGGTGACCAATGCGCAACACGCGGCCGTCGCCGCGCAGAAGCTCCATCAAGCGGTGCGGCGGATCACGACGACCGCGAGGTCGTCGGAGATCTCTCCGCGCGCGAAGGCGCGCGCGTCCTCCGTCACCGCCCGTGCGAGCTCGGCCGGCGACAACGCGCTGTCGGCGGCGAGCAGCGCGTCGAGCCGCTCCGCCCCGTAGAGCTCGCCGTTCCGCCGCGCCTCGATGACACCGTCGGTGTAGAGCACGATCGAGGCACCGACCGGGAGCACCGCGTGCACCTCGTCGTACTCCTGGCCGGAGTCGATGCCGAGCACGATCCCGGTCGCGTCGAGGCCGCTGACCGTGCCGTCTGCAAGCACGAGCCGCGGCGGCGGATGACCGGCGCTCGCGCACGCGACCTCGCCGCGCACCGGATCGATCGCGACGTACGTCATAGTGATGAACTTGCCGGGGGCGATCTCGTCGACGACGACGTCGTTCGCCGATGCGAGGAAGTCGGCGGGCTCGGAGTGCTCGCGGGCAAGCGAGCGGAACACGAACTTCGCCATCGCCATGTCGGCCGTCGCGTCGACGCCGTGACCCGTGACGTCCCCGAGCACGACCGCAAGCCGGCCGTCGTCGAGCTCGAGGAAGTCGTAGATGTCGCCGCCGACGTCGACGCGCGCGGACGACTCGTACACCTCACCCACCTCGAGCCCTTCGATCTCCGGATGCTCGCGCGGCAGGAGCGAGCGCTGCATCGTGTCCGCGAATTCCTTCTGCTGCTGATAAAGGCGGGCGTTGTCGATCGCGAGCGCCGCCTGGCCGGCGATCGCGAGCGCGGCGTCGACCGTCGCGTCCGTGATGGGCTCGCCGGGCCGGAACGAGAGCACCGTGAGCGCGGCTATCGTCTCGGCCGGCGTCGCGACCGGAACGACCGCACCCGTCCAGCCTTTCGCAAGAAACGGCTCGAGCAGCGCGTGCCTCCAGTCGATGCGATACGGCGTCGTGCGGCGGAAGAGCCCCTGCACCGCGGCACCCCCGAAGGGCTCGGGACGCCAGAGCACGACACGCATCGCCTCGTCGAGCGCCGGATCGTTCACGTGCAGCGCGCGGGGAACCAGAGCGTCCCGTCGCTCGTCCGGCATGCCGATCAGCGCAGCGTCCACATCGAGGACGTCGACGATCGTCTGCGCGAGCGCATCGAGTGTCTTGTCGAGCGACAGCTCCTGCGCGAACGAGCGCGAGATCTCGTACAGCGCGCCGAGCCGTCGTGCCGCCTCGCGTTCGGACGCGAGGGCGGCTTCGCGCTGACGGCTCAACTCTCGCGTGCGTTCGTGCAACTGCGCATTTTGGACAGCGACCGCAAGCTGCCCCGCCAGAGCGCCGAGCAGCTCCGCCTCGTTCTCGGTCGCATGGCGGTGTCGCTCTGGGTAAACCGCCAGCAACCCGATCACGTCATCTCGTACGGCGAGCCGGGCAGCGAGTGCTGCATCGATCCCGGCCTCGCGCGCGGCATCACGCACGTCCTGCAGACGCAGGTCGCTGCTGATGTCCGAGGACTCAACGAGCGCGCGGTCGCGGCGGGCGAACGACAGCTCGAGCATCCGTTCCGCAACACGTGCGTGCGGCCCGGTGAGCGAGCGGGTGGCGGCGGGCACGAGGCGGTCCTCGTCGGCGCGCAGGTAGACCGCGACGCATTCGACGGCCAGGAGCTCGGACACGCGCTCCACCGCCGTCTCGAGCGTGTGGGCAAGCGAGAGCTCGGCGGTCGCCTGGCCGACGACAGCGAGTAGGGCACGCGTGCGCTCGAGCTCCAGTGCGAGCGACCGTGCGCGTGCGTTCGCGCGCAACGCGTGCGCGGCACGGACGCCGAAGAGGCGCAGCCGACCGAGCTGCTCGGGATCCGGCGAGTCCGACACGAAGAGCAGCTGCAACAGCCCCACGGCAGGCTCGCCCAGACGAAGCACGGTCGACACCGTGCAGCCGCCGGGCAGGGACTCGACCGACGCCGCGGTCACCGGATCTGCGGCCTCGAGCGCACTGCCTGCGAGCGTACGGACGGCCGCGAGATCAACGGCCGGGTCGAGCCCATGCGAGCCGGCGAGCTCGAGGCCGCCGTCGACCTGCTCCCAGAGCAGCCCGACGGGAGCGCCGACGACAGTTGCGGCGACGCGAACCACCTCGGCCGCGGCCGGCGTCTCGCCCAGCGCAGCGGCGAGCGCCTCGCCGGCGAGCTCGAGCGCCGGCCGGTCGAGCGGTTCGACGCTGTGGGCCTCGCGGCCCGCGAACGCACGCAAGAGAAGCGCGAGGTGACCCGCAGTGAGCTCGGCGGCGAGCTGCTCGATCGAGGAGAAGGGCGGCCCCGCGCGGTAGAGCTCGAACGACGCCGAGCCGCTCTCGATCGCGACGGGCAGCACGAGCGCGGACCGCGCACCTGCCCGGGCAGCGGCTCGCCGCAGCACCGCCGGCGCGTCCGCGAGCTCCGACAGCGGCGTCCGCGGCAGCTCTTCGAGCGGCAGCGACGTCCCTTCCAGCTCCGCGGCAAGCGCCGGCGGCCCGGCCACTGCGATCGCCTCGAGGCGGCCGTCACCAGCCGGGACGCGGACGACGACGACGTCCGCGCCGGCAATGACCCGGGCCGCCTCCGCGAGATCGGCGAGCGCCTCGGGCAGCTCCGGCCGAAGGGCCGCCGCCGAGAGGGCCCGCGCGAGCGCAGCCAGGCTCACCTGCTCGCTGTCTACGCGAACCACCATCCTGGCCGAAGTATCGCGGCAACGCCCGTCTCCCTTTTACACTGCCCTGGTGGCAGCACCGGTCCAGGAAGAGGACGACGCGCCCGTCGATCCAGCGGCGATCGAGCTCCGGTACCGCTACCACCGCGCACGCCGGAAGGCGCGCGTGCGGGCGACGGAAGCGAACCGACTCGCGAAGTACCGCTTCTACATCGTGCTCGCCGTCCTGTTCGCGCTCACGCTCGCGTTCGTGATCGCGGGCTGGCACGAGATCCAGCGGCTGTTCGGGATCTAACGCCTCCCGCGCTTCCGACCGGCAATTTCCCCATACTGCGCTGAGTGCAGACGCCCGAGCCGATGATCCCGCAGCGCCCCGGCGGCGACCCGTATGAGCACCGCCCGCAGCCGAGGCCCGAGCTGCCGGGCTACTGGGGCGAGCGGCTCGCGTGGATCGCGGGACTCGTGCTCGCGATCTCCGCGTTCACCGACTGGTACGCGGGGAGCCAGGCCGACGGCCTGACCCTGTCCGTGACCGGCTGGCATACCGGCGCGCTCGGCAAGCTCGTCTTCTTCTGTGGGCTCGCGACGCTGATCCTCGAGGCGCTCCGCGAGGCCGGGATCGAGCTGCCCGCGACCGTGCCGGAGAGCCTCGTCCTGATCGCCCTCGGCTCGCTGGGGACGATCTTCGTCCTGATCCGCATCATCTCGGTGCCCGACACCTTCTTCGACACCGCCGGGCGCGGGATCGGCATTTTCATCAGCCTCGTCGCCGCAGTGGCATTGATCGGCGCCGGGCTGCTGCGAGCAGCAGAAGAGCTGTAACGGCGGCGACCGAGCCGGTCAGACGGGTGCAATCTGCTTCGTCTGGTCGATCAGCTGTTGTAGATCGAACGGCTTCCCGACGAAGCCCTGCGCTCCGCTCGTCGCAGCCTGCGCCTGCGCGTCCTCGTCGACCTGGCCACTGAACATCACAACCGGGATCGCGCCCGCACCGTACTGCTCCTGGATCTTGCGCAGCATCTCCCAGCCGTCCGTCTGCGGCATCATCACGTCGAGCAGCACGAGGTCGGGCTTCGCCTCCTCGATCGCGGAGAGGCCTTCGTCGGCGCTGCCGGCCTCGCGCACCGTGTAGCCCGCGAACTCGAGATTGACGCGGACGAGCTCGCGCACCTTCTCGTCGTCGTCCACGAGGAGCACGAGCGGGCCGGACTTCGGCCGGCCGCCGGGGCCGGAGCGGTCGAGGAACGACTCGAGGTCGGAACGGCGATACCGGCGGTGGCCGCCCGGCGTGTAGAACGCGGGAACCCGGCCCTGATCCGACCACTTGCGGATCGTGCTTTGCGCGACGCCGAGGAACCGGGCGGCCTGTCCGAGGGTCAGCCACTCACTGTCGTCGCGAAAGGTCATTGCGGGGAATCTGGCCAAAGCTTCCGTTTTTTACACCACAGAGTGTTACGGAAGGAGCGTTTTCGTGGTTGTAACCGTGAGATTCGGCTTCGGGTTGTCCTGGAGCGCCTCGCCGAGCGCCACGCCGACCGCGAAGAGGATCACCGCGGCGGCGACCGCGAGCAGCACGAACCGCGGGGACATGCGGCGGCCGCGCCGGCGCGGTCGCGTGCTCATGCCAGGTAGTCCACGGCGCCGCGCTGATACGCGAAGAACGCGGCGGCGAGCACGAGCGCAAGGTCCCGCGGCCAGCCCGGCGACGGAGCACGCTCCTCCACGACCTCGCGCGCCCAGCGCTCCGCGTCGCGGTACGCGAGGGCGAGCTCGCCGAGCGTGTATGTCTGGCCGACACGCCGCCGCAGCTCGTCGGTCACGACCTCGACCTGAGCGAGCAGCCGCTCGTACCGGCGATGATCCTCGCGCGCGCGTTCGAGGGCACGATCGCCCTCCTCCCACTCCTGCCGAAGGAGCGTCGTGCCGTCAGTCGACATCGGCGTCCGATGCTAGCGGGGTGCAGCAAGCGTCAGGCCAGTGCGGATCGAGCTCCGCGACGATCCGTTCGCCGAGCACGTAGCCGGGCCTTGCGAGCGCAAAGGCCGCGTGTGCGTGCAGGCACTTCAGCGAGCCCGTGCGGCCGGCGCCGCCGACGCCGAGGTCGAGCGAGGCGCCGCCGTCGCGGCCGGTCGCACCCGCTGCGAGCTCGCGGCGGAGCGCACGCTGCTCGTCGTCAGCGCGGGCGCGGCTCGCAGCGAGCTCGGGATCCTCCTCGGCCGCGCGTGTCCAGCGTTCCACGCCGCCGGCGGCTTCGAGCCGTGAGATTGCAGCGACGAGGTGGCGGCAGGTGACGTAGTACGTCGTCGGGAACGGCTCGCCCTCGCCGTCGTATGGCTGCTGCTCGGTGACCGCGGGCCGGCCGAACGGGCAGCGGACGACCACCCGCCTGAATGCCCGTGGCTCGCGGCCGAGTTGGCGGGCGACGACAGCGCGATCAGCATCCACAATGGCCATGATGCTGAACGAGCTCGACAACGAGGAGATCGCCGGGATCGAGCGCGTCCTGCGGCAGGCTCAGCAGAACGAGCAGCGAAACGAGACCGTGGCCGCCTTCCTCGCGAGCATCAAGGCCGAGCTCGGAGAAAGGGGCTACGAGTGGAACGGCACGAACGTCGTCCCGAAGCGCTCAGCAGAGTAAGCGCGAATTCATTTGCGTCTGCCCGCTCCGTCGCGAAGCATATGGGCGGGGAGGGACCGTCTAGGCCCTGCGGGCGAAGGAGTGCCGATGGTGCTGTGGATCGGCATAGGCTTGGGCGCGTTCATCGCGCTGTCGCTGCTGATCGCGCTCGTGTTCGCGCGCGTTCTCGCGACACTCAACGGAGACATGATCGAGCTGCTCGAGGACCGGGTTGCCGGGTCGCCGGGCGGTGTCAGTGACCGGCAGCGACGTTGAGGACGAACCGGTCAGCCGGCCAACTCCTCGATCTTCGCGGTCAACGTCTGTAAGTCACCCTCCGACCGCCTCACGACCTCACGGAGGTCTGCCGTCAGGTCGGGTGTCGAGGACGTTCGAAGCGGCGCCCCGCGCGCCTCGTTGTCACATCGGGCGCGCCCACACTAAGCTCGTTGTGAGGTCAACTTCAACTGCGGGGACTCGGGATGCCTGTTCGGAGGATGGACTCGAAGCGCGTCGCCAATCAGGCGGTGTTACGCAGCGTCAACGAGCGAATCAGCGACCTCAACGAGGAGTTCTCGGCGCATCTTGACCTCGACGCTCAGTTCGTGTGCGAATGTCCCGACTTGGGATGCATCGAGCCCATCTCGATGGCTCCCGCGGAGTACCGACGCATCCGAGAGAACGCGACCTGGTTCATCCTTGTCGCCGGTCACATCGACCCCGAGTTCGAGGACGTCGTCGAAACGCACGAGGGCTTCACCGTCGTTGCCGTTCCCGGGCACCTCTTACCTGACCGGGCGGGAGACAGCTAGCCGCGGGCTGCGTCTGACGGACTCGTGCCCTGGATCCGGAGCGGCTCCTCTCCGGTTGCCTCCGCACGACGGATCGAGGCGAGCAGCCTGGCCCGATCCTCCTCAATCGCCGAAATCAGGCGCGTGATGCCGCGATCGCCGTGTGCGTCGTTCTTGAGCCGCGCGATCACAGTCTCCATGGTGTCGAGCGCAGCGATTTCTCGAGCCAGGGGCGGCATGGTCCCTCGACAGTCACCGTGTGTCAGGGATTGGAAACATGCGTTACGGGCCCGTTAGGACCTTTCTCTCGCGCTTCCGCCACTCGTTGATGCCCTTGACGATGAAGAGGTGCTCGCCCGGCCGGACGTAGCCGAGCCGTGCGCGCGCCTCGCGCGCGAGCGTCGCGACCGAGTTCGACGAGCCGAGCTGCTCTTGCAGCTTCGCCCGCTGCTCCTTCAGCTTCAGCACCGTCTGCTGGCGCTGCGCGAGCTGCGCATGGGCGTCGACGTACGCCTTCAGCGGGTGGTAGTAGAGGAGCCCGATCAGCACGAGCGCGCCGACAGCGAACCAGCGGCGCAGCACGAACCTGCGCGAACGACGTCTCGGCTTCTTCCTGGGCACGCTGCTCTGTTCAACAGCGGTGTCAGACACCCTTCGGGACGTCTGACACCAGAAACAGCCGGGTCAGACCCCTTCGTGGTCTGACCCAGCGCGAGCAGGAAAGCACAGCGGTGCGAGCGCGCACGGCGCCGCGAAGCGGCCGATTAGGCGATGTCGACCTTGATGACGTTCGTCGAGCCGGGCAGGTTGACCTGCGTGCCGGCCGTGATCACCACCCGGTCGCCGGGGTCGACGAGACCCGCTTCGCGAGCGGCGCGCACCGACATGTTCCAGAGCTCCTCGACGTCGCCGCACTCGGGAATGAGGAGCGGCGTCACGCCCCACTCGAGCGCCATCTGCCGCAGCGCCCAGTCGATATGCGTGAGCGCGATGATCGGGCGCTGAGGGCGGAGCCGCGCGACGCTCGACGCCGTCCGGCCGCGGTACGTGGGCACGAGGATCGCCGCCGCGCGCAGCGCCTCCGCGACGTCGCAGGCGGCGTTCGACATCGCGCCGCCGATCGTCGGGTTGTGCTCGGCTGCGGGGATCTCGTGGCGGTAGCCCATGCTCGGCTCGACCGCACGCGCGATCCGGTCCATGTACGACACCGCCTCGAGCGGGTACTCGCCGACGGCTGTCTCACCGGAGAGCATCACCGCGGACGTGCCGTCGAGGACGGCGTTCGCGACGTCGCTCGCCTCCGCGCGCGTCGGCTCTGCGTGGTGCACCATCGACTCGAGCATCTGCGTGGCCGTGATCACCGGCTTCCCGCGCTCGAGCGCCTTCAGGATGATCCGTTTTTGGATGAGCGGGACGAGCGCCGGCCCGATCTCGACGCCGAGGTCGCCGCGGGCGACCATCACCGCGTCGGTCTCCGTGAGGACGTCGTCGAGCACGTCGATCGCCTCCGCCTTCTCGATCTTCGCGATCACGTGAGCATGCGAGCCGGACTGCTCGATCAGCGCGCGCAGGTCGCGCACGTCCGCCGCGGATCGCACGAATGAGAGCGCGACGAAGTCAACGCCGAGGTCGAGCGCGAACTGGAGATCTGCCGTGTCCTTGCGTGTCAGCGACGGAATCGGGAGCGGGACGCCCGGCAGGTTGACGCCCTTGTGTGACGTCACGATGCCGCCCACGATCACCTCGCAGCGCGCCCGGCCCTCAGCGACGTCGCCGACGCGGAGGCGCACGAGACCGTCGTCGATCAGGACGTCGTGGCCCGGCTTCAGCACGTCCCCGATCACCGCCGGCGCGACGGGCAGCTCGCCGTTCGTCGCGGCCTCCTCGGCGCAGACGGTGATGTCGTCGCCCTGACGCAGCACGACCGGCTGCTCGAGATCGCCGATGCGCAGCTTCGGCCCCTGGAGGTCGGCGATCAACGCGACCGGATGGCCGACGTCCGCCTCGGCGGCGCGAACGCGCTGGGCGCGCTCGGCGTGCTCCTCGTGCGTCCCGTGCGAAAGGTTCAAGCGGGCCGCGTTCATTCCGGCGCGCGCGAGCGTGCGCAACATCTCCGGCGAGTCGGACGCAGGCCCGAGGGTGGCGACGATCTTCGTGCGGCGCTCAGGTACCACGACGACTCAATCTAGCTCCGCGCGTGTTGAGCGCGCGGGAACGCGTCCCAGCCCGGATAGACGGCGCGCGTCCCGAGCTGCTCCTCGATGCGCAGGAGCTGGTTGTACTTCGCGGTGCGATCACTGCGCGCGGGCGCGCCGGTCTTGATCTGGCCGGTGCCGAGCGCCACTGCGAGGTCCGCGATCGTCGCGTCCTCCGTCTCCCCGGAACGATGCGACATGACCGCGCTGTACCCGTTCGCCTGCGCGAGCCGTACGGCCTCGATCGTTTCCGTCAACGTCCCGATCTGGTTGACCTTCACGAGGATCGAGTTGGCGACCCCGCGATCGATCCCGTCGCGCAGCCGCTCGGGGTTCGTCACGAAGAGGTCGTCACCGACGAGCTGCACGCGCTCGCCGAGCTCCTGCGTCAACGCGCTCCACGCGTCCCAGTCGTCCTCGGCGCAGCCGTCCTCGATCGAGACGACCGGATAGGCGTCGACGATGCCGCGCCAGAAGCCGGGAAGCTCGGTGGACGAGAGGTCGCGCCCCTCAAACCGGTAGCGGCCGTCGCGGAAAACCTCGCTCGTCGCCGGGTCGAGCGCGACGGCGATCTCGTCGCTCCGCCCTACCCGCTCCGCCGCCTCGAGGATCGCGTCGATCGCCGCCTCGCTCGACTCGAGGTTCGGCGCGAAGCCGCCCTCGTCGCCGACGCCCGTCGCCAGCCCGCGTTCGTCGAGCACCTTCTTCAGCGAGTGGTAGACCTCGACCGCCGCCTGCAGGCCGTCGCCGAACGATTCGGCTCCGACCGGCACGACCATGAACTCCTGCAGGTCGATCGAGTTGTCTGCGTGCACGCCGCCGTTGATCACGTTCAGCATCGGCACGGGGAGCGTCGTGGCCTCGTCGCCGCCGAGGTAACGGAACAGCGGCTCCTCGGCCTCGGCCGCGGCGGCCTTCGCGACCGCGAGCGAGACGCCGAGGATCGCGTTCGCGCCGAGCCGTCCCTTGTTCGGCGTGCCGTCGAGCGCGATCAGCCGCTTGTCGACCAGCTCCTGCTCGGTCGCCTCGACGCCGCGCACCTCGTCGGCGATCTCGCCTGCGACATGGGCGACCGCGTTCTCGACGCCCTTGCCGTTCCACGCATCGCCTCCGTCGCGGAGCTCGACCGCCTCGTGCACGCCCGTCGACGCTCCCGACGGCACCGCCGCGCGCCCGACGGCGCCCGACTCGAGCAGCACATCGACCTCGACGGTCGGATTGCCCCGTGAATCGAGGATCTGACGGGCACGGATGTCGGCGATGCGGCTCATGAGACTGTCTCCTTGGCGCGGTCGAAGTAGTGGTCCTGCCGGTCGAGCGGCAGCGCGCTCCAATCCTCGCCGTTCGCGCGTGCGAGCTCTTCGGCAACCTCGACGCGGCGGCGGAACCGCTCCGACGCGCGGCGCAGCTCGAGCTCGGGATCGACCTTCAGCTTCCGCGCGACGTTCACCGCCGCAAACAGGACGTCACCGAGCTCCGACGGATCGAGGTCGGCCTTCAACTCGGCGACCTCGCTGTCGAGATCCGCAATCGCGCCGTCGACATCCGCGTACTCGAAGCCGACAGCCATCGCGCGCTGCTGCACCTTCCTGGCGTGCAGGAGCGCCGGCAGCGTCTCGGGCACGTCGTGGAACACGCCGGTGCGGCCTTCCTGCTCTCGCTTGATCCGCTCCCAGTTCTCCTTCACGCGCTCGCCTGTCTTCGCCTCGACATCGCCGAACACGTGCGGGTGCCGCCGCACGAGCTTCTCGTGGATCAACCGTGCCGCCTGCGCGAGATCGCCCTTGCCCTGCTCCTCGAGCAGCAGCGCGAGGAAATACACCTGGAAGAGCAGGTCGCCGAGCTCGTCGAGCAGCTTCTCGTCGTCGCCCGCGAGCGCCGCGTCTGCGACCTCGTACGCCTCCTCCACCGTGTGCGGCACGATCGTGCGCGCGGTCTGCTCGCGGTCCCACGGGCAGTCCCGGCGCAGGCGCTCGGTCAGCGCCTGGAGATCGACGAGCGCCTGCTCGAGCTCAGCCAGTGGTCGTGCCGGCGGTCTCGGTCGTGGCGGTCGACGCGGGCGCGTAGCCGACCTGGTAGCGGACCTGCTTGGCGAAGTCCTTCTTCACGCCGTTCAGCCACTTCGTCATCACGTCGGTCTTCTTCGTCTGCAGCAGCTGCTGCTCGATCTGCGTCTTGACCTTCGAGAGCGGCGTCGTCGTCGCCGGCTTGACCGCCGAGAGTGCCTGGATGATGTGCCAGCCGTACTGCGTGTGCACCGGCGGCGAGATCTCGTTCGTCTTGAGCGCGAACGCTTCCTTGTCGAACTCCGCGACGGTCTGGCCCTTCGTGATCGTCAGCTTGCCGCCGAGCTTCGCGGAGCCCGGGTCCTTCGAGTACTTCTTCGCGAGCGACGCGAAGTCGCCACCGTTCTTCAGCTGCGTCTCGAGCTTGTCGGCGAGCCCCTTGTTGTTCACGAGGATATGGCGCACGTCGCGGCTGGCTGCAGTCCCGTACTGCGCCTTGTTCGCGGCGTAGTACTGCTTGATCGCGGCATCGGTCACCTTCAGCTTCCCGGTCACCTTCGCGTAGAGCCGCTCCGAGAGGATCTGCGCGTGGAGGTCCTGCCTGAGCGCCTCCTCCGTCAGACCCTGCTGCTTCAGCTGCGCCCTGTAGGCCTTCTCGTTGCCCTGGAAGTACTGCTGCTTCAGCTGCTTCAGGCGCTTCGTCACGTCCGTGTCCGTGACGGTGATGTTGTAGCCCTTGGCCTTCTGCTCGAGCTCGTCCTGCTGCACGAGATACGCCATCGCCTGGTCGGAGAGCTGCTTGTACGAGGACGTTCCGGCCTTCGGGAAGGAGGCCTTCCGCGCCTTGTACGAGCGCTTCGCGCCGTCGAGCAGGAAGTTGTACTGCGCCTTCGTGATCGTGTCGCTCCCGACGACCGCAACAGCGCTCGAGGGAACGCTCTTCGAGCCTCCGCTGCCACAGCCGGCGGCGACGAGGACAAGGGCGGCAATCAGGGCAATCGGGAAGAAACGAAGCAGTCTCATGTCCATCCAGTGAGTCGAAGTGCGCAGGTATGCCGGGCGGGCGAGCGTTCCATTAGGCCGCCTGACGGGCCTCCAAGATAGCATCGACCAGCCGGAGCGCCTGGGGAAATCCATCGTTCGAGCGAAGGCTCACTTCGCGATTCCCTACGGTGTAAACGGCCGTGTGGATGCGGTTTCTGAGCTCCTGGAGCTCGCCCGACCCGAGGACGAGCCGCCCGACGGTCGCCTTGCCGCCGCGGAAGACGAGGTAATCGGCGCCGAGGAGCGCCACCTTGATCTTCGCCTCCTGGATCGCGAACAGATTCTCGACCGGTTCGGGCAGCGGCCCGTAGCGGTCCTCGAGCCCCGCCTGGAGCTCACGCAGCTCGTCCTCGGTCTCCGCGAGCGCGAGCCGGCGATGGATGTCGATCCGCAGGGCCTCGGAGCCGACGTACTGCTGCGGGACGTAGGCGTCGATCCGCGCATCGACGCGCACCGGCCGCGCGGCGACACGCCGCTGCCCCTGCAGCTCCGCAACCGCCTCGTTCAAGAGCTCGACGTAGAGCTCGAAGCCGACGGCGGCGACGTGGCCCGACTGCTCCGCGCCGAGCAGCTCCCCCGCGCCGCGGATCTCGAGGTCGCGCATCGCGATTGCGAACCCGGCGCCGAGCTCGGTGTGGTCGGCAAGCGTTGCGAGACGCGCACGTGCGTCGGCCGTCAGCTCCTGCGCGTCAGGATAGAAGAGGTATGCGTATGCGGTCTCGTCGGAACGGCCGACGCGACCGCGGATCTGGTACAGCTGCGCGAGGCCGAGCATGTCCGCCCGCTCGACGATGAGCGTGTTTGCCTGTGGGATGTCGATGCCGGACTCGATGATCGTCGTCGACACCAGCACGTCGGCGTCGCCGCGCAGGAACGCGTGCATCTTGTCCTCGAGCTCCTTCTCGCGCATCTGCCCGTGCGCAACGAGGACTCGGACGCCAGGAACGAGCTGCTGCACTTTCTCCGCTGCTTCCTCGATCGTCTCGACGCGGTTGTGCAGGTAGAACGCCTGGCCCTCACGCTCCTTCTCACGTTCGAGCGCGAGGGTGATCAACTCCTCGTCGTACTCGCCCACGGTCGTGCGGATGGGTCGACGGCCCTCCGGTGGCGTCTCGATGATCGAGATGTCCCGCATACCGGCGAGCGACATGTGCAGGGTGCGCGGGATCGGCGTCGCGCTCAGCGTCAGCACGTCGACCTCGAGCCGCAATGACTTGAGGAGCTCCTTCTGCGCGACGCCGAAGCGCTGCTCCTCGTCGAGGATGACGAGACCGAGCTCTTTCGGGATCACGTCGCGCGAGAGCACACGGTGAGTCCCGATGAGCACGTCGACCTTGCCCTCGCTGAACTCGGCGAGGACCTGCTTGACCTCCTTCGGCGGCCGGAAGCGCGAGACCATCTCGACGCGAACCGGAAAGTCGCGGAAGCGGTCGCGGAACGTGTTCCAGTGCTGCTCGGCGAGGATCGTCGTCGGCGCGAGCATCAGCACCTGCTTGCCGTTCACGGCGACGGCGAACGCGGCGCGCACGGCGACCTCCGTCTTGCCGAAGCCGACGTCGCCGCACACGAGCCTGTCCATCGGCGTCGCCTCCTCGAGGTCCTCCTTCACCGCTTCGATCGCGTTCTCCTGATCGGGCGTCTCGCGGTAAGGGAACGACGCCTCGAGCCGCTCGAGCCACTCGTGGTTCAGGTCGTACGCGATGCCCTGCCGCGTTTGCCGCTGCGCATAGAGCGCGATCAGGTCGGACGCGAGCTCCTGCACCGACTCGCGCGCGCGGGACTTGAGCAGCTGCCATGCCTTGCCGCCGAGCTTCGACAGCGCCGGCGACTTCGCATCGGCACCGACGTAGCGCGAGACACGGCCGAGCTGCTCGTGCGGGACGTAGAGCCGGTCGTCGCCCCGAAACGCGAGCAACAGGTAGTCGCGCGTGACGCCGGCGACCTCTTTTGTCTCGAAGCCGAGCAGCTTGCCGACGCCGTGGTCCTCGTGAACGACGTAGTCGCCGGTGCGCAGATCGGCGAACGACTGCAATGCCCGCCCACCGATCCGCCGTTCGCGCGGCACCCGGCGCCGGAAGACCTGGTGGTCGGGCAGGAGCACGAGGCCGAGCTCGCGCCAGACGAAGCCGCGGCGGGCAGGGACGATCGCGAAATAGAGCTCCGCCTCGTCGGGGAGGTCGTCGCCGGGCTCGAGGATGCGTGCCTCGACGCGGCGCAGCATCCCCTGCGTGCGGAGCGCCTCGCCGCGATGCGGGAATGCGACGACGACGCGCTGTCCCGCACGCACGAGTTGCGTGAGCTCGGCCTCCGCCTCGGCGATGCCTCGCGCGGCAATCGCGGGGCGCGTCGCCTCGAAGGCGAACGGCTGGCCCTGAGGGAACGGATCGAGCTCGGTCGCGCCGTCGAGCGAGACGGGCGCGAGGTACTCCTCGGTCCAGACGCGGCGCACGTCGTCGGGCTGAAAGACGAAGTCGGGCGCGCGGTCGAGCGGCGGCACGAGGTCGTCGGGAACGGGCCGCGTTTCGCCCTCTTCACCGTGCCATTCCTCGATCGCGTCGAGGCGGCGCTCGGCCGCCGCGTAGATCGTTGCCGAGTCGACCGGATGCAGCGCGCGCTGCGTGAACGGCGAGAACGCGCGGATCGACTCGACTTCGTCCCCGAAGAACTCGACACGCAGCGGCTCCCGGCCGGTCGTCGGGAACACGTCGACGAGCCCGCCGCGCACCGCGAACTGTCCGCGATCGTCGACGCGCTCGACGCGCTCGTAGCCCGCGTTCGCGAGCAGCTCGGACAGGCCCTCGACGCCGAGCTCGGCGCCGCCGGTGAGAGCGATCGGCTCCGGCCGCGCGTCTGGTGGGGGCATCGCTTCCGACAGGGCGTGTGCGGAAGCGCAGATCAGGCCACCGCGGGCGAGCACGTCGAGCGCGCGGGCGCGCTCGCCGACGAGATGCGGCGGCGGCTCGAGGCCGGAGTCCCAGCGTACGCCGCGGGCGGGCATGTAACCGACCACGTCCTCGCCGAGGAACCAGGCCGCCGCCTCTGCGGCGTCGCGTGCATCGGCGTCCTCGGGCAGCAGGCAGACGAGCGGCCGCGCGAGCCGCTCGTGCAGCGACGCGAGGACGACGGGCAGCGCCGCCTCCGACACGCGCGCACGCGTCGGCAGCGCCTCGGCAAGGTCGCCGAGCCGCTCGTGCTCCGCGAGCTCGCGGACGAACGCGTGCAGTACCGGCCGGTCCATGACAACGGACGGAACTCGCGGTTCCGCCGGGGTCATCGTACTGGGCTATCGCCGGTTGACGACCCGCTGTGCCTGCTCGATGCCGTCGGCGTCGAGCTGCTCGACCGCATCGGCGGCGCGCGAGACAAGCGTCTCCGCGTCGTCCGCCGGCTCGAAGTCCGAGAGCACGTAGTCGGCGAGCGGACGCGGGTCGCCGCGCTCGGGACGGCCGACGCCGATGCGGAGGCGGAGAAAGTCCTGGGTCTTCAGATGCTGCGCGATCGAGCGCAGGCCGTTGTGCCCGGCCAGACCGCCGCCGGCCTTCAGCTCGAGCCGGCCGAGATCGAAGTCGCCCTCGTCGTGCACGACAAGCACTTCGCTCGGCTCGAGCTTGTAGAAGCGCGCCGCCCCGCCGACCGCGCGGCCGGACTCGTTCATGTACGTCTCCGGTTTCAGGAGCGCGACCTTGTGGCCGTCGAGCCGGATCTCCGCGAGCTGCGCCGAGAACTTCGAGCGCCACGTGCCGTCGTGACGCCGCGCGAGCTCCTCCACGACGAGATGGCCGACGTTGTGCCGGTTGCGCGAGTACTCCCGGCCGGGGTTCCCGAGCCCCACGACGAGCAGGTCGAGCGATGACCCCTGCCTGCGGGGCCACAGGCGCACAGGCGGCTAGCCCTCGGTGGACTCTTCGCCGGAAGCCTCTGCTTCCGGCTCGCCCTCGGCGGCTTCGCCTTCGGCGGCCTCGCCCTCGGCACCCTCTTCGCCCTCGGCGACTTCCTCGCCCTCGGCGACCTCTTCCTCGACGATCTCGCGCGTCGGCGCGGTGACGGTTGCGACGACGGTCTCGGGATCGTCGAGGAGCGTCACGGCCCCGGGTACCGAGATGTCCGAGATGCGCAGCGTGTCGCCGGTTGCCATCTGCGAGACGTCGAGATCGATGTGCTCGGGGATCTCGAGCGGCAGCGCCTCCACTTGGATCTCGCGCAGCGGCTGCGAGAGCACACCGCCTTCGCGCACGCCGGGCGCGTCCTCGCCGCCGATGAGGTGCACGGAGACCGACGCAATGATCGTCTGGTCGAGCCGGACTTCCTGCAGGTCGACGTGCACGAGGTAGCCGCGCACCTTGTCCACCTGGTAGTCCTTGAGAATCGAGGCGTGGGTCGAGCCCTTGCCGTCGATCTCCACGTCGAGGATCGAGTGGAGGCCGGCGGCACCGGTCAGTGCGCGGCGTAGCTCGCGCTCCTCGATCGAGATCGCGACCGGCTCGCCGCGGCCGTAGAGCACGCCCGGGACGAAGCCCTGCTTGCGCAGGCGCCGCGTGTTGCGCGAGCCGAGGCTCTCGCGCGCCTGCACCGTCAATGTCGTGCGTTCTCCGGCCATTCCGGCGCGTGAGTGTAGCGGAACCCTAGTCGCGATCAGCAGAATCCCGGTGTGTTCGAAGACCTGCTGCAGCGCTGGGACGGCGAGGAGGCGGTGATCCGCTACGACGAGCCGAGCGGCGCCTGGATGTTCGTGTGCGTGCACTCCACGGCGCGCGGCCCCGCAGGCGGCGGGACGCGGATGCGCGTTTACGAGGGGCCTGCCGACGGCCTCGCCGACGCGATGCGGCTCTCGCAGGCGATGACCGTGAAGATGGCCGTCGCGGTCGACGAGCGCGGCGGCGGCAAGGGGGTGCTCGCGGTGCCGGAGCTGCCGGTGGGCGACGAGCGCCGGAAGCTCCTCCTGCGGTACGGCGAGCTTGTCGCGTCGCTCGGCGGCACCTACCGCACGGCCGGCGACATGAACATCTCCCCCGCCGACCTCGACATCGTCAAGGAGCGCTGTCCCTGGGTGTACGGCACGACCGGCGCCGGCGGCAACAGCGGCCGCGGCACTGCGATCGGCGTGCTGCACGGGATCAAGGCGAGCGTCGAGCACGTGTTCGGCTCGCCCGACCTGAGCGGTCGCAGCGTGCTCGTGCAAGGCGTCGGCGCGGTCGGTCACGACCTCGTGGAGCTGCTCGCGGGCGCGGGCGCGGAGGTGCTCGTCTCGGACGTCGACGAAGCGCGCGCGACAGCCGCGGGTGGGACATTCGTGCCGGCGGCGGACGCGTTGTCGACCGAGTGCGACGTCTATTCGCCGTGCGCTGTCGGCGGAACGCTGAACGCCGAGTCGATCCCGGCTTTGCGGTGCCGGATCGTCGCGGGCTCCGCGAACAACCAGCTCGGAACAGCGGACGACGCTGACCGGCTGCACGAGCGCGGCATCCTCTACGCGCCGGACTACGTCGTCAACGCCGGCGGCGTGATCCAGCTCGTCGGGCTCGAGGACGAAGGCTGGGACGAGGACGACCTGCAACGCGGGCTCGCGAAGATCGGCGACACGCTGCGGCAGGTGTTCGCCGGTGCGGATCGCGACGCGGTCACGCCCGCCGCGGCGGCAGCGCAGCTCGCGGCCGCCCGCATCGCTGCAGCCCGCCGGTAGGTCTGCCAGAATCTCTCGCACGATCCTCGGTCCTCACGATTTCGTCGTCATCGTGCGGGCTCGACGCCAGCCGGGCTCGCTGCATGCCGCCGGGGCGTGGACCGTCGCGGGCATCGCCGGCGACGGTGCGCTCGCCGAGGCGATGGCGGAGCTGACCATGTCGAACGACCCGCGGCAGGAAGCGCGCGTGCTCAGTCACTCGGCGCTCTTCCACAAGGTTGACGGGCGAGACCGGGAGCGAATCGTCGAGCTGCTCGACGAACGTACGACGGCCGACATCGCGCGAGGCGATGCGCTACGCGAGGCCGCTCAGGCGTGGCTCGCAGCAGCGGAGAGCCCGGTCAGCCGCTCGAGCTCAGCCGTAACGGAGCTTGAAGGCGGCGATGCGGTTGAACGACGCGACGACCGCCGCGTGCGTTACCGCGACGGCTGATACGCGAGCGTGTACGTAGCGACCTGCTCGAAGCCGAGTCGGCGGTATACAGGCTCTCCGAGCGCCGACGACTGGAGATATGCGAACTGTGCGCCTCCCGCGAACGCATCGGCGAGCGCCTGCGACGTCACCGCCGCGCCGTAACCGCGCCCGCGCCGGTCCTCGGGCGTCGCGACGTTGAAGATTCCGACTGCGTCTCCGTGAACGACCGAGATTGCGGTCGAGACCGCTTGGCCGTCCTCGCGCAGCGTGTACACGGTTGCATTCAGATGCTCGAGCAGGTCAGGCAGATAGAGCTCTTCGAACCATTCGCTCGGGACGCCGAACGCCTCGCCGACCAGGCGGCGTGCGTCGTCGAACGCATCGAGCTCGAGAGACGCCGTGGGCGGCGCCGGCGGACGAAAGCCGTCCGGCGTGAGGAGCATCCCCGGGATCGCTTCGCGCTCCGTGAGCCCGAGCCGCACGGCCTCGGCGAGCACACGCGGCAGCTCTCCGAGGACCATGACGCCCGGGCCGCCGACCTCGAGCGCCCGCGCAGCGTCGAGAGCAGGTGCGACCGCTGCGACCGTCTCCTCGTCGTCGGTCCACGCCAAGAGCCCGTTGAAGCTCGGCAGCGGCGCGCGCGGATACGTGTACGCGATGTAGCCACCGGCTCGTTCGAGCGTCCCACCGGGAAGCGTCTCGACCAACGCCACGAAGGCGTCGACGAGGGCCGCGTGGAGTCTCTCAGAAGAGCTGATTCTCGCCGCCGAAGATCGCCGACACGGAATCGTCGGCGAAGACGTTCATGATCGTCTCGGCGAGGAGCGGTGCAACGGGTAGCACCGTCATGTTCGACGGCATCTCGACCGGGTTGATCGGCACCGTGTCGGTGACGACGATCCCGTCGATCGGCGCGTCGTGGAACTTGTGGAGCGCGTTGTCGCAGAAGACGCCGTGCGTCGCGTAGACCCAGACGCCGTTGACGCCCTGCCCGCGCAGGGCCTCGACGTTCGCGATCAGCGTGCCGCCGGTCATGATCACGTCGTCGCCGACGACCGCGGTCTTGCCCTTCACGCGGCCGGTGATCTCCGTCACCTCGACCGTGTCGTGCGCGGGCCGGGTCTTGTGCATGATCGCGAACTCCGCCTCGATCATCTCTGCGAAGCGCACCGCCATCTTCGCCCGGCCCTCGTCCGGGGCGACGGAGACGACGTCGGAGCCGACGATGCCGAGATCCCGGAAGTGGCGCGCGAAGAGCGGCAGCGCCGTCATGTGATCGACAGGGATCGTGAAGAAGCCCTGGATTTGGCCGGCGTGCAAGTCCATCGTGAGGACGCGGTCGGCGCCCGCAAGCTGCAGCATGTCCGCGACGAGGCGCGCGGAAATTGGCTCACGCGGCTTCGCCTTCCGGTCCTGGCGCGCGTACGGGAAGAGCGGGATGACGGCCGTGATCCGCTTCGCCGACGCGAGCTTCGCCGCCTGGATCATGAACATGAGCTCCATCAGGTGCTCGTCGAC
>DATAOK010000029.1:0-24767 GCA_036265735.1 Gaiellaceae bacterium
CATCGGCGCCGGCTGCGTGTAGCGCTTCGACCTTCTGCTCGGCCTGGCCGATGACGACGACCCGCCGTCCGGTCAGGTCGAGGCAGGCGACGTAGTGTTGCAGCTCAGACACCGACGGAGTGGACGCGCGCGCCTGCGCGATCGAGACGGACCGACAGCTCGAGGCCCTCGACGCCGAGCGTGACGAGGAACGAGCCGGGGCCGGTCGACTGCACCTTTACCTGCTCGAGCAGCCTCCCTTCGAGCGAAGAGAGCGCCTCGGTCACCTCGTCCGCGCTCTCGCCGAGCGCGCGACCGCCCGGCAGCCGGCGGTACGTCTTCAGCGCAGCCTGCTCGCCTTCCGGCCCGTAGACGCTACGGATCCGCCCGCTTGTCAACCCGAGCTCGATCAGCTCCTCGAGCGCCTGCGCCTCGTCGTCGCCGAGCTCTCCGTCCTGCACCGCCGCGACGAGGTCCGCAAGCCGGCCGCGACGCTCACCGTCGTGCACGAGCGCGAGGACGGCCTGCGCTTCGCCCAGCGCGACCTCGGCCGCATCACCACGCAGAGCAATCACTTCCCGAGAATCGCCTTCAGCTCGTGCTCGAACCCGCCGTGCTCGATCGAGCAATGCATCCCGCATTCCTTCGGCGCGTTCGTCTCCCACCACCAGCGACCCGCGCGGTCGTCCTCGCCCGGCCCGATCGCGCGGGTGCACGGTGCGCAGCCGATCGACGTGTATCCCTTCGCGTAGAGCGCGTGCACCGGCACGTCGTTGTCGCGGAGGTACTCCCACACCTCGCGCTTCGTCCACTCGGCGAGCGGGTTGAGCTTGACGATTGCCCCGTGGTCGTGGTCGATCTCGACCTTGCGGATGTTCGTCCGCGTCGCCCACTGCTCGCGCCGGAGCCCGGTCACCCACGCATCGAGGCCGTCGAGATGCTTCGTCAGCGGCTGAACCTTGCGGATGTTGCAGCAGAGGAGGCGGTTCTCGACCGACTCCTTCATCAGGTCGAGGCCCTTCGTCGAGACCATGCGCGCGACCTGCCCCGGATCCGGCTCGAGCACCTCGAGATTCAGGCCGGGATAGCGCTCGCGCAACGCCGCAATCAGCTCGTGCGTCTCTTCCGGCAGACGCCCTGTGTCGACGGTGAACACGCGCACCGACGAATCGATGCGATACGCCATGTCGATCACCGCGACGTCGTCGGCCTGGAATGCCGCGGACACGGCAAGCTCCTCGAACTCGCCGAAGGCCCATTCGAGGACGGCCTGCGGCTCCTCCCCTTCGAACTCCACCGACAGCTCGCCCGCCTCGAGCTCGTCCAACCATACGGTCATGCAGCAACCCTCTTTCTCGTGGGCTCGATGCCTGCGAACGCGCCGAGCTCGTCGTCCGAGACTCGGCGCTGAAACTCCGTGAAGGTCTCGCCGTCGCGGCGCTCGTCGAGCCAGCCGCGAATCAACCCCTCGACCGCCGCCTCGAGCTCCTCGCTCGCGACGCGGCGGAAGAGCGACGCGCCGATCTGCGGCGCCGGCCCCAGCGAGCCGCGCACGAAGATGTCGTACGCGGCGATGCGGTTGCCGTCGGCGTCCTTGCCGGTCGTCGCCTGGAACCCGAGGTCGCCGACCCAGTGCTGCGCGCACGCATGCGGGCAGCCGTCGAGATGCAACCGCAGCTCCGCGATGTCGCCGCCGAACGTCGACTCGAGATGCTCGAGGAGCTCACGCAGACGCTCCTTCGTCTCGCCGACCGAGAAGTTGCAGTGCGGCTCGCCCGTGCACGCGATCGAGTTCGCCCACACCTCGTTCGTCTCGAGCGACAGACCGACTGCCGCAAGTGCCGCGAGCGTCGCATCGACGTCCATGACGCCGGTGACGATCAGGTTCTGCTGGCGTGTCAGCCGGATGTCGCCGCCGAACGACTCGACGAGGTCGGCGACGGCGATCAGCTGGTCGCCCGAGGAAAGGCCGAGCGGTACGGGAAGGCCGATATAGCGGCGACCGTCCTTCTGCGGGTGCACGCCGATGTGCGCGGAGGGTTGCGCACCAACCGGCGGCAAGTCGTACCGCTCGAGCGTTCGGCCGAGCCTCGTCTCGACGCGCTCGAGCATGCCCTCCGCGCCGATGTCGTCGACCATGAACTTGAGCCGCGCCTTCACGCGCGACATCCGGTACTTCAGATCCTCGCTCCAGACCGACGTGACGGCGCCGAGGATCTCGTTCGCCTGCTCCTTCGGAACGAAGACGCCGAGATCGCGTGCAATGCGCGGAACCGACGACAGGCCGCCGCCGACCTGCACGGCATAGCCCTCACGGCCGTCGTGGATCGCACCGACGAGCGAGACACAGTTGATCTCCGGCGCGTTGCAGCGGTCGGCGCACGACGCGATCGAGTACTTGTGCTTGCGCGGGAGATTCGCCCAGGCAGGATTGCCGTAGAACTCCTCGGTCGCTGCGTCGACGACCGGGGTCGAGTCGAAGAGCTCGTCCGCGGCGATGCCGCTCACCGGGCAGCCGGTGATGTTGCGGACGGTGTCACCGCAGCCGCCGGCGCTCGTGATTCCTGCGGCCTCGAGGTCGGCGAAGACGTTCGGCAGCTGCGCGAGCTCGAGCCAATGCAGCTGGATGCATTGCCGCGTCGTCAGCTCTGCGTCGCCGCGGCCGTAGCGATTCGAGACCTCGCCGATCGCGCGGAGCTTCGCAGGCGTGAGGATCCCGCTCGGGATCTTCACCCGCAGCATGAACGTCCCGATCTTCGGCTTGTCGTGGTAGAGGCCCCACCACTGGAGCCGGACGATGTCCTCCTCGGGCATGGCCTCGTAGCCGGCCGCGATCAGCGCCGGCAGCTCGTCCCTGATCCCGAGCGGCGGCCGGTCGCGCTTGATCCGCTCGACGGAGTTGCGCTCATAGACGGCGTCCCAGGTCGCGGCGGGGGCCATGAACCCGAGGCTACGTGTTGTTACTTTACTTAGGAAAGTGAGTTGTGCGGTTCACGCTTTTGTCCGTTTTGCGCGTGAATCCGCCGCCGCGAGGGTCTACGGTTAGGTCATGGCAGCCCGTCGCGACCTCGAGATCCTCCGCGCGCTGCTCCTCGCCCTTCCCCGGTAGGGGAAGCGGCTGCCGACATACCCGTCCCCTAACCCGTGGAAGACGTGCGCCCAAGGAGGCGAAGCGCCGTGTCGATGCCGTACCGCAAGTACAAACAATACGAGACCGTCGATCTGCCCGGCCGGCAGTGGCCGGACGCGGTCATCACCACCGCGCCGATCTGGTGCTCGACCGACCTGCGCGACGGCAACCAGGCGCTCGTCGACCCGATGGACAGCGCGCGCAAGCGCCGCTTCTTCGAGCTGCTCGTCTCGCTCGGCTTCAAGGAGATCGAGGTCGGCTTTCCTGCGGCGTCGGCGACGGACTTCGGCTTCGTGCGCGAGCTGATCGAGGACGAGCTCATCCCGTCGGACGTCACGATCGCGTGCCTGACGCAGGCGCGCCCCGAGCTGATCGCGCGGACGTTCGAGGCGATCGACGGCACTGAGCAGGCGATCGTCCATCTCTACAACTCGACGTCGGTGACGCAGCGTCGAGTCGTGTTCCGGCTCGACCGCGACGGGATCACCGAGCTCGCGGTGCGCGGGACGGAGCTGTGCCGGCGGCTCGCCGCGCGGACGGATACGAGGATTCGCTTCGAGTACTCGCCGGAAAGCTTCCATCACACAGAGCTCGACTACGCGCTCGAGATCTGCGAGGCAGTCGCGGCGGAATGGGGACCGACGCCCGACGACAAGATGATCGTGAATCTGCCGACGACGGTCGAGCAGTTTCCGCCGAACATCTACGCGGACCGGATCGAGTGGTTCGGCCGCAACTTCTCGCGGCGCGACGCAAGCATCCTCTCGGTGCATCCGCACAACGACCGCGGGACTGCGGTCGCGACTGCAGAGCTGGGGCTCATGGCCGGTGCAGAGCGCGTCGAGGGCACGCTCTTCGGCAACGGCGAACGGACAGGGAACGTCGACATCGTCACGCTCGGGCTGAACCTCTTGACACAAGGAGTCGACCCGAAGCTCGACTTCTCGCGCATCGACGAGACGCGCCGCATCGTCGAGGAGTGCAATCAGCTGCCCGTGCATCCACGCCATCCATGGGTTGGCGAGCTTGTGTACACGGCGTTCTCGGGCTCGCATCAAGACGCAATCAAGAAAGGGATGTACGCGTGGCGCAGCTCGGGCGCGGAGCAGTGGGACGTCCCGTACCTGCCGATCGACCCGCAGGACGTCGGCCGAAGCTACGAGGCGATCATCCGCGTCAACTCGCAGTCCGGCAAGGGCGGCGTCGCCTATCTCCTGCAGGAGAACTACGGCCTCGACCTCCCGCGAGGGCTCCAAGTCGAGTTCGCGCAGCGCGTGCAGGCGATCGCCGATCTCGAGGGCGGCGAGCTCGTGCCGTCACGCCTGTTCACGCTGTTCGAGGAGACCTATCTCGAGCCGCCGGCGGAGTACGAGCTGCTCGGGTACGGCCACGAGGCGAGCGAGACGGGCGACACGCTCAGTGCGCGCCTGCGCCAGCCGGGCGGCGACGTCGTGCTCGAGGGGACGGGCAACGGCCCGATCGCGGCACTCGTGCGCGCGCTCGACAAGGTCGGCGTGTACGTCAAGGTGCTCGACTACCACGAGCACGCGCTCTCGACCGGTGAGGACGCGGTCGCCGCGGCGTACATCGAGGCGGAGATCGACGGTGAGGTCGTATGGGGCGTCGCGTTGCACGCATCGATCGTCACGGCGTCGCTGCGGGCCGTCGTCGCTGCTGTGAACCGGGCAGCCGCGGCCCGCGCCGAGCGCCGCGCCGCGCTCAACGCGTTCAGCGCGACGACGTAAGGAGGACGAGGCGGTCCCGGTGGACCGCCTCGACGCCCGCGGGGCGGCCGGCGAGCTCGCCCGCGTCGACCGCTGCGACGCCGCGAGCGAACGGCTCGCCGTCGGGTCCGACGATCTCGACGCCGTCGCCGGCCCGAAACGGGCGTTCGACTTCCGTTACACCGACGGCAAGGAGGCTGCCTCCGTCACGAATGACTGCCCGCTTCGCGCCGGCATCGACAACGATCCGGCCGGCGACACGCTTGCCGTGACGAAGCCAGAGCTTGAACGCAGGCGCGCCCTCTCCCGCGTCGAAGCGCGTTCCCGCCGCGCGACCGGCGAGGAGCTCGGTCAGCGGCGTCTCCCCCGCAATCACCGTCGGGATCCCAGCCGCGGCGGCGAGCTCTGCCGCCGCGACCTTGCTCTCCATTCCGCCGCGGCCGAGCGGGCTCTTTGCGCCGAACGACACCGCGCGCGCCTGCGCGCCGTCCTCGATCAGCACGCCGTCGCGCAGGACACCCGGCACCGACGTGAGCAGCACCAGCAGCCGCGCACGCACGAGCACGGCAACGTGCGCGGCGAGTGCGTCGTTGTCGCCGAAGCTGATCTCATCCGTCGCGGTCGCGTCGTTCTCGTTGATCACCGGGACGCTGCCAAGCGCAAACAGCGCCCCGAGCGCGTTGCGGACGTTCACGTACGCACGGCGTTCGGCGATCTCCGCGCTCGTCAGCAGGATCTGCGCCGCCTCGAGGCCGTGAGGGTCTAGGGCGTCCTGCCACGCACGCTGCAACGCCGCCTGGCCGAGCGCCGACGCGGCCTGCAGGCGCGGCAGGCTCGACGGCCGCCGCTCGAGACCGAGCCTGCGGAGGCCGAGCGCGATCGCGCCTGATGAGACGACACAGACCGGTGTTCCCGCGGCGACGATCGCGGCGATCTCTGCGGCACGCTTCTTCAGCGCCGCGCGGCGCGGCCTCCCCTGCTCGCCGACGACGAGGCTCGAGCCGAGCTTTACGACGAGCGGACGCTTCATCGGTGCTGCGTCCCGTCGCCGACGACGCGGTACTGGCGGAGATACAGGTCGCGGTATGTCACCGGGCCGCGCGGGCCGGGCACGCGGTCGACGTTGATGCCCGTCTCGGGTGCACCGGTGAGCGCGAAGCCGTCGGTGAAGCGTGTCGGCGCGTTCCAGTACGCGGCGGTGCCGCGATATGCGTCGAGGAACTGCTGTGCCGCTGACGGATCCTCGGTGACGATCGTCGCCGCAAGGCCCGACGTCTCGCCGTTCGCGATCGCGACAGCCTCGTCGAGCGACGCGACCGTCTTCACCGTCACCGACGCAATGCGGTCCGGATCGTTTGCCCACTCGTGGCCGATGCGCTCCGGCTCGCGAACGGTGATGTCGAGCCGCTCGAGCAGCGCGTATGGGATTTCGACGCCGGTGTGCGCGAGCAGCAGGTTCAGTCGGTTGCAGACGCCGAGCCGGTCGAGACTGGCGGTGATGAGAGACTCGACCTTCGCCTGATCGGCATCGACGTGCAGATAGAGCACGCCGCCGCCCTCCGCGTGTGCGAGCGTACGCACGCCGTGCTGTGCGGCCTCGCGCGCGAGCGCGGCGGTCGTCTCGCCGCTGCCACGGAGGATCACGAGCGGCAGGACGTCGGGCAGCGACACGAGGATGCGAGCGCCCTCGCGGTCCGGCGTGCGCACGAGCCCCACCGCTTCGGCCGGCAGGCCGGCGGCGTCGAGCGCGGGCCGCAGGATCTGATCGACGAGAAACGTGACCGTTCGCAAAGCGGCGCCACCGGTGCGCAGGACTGCCGTATTCAGCGACTTCAGCAGCTGACCGGCAACGTCGACGGCGACGTTCGGGCGCGCTTCGAAGTTCGCTCCCACCGCGCCGATCGGGATGCGACGCACTTCGACCTGGAGGCCGTTCGCGAGGAGCCACGCATCCTCGACGCGGTCGAGCGGTGGCAACTTGGCGAGCTCGCGCAGCTGATCGGCGATTGCGGCGATCCGCGAGCCGTCGAGCCGGAGGCGGTCTCGCGTTCCCTCGTCGAGCTCGGCGGCAGCCTCCATGTCCAGCACGTTCGCTGCCGCGATCTCCTCTGCGCGCCCGTCGACCATCCCGCCTGCCGTCGCGAGCGCGACACTCACAGCGTGATCCGTCAATGCGCCCACGGCCGCCGCCGCCGCGCGCGCCTCTGCTTCGATCTGCTCTCTCATCCGGTATTCCTGAGCGCCGCCGCGATGCCCGCGATCGAGCGAAGCAGCGGCTGCGTCACTGTGTCGTCACCCGCGCGGTAGCGACGCAACAGCTCGACCTGGATCGCATTCATGGGATCGACGTACGGATTGCGCAGCCGCACCGACCGTTGCACGACGGGATGGCGGTCGAGCAGCTCGTCGGCCTCGACGATCTCGAGGACTGCGTCGACGGTCCGCGCATGCTCGTCGGCAATCGGCTCCCAGAGCGATGCGTCGTCGACCAGGGCAAGGTACTCGTGTGCGATCACCATGCTCGACTTCGCGAGCGTCATCTCGAGGTTCTGCACGAGCGTGCGGAAGAACGGCCAGTCGCGGTAGCGAACGCGCAGATCGACGACGTCTGCCGCCACAAACGCCGTCCCGCAGCCGAACCACGACGGAAGCAGGCAGCGGTTCTGCGTCCAGGCGAAGACCCAGGGGATGGCGCGCAGCGTTCCGAGATAGTCGTCGCCCTCCGGACGGCGCGCCGGCCGCGATCCGATCGTCAGCAGCGCGAGCTCGTCGACGGGCGTGAACGAGCGGAAGAACCGGATGAAGCGCTTGTCGTCGACGAGCTGCCGATACGCGGCGCGCGACGTCTCGGCCAGTGAGGCGATCGAATCCACGCGCTCCTCGGACGGAAACCCGGCAACGAGCGCCGCCGACAGCGCCGACTCGAGATTCGCGCGCGCAAGTCCTGCGAGCCCGTACTTGAACGCGATCGTCTCGCCCTGCTCGGTGATCTTCAGCCGTCCCGGCGGGTTGCCCTGCGGCTGCGCGAGGATCGCATCGTGCGTCGGCCCACCGCCGCGGCCTGCGCTTCCGCCGCGGCCGTGGAAGATCGTCAGCTCGACGCCGCGCCGCCGCGCGACGTCCGCGAGCGCCACGATCGCCGTGCGGATCTCCCACTGCGCGGCGAGGTAGCCGGCGTCCTTCGCCGAATCGGAGTAGCCCACCATCACCTCGCGACAGCCACCGGCGTCGAGCAGCTCTTCGTAGATGCGAGGCGCCGCGCGAAGGGCATCGACCGATTCGAACAGTGGCACGAGCGATAGCGGCTCGTCGGTGAGCTCGCGGACGCGGAGCACATCCTCGGCCGATGCAGTGCCGGAGACGATTGCCGTGTCGAGCGCACGTGCACCGTGGCGGCGGCGCAACCGCGGCAGCGACGAGAAAAGCTCTCGCACGCGCGGCTCGGGATCCACGAGGTCGCGTGCGTGCACGCGGACGTCGAGCGTCGCGAGGTGGAAGCCGAACAGGTCGACACGCCGGCGCAGCGCGGCAAGCGCACCGTCCGCGATTCGCGCGCCGCGGTTCGCGCGCAGGCTGCGGTCGAGCAGCGCGAGATCTTCCGCGAAGTGCTCTGCCGAGGCGTACGCATCGCGGTCGAGGCGGCGCCACATGAACGAGAGCTTCCGACGATACGGCTCGTCGAGGTTCTGCTCGCCGATCTCAGCTGCGTAGTCGGGCAGCTCGCGCTCGTCGCGCGCGATCGACTCGAGCAGCTCGTCCTCGACCTCGACGATCCGCGACGAGACGCCGATCGAGGCGGCGAGCGCGCGCACCTCGTCGCGGTAGCGCGTGCGCAGGAGGACACGTGCGCGCTCGAGCGCCTCTCCGGCGGTGGCGGCGTTCGCGTTCGGGTTCCCGTCGGCGTCGCCGCCGATCCACGTGCCGAAGCCGAACGGCGGAGGCGCATCGGGGACATGCGAGCGGTAGTCGGCAAGCAGGCTCTCCGCCGCGTCGATGAGGCTCTGCTCGAAGAACCAGAGGCCGTTGCGAATCTCGTCGACGACCCGCGGCCGCTTCGAGCGCACTTCGTCCGTCTGCCAGAGCGTGGTGATCTCGGCGGCGAGCTCGCGGTCGATCGCGTCCCGCCGCGCGAGCAGCGGATCGTCGAGCTCTCCGAGCAGCGCGGCAATGCGCTGATGCGCAGTGAGCACGGTCCGCCGGGCAGCCTCTGTCGGATGCGCAGTTAGCACGAGCCGTAGAAAGACGCCCTCCGGCGCGTGGTCGCCGAGCTGAGCGAATGATGCCTCGAGCGAGTCCTCGAGTTGCCGCTCCTCGTGCGCGTACGCGCGCCGCCGGCGAATGCGGTGCTGCTGCTCGGCGACGTTCGCCAGCTGGAAGTACGTCGCGAACGCGCGCAGCACGCTTGCCTGCCGCTCGAGCGGCAGCGCTGCAACCGCCGCGGTCAGTTCCCCCTGGTCGGCGCCCTGGCGCGCGGCGCGCGCAAGGCTGCGGATGCGCTCGACGTCGTCGAGCAGCGGCTCGTCCTCCTGCTCGACGAGCACGCGGCCGAGCAGGTCGCCGAGCAGGCGGACGTCGCGCCGGAGCGGCGCGTCGGTGGGCTCGTCAGCCCGCACAGCCATCGGTCAAGGGTAGGCTTAAATCCCGGAAAAACCGGACAATCGGGTCGCGGAACGACAATTCCACGCTAGCGTCGGACTATGGGGCAAACACTCTTCGAGAAGGTCTGGGACGCCCATGTGGTGCGCCGCGCCGAGGGTCTTCCCGACCTCCTCTACATCGATCTCCATCTCGTCCACGAGGTGACATCGCCGCAGGCGTTCGAGTCACTCCGCCTCGAGGGACGCCCTGTCCGGCGCCCCGACCTCACGCTCGCGACGATGGATCACAACGTGCCGACCGGCGACGACACGCCGGTCGATCCCCTGTCCGAGCAGCAGCTCGAGACCTTGCGCCAGAACTGCGAGGAGTTCGGCGTGCCTTTGCTCGCGACCGGCAGCGGTCGCGAGGGAATCGTGCACGTGATCAGCCCGGAGCTCGGATACACGCAGCCTGGCATGACGATCGTGTGCGGGGATTCGCACACGTCCACGCACGGCGCGTTCGGCGCGCTCGCGTTCGGGATCGGGACGTCGGAGGTCGAGCATGTGCTCGCGACGCAAACGTTGCCGCAGCAGAAGCCGCGCTCGTTGCGGATCACGTTCAGCGGTGAGCCCGCGCCGGGCGTGACGGCGAAGGACTACGTGCTCTCCGCGATCGGCGTGCTCGGCGTCGCGGGAGGCGTCGGCCACGTGATCGAGTACGCAGGCCCGGCGATCGAGGCGCTCTCGATGGAGGGCCGCCTCACGATCTGCAACATGTCGATCGAGGCGGGAGCGCGCGCGGGCTTGATCGCGCCTGACACAGTGACGTACGCGTATCTGAACGAGCGCGGCGTCGAGGCGCAGGACTGGTGGCAAGAGCTGCACTCCGACGACGGCGCCGTCTTCGACCGCGAGCTCGAGATCGACGTGAGCGAGATTCGCCCGCAGGTCACGTGGGGCACGAACCCGGGCATGGTGGTGGCGATCGACGGCGCGGTGCCCGATCCTGAGGACTTCCCCGACGATGAGGATCGCGAAGCTGTGCAGCGCGCGCTCACGTATATGGCGCTCGAGCCGGGGACCGCGATCCGTGACATCACTGTCGAGCGCGTCTTCATCGGGTCGTGCACGAACTCGCGCATCGAGGATCTCCGCGCAGCTGCGAAGGTCGTCGAGGGCCGGCGCGTGCATCCGTCGGTGCGTGCGATGGTGGTGCCTGGTTCCGCATCGGTGAAGAAACAGGCCGAGGCGGAAGGTCTCGATGCGATCTTCAGTGCCGCAGGCTTCGAGTGGCGCCGCGCAGGCTGCTCGATGTGCCTCGGCATGAACCCGGACATCCTGTCGCCCGGCGAGCGCTGTGCGTCGACATCGAACCGGAACTTCGAAGGGCGCCAGGGTGCAGGCGGACGGACGCATCTCGTCTCACCGGAGGTCGCGGCGGCGACCGCGATCCTCGGCCATTTCGCAGAAGCGCGAGATCTCGTCGAGGCGCCTGCGTGAAGGCGTTCAAGACTGTGACGTCACCCGCGGTCGTCCTCGACCGCGCCGACGTCGACACCGACCAGATCATCCCGAAGCAGTTCCTCAAGCGGATCGAGCGCACCGGCTTCGGCGAGTTCCTCTTCTTCGACTGGATGAAGGATCCCGCGTTCGAGCTGCATCACCAGGGCGGCTCGATTCTGCTGTCCGGCCGGAACTTCGGCTGCGGCTCGTCGCGCGAGCACGCGCCGTGGGCACTGCAGGACTACGGCTTCGACGTCGTGATCGCGCCGTCGTTCGGCGACATCTTCCGGCAGAACTCGCTCAAGATCGGATTGCTGCCGGTGCGGCTCCCGGCAGAGCAGGTGCGCGACCTGATGGCGCGCGCGCGGGCGGGCGACGCGTTGACCGTCGACCTCGACGCCCGCACGGCCGGCGGTTACGCGTTCGAGCTCGACGACTTCTCGCGGGAGTGCCTGCTCGGCGGGCTCGACGACGTTGCGCTCACGCTCCGTGAGGTGGATGCGATCGACGCCTACGAGGCGTCGCATCCGGCGCGCGTCTCGACGCTGAGCGCCTAGTCACCCGTCGGCGCAACCGTCGCGGGCTCGACCATGAGGATCACGGTTCGTCCGGTCGCGCGCGGGCGGTGCATGACGCCTTGCGGAATCGTGACGCCCTGCTGCGGAAGCAGGACGATCGTCTCGGCGTTCTCGACATCGATTTCCAACCGACCCTCGAGCGTGAGGAAGAACTCGTCCTCGTTGTCGTGCTTGTGCCAGTGAAACTCGCCTTCGACGACACCGAGACGCACGACTGAGTCGTTCACGGTCGTGAGCGTCCGGTTCGTCCACGGGTTCACCGCCGCCGCTTCCGCGGCGACGTCGATGTGCTGCAGCGGGCCGAATTTCGGATCGAGATCGATGTCGTAGTCCGTCACGTTGAGCCTCCGAGTTCGATGGGGCGCGCACGGCGCCACCGTGCCCCTGGTGGTGGAACAACGGTGAGCGCCAAGCCGATCAGGATGATGATGCCGCCGGCAAGCTCGGCCGGCCCGGGCCGCTCCCCTCGCGCGAGCCACGTGGCGACGAGCGCCGCGACCGGCGCGAGGAGGCTGAACGGCGCAACGTCCGACGCCGAGTGGCGCGCAAGGAGGAATGTCCACGCGCCGAAGCCGAAGAGCGTCGAGATCAGGACGACGTACAGCAGCGAGACGACCGCGGGGCCGTTGAGCGATCCGAAGGCGCGCGCCATCGCACCCGATCCCTCGAAGGCGAACGACAGCCCCGTGAGCGGAATCGGCCCGACGAGGCTTGCCCAAATGAGGAACGCGAATCCATCCGACGGCTTCGCCATCCGTGTGCAGATGTTGCTGACTCCCCAGGAGGCGCCGGCGGCCACGACGAGGAGCACCGCACCCAGGGGCACGCTCTGTGCTCGTCCTCCGGCGACGACGGCCAGCCCGGCGAACGCCACACCCGCACCGCACAGCTGAAAGCGCGACGGCCGCTCACCGAGGAAGGCGACGGCCAGCGCGATCGTGAACACGACCTGAAGCTGCAGGACGAGCGACGAGAGCCCTGCCGGCATGCCGACGTGGATTGCGACGAAGAGCAGTCCGAACTGACCGACGCTGAGGAAGAAGCCGACCGCGACGATCCACCTTGCGGCAACCGCCGGCCGGCGCACGAACAGCACAGCGGGGAACGCGGTCAGCGCAAAGCGGAGCGCGACGAAGAGCAGAGGCGGGAACGTCTCGAGGCCGACGTCGATGGCCACGAAGTTGATCCCCCACAACAGCGCGACGAACGCTGCGAGCAGGTTATGGCGAAGCGGCATTGACCGTCGACGGGATGAGCGCGCCCTTGCGACGGTCGCCGATGCGCAGCAACGGGATGAAGATGTGCGCGAGCGGCCCGATGCCGAGCGCATAGACGACTGTTCCGACGCCGACCGTGCCGCCGAGCAGCCAGCCGGCGGCGAGCACGGTCAACTCGATCGCCGTGCGTACAACGCGAATCGAGTGACCGCGTGCGGCGAACCCTGTCATCACGCCGTCACGCGGTCCTGGGCCGAGGCCTGCGCCAATGTACGCGCCCGTCGCGATGCCGTTCAGGAACACCCCGCCGACCATCGCCGCGATGCGAATCGGGAGCGCGTGGGGAGACGGGATGGTCGCGAGCGTCAGATTGATGACAAGCCCGATGACGACGACGTTGCTGAGCGTCCCGAGGCCCGGCCGCTGGCGCAGCGGGATCCAGAGGACGAGAACGCCGGCGCCGACGATGATCACCCACGTCCCGACGGCGAGCCCGATCCTTCGCGACAGGCCCTGATGGAAGACGTCCCATGGATCGACGCCGAGGCCGGCGAGAAGAAGCAATGCGTCACTGAAGCCGTACAGGACGAGTCCGGCGTAGAGCTGGCTCAGTCGTCGGAGGCGCGGCGGCGGCAGCACCACACAAGTGTGGCCGCCAATGGCCTGGCTACGGTAGGGCCATTCTGCTATGAGTGGCCTGGTGACAGGCGTGAGCCCGGCGACATTGGCGGAGCTGCTCGCGGACTGGCGTGCGAACGGCGGCCCCGCCGAACGCACGCTTGCCGCGACGGTGCGCGCGCTCGTGCTCGACGGCCGGCTCCCGCTCGAGAGCCGCCTCCCCGCGGAGCGCGAGCTTGCCGGCGCGCTCGGGATCAGCCGGTCGACGGTCACCGCCGCGTACAACCGGCTGCGACGGGACGGCTACCTGCGCAGCCGTCAGGGTGCCGGCAGCTGGGTCAGCATTCCCGGCGGCCATCGTGCTGCGACCGACAGCGTCGTGCCGGTGAGCGGGTTCGACCTTCGGATTGCCGCGCTGCCCGCTCCACCTGAGCTCGACGCGATCGCTGCCGAAGCGCTCCGCGCACTGCCACGCTGGCTCGACCATCACGGGTACGACCCACTCGGCCTGCCACCTCTGCGGGCGGCCATCGCTCGACGGTTCACCGAGCGCGGGCTACCGACGACGAGCGAGCAGATCGTCGTCGTCAGTGGGGCGCTGCAGGCTCTCGACCTGATCGTCCGGGCACTGCTGCGCCGGGGCCGCGTGGCGTTGACCGAGATCCCGAGCTTCCCGGCGGCGCTCGACCTCCTGCGTGCAGCCGGCGCGGCGGTTCGGCAGGTGCCGCTCGAGCCCGCCGGCTGGGACGTCGAGCAGCTCACGGCTCTGGCGGAGCGCCGGCCGTCGCTCGCGTATCTGATCCCGGACTTTCAGAACCCGACCGGGATCCTGGTCGATGCAACGTCGCGGCGGCGCGCGCTCCGTGCGCTGCGCTCGACCGATGCAACCGTCGTCGTCGACGAGACATTCGTGGAGCTGAACATCGACGGCGTGGAGATGCCCGCGCCGATGGCAGACGCCCGCACGATCACCGTCGGCTCACTGTCGAAGCCCGTCTGGGGAGGACTGCGCATCGGCTGGGTCCGAGCCGATCCGTCAACGGTTCAGCGGATCGCCGCAGTCCGCGCGATCACGGACCTGGCGAGCCCGGTGGTCGAGCAGCTCATTGCAATCGGCGTCTTCGACTCGCTCGATTCGATCGTGGCCGATCGCATCGCAATGTTGCGCGCGCGCCGGTCGGCGCTTGTCGACGCGCTCGACGAGCATGCGCCGGCGTGGAAGTACTCGCAGCCGCACGGAGGCCTCTTCCTCTGGGTCGAGCTTCCGTCGCCGACGGCGACCGGCCTATCCGTGCGTGCGCGTGAGCGCGGCGTGCACTTCACGCCGGGTCCCCGCTTCGGCGCCGCCGGACTGCTCGACCGCTATCTCCGGCTGCCGTTCACGCTGCCGCCCGATCAGCTTCGGCGCGCCGTTGAGATCCTCGCGTCCGAGGCGGGCGATGCCCTCGTGGTCGCCTCCCGTGAGAGAACGGTCGATCCGGCGTACGTCGTCTAGCTCAGGCGGCGGGGTCCGGTTCGAGCTGTTCCTGGTCGCGTCTCACCTCGCGCTTCGTCAGGTCTAGCAGCTCGTGGTACAGCTCGGCCAAGCCGTCGTCGCTCAGCGGCCCGCGGTTCAGGCGGTGCAGGTACTGCAGCATCCACTCTTCTCGCGCGAGATCGACGAAGCCGATGCCGTGCTCGTCCTTGTACCGCTTCAGCCTCGCGACGAGCTGCAGGCGCTTGTTGACGAGCTCGACGAGCGAGCGGTCGAGATCCGAGATCTCCCGGCGCACCTGCAGCACGTACGGGTCGTCCACAGCTGTTGTGCTCATTGTCCCTCCTCATGTCCTTCGTAGACGCCCACGACACGCAGCTCGCGCGTGAGGGCCTTGACGTCCCGCAGCGCACCACGCACCACGGGATCGAGCGGATGTCCTGCAACGACCGCATCGAAGCGGTACTTCCACGGCGTCGCCGGTAGCGGCCGCGACACAAGCCGCTGCAAGTCCAGCCCGGCGCGCGCGAACGGCTCGAGCGCGGTGTACAGCGCGCCCGGCTGATGCTTCGTCACGAACGAGAACGCGGTGCGCGCGATCTCCTCCGGCACGTCGAGGCGCGTATGGCGGCCGATCGAGACGAAGCGCGTGTACGCCGTGTGGTCACCAACGTCGTCCGCGATCACCGTCAACCCGTACAGAGCGGCCGCATCGACGCCGACGATCGCGACCTCGCCGGGATCGCCGGCCTCGGCCGATTGCCGCGCCGCCTCCGCCGTCGACGACACCGCGACCGCGGTCGCATGCGACAGCTGCGCGAGCAGGTCGCGGCACTGGTCGAACGCCATCGGATGCGAACGCACGACCCGCACGGACGAGAGCGGAACGGAAGCTGGCCCGGCGAGGCAATGCCTGATCGGCAGCACGGTCTCCGCCACGATCGAGAGCGACCGCTCGTAGAGCAGGTCGTGCGTCTCCGCGACGGGACCGGCCAGCGAGCTCTCGATCGGCAGCACGCCCTCCGCCGCATCGGCCGCAGCGACTGCGTCGGCGACAGCGCGAAAGCCGGCCAGCGGCACGAGCGACGCCGCCGGGTGCAACGACAGCGCAGCGGCGGCTGTGTGCGATCCCTCAGGTCCCGGATAAACGATCGATTCGGTCAACGGTGGTTCGCCTCCTCGCGAACGGGTGAATCCCGCGGAGTTCATTCAGCTAGCCGGCGACGAGCGGGTGAAGCGAAAGCGCCGGCTAGCGCGTAAAGGCGAACGCGTAAAAGCCCTCGAAGGCGAAGCGGTGGGCTTTCACTGCAGCACGCATCTCATGCACGGTACGTCGCGACGGACGCACCGTCAACGGAAAGTTGTTCCCTTACGGCCGCTCCGAGCTCGGACGTCGTCGCCGTGCCGCCGAGATCCGGCGTCGGCGCGGCGCCAAGCGCAGACTCGATCGCCGCGGTCAGCCGCCGTGCTTCGTCCGGCAGGTCGAGCCCGTGCTCGAGCAAAAGCGCGGTCGAGCGCAGCATCGCCGTCGGGTTCGCGATGCCCCGCCCGGCGATGTCGGGCGCCGACCCGTGCACCGGCTCGAAGATCCCCGGGCCGCCGTCAGAGAGCGACGCGGACGGCGCGAGCCCGAGGCCGCCGGTCACGGCCGCGGCGAGGTCGGAAAGGATGTCGCCGAACATATTCTCGGTCACGATCACGTCGAACTGCTCCGGATTCGTCGCGAGCTGCATCGCGGCGTTGTCGACGAGCACGTGCTCGACCTGCACGTCCGGATAGTCGCCCGCGACCGAGTCAACCGTCCGGCGCCACAGCCGCGACGTCTCCAACACGTTTGCCTTGTCGACCGACGCAAGCCGGCTACTCCGCCCCCGCGCGAGCCCGAACGCGCGGCGGACGACGCGCTCGATTTGCGCCGGCGTGTACTCGCACGTGTCGAACGCGGTGCCGTCGTCCCGCACTCCGCTCGCACCGAAGTACAGCCCGCCGACGAGCTCGCGCACGATCAGGACGTCGACGCCTTCGGCAACCGCCGGCCGGAGATTCGCGTACGTGTCGAGCGCACCCCGCAACGCAAGCAGGCCCTGCTCCGGCCGCACGTCGGCAGCATCGAACTCGGGATCGCCGACCGGCCCCTTGAGCACCGCCACCGACGCAAGGCACGCGTCGCGCGTCTTGTCGGGAAGCGGCGTACCCGTCGCGCGAATCGCCGCGCCGCCGATTAGCTGCTCGTCGATCTCGACCGCCGGCGCCAGCAGCTCGAGCACACGTCGCGCTTCGTGCGCAACCTCGGGCCCAATACCGTCGCCGGCGAGCAGGACGAGCCTGCCTCCGCTACTCGGCAAACGCCTTCTCCGCGAACGACCGCGGCTGCCGGCCGCGCGGCCGCGGCGTGAAGCCGGCGGCCTCCATCGCGGCGTTCCAGCTCCCGAACACGCGCGCGACCGTCTGGCGCGACGGATGGTTCTCGCCTGCCTGATCCCACTCGCTCGTGACGGGCGGGCGGCTGTTCTGGCGATACCAGAGCGTCATCGCGTAGACGATCGTGTCGTGGGTCCAGCGGAATCCGGTGCGGGGTCCAGTTCTTATGCGGCCACCTCCAGCAGTTGCAGGATCTCCTCCGAATCGGGTGCGACAACAGTCGGTGCGAGCCGGTCGGCGACGAGACCAGGCGTCTTCAGGCCGTCGCCCGTGACGAGCAGGACGACGCTGTCGGCGAACCCCAGCTCACCGCGGCGAACGGCCTCGCGCAGTGCGCCGAGTGTGACGCCCGGCGCGGTCTCGCCGAAAATGCCGGTCGTCTCCGCGAGCAGCGCGACGTTTTCCGCGATCTCGTCTTCGGCGACTGCGTACACCGCGCCGTTCGACACGCGCGCCGTCGACACGGCGAGCTCGCCGTCGGCCGGGCTGCCGATCGCGAGCGAGCGCGCGATGGTGTTCGGCCGCACGGGCTTCAGCTTCTCGCCGCTCTCGAACGCGTGCGCCACAGGCGAGCAGCCCTCGGCCTGCCCGCCGTAGAAGCGCGGCTGTTCGGTATCGACAAGTCCGAGCTCGCGGAGCTCTGCGAACGCCTGGTGCACCTTCGTGAACATCGAGCCTGATGCCACCGGCGCGACGACGGCGTCGGGCAGCGTCCAGCCGAGCTGCTCGGCAATCTCGAAACCGAGTGTCTTCGAGCCTTCGGCGTAGTACGAGCGGAGCGAGACGTTGACGAATGCCCAGTCGAGCTCAAACGACAGCTCAACCGTCAGCCGCGAGCAATCGTCATAGCTGCCCTCGACGGCAAAGATCCGCGGTCCGAAGATCGCGGTTGCGACGAGCTTCTCCGGCTCGAGATCGGCGGGGCAGAGCACCGCAGCCTCGATTCCTTCCGCTGCGGCGCGCGCCGCGACCGCATTCGCAAGATTGCCGGTCGACGAGCACGCAAGCGTCGTCGCGCCGGTCTCAAGCGCCTTCGCACAGGCAACCGCGACGACGCGATCCTTGAAGGAGTGCGTGGGGTTCGCCGTGTCGAGCTTCAGCCGGAGCTCGCCCACGCCGACGGCGTCAGCGAGACGCGGCGCATTGACGAGCGGCGTCCATCCCACCGGGAGGCGAACGTCCTCCGGCGGTGCGACGGGCAACAACGGCGCATAGCGCCAGATCGACTGCGGCCCTGCTTCGATCGTCTCGCGCGTGACCGTGCGGCGTTGCAGCTCGCGGTCGTACACAGGATCGAGTGGGCCGAAGCAGCGTGAGCACACGCCGATCGGGTCGAGGTCGTAGTGCGTCTCACAGACGCGACAGCGGAGTGCGGTAGCGGGCACTGACTTCTCCTTTCGTCCTTCGCTCGGCATCCGTCCCGGGATTGGCACCACGCTCGATCGAGCAGGTTGCCGAGGCGTCATCGGGCCGGGGCCCTCAGCCTCTCTTGATGCGGAGCGGGACGTTTCGCCCGTCTCCTTGGGTGGACTATACAAAATGAAGCTCATCGCGTGCTGCCGGTCGCCTCCTGGCCGAGCAGCCCCTCGATCCCCGCGAGCTGGCGGAGCTCCTTGCCGACGCGCTCGATCTCGCGGGCCTGCTCCTCGCCGCGCTTGCGCAGCTCGGCGAAGCCGGGCCTGCCGGCCTCGTCGTCGGCAAACAGCTCGCGAGCGAACGCGCCGCTCCGAATCTCCTCGAGGATCGCCTGCATGCGCTCGCGCGTCCCGTCGTCGACGACACGCGGGCCGCGCGAGAGGTCCCCGTACTCGGCAACGTCGGACACGGAGTAGCGCATGTACTCGTAGCCGCCCTGGTAGAGAAGGTCGACGATCAGCTTCAGCTCGTTCAGGCACTCGTAGTACGCGATCTCGGGCTGGTAGCCCGCGGCGACGAGCGTGTCGAAGCCGGCCTGCACGAGCGCCGGCACGCCGCCGCACAGGACCGCCTGCTCGCCGAAGAGATCGCTTTCGGTCTCCTCTGCGAACGTCGTCTCGAGCAAGCCGACCCGGCCGCAGCCGATGCCGACGCCGTACGCGAGCGCGAGCTGCAGTGCTCGGCCGCTCGCGTCGCGGTGGACGGCCACGAGCCCCGGCGTCCCTGCACCGGAGATGTAGAGCTCGCGGACGCGGTGACCCGGCGCCTTCGGCGCGACCATGATCACGTCGTGGTCCTCGGGCGGCTCGATCCGCCCGAAGTGGACGTTCAACCCATGGGCGAAGAGCACGGCGGCGCCGGGCTCGAGATTCGGAAGCACGTCCGCATCCCACACGTCTTTCTGCACGTGATCGGGGACGAGGATCGCGACGAGTCGCGCACCGCGCACCGCCTCCGCGATCGTGCCGACTTCGAGTCCGGCGTCCTCGGCCGCCCGCCGCGAGCCGCTGCCGTCGCGAAGCCCGACGTGCACGTCGACGCCCGAGTCGTGCAGGTTCAGTGCGTGCGCATGCCCCTGGCTGCCGTACCCGACGACGGCGACCTTGCCGTCGAGAAGCTCGAGCTCACCATCGCGATGAATCGTTGCCATGTCGCTCCTTTAGACGAGGACTTTGTTCGTGCGCGTCCGCGTGCGTGCGGCGCGACTGAGACCGAGCCGGCCGGTGCGGCCGAGCTCCTGCAAGCCGTGAGGACGGACGAGCTCCTCGAACGAATCGATTTCCTCCGGGGAGCCGACGAGCTCGAAGACGATCGAATCCGGACCGAGGTCCGCGACCTGTGCCCCGAACACGTCGGCAAGCGCCATCAACTCTGGACGCTTTCCCGGAGGCGCGGCGACCTTCAGGAGGGCGAGCTCCCGCTCAACTGACTCACCCGGCGCAAGTTCCTGAACACGGAGGACATTCACAAGCTTGTGCATCTGCTTCTCGATCTGCTCGAGTGAGGTGTGCTCGCAGTCGACGCGTAGCGTGATCCGCGACACGTCGTGCCTCTCCGTCGGGCCGACGGCAAGGCTGTCGATGTTGAACCCTCGCCGCGCGAACAGGCTTGTCACGCGCATCAGCGCGCCCGGCCGGTTCTCGACGAGGACGGACAGCGTGTGCTTCATGTGGTCACCGGATCCTCGGCGGGATACTCGAGCACGTCGAGCGCAGCGGCGCCGGCGGGGATCATCGGGAAGCAGTGCTCGCGCGGGTCGACCCGCGCGTCGACGACGCACGTGTGACCGGACGCCAGCGCACTCGTCAGCGCCTCCTCGAGCTCGTCCTCGGTCTCCGCCGTGAAGCCGAGCGCGCCGTACGCGCGAGCGAGCATCGCGTAGTCCGGGACGTTCTGGGTCAAATGAATCTGGGAGAAACGCTCCTCGAAGAACATGTCCTGCCACTGGCGCACCATGCCGAGGTAGCCGTTGTTGACGATCACGACGACGATCGGCAGGTCCTCGAGCACGGCCGTCGCGAGCTCCTGCTGCGTCATCTGGAAGCAGCCGTCGCCGTCGACACACACGACCGTCGCATCGGGACGAGCAGCCTTCGCGCCGACCGCCGCGGGGATTCCGTAACCCATCGTCCCGAGGCCGCCCGACGTGATGAACGACCGTGGCCTGTCGCATTCGATGTACTGCATCGCCCACATCTGGTGCTGGCCGACGCCGGTCGTCCAGATCATGTCGTCGCGGCCCGCGCTCAGCTCCTGCAACATCTGCAGCACGCGTTGCGGCTTGAGAATCGTGCCGTCTTCCCGGTAGCGGAGCGGGAACTGGTCACGCCAGTCTGCGATCTGACGAAGCCACGGCTCGGTGCGGCCGGCCTGCGGCTCGATCACCCGTGCAAGCTCGGTGAGCACCTGCTTGAGCGGCCCGACGACCGGGATGTCCGCGTGCCGGATCTTCGAGATCTCCGCGGCGTCGATGTCGAGGTGCACGACGGTGGCGCCCGGCGCGAACGCGGAGACCTTCCCCGTCACGCGGTCGTCGAAGCGCGCGCCGACCGCGACGATCAGGTCGGCCTTGTTGAGCGCCCAGTTCGACCATTTCGGCCCGTGCATCCCGGGGAAGCCGGCGTGGAGTTCATGCGACTCCGGAAATGCGCTCTTCGCCATCAGCGTCGTGACGACCGGCAGCCGCCCGCGCTCTGCGAACGCGAGCAGCTCGTCCGTCGCGTGCGCGTTCAACGTTCCGCCTCCGACGTAGAGGATGGGCCGCTCCGCCGCGGCAACGGCTTGAGCAGCAGCCGCGATCTGACGTGCATGTCCGCGGCGGGGCGGCTTCCATCCCGGGAGGGAAACGGTCTCCGGGTAGGAGAATTCGATTTCGGCTTCCTGAATGTCGCGCGGGACGTCGACGAGCACCGGCCCGCAGCGACCCGTGCGCGCGACGTGGAACGCGGCCTTCAGCGTGTGCGGCAGCTCGGCAACGTCCTGCACGAGCCACGAATGCTTGACGATCGGAATCGTGATGCCGGTGATGTCGCACTCCTGGAAGGCGTCGGTGCCGATGAGGAACGAGCGCACCTGGCCGGTGATGCAGACGAGCGGCGTCGAGTCCATCCACGCATCGGCGATCGGCGTGACGAGGTTCGTCGCGCCGGGGCCTGATGTCGCGATCGCGACTCCGACCTTGCCCGACGCCCGCGCGTAGCCCTCGGCCATGTGACCCGCGCCCTGCTCGTGGCGCGCGAGTACATGGCGGACCGTCGTGCCGCGCGCGATTGCGTCGTAGAGCGGCAAGATCGCGCCGCCCGGGAGGCCGAACATGACGTCCACTCCCTCGGCCTCGAGGCAGCGGAGAATTGCATCTGCGCCGTTCACGCGACCTCGGGCCAGAACTCGGCGTTGGCGTACGTGAGCTGGAAGCCGGCGACGACGCTCTTCGTGAACTCGGCGGTCGTCGCGCCGGCGCCGCGCTGCAGCAGGTCCGGCGTCTGCGGGCCGTCGACCAGCGCAGCGGAGACCGCGCCTGCGAGCGTCTGACCTGCGGACGTTGCACCGAGGCCGTGCTCGAGCATCATCGCGGCGGCGAGCAGCATGCTGCTCGGATTGACGACGCCGTGACCGGCGAGCGCGGAGCCGCCGTCCGCTGACGGGACGAAGAGCCCGGGTCCATGCTCGCCGAGCAGTGCGTGCGCGGCGACGCGCGACGGCGCCGGAGCCGCGGCGAGCTCCGTGATCGGCTCGGCCCACGGGCCGGCGACGACGGCGACGTCGAACTTACCGGCGTTGAACGCGGCGAGCGGAACCGCGACCTTGGGCGCAACGTGCTCGACCCGGACGTGCTCGTGACGCTCGCCCGTGCGGTCGACGAGCTCGTTCCAGGCAGCGTCGCCGACTGCGGCGAGACGCAGCTTGCGCGTCTCCGCGATCTCGAACGCGCGCTCGACCGTCCACTCGGCCGATGACTCGTCGAGCGGGAAGACGAACACGACATCGTCGTTCCGGCCGAACCGAACACGCGTGACCTGCGCACGCAGGTCGAGCTCGCTCATGACGTCCGCGAGCGCGGGTTCGTCCGCGCCGGCGACGAGCACTGCGTCGGAGGCCATGATCGCGGCGCGCGTCTGCGGCGGCACGCTCTGTGCGGCCCACGCGAACGCCACGCCGCCGAAGCTGACGTGGGTGTCCTCGATCTCGAGCCCATGCGTGCGAGCGACCTCGCCGAGCGCGAAGACGGCGGACGCCATCAGCTCGACTGCGGTACCGCCGCCCGTGACACACGCGACTCTGGCGGTGTTGCTCATGTTCATGCTGCTGCCTCCTCGAACAGGTCTTCAATGGTTACGGGGCCGCCGGCATCGGCGAGCTCCTTGAAACGACGGAATGCGGCGTCGAGCTCGGCCCTCCCGAGCTTGAGGCCCCGCTCAGCACACGCCTTCGCAAACGCGTGACGGCCCGAGTGCTTGCCGAGCGGGAGGGTCATGCGCACGCCGACCATTGCCGGGTCGACGATCTGGTACGTCCGCGCGTCCTTCAGCATCCCGTCCTGGTGGATGCCGGCCTCGTGCGCGAACGCGTTCGCGCCGACGATGGCCTTGTTCGGCTGGACGGCGTAGCCCGTGCGCTCGGACACGAGCTTCGATGTGGCTGCGATCTGCGTTGTGTCGATGTCCGTCTGTACGCGGAAAAGCTCGTCGCGGACGCGGAGCGCGACGACGATCTCCTCGAGCGACGCATTGCCCGCGCGCTCGCCGAGGCCGTTGATCGTGCACTCGACCTGGTTTGCGCCGGCCTGCAGGCCCGCGAGCGAGTTCGCGACCGCGAGACCGAGGTCGTTGTGGCAGTGGACGGACAGCACGACGTCGCGCAGCTCCGGGCAACGGCGGCGGACGTCGGCGATGAAGGTCGCGTACTCGGCCGGCAGCGCGTAGCCGACCGTGTCCGGCAGGTTGATGATCTTCGCGCCGGCGCGGATCGCGACGCGGCAGACGCGCGCGACGAACGCCGGGTCGGAGCGCGTGGCGTCCTCGCAGGAGAACTCGACCTCGTCGACGAGCCGCGCCGCGTACTTGACCGACCACGCGGCCTGCTCGACGACCTCCTGCGGCTCGAGCCCGAGCTTCTTCTCCATGTGTAGCGGGCTCGTCCCGAGCACGATGTGGACGCGCGATCGAGTGGCGTTCGCAAGCGCCTCGGCAGCGGCGTCGAGATCCTCCTTGCGGCTGCGTGCAAGCGACCCGACGGTTGGTGCGGCGACCGTCTCCGCGACGGCGCGCACTCCTTCGAAATCTCCCGGAGACGCGGCGGCAAAGCCGGCCTCGATCACGTCGACGCGCAGGCGCTCGAGCTGATCCGCGATCTCGGCTTTCTCGTGCGGCCGCAGCGCGATGCCCGGCGATTGCTCACCGTCGCGCAACGTCGTATCGAAGATCTGGATCCTGCGTCGAGACACGAACACGTCCTCCATCGCCTTGCTCGGAACCGGTGCGCGGACGCACTAGTCCTGTGGTCAGGTCGGCGTCTGCACCGGGCTAGCGGTGCGTGTTCGTGTATCTCCCCCTAGAGGGGGAGAATGAGGATGACGACGAAAATAATGAGCGCGCAGATAGGCGCAAAGGACGTGCGGGTCTGCGCGGCGGTCGTCATCGCCTTCTCACCTTGCATGGCGTTGCACGCTTTGTCAAATCGATCCGCTTGAACCGGGGCCACGCTCCGGCCCCGGTCGGCGTTGAAGTCGTCTGACGGATCGTTCAGACTGCCAAGTCCTTGTAGGTGGGCGACGCTGCCCGTGGGAGGAGACTCCCGCGGGCTTTTTTATGCAACGAAAACCGGTTAACACGATTGACGCAGCGGCTTTTCCCAGGGATCCTCGGAACCATCGTGTTGCGCGCTGCGAACGCCAAGAAGTCGATCGTTATTGCGTTCGCGCGCCCGCGTCCACGCTAGTCGGCAGCCGCCTCCGCCACCGCCGATTAGCAGACACCAAGGCGGAGACCCGGTGAGCCGGGGGCTCTACGACCCCTCGTACGAGCACGACGCGTGCGGCGTCGCGTTCGTCGCCCGCCTCGACGGCACCCGCTCGCACGAGACGGTCACGCGGGCGCTCACCGCGCTCGCGAACCTCGAGCACCGCGGC
>DATAOK010000030.1:0-33137 GCA_036265735.1 Gaiellaceae bacterium
TCGCGTGCGTAGTTCTCGTTCGGTGCGCGCTTCGAGTTGTCGCTGCCGTTGAGCCAGAGCAGCATCGCCGGATCCTTGGTGATTGCGAGCAGGAGCTCCTTGAAGGAGCCGAGGCTGTGATCGCGCAGGAGTTGGTTCTGGTTCAGCATCAGACGCTGCGAGCCGACGCCGCTGTTCGATGTCGCGAACCAGTCGTGCCAGACGAGCGTCATTCGCTCGACGAGCGGGCGCGACGTCCGCACCATTCGGTCGAGCCACCAGACGTGATCGTGGCCCCAGGCGTCATAGGGCGCGAGCGGCCTGCCCTTCTCGTCGGTCGGCGCGCGGCCGACGAGGTGCTCGCCGCCGGGGTTCGTCAGCGAGTGCACGGCGCCGTTCAGCCCGAGCTTCGCGAGCTTCTCCGCTTCGCCCTTGCGCGGACCGAAGCCGGCACGCCAGAGCAGCCGCTCAGCCTCAGCGGCTCCGAATTTCCCCCGATACGCGGCGACCTGCGGCACCTTGCCCCATCGTCATCGGCCCGACCGACAACCGGCTTGACCCCAAAACGAGAGAGGCCCCGTGAGGGGCCTCCCGCGCACTTCCGACGGAGCCGGAGCTAGTCCGACTCGGTGCTGCCCGGGCTCTCAGGCGTGCGTTCAGCTTCGTCGCCGTCGGAGCCGAAACCGCTGATGGTGCCGAGCGGCGGCGTCACGCCGATCTCGCTCACACCTTCAACGGCCGGGGTGGTCAGGTCGGTCGCGATCGCGGCCGGCGTTCCCGAGCGGCTCGTTCCTGTACGCGCCCGCGAGGACGCCGAACGAGCCGCCTTGCGCCTCGCGCCGGTACGGCCTGATGCGGCTTTGCGCCGCGTGCCTGACGACCGCTTGGCCGCCTTGCGGCGTGTACCGGTCGAGCGCTTGGCCGCGCTCTTCCGTGCCGCCTTCCGCGTACCGGCCGCGCGCTTCGCGGCGCTCTTCCGCCCTGCTTTGCGCGTGCCGGCCGCCCGCTTTGCGGCTCCACGCTTCGCGGCAGCGCGGCGCGTCGCCTTCTTGCGCGTGCCGGTCGAGCGCTTGGCGGTCGACTTCTTGCGCGTACCGGTCGAGCGCTTGGCCGTCGTCTTGCGGGTGGCCTTGCGCGCGGTGGTCCGCTTTGCAGTCGCCTTCTTGCGCGCGCCGGTCGTGCGCTTGGCGGTCGACTTCTTGCGCGTGGTTGCCTTCTTGCGCGTCGTCGCCTTCTTGCGCGCACCGGTCGTGCGCTTTGCTGCTGTGCGCTTGCGCGTGCCCGTCGAACGGGCGGTGCTACGGCGTGCGCCAGTCGAACGCTTGGCGGTTTTCCGCGCCCCGGTCGACCTGGTTGAGCTTGACCTTCTCCGTGCTGTCGCCATGTGCCTCCTCCTGTTGGGCGAGTTCGGTGGCAACAACTACGTGGCGCAGTATGAGTGTTGCCCCGGCTGTCATTCAGCAGAAAGGCCCTTCCTCCTACTTTGAAATCACCTCCACGACCTTTGCGATCACGAGTCGCAACCCCTCGTCGAGGTTCTGCTGACCGTCGACTGCGACGGAATTCGCGCTGACCGTGCCGACAAACTCTCCCCATGGACGACCGGAATGTTCCGGCGCCTTCGTCGCATCAGTCGTGCAACCTCCATCGCAGTACTCCACGCTCGAATGAGCGCGGATTCAGTGTCATAAGCTCGCGGATGCACCGCGGCAATGCAACCCCTTTCGTGTGTTGTTAGCACCACTCTTCGTCAGAAGTTCCCGCAAAGTGCGAATGCGTAACGTTCATTGCGCATGACGAAGCGAGTTCACGGCACGCAAACAGCGCTTCGTCGCGCAACGAAAGACGACGTCGCACGCCTCGTCGCATGGCACAACGACCCGGATGTCGCGCGATTCTGGGACGACGAGCGCTTCACCGAGAGTGAGATGCGCGAGCGGCTCGCGCGTCCCGATGTCGAGGCGTGGATCGTCGAAGCGGACGAGGAGCCGATCGGCTACCTGCAGGTGCACCCAACCGGGCTCGACATGTTCCTGATCCCGTCGGCGCGCGGCCGCGGGCTCGGGCCTGACGCAGCCCGGGCGATGACCGAGCACCTCCTCGACGACCGCGGCTGGCCGCGCGTCACGGTCGATCCGTATACCTGGAACGAGCAGGCACTTCGCGCGTGGCGGAAGGCCGGCTTCGTCGTGGTGTCATCTGGGCACGCGCCCGATGACGACCACACTGCCGAGTGGCTGCTGATGGAGTTCCGGCGCTAGTCCGCCTCCGGATCGTCCTCCGCATCGCCGTGGGTCTCCTCGGGATCGGGAACGGGCGACTCCTCGAGCTCGTCGTTCCGGTCGTCGTCGCGCGGGGCTTCCATATTCTGTTCGGACATGAAGGTCGTCCTACCCGACGAGTCCGAGCTTGAACTTCCCGACGGCGCGACCGGCCTCGACGCCGCGCGCGCAATCGGGCCGAAGCTCGCCGAGCAGGCGGTGCTCGTGCGCTCGAACGGCCGCGTGCAGGACGTTCGCCTCCCGCTGCACGACGGCGAGCCAATCCAGTTCCTGACGACGCGGGACGTCAACGACCCCGACGCGCTCTACGTCCTACGCCACTCGTCGGCGCACTTGCTCGCCGAAGCGGTGCGGCGGCTCTACCCCGGCGTGAAGATCGCGATCGGGCCGCCGATCGAGAACGGCTTCTACTACGACTTCGAGTTCCCCGTCCCGATTCGCGAAGAAGATCTCGAGCGGATCGAGACCGAGATCGGGAAACTCCTGCAAGAGGGCCGTGAATGGACGCGCGAGGAGATCTCGCGCGACGACGCGAAGGCGCGCTTCGAGGCGGAGCACGAGCCGTACAAGGTGCAGCTCGTCGACACCGCCGAGGGCGACATCTCGCTGTACACGCAGGGCGAGTTCACCGACCTCTGCCGCGGGCCGCACCTGCAGAACTCGAAGCCGATCAGGGCGCTGAAGCTCACGAGCATCGCCGGCGCGTACTGGCGCGGCGATTCGTCGCAGACGCAACTGACGCGGATCTACGGCACCGCGTTCTACCGGCAAGAGGACCTCGACGCTTACCTCGAGCACCTCGAGGAGGCGCGCCGGCGCGACCATCGCGTGCTCGGGCAGCAGCTCGACCTCTTTCATCTGTCGGACCACTCGCCCGGCTCGCCGTTCTGGCATCCGCGCGGAATGGTGCTGTGGAACGAGCTCGAGGATCTCCGCCGCCGCGAGAACCTCCAGCGCGGCTACCGCGAGGTGAAGACGCCGCTCCTCTACGACGTCGACACGTACATCACGTCGGGGCACTACGACAACTACCGCGAGAACATGTTTTTCGTTGCCTCGCACGAGGACTCTGAGAAGCAGTTCGCGCTGAAGCCGATGAACTGCCCCGGCCACATGCTCCTCTTCGGCTCGGCACTCCGCTCGTACCGCGACCTGCCGCTCCGCTACGCAGAGTCGTCGACGCTCCACCGCGACGAGCCGTCAGGGACGCTGCACGGCCTGCTGCGCGTCCGGCACGTGACGCAGGACGACGCGCACATCTTCTGCACCCGCGACCAGATCGAAGGGGAGATCTTCGGCTGCCTCGACTTCGCGGCCGCGCTGTACGACCGCTTCGGCATGACCGCGCGCTTCGAGCTCTCGACGCGCCCCGAGCACAAGGTCGGGACGGACGAGGAGTGGGACTTCACCGAGGGCGCGCTGCGGGCGGCGCTCGAGCGACGCGGGATCGACTACGAGCTGAACGAGGGGGACGGCGCCTTCTACGGGCCGAAGATCGACCTGCATATGACGGACGTCCTCGGCCGTTCGTGGCAGATGGGGACGATCCAGCTCGACGCGATCATGCCGCAGCGGTTCGGCCTTACCTATATGGGGCCTGACAACCGCGAGCACACGCCGTATGTCGTCCACCGGGCCTTGCTTGGCTCGCTCGAGCGGTTCTTGGGGATCCTGATCGAGCATTACGGCGGCGCGTTCCCGTTCTGGCTCGCCCCGGTGCAGATCCGAGTGCTGCCGGTGGGGGAGAGCCACCTCGAGCCCGCAACTGCGCTCATAGAGAAACTGACAGGGGAGGGCTACCGGGTCGACCTTGGCGAGCCGACCGAGACGATCGGAAAGCGGATCCGTGAGGCCGAGCTCGAGAAGGTCCCGTTCATCGTCGTGTACGGCGACCGCGAGAGCGACGAGAGCCTCGCAATTCGCGAGCACGGCGGCGGCCAATCTCAGCAATCGCTCGCCGATTTCCTGGGAAAGCTTGCTACGCTTGCGGCCTGAAAAGCAGGAGCGGACCCGTTCCTCACCTCCCTGGCGAAGGCCATGCGGGGTTCAACCGAGTCGAAAGATTCCGTTGGAACGGGCCGCTGCATGCAGCGGCTTTTCTGTTTTGCATCCGATACGAGGAGGAGTAAGCCCAACTTGGTGATTTGCCTTTGAGGCCCAGACGCCGGCCGATCGAGCCGTCCCGCCCGGTCAACCGCGACACAACCCGCATCAACGACGCGATCCGCGTCCCTCGCGTCCGGTTGATCGACGACGACGGCGCCCAGCTCGGAATCAAGACGACCGACGAAGCCCGCGAGTACGCCTACGGCAAGAACCTCGACCTCGTCGAGGTGGCAGCCCAGGCCGACCCGCCGGTGGCGAAGGTCATGGACTACGGGAAGTACAAGTACGAGCAGGAGCAGAAGGCGAAGCAGGCTCGGAAGCACCAGAGCCAGATCCACGTGAAAGAGATCAAGCTCCGCCCGAAGATCGGCGTCCACGACTACAACACCAAGAAGGGGCACGTAGAGCGGTTCCTGAACCAGCGAGCGAAGGTGAAGGTCACGATCATGTTCCGGGGGCGCGAACAGAGCCACCCGGAGCGTGGGCGGGACCTCCTCTTGAGACTCGCCGACGAGGTGAAGGAGATCGGGATGATCGAGTCCCAGCCGCTCCTCGACGGACGCAACATGGTGATGGTGCTGGGCCCGACACGAAACGCAGGAGCTAAACGAGATGCCGAAAATGAAGACACGCAGAGCAGCGAAGAAGCGGTTCTCGGTGACGGGGACCGGCAAGATCCTGCGCAGCAGGCGCCACCGGACGACGCCGCCGGGCCACCTGGTGAAGACGCGTCCGGGGAAGCGGAAGCGCGGGCGGCGGGACGTGCAGCTCGCGCCTAGCGACGAGAAGGCGCTGAAGCAGATGCTGGGGGTCAAGAAGTAATGCCGAGGGTCAAGCGGTCACTGCACGCGCAGAAGAAACGGCGCAAGGTCCTCGAGGAAGCGAAGGGCTACTGGGGCTGGAAGCACAGCCACTACCGGTACGCGAAGGAGCAGGTCGAGCGCTCGCTCGTCTACGCCTATCGCGACCGGAAGGTCCGGAAGCGCACGTTCCGCCAGCTCTGGATCACCCGCATCAACGCGGGCGCCCGGCAGCACGGCCTGTCGTACAACCAGTTCATCCACGGCTGCGGCAAGGCCGGGATCGAGCTCGACCGCAAGATCCTCGCGGATCTCGCGGTGAACGATCCCGCCGCGTTCGGCGCGATCGCCGAGCAGGCGAAGGCCGCGCTCTCCAGCTGATCAGCTCTCGCGACAACGAGCGGCTCAAGCTCGTCCGCAAGCTCCATAACCGGCGCTGGCGCGACAAGCTTGGGCTGTTCGTCGTCGAGGGCGAGGACCTCGTCGAGGCTGCGGGCTCGGCTGAGCCGGTCGACCTCCTCGTCGCCGGTGAGAACGTCGAGCCGGCCCTGCTCGCCGAGGTCTCGACGCTCGGGCATCCGCCGCGCGTGATCGGGGTGTTCAAGCGGGCCGATCTGCCCGTCGGTGTGCGGCCGGTGACACTTGCGCTCTGGCAGCTCGGCGACCCGGGGAACGTCGGCACGCTGCTGCGGTCGGCAGATGCGTTCGGCGCCGGCGTCGCCTTGTCGGAGGGCTGCGCCGATCCCACCTCGCCGAAGGCGCTGCGCGCGTCGATGGGGGCGCTTTTCCGCGTGCCGTTGAGCGGCTTCGACGAGCCCGGCGGGACGCGCGTCGCGCTCGTGCCGCGAGGTGGGACGCCGCTGCCGGATGTGCCGCTCGACGGTGACGTCGTGTTCGTGCTCGGCGCGGAGCGCGAGGGGCTGCCGGCTGATGTGCTTGCCGCGTGCTCCGTCCAAGCGTCGATCCCTCAGACGGGGGACGCCGAGTCGTTGAATGTCGCGATGGCGGGCACGGTCGCGCTGTACGAGCGCAGCCGGCGCGGCGCCTGAGCGTTCACACCGTCCTCAGACCTGCGATCCCTCCTGCGGGGGAGGCCCACTCCTCAGGATCCGCCGACGATACGTCGCATTGCGGCACTGCGGTTCTCTAGGAGGTGAACACCTCATGCTTCGTTGGCATTCGCGGTACATGCGTATTGCTGTCGCGCTGGCTGGTTTTGCGGCGCTCGTCATCGGCTCCGGCGCGGATTGGCGCTGGTACTAGACCTCGGGTGACTGGGTGAGGGTTCGCCGGCGGCGCGCCCTCACTCGCCGAGATTTTCGAATTGACCTTCCCCCATTGACCGCTCAGTCCTCACCGGCGTTTTTCGGCCTTCCAAGACGGCTCGCCCTTTACATCGCAGCGGTCGCCGCACTCGGGATCCCGACCATCGGCCTCGCGATCGGCGAGATCGCTGCGAACCCGCCGGGCTGGGCGGGAGCCGGCCGGTTGCTGCCCTTCTTCGCGCTTGCGCTGCTCGCCGACCTCAAGCCGGTGCAGATGGAGGGCGCGGGCAAGTCCGAGGTCTCGACGGCGAATGTCTTCATCGTCTCGACGGCGATCATCTTCGGTTGGCACTACGCCGTCCTGCTCGCGGCCTTCAGCGTTGGCGTGACATTCCTTGTCACGCGCCGTGCCTGGACGCGGACGATGTTCAACGTCTCGATGTACGTCCTCGCAGCGTGGGCCGCCGCGCTGCCCGTCACGATGCTCGGCCCGGTGCACGGGCTCGATGCAGGGCGCATCACGGAGTACGTCCTCATCGGCGCCACGTTCCACCTGATCGTCAACGTCTTCCTCGTGTCCGAGGCGATCTCAATCTCGGCGTCGATCCCGTACCGCACGGTGCTCGTCGCCGGTCTCCGCCAGAGCGGCGCGGCATTCTCGATCATGGCCCTCCTCGCTGCCCTCGCGGCGAACCTGTGGGTCGTCCGGCCGTGGCTGCTCTTCCTGCTGGCCGGGCCGCTGTTCACGCTCGTCCTCTATCAGCGGACTGCGCTGCACTCACGGATCGCCTCGCGTGACGCGCGCACCGACAACCTCACGAATCTCGGCAACCACCGCGCCTACCAGGCCGCGCTGCGCGAGCTCATTGCCGCGTCGGAGGCGACGGGCTCGCCCTTCTCACTCGCGCTCCTCGACGTCGACGACTTCAAGCGCGTGAACGACACCTACGGCCATCCAATCGGCGACGAGCTTCTCGTGCAGCTTGCTGCGCTCCTCGAGGAGATCGGAGGCGCGCAGGCATTCCGCTTCGGCGGCGACGAGTTCGCGATGCTCTGTGAGCTCGACGAGATGAGCAGCTTCCGCGCCGTCGAGCGCCTACAACAGCAGGTCGCGGCTCTGCCGATGCCCGGCGGCCCGGTGACGATCAGTGTCGGGATCGCGACGTATCCGTCCCACGCAGACTCCGCCGAAGAGCTGCAGCGGACGGCGGACGGCGCCCTCTATTGGTCGAAGCACCACGGCAAGAATCGATCCTGCCTCTACAGCCCGTCGGTCGTGCGCGTGTTCTCGACCGAGGAGCTCGAGCGTGCGACCGAGCGCGACGCGCGCCTCCGTGCGGCGAAGAATCTCGTCCGCTTCGTGGATGCGCGCGATCCGTCGACGGCGAGCCACTCGCAGATCGTGTCGTCGCTTGCCGAAGCGATCGGCCTCGAGATGGGGCTCGACGCGGATGCGATCGAGCGCCTCCGGCTTGCGGGCCTGTTGCACGACCTCGGGAAGATCGGCCTGCCCGATGCGATCCTCCACGCGCCGCGGGCACTAACGGCCGAGGAGTTCGCGATCGTGCGCCGGCATCCCGAGTTCGGGCATGCGCTTTTGGACGGCATGGGGGTCGAGCCCGTCGACGAATGGGTGCGCCATCACCACGAGCACTGGGACGGCTCCGGATACCCGGTGGGTCTCGCGGGTGAGGAGATCCCGCTCGGAGCGCGGATCATCCTCGTCGCGGATGCGTTCGAGGCGATTACCGCCGACCGGCCGTACCGGAAGGCGCAGAGCGCGGACGCGGCGCTCGTGGAGCTGCGGCGGAACGCCGGCACGCAGTTCGATCCCGACGTCGTCGCGGCGCTCGCCCAGGTTCTCGTGGGCGTGTCCACCGGCGAGATCGCCTTCGCCTGATGGCACTCGCCTGGCCGCTCGTTGCCGGTCTGCTCCTGGCGCCTGTCTTCGGTGGGAGGCTGAGCGCGCTCGGCGAGCTGCGGTTGCGCGCGTTGCCGCTGTTCTATCTCGGGCTCGGGCTGCAGCTGATCGCGTTCCCGTTCCACATGTTTCCGTGGCGGACGCCCGATCGCGTCGGCGTCATCCTCTGGCTCGTCTCGTACGGCGTCTTCATCCTCGCGTGCACGTTCAATGTTCGGCTGGCGGGCGTGCCGTTCGTCGCGGCTGGGATGGGCTTGAACCTTCTGGCGATCTGCTCGAACGGCGGCCACATGCCTGCGCTGCCGTCCGCGCTGCGCGCAGCCGGCATGCACTTCACGAAGAGCAACAACAGCATCATGGCGCCGTCGCCGCACTTCGCGTGGTTCGTCGACCGGTGGGCGGCTCCGAGCTGGGTGCCGTACGGGAACGTCTTCTCGGTCGGCGACGTGCTCATCATGGTCGGCGGCGTCGTGTTCGCCTTCGGCGCGATGCAGGCGCTGCCGTGGCTGCGGCTGCGCTCGCGCGGGGCTGAGGTTCTGCCTGCGCTGATCGAGGAACAGCCGGGTCAGGCCTCTGCGGGGTACGACCCCGAACCGATCGCGCCGCCGCGCGCAGTCGCCAGATCATCGAAGCCGACCGGCGCTGCGGACGTGCTGATCGCACTTGGCGTCGTCGTGCTCGCCTTCGGCGCAGTGAAGGCCCTGCGCCGGGCTGCCGCTCTGCCCAGCTGAGCCACGTCCAGCGCAGGCGCTGTGACGTATATGTCACGAGATTCGCCGCGTAACCATGCGATCCGTGACGATTGCGTCAGTCATTCGTCACGGAGGCTGGCACCGGGACGTGTCTGGACGAGCCGTGTGCGTGAGCCCGTCGCCGCGACCGACATGCGCGGGCGCGGCCCACAAACGCGTCATGGTGCAGCGCGAGCACCGGCTGCCCGACCGCAGAGCCAGGCCGCGCATGCGGGCGAGAAAAGCACAGCCAGGCGCACGCGCGCGAAGCGCGCATGCGCCTGCGAAGCGGTCGCGAGCATTAAAAGAATTCAGCGAGCCGGTGGCGCTTTCGTCCACCTCGTCCAACCGGCCTTCCGCCTCGGGGTTGCCCCCTCTTCGTAGAACCGCTTGGTCGTGGTTTCGACCTAGTCGCGCTCCGTGCTCGCTGCAAAGGGGAAGGTAGTGGCTTCGCCTCGACAGCGCAAGGGTCGGCTCGACGGAAAATTCGTGCTATTTGCGGACATGCGCAACCCACACCGTGTCTTCACCGCCGTTGTACGGTCTCCGGTCGAACCAGCCGAAGCACGAATCGACGACGAAGCCGGCTTCCGCGAGCAGCGCGTTCCACCGTTCGGGCTCGAGCCATGACAACTGCATCGTCGACTGCGTTCCGTTGCCGCGCACGGAGAGCGTGAGCGTCTGCGCGACGACATCCCAGTCTGCGCGCTCGTCGATGCCCGGCTCGCGCTCGATCCAGCGGCCGTCCGTCTCGTCGATGTCGTCCTGCGACGGCTTGAAGACGTCGAAGACGAGCCGGCCGCCGCTCCGCAGCAGCCCGCGCGCCGCTTCGAGCGCCTCGATCCGCGCGTCGTCGGTCGACAGATGGAGGTACGCGCGGAACGGACAAGTGACGAGCGGGACGCGCTCGTCGACCGGCGGTCGCCGGAGGTCGCCGAGCCGCAGATCAAGCCGCTCCGCGACGCCCGCCTTCCGCCCCTGATCGGCGCAGACCTCGAGCATCCCTGCCGACGAGTCGACCCCGATCACGTGGACGCCGGCGGCCGCCGTCGGGATCGCGATCCGTCCGGTGCCGACGCCGAGCTCGACCACCGGACCGCCCGAGGCGAGCGCCTCCTCGACATAGAAGGAGATGTCCTCCACGACGCCCGCGCTCCACGGGTCGTACAGCCGCGCGATCGCGTCGTATTCCGAGCCCCGAGGTCTCGTTTCACTCACGACGGGTATCATCCCCTCCGATGACGCAGCGCACGCACCTGTTTATCTCGCCCCGGTTCGCTGCCGGGGCGGTCGCGCGCTAGGCGTCCTCCTCTTCAGCAGCTCGAACCGGGGCGAGTCTCGTCCCATTTCGCTGTTCGCTGAAAGGAGGCAAATGCAATGGATACAGTCGGGCGACTCTTGGACTGGGATCCCGATACCTACGAACGAGATGCCCTTCAGGCATTGGGGAGGGCCTCGACCTCTGAAGAGGTCGAGAGTGTGTCCGTCGCCTTTCTCGGGCGGTCCTCCACGCTCAAGCTAAAGCTGCGCGAGGTTCGCGACCGCGACACGGGCATCAAGCTCAACGCGATCCGCGAGGCCGTGGAGCGCGCGGTCGCAGCAAAGAAGGAGCAGGTCGAAGCCGCGGAGCTCGAGCACAAGCTCTCGACGGAGCGCGTCGACGTCACGCTGCCGGCGCGGATGCTCGGCGACATCGAGCCGCGCGGACGCGGCAGCCTGCACCCCTCGACGCTCGTGCGGCGCGACGTCGAGGACATCTTCCTCGGCCTCGGCTACGAGATCGTCGACGGCCGCGAGGTCGAGACGACCCGGTACAACTTCGACGCGCTCGGCTTCCCCGACTGGCACCCGTCGCGATCCCCGCGGTCGACGCTCTACGTCGGCGACAACACGGTCCTCCGCACGGAGACGTCCCCCGCGCAGATCCACAAGATGGAGGCGACGCGCCCGCCGATCTACATCATCTCGATCGGCCGCGTGTACCGGCGCGACACGATCGACGCGACGCACTTCCCGATCTTCCACCAGTTCGAAGGGCTCGCGATCGACAAGGGCATCACGATGGCCGACCTCAAGGGGACGTTGCTGTACGTGATGCGCCAGCTGTACGGGCCCGAGCGCGACGTCCGGTTCCGCACGCATTACTTCCCGTTCACGGAGCCGTCGATGGAGCCTGACGTCTCGTGCTTCAACTGCGGCGGCGAAGGTTGCGCTGTGTGCAAGCACTCCGGCTGGATCGAGATGGGCGGCTCCGGGATGGTCGACCCCTACCTCTACGAGTTCGTCGGCTGGGGGGCGGAGGAGTTCACCGGCTTCGCATTCGGCATGGGCATCGAGCGCACTGCACAGCTCCGCTACGGGATCCACGACATCCGGCCGTTCTGGGACAACGACATCCGCTTCCTGAGGCAGTTCGGATGAAAGTCCCGCTCAGCTGGCTGCGCGAGTACGTGCGCACGGATGCGACGACGCAGGAGATCGCGCACAAGCTTTCGATCTCGACCGCGGAGGTGAACGGCATCGAGCGGCGCGGCGTCACGAGCGACCTTTCGCTCTTCCGCGTCGGTCAGGTGCTCGAGGCCGACAAGCACCCGAACGCGGACCGCCTGCAGCTGACGAAGGTGGACGTCGGCGAGGATCGCCCGTACCAGATCGTCTGCGGCGCCTGGAACTTCTCCGCCGGCGCGAAGGTCGCGGTCGCCTTGCCGGGCGCAACACTTCCGAATGGCCTCACCCTCGAGCGCCGCAAGCTCCGCGGCGAGGTGTCGGAGGGGATGATCCTCGCCGAGGACGAGGTCGACCTCGGCACCGACCACGACGGGATCATGGTGCTCGCCGACTCGCTCGAGCCCGGGACGCCGCTTGCCGACGTCCTGCCGCTCGTCGAAGAGGTGCTCGAGGTGGAAGCAACGGGCAACCGGCCGGATCTCTTCTCGATCTATGGGCTCGCGCGCGAGGTCGCTGCGCTCACCGGCGGCGAGCTCGTCCCACTCGACCGCACAGAGCCGTCCCGCGCCGGCGACGAGCAGCTCGACGTGCAGGTGGACGACCCGGTCGGCGCGCCGCGGTACGTCGGCCGGCTGTTCCGCGACGTCGCGATCGCCGAATCGCCGGTCTGGCTGAAGGCCCGGCTGAGGAACGCGGGCGTCCGGGCGATCTCGAACGTCGTCGACGTGACGAACTACGTGATGCTTGCGCTCGGCAACCCGCTGCACGTCTTCGATTACGACACGCTGCACGGCGGGCGGATCGTCGTTCGACGCGCGACGAGGGGCGAGCCGCTGCGCACGCTCGACGGGACGATGCGCGAGCTCACGCCGGACGACCTTGTGATCGCGGACGGCGACCGCGCCGTCGCCCTCGCCGGGATCATGGGCGGCGAGGAGACCGAGGTCTCCGCCGCGACGGTGAACGTGCTGCTCGAGGCGGCGAACTTCGAGCCGGTGACGATCCTCCGCTCGTCGGAGCGCCTGTCCCTGCGCACCGAAGGCTCGAACCGCTGGGAGAAAGGCGTTGATCCGCACCTCGCAGGGCCGGCGGCGACGCTCGCGACGCGGCTGATCGTCGAGCTTGCAGGCGCGCGGTGGACGGGTGCCGTCGACGTTCAGGCCGAGCTGCCCGAGCCGGCTGTGGTCACGCTCCGCCCGGAGCGGACGAACGCGGTGCTCGGGCTCGACGTGCCGGCCGGCGAGCAGGCTGCTGTGCTCGAGCGCCTCGGCTTCGACCGTGCCAACGGCGGCTTCCGCGTGCCGACCTGGCGTGCGCGCGACGTGACGCGCGAGATCGATCTCGTCGAGGAGGTCGGTCGCTTCGAGCTCGACCGGATCCCGTTCACGCTGCCGGAGCGGGACGTCAGCTTCGGCCGACTGACGCGCTGGCAGCGGCTGCGCCGCGTCGTCGAGGACGTCCTCGTCGGCTGCGGCTTCTACGAGGCATACACACTGACCTTCGCGGCCGACGGCGACGTGCGTCTACCCGAGCCGCTGTCGACCGAGGCGGCTGCGCTTCGCACGGGCCTCATCGACGGCCTCGTCGGCGCTGCGCGTGCGAACGTCGCGGTCGGCAGCTCCGGCGTCGCGCTGTTCGAGATCGCGCGCGTCTATCGCGCGGGCGCCGAGCTCCCGAACGAGCGCTGGCACGTCGGCGGCATCATCGAGGGCGGGTTCGCGGACGCGAAGTGGACGGTCGAGCAGCTCTACGCGGCGCTGAAAATCGATGCCGGCTATGACCGGGCGAGCGAGCGCGTGCTGCATCCCGGCAAGGCGGCACGCACCGCGCACGGCTGGCTCGGCGAGCTGCATCCGCGCATCCTCGAAGGGACGTGGGGCGCGTTCGAGCTCGATCTCGACGCGCTGATCGAGGCGTCGCCGGAGTCGATCGCCTACGCCGAGGTGAGCCCCTACCCGGAGGTGCGCCAGGATCTCGCGTTCGTCGTCGACGAGGACGTGCCAGCGGCCGCGCTCGTCGCCGCGATTCGCGAGGCTGCGGGGGAAGCGCTCCACCACGTCGAGCCCTTCGACGACTATCGGGGCGAGCAGATCGGCGCGGGCAAGCGGTCGCTTGCCTTCCGGGTCGCCTTCGGTTCGAACGAGCGGACGCTCACCGACGAAGAGGCCTCGGAGCTGAGGGCGCGCATCGTCTCCGCCCTCGCGGACCGCTTCAAAGCCGAGCTCCGAGCGTGAGAAAAACCGATCGCGGCGTACGCTGCGTACAACGGGTCGTGCAGGCAAAGCTGCTGGTCATCCTCGCCCTCGTCGGCGTGCTCCTGGGAGTCGGGCTCGGCTCGGCTCGCGGGTCGCGCGCGGACAATCCGCAGCTGGTCGGCGACGTGGGGCAGGGCGACTCTTTCTCGATCTCGCTGAAGGACGCGAACGGCGTCGCGGTCAAGCACCTCGACCCCGGCACATACACGGTGGTCCTGCGCGATCACTCCGACATTCACAACTTCGACCTCAACGGGCCCGGGGTCAGCGTCTCGACGGACATCACGGCGGTCGAGGACAAGACGTTCACCGTGACCCTGACCGACGGCACCTACTTCTTCGTGTGCGACGCCCACGCCGGCCAGATGAAAGGCTCCTTCACCGTCGGTAGCGTGCAATCGACCACGACGACGACCACGTCGACGCCGCCTCCTGCACCGGCCACAAAGCTGAGCGGCGCGATCGGTCCGGGCACGAAGCTCTCCCTCAAGCCGACGAGCGGCCTTTCCGCCGGCAAGGCGAAGCTCACGATCTCCGATGTCTCCGCGACCGACGGCTTCAGGCTCACCGGTCCCGGCGTCGCGAAGTCGACCGGTGTCGCGTTCAAGGGCAAGGTCACCTGGACGCTGACGCTGAAGGCCGGCACCTACACGTACTCGAGCGTCAAGCACCCGACGCGGAAGCACTCCTTCCGCGTGTCGAGCTAGCGCCGCAGCAAGGAGAAACGTCCGGCCTTGACCGTCGGGCTGCCCTCGCGGCCCCGCCGGAACACGAGCCGCGCGGTCGCTCCGATCCCGCCCGCGACGACGAAGCCGAGCCCGAGCGCGCCGGCGGCGACGACGGGCAACTTCGATTTCAGCTTGCCGGAGATGTCCGTCGCTTCGCCGAGCTCCGAGCGGAGCGTCTCGACCGCGTCCGCGAGCTGCTCGCGCTCCGCGCTCAGCTGCGTCCGCAGCCGCTGCTCCTCAGTGGTGGCCATTCTTCAACGCCTCCGTCGTGAGCTTCGCCTCGGCGATCGCCTGCTCCGGCACCGGCGGCGAGCCCTTCGAGAGCAGCCGCGCGCCGATCGCGCCGAGCAGCGCCGCAGCGAGGACGAGCCCACCGGCGACGATCAGCAGCGCAAGCCAGGTCGAGAGGAACGTCGCCAGCGCGGCGGCGATCGTCGCGAGCGCAAAGCCGACGGCAAAAAACAGGAACACCGCAGCGCCGACGACGAGCCCGATGCCGAGACCGAGCTTGACGAGCTTCTGCTTGAGCTCGGAGGCTGCCAGCGCGAGCTCGAGCCGGACGATCGCGCTTGCCTTGTCGGCGACGAGCTTCGCCGCGCCGCCGAGGCCGCCTGGACGTTCACCAGCGCGGATGGGCATGACCTCTCCAGTCGATCCATTTCGCCAGCGCGACGCCGGCGACGAGCGCGACGCCGACGACCACGAAGGGACTCGGGCCGCCGCCCGTGCGCTTCTTCTTCGGGACGGCAGGCTGCGGGCTCGGCGTCGCCGGCACCTGGTCGGTCGGCGCCTTACCCTTCGCGCGGTTCGCCATCAGGCTCGGCTTCAGCTTGCGCAGGAAGTCCGCGTCGTCGGCGAGCTCGCCGGCGAGTTTCGACTTGATGCCGCCCTGGCCGGCGAGCCGCTTCGAGGCCGCCTCGGCGCGCTGCGCGAGTGTGTCGAGTGCGCTCATTTCTTCGTCGGTGGCTCCTCGCCCGTCGCGATGCGCCAAATCGACGACGCGGCGCGGCGCGCGCCGATCGTGGCGACAGCGCCGAGGCCGGAATACAGGCCCGTCCAGAGGATCTTCCGCAACATGCTCCTACCGTTGCCCGGGGGCTGGTCCCGAAAACGTACCGCGTTCAGCTGACCGGCGGACGGCGATCGACCCAGGGCCGGGCCTCTTCGAGCTGGGCCGAGACGCGGATCAGCGTCGCCTCGGCAAACGGCCGCCCGATCAGCTGGATTCCGATGGGAAGCCCTTCGTCGCTCCAGTGCAGCGGGACGGATGCAGCGGGCTGACCGGTGATGTTCAGGAGCGCTGTGAACGGCGTCCAGAGCCATTGGCTCGCAAATGCGCGGTAGGGGTCGCCGTCGGCGTCCGCCCATGTCCACCCGACGGGCACCGGCCGGAGCGCGAGAGTCGGCGTCACGACGACGTCGACGTCCCTCCAGAACGGCAGCACGCGGCGCGTGTGCTGCTGCAACTGCATGACGGAGGCGACGTACTGCGGGCTCGGCGTCGCGCGTGCGTCCTCCGCGAGCATCCGGTTGATCGGCTCGAGCAGCGAGAGATCGTCGACGCCGGCGGTCGCAGGCCCGGTCTGCCAGACGCGGATGAAGTGTGCGATCAGCTCGTCGGTCTGCCACGGCGGTGAGGCGTCGACCACGTCATGCCCGAGCTCGCTCAGCAGCTCGCCGGCCGCACGCGCAGCGGCGGCGCAGACAGGGTCGACCGGGACCGCGATCGGCGGATCGACCGTCACGGCTATCCGCAGCCGCCCAACGGGCTGATCCGCTTCTCCGAGGAACGGCCGCTCCGGCTGCGGCGCGACGTACATGTCGCCGGGCTCGTTGCCCGCCATCGCGTCGAGCAACGCCGCAGCGTCGCGCACTGTGCGCGCGATCGGCCCGGACGTCCCGAGCCCGAGCGAGCCTGAGACGAACGGGGCGGGGGAGACGCGGCCGCGCGACGGCTTGATCCCGAAGAGGCCGCAGCAGGATGACGGGATGCGGATCGAACCGCCGCCGTCGCTCCCGTGCGCGAGCGGTGCGAGCCCTGCGGCGACCGCGGCCGCGGCGCCGCCGCTCGAGCCGCCCGGCGTGCGGGTCGTGTCCCAGGGATTGCGGCAGTCGCCGTTCAGCTCGGACTCCGTCATCCCGATCGTCCCGAACTCCGGCGTGTTCGTCTTGCCTGTGATCGTGAAGCCCGCTGCGCGCAGCCTGCGCACCACCGACGCGTCGACGATCGGGACGTTGTTCGCGAACGCCTTGCAGGAGTAGGTCGTCCGGAGCCCGGCGGTCTCCGTGAGGTCCTTGATGGGAAGCGGGACGCCGTAGAACGGGCCGTCGCCTTCGGGCTGCGGGTCGTCGGCGAGCGTGACGAATGCGTTCAGCTGCGGATCGAGCCGGTCGATGCGCGTCCGGTACAGCTCGACGAGCTCGCTCGGTGTGACTTCCTTCGCGCGCACGCGCGCGGCGAGCTCAAGTCCGGGCGCGAATGCGAGCTCGTCCATTGGCTAGCGGTCGAACAGCCGCCGCCACCAGCTCGCGCTCTCCGGGAGAATCTGCTCCTCGACCGGAGGCTCCGTGTACGCCGCGAGCTTCTCGACGTCGGCCCGCGAGAGCGAGAGGTGCACCTCACCGTCGAGGATCTGCGCGACGCTCTCCGACGGGACGTAGTGCGGCTTGCTCAGGACGCCGTGCGAGATCGCGATGCCGTCGAAGATGTCGACGTTCTCGTCACCCGTGATCTCGTCGACGTAGCCGATCTCGTCGCCCGCGGCGTCGAACACCTTCCAGCCGCGCTCGATCACGTTCCACGCGACTGGGTCCGGCATCTAGACGGCTTTCCCGCCGACGTACCAGACGACACCCTGCGTGCCGACCGGATGCGCATCGGAGAGCGCGCGGAGGATCCGCACCTCACCGGGAATGCCGGCCTCGTCGAGTCGCGCGAGGCAGCGCCCCACCATGCCGGGCGACGCGCCGTAGCCGAAGCTCTGCGCGCAACGGAAGCGGAAGCCGGGCCGGCCCGTGCCGCCGAGCACGGGGTTGATCGGCGCGAGGAGCAGCGCGCCCTTCTCGATGTGGTCGGTCGACGTCAGCTCGAGCTCGCATAGAAGGTCGCTCCAGTCGGATGGCAGCAGCGCGAGCGCGGCTGCCCATTCGTCGGCAAGCGACGACCGAGCGAGCGCAGGCGCAGCCGGCGCTTCGTCCGACGAGACGAGCGTCAACGTGCCGCTGATCCCTTCCTCGTCGATCCGGCGCAGCAAACGACGCGCCGCTTCGGGTCCCACACCGACGCCGGATCGCGACGTCGTGAAGCGAATCGTCGTGCCGACGCGACCGGGCGAAGCAGGGCCGAGGAGCGCAAGCGCGCGTTGCCGCTGCACGTCGTCGGCGATCACGAGGTCGAGCCGTGCGTCATGCCACCTCGGATCCAGGCCCGTTTCCACCGTTGTCCACTGGTCGACGAGGCGCACGGCGCGAACCGTACACTCCGGCCGTGGCAAAGGTGGAGGAGAAGAAGGCGTCGTTGCGCAAGGACGAGTTGAAGGACGTCCTGCGCGAGATGCTGCTGATCCGGCGGTTCGAGGAGAAGGTCGAGGAGCGCTTTCGCGCGGGCGAGTTGCCCGGCTTCCTGCACGTCGCGATCGGGCAGGAAGGGTGCGCCGTCGGCGTCTGCCGCGCGCTGGAGGACGGCGACGTGATCGCGTCCACGCACCGTGCGCACGGCCATACCCTCGCGAAGGGCACACACCCGAACGAGCTGATGGCGGAGCTCTACGGCAAGACCGAAGGATGCTCGCACGGCTACGGCGGCTCGATGCACCTCTACGACGTCCAGCACGGGAACATGGGCGCGAACGCCGTCATCGGTGGCGGCCTGCCGCACGTGACCGGCGCGGCGCTTGCGTTCCAGCTGCGCGGTGAGCCGCGGGTCGCGCTCGCATTCTTCGGTGACGGCGCGACGAACATCGGGACGTTCCACGAGGCACTGAATCTCGCGCAGCTCTGGAAGGTGCCCGCCGTGTTCGTGCTCGAGGACAACCACTGGGCCGAGTCGACACCGGAGTCGCAGCACTCGCCGATCCGCGATCTCTCGGAGCGCGCGAAGGCGTTCGGCATGAAGGCGGTCAAGGTGGACGGCCAGGACGTCGAGGCGGTCTACAAGGCGACCCGCCAGGCGCTCGATCATGCGCGCAGCGGCAAGGGGCCCGTGTTCGTGCATCTCGACACCGCGCGCTTCAGCGGCCACTACATCGGCGACCCGCAGGTCTACCGGCCGAAGGAGGAGCCGAAGGACCTGCGCGCGACGCGCGATCCGATCCGAATCCTGCGCGAGCGCATCGAGCTCGCCGACGATGAGTACGACGAGCTCGACGCCGAGGTCACCGAGATCGTCGAGGCGTCCGTCGAGTTCGCAAAGAACGGGACGGATCCCGCGCCCGAGGACGCGCTGAAGAACATCTATGCCTGAGCTTTCCTACCGCGAGGCGGTCCGCGACGCGCTGTCGACCGCGATGCGCCAGGACGACGACGTGTTCGTCATGGGCGAGGACATCGCGGAGATGGGCGGCTCGATGGGCGTGACGCACGGGATGCTCGAGGAGTTCGGGCCGGAGCGCGTGCGCAACACGCCGATCTCCGAGATGGCGCTCGCCGGCACCGCGATCGGCGCCGCGATGCAGGGCATGCGGCCGGTTGCGGAGATCATGTACGAGGACTTCATGACACTCGCCGCCGAGCAGGTTGTGAACCAGGCGGCGAAGGCGCGCTACATGTCGGGAGGGCAGCTGACGGTTCCCGTCGTCTTCCGCACGCAGGGCGGCGCCGGCTGGTCGCCGGGCGCGCAGCACGCGCAGCAGCTCGAGGCGTGGTTCGTGCACATCCCCGGGCTCAAGGTCGTGTTCGCGTCCACGCCCGAGGACGTGCGCGGGCTGCTGTGGTCGTCGATCTACGACGACAACCCCGTCGTCTTCTTCGAGCACCGAACGCTCTACGGGATCAAGGGGAACGTGCCGGAGAAGATCGAGCCGATCCCGATCGGGAAGGCGCGCGTGCACCGCGAGGGCGAGGACGTCACCGTGATCGCGACCGGTCGCCTCGTCCACGAGTCGTTGAAGGCGGCCGAGGAGGCCGAGCAGGACGGCATCTCCGTCGAGGTGGTCGACCCGCGCACGCTGCAGCCGCTCGACGAGGAGACGCTTGTCGCATCCGTGAAGAAGACGAACCGCGCCGTCGTTGCGCACGAGGCCGTGACGCGCATGGGCTTCGGCTCCGAGGTCACGTCGGTGCTTCAGTACCAGGCGTTCGACTGGCTCGACGCGCCGATCGAGCGCGTCGGCGCGAAGTTCGCGCCGCTGCCGTTCGCGCCGGTGATGGAGCAGTTCGTCGTCCCGCACGCAGAGGACGTGCTCGCCGCGATCAAACGGACCGTGCAGCGTGGCGACTGAGGTCAAGCTCCCGCGCCTCGGGCAGGGCATGGAGTCCGGGACGATCGTCAAGTGGCTGAAGTCGGAGGGCGACTCGGTCGAGAAGGGCGAGCCGCTCTACGAGCTCGACACGGACAAGGTGACGCAGGAGGTGGAGGCCGAGGCCTCCGGCGTGCTGTTGCGGATCGCGGTGACCGAAGGCGAGGTCGAGGTCGGCCGCACGATCGGGTTCATCGGTGCACAGGGCGAGGAGGCGCCGGCGGCCGCCGCGGCCGAGACGCCCAAGCAAGAGGAGAAGCCGGAAGCACCGGTGGCACCCGCGCCCGCACAGCCTGCGCCGTCGACGAACGGCTCCACGACGGACGGCCGCATCAAGGCCTCGCCGCTCGCGCGACGGATCGCGCGCGAGCGCGGCCTCGAGCTGTCGTCGATTCACGGCACCGGCCCGGACGGCCGGATCGTGGCGGAGGACGTCGAGCGCGCGCAGGCACAACCTGCTTCGGCTGTGCCGGTCGCGCAGTCGGCGCCCTCGGGCGAGGTCGAGTCCCGGCCGCTCTCGAACATCCGCAAGACGATCGCGCGCCGGCTGACGCAGGCGTGGACGGTGCCGGCGTTCCAGCTCACCGTGAACGCCGAGATGACGCGCGCAAACGAGCTCGTCGCGAAGCAACGCGAGCTGTATCCCGATGTGCGCATCACCGTCACGGATGTGCTGACGAAGGTGTGCGCGCAGGCGCTGATGCGCCACCGCGACATGAACGTGCAGTACGCCGAGGACGCGCTGCTCGTCTTCCCGAACGCCGACGTCGGCATCGCGGTCGCGGCGCCGCAGGGCCTGGTCGTCCCCGTCGTGCACGGCGCGGAGCGGTTGACGATTGCGCAGATTGCCTCGGTGCGCGCCGACCTCGTCGGCCGGGCGCGCGAGAACAAGCTGCGCGCGGAGGATCTCGACGGCGGCACGTTCACGATCTCGAACCTCGGCATGTACGACGTCGACCAGTTCATCGCCGTGCTGAACCCGCCGCAGGCGTCGATCCTCGCCGTCGGCTCGACACGCGACCAGGTTGTTCCGATCGACGGCGAGCTCCACGTGCTGCCGCTGATGACGATGACACTGACCTGCGACCACCGCGCCGTCGACGGCGCGACCGGCGCGGAGTTCCTCCGGACGATCAAGCAGTTCCTCGAGGATCCAGGCCTCGCGCTCTAGCGAGATGGCGCCGACCGTCTGGTACTACGTCCGAGAGCTCGACGCCGCGCGCACGTTCTATCGCGAAACGCTCGGCTTCGAGGAGACCGCCGTCGACTTCACCGAGCGCTGGTCGCACCTCGAGCACGGCGCGATGGAGATCGGCCTCGCCGAGGGCGACCCGCAAACGGACGGCGCCGTCGCGCACGTCGACGTCGACGACGTGAAAGGCGAGGCCGAGCGCCTGCGCGCAGAAGGCGTCGAGGTCGGCACCGTCGTCGAGATCCCGCAGGGCGTCATGCGCCTGCTCGACGTCTACGACCCGGACGGCAACCGCATTCAGCTCGCGCAAGAGCTCTGACCTCCCTCGCCCAGGGATCGCTCCTGCGCAGACCGGTGCCGGACATGTCGAAGCTCGTTCTGACCGCGGACGCCGGGTTCACGCTTCGCGTCGTCGTCACCGCGACCAATGCGGTGAGCGGCGCTGCCGCGACGTCGCTCCAGACGCCCCTCGTCTCGTAGGGGTCAGACCCCGAACGGGGTCTGACCCCGCTGTTCCGGCTTCGTAGACTCCCGGAGGATGCTTCGGCCCGTCGGGATCCACGACGTCCGGTTCCTGCGCGACATGCTGCGCCACGCCTACCACTGGCGGATCGCCGAGGACGAGGAACGGCCCGTCTACCGCTACGTGCAGAACTGGGGCCGGCGCGGCGACGCCGGGGTGCTCGCGCTCGAGGGGCCGCATGCCTACGGCGCCGCCTGGTTCCGCCTCTTCACGGCGAAGGAGCCGGGGTTCGGCTTCGTCGACGAGGAGACACCAGAGGTGACGATCGCGGTCGTCCCGTCGCGTCGCGGGAAGGGCGCGGGCAAGGAGCTCCTCGATGCGCTGCTCGCGCGCGCCCGCGAGGAGGGCTACGCCCAGGTGAGCCTGAGCGCCGCGCCGGAGCAGACCGCCTACTACGAGCGCTTCGGGTTCCAGACGATCCGCAGCGACGAGCATGCCGCGACGATGGTCGCGAGGCTGTGATTACCGTGAAGACGACACTGACTGAGGAGACACGACATGGACGTTGACGTCGCCGTTCTCGGGGGCGGCCCCGGCGGCTACACCGCAGCGATCCGCGCCGCACAGCTCGGCGCGAAGGTCGCGTGTATCGAGAAGGAGCCCGAGCTCGGCGGCACCTGCCTGCGGGTCGGCTGCATCCCGACGAAGGCGTGGGTGCAGACGGCCTTCGCGCTCAAGGAGGCGGAGGAGAGCTTCGCGAAGTTCGGCGTCAACGTCGGCGGCGCGCAACTCGACTTCGGGCAGTCGAACGCATGGAAGGCCGGAGTCGTCCAGCAGATGACGAGCGGCGTCGCGAGCCTCTTCAAGGCGAACGGCGTCGAGTGGGTGAAGGGCGCCGGCCGCTTCAAGGACGCGAACACGATCGCGGTCGAAGGCGGGGAGGACGTCTCCTTCCGCCAGGCGGTCATCGCCACCGGCTCGTTCCCACTGCGGCCGCCGATCCCGGGCCTCGACTCGCCGCGGTGCGTCGACTCGACGGGGCTGCTTGCGCAGGAGCAGGTGCCGCAGCGGCTCGTCATCCTCGGCGGCGGCATCATCGGCTGCGAGTTCGCCTCGATCTTCAGCCGCTTCGGCAGCACGGTGACGATCGTCGAGATGCTCGACTCGCTCATCCCGCAGGAGGACGCTGATGCGGCGAAGGAGCTCGCGGAGCAGTTCGGCAAGCGTGGTATCGCGCTGCAGCTCGGCAAGCAGTGCACGCAGGTCGACGACGACGGATCGCAGCTGACGGTGCACTTCGGCGAAGGCGAGACCGTGCAGGCCGACCTGATGCTCGTGTCCGTCGGTCGCGGTCCGCTCGTCGAAGGGCTCGGCCTCGAGGAGATCGGCGTGCAGTTCGACAAGCGCAAGGGCATTGCTGCGGACGAGCGCCGGCAAACGAGCGTTCAGCACATCTATGCGGTCGGCGACTGCGCCGGCTACTGGCAGCTCGCGCATACCGCGTTCCGCGAGGGCGAGGTCGCTGCGGAGAACGCGTGCGGTCATGACGCGATCGTCGACAACCGCGCGGTGCCGCGTCCGATCTACACCGAGCCGGAGATCGCAGCAGTCGGCCTCACCGAAGCGGAGGCGCGCGAGCAGTACGGCGACGACGTCGCCGTCGGCCGGTTCCCGTGGGTCGCGAACGCGCGCGCGGTGATGCAGGACGAGACGATCGGCTGGGTGAAGTCGATTCACGAGTCGCGCTACGGCGAGTTGCTCGGCCTCGTGATGGTCGGGCCGCACGTCACGGACATGGTCGAGGCAGGCGTCGTCGCCATCGACGCCGAGTCGACCGTCGAGACCGTCGCGGACGGCATGGCGCCGCACCCGACGCTCTCCGAGGCGATCAAGGAAGCCGGGCTCGTGGCGCTCGGGCGGGCGATTCACATTCCGAATCGCAAGCCGCGCGCTGCGACCCCCGCTTAGCGAAAACCGGGGCCGGGCCCTATTCGGGGCCTGGCCCATATCTCCGCGTTGCCCTCGGGCGTTGCCCAGGCATGGCGGCGACGTATGCCGACGAGGCGTTCGAGCGCCTGTACGCGAGCTACGGCCGCGAGGTCTACCGGTATGCGCTCGCGCTCCTGCGCAACCCCACCGAGGCGGAGGACGTCACGCAGACGACGTTCCTCAACGCCTACCGCGCGCTGCGCGCCGGTGAGCGGCCGCGTCGGCCGCACAACTGGCTGATCGCAATCGCGCACAACGTGTGCCGCTCGCGCGTGCGTTTCGCGATGCGGCGTCCGAAGGAAGTGCCGCTTGACGACGTCGTGGAGCAGCTCGCCGTGCCCGAGGCGGAGCGTCCCAACATCCGCGAGCTCATGAGCACGATCAGGCGGCTGCCGTTGAACCAGCGGGCGGCGATCACGATGCGCGAGCTCGAGGGCCGCTCGTATGTCGACATCGCGGAGACGCTCGGCGTCACCGTGCCCGCTGCCGAAGCGCTGATCGGTCGCGCGCGCCGGACGCTGCGCGCGCATGCCGCTGCGTTCCGCGGTCTGCTGCTCTTGCCGCTGCCGCGGTCGTTGCGGAGACTCGCCGAGAACGGCGAAGCCGCGGGCGGAGCCGCGGGAACCGCCGCCGCGGCCAAGGTCGTGGCGCTCATCGTCGTGGGTGCGATCGGCGGTGGTGTCGGCGTTGCGGCCGGCGGAAGCTCGCACCTGCCGTCGGCGCAGGCCGAGCCGGCGGCTCCGGCGGCAGCACACGACTCCGTGCCACGCGGCACCACGGCACCCGCAGACGCGAGCATCGCCGTGGCGTCGGCCGCGAATCATCCGCAGCAGGCCGGCGGCACAACCGCGGCGGCCGCGGCCGCCGGGACGGCCGCCGCTGCCGCTGCGTCCCCCGAGCTACCGGCATCGTCTGTAGCCGGCGCACCGGCAGCGACGACGGCCGCACTCGGGCCCGGAACGACGGCAGCTGCCGCGGAGGCGGCCGCCGCCGGCACGACGGTCGGCACCACGGTCACCGGCGCAGTCGCCGGGGTGACCCAGGCGATCACGACCGTCATCTCCCAAGTGCCGACCGTGACGACGCCGCCGGTCACGACTCCGGCGGCCACAACGCCGTCCGCGACCACGCCTGCGGTCACGACCCCGGCCGCAACGGTGGCCCCGGTGACCGTCCCGACCGTCACGGTGCCCACCGTCACGGTCCCGCCGCTCCCTTAAAGCGGCCCGCGCAAGTTTTCGCGGGTCACGGCATCTCAACAAAAGGACGTGCCCTCGTCCCTAATCCCTCCGGGGTCATGCCGCCCGCGGGCCCCGGAGGGAAGCTTCCTCTCGAAACGGCAGTACCTCACCGGCGCGCGTCGGCGTTGCTAGCGTCAACGGACGCGAAGGGAGGATCCATGGGCATTGTCAACAAGCGGAATGCCGTCGTCGGCTGGGTGGCGGTCAAGGTCGGGAAGCGCGTCGTGAAGCGGAAGGCTGCGGACGCCGTGCCGAGCGCGAAAACAGGCGGCGCTGCTGCCGGCGCGCTTGCAGCGGCCGGCAGCGCGCTCTTCTTCTGGCGCCGCGCCAAACGCGGCGGCGAGGGTTGAGCGCCGGCCGCTTTCGCCAGTCGCTCGACGGGCTCGTCCCGTACGCGCCCGGCAAACCGATCGAGGAGGTGCAGCGGGAGCTCGGGCTCGACCGCGTGGTGAAGCTCGCCTCGAATGAGGGCCCGTTCCCGCCGTTTCCCGCGGCGCTGGAGGCGATGGAGAACGTCGCACGCGACCTCAACCGCTATCCGGACGGCGGTGCGCACGCGCTGCGCACCGCGCTGGCGGAGCACCACGGCGTGGACTTCGGCTGCGTGATCGTCGGCGCCGGCGCGGACGGCGTCATCGACCTGCTGTCACAGGCGACGCTCGAGCCCGGCGACGACGTCGTCTGCGGCTGGCCGTCGTTCCCGAGCTACGTCATCGACGCGGCGAAGCTCGGCGCGAAGGTGCAGAAGGTCCCGTTGCGCGAGCACACGTACGACCTCGATGCGATGCTCGCCGCGATCGGGCCGCGCACGAAGCTCGTCTACGTCTGCCACCCGAACAACCCCACCGGAACTGCGAACGGCCGCACCGAGCTGCGCAGCTTCCTTGCGGCAGTCCCCGAGCACGCGCTCGTCGTGCTCGACCAGGCGTACTTCGAGTACATCGACGATCCCGACTACGCCGACGGGATCGCCGAGCTGTTCGATCCTGCGGGGAACGTGGTCGTGCTGCGAACGTTCTCGAAGATCTACGGGCTCGCAGGGGCGCGGGTCGGATACGGCATCGCGTCGCCTGACGTCGTCACGGCAACCGACAAGGTGCGCACTGCATTCCACGTGACGGCGAGCGCGCAGGCAGCCGCGCTCGCAAGCATCGGCAGCGCGGACGAGCTTGCACGCCGCCGCGCTCTCAACGCCGAAGGTCGTGCGCGGCTGGAGTCGGTCGTGCGCGAGCACGGTCTCGAGCCCGCAGGCCCCGCGCTCGGAAACTTCGTCTACGTCGAGGTCGGAGACGGCCGCGCGCTGTTTGAGCAACTTCTGCAACAAGGCGTGATCGTGCGGCCGCTCGAAGGATTTGGCGCGCCGTCAGCGATTCGCGTATCCGTCGGCACGAGCGAAGAGCTCGACCTCTTCGCCGGCGCACTTGGACACGTCCTTTCTGGCGTGTCGTCGTGAGCGGGTAACCCTGTTACCCTGGGGCGGCTTTGCCCGGCCGCCCGTCCAGGCAGTTGGCACCGTTGCGTGTCGCCGGCTTTCGGCTGCTCTTCCTGTCGACGCTCGCATCGAGTTTCGGCAGCCTTGTCGCTGCGATCGCGTTGGCGATCGACGTCAAAGACCGCACGGGCTCCGCAGCCTGGGTCGGTGCAGTGCTCGTCGTCGAGTTCTTGCCGGCCGTCATCGTCGGCCTGACGCTCGGCCCGCTGCTCGACCGCCTCAAGCGGCGCGACTTGATGGTTGCTGCCGATCTCCTGCGCGTCGTCGTCTTCTGCACGCTGCCGTTTACGACAAGTGCGGCGGAGATCGTGGCGCTCGCACTCGTCGCCGGCCTTGCAACCGGCTTCTTCCGCCCGGCGGTCTACGCGGGTGTGCCGAATCTCTTCGAGCCTGAAGACCTGCCGGATGCAAATGCGCTCCTGCAGACGATCGAGAACGTCAGCTGGGCCGCGGGCCCGCTCGTCGGCGGCCTGCTGGCGTCGGCATCTGGTCCGCACGCTGCGTACTGGATCAACGCTGCGTCGTTCCTCGTCTCCGCCGTTCTCGTTGCGCGCATCCCGGCGCGCCTGCTGCAGAGCTCGACCGCGCTCTCACGCGGCCACTGGACCGATCTGCGCGAAGGCTTCAGCGCATCGCTCCGGTCGCGGCCCGTGCTCGCTGTGCTGCTCGGCTGGGGCATCGCGTCGCTCGGCGCCGGCGGGATCACCGTGAGCGAGGTGTTCTTCGCGACGAACACGCTGCACGCCGGCGACTTCGGGTACGGCCTGCTGTACGGCGGCATCGGTACGGGTCTCGTGATCGGCGGTTTCTTCAGCGGCCGGGTCGTCGAGCGACTCGGCCTCGCGCGTGCGTACCTCACGAACCTTCTGCTCATGGCGCTCGGCTTCGGCATCGGGGCCGCGAGCATCGACGTCTGGATGGCCGCGGCGTTGTGTGTCGTCGGCGGAATCGGCAACGGTGGCGCGATCGTGTGCAATGCGCTGCTCGTGCAGCGTGGGATGCGAGACGACATCCGCGGCCGCGCGCTCACCTTCGTCATGAGCGCGACCTACGGCGTGATGGGCCTCTCGGTGATCGTGACCGGGCTCGCGATGCCGCCGGACGCGGCCCGCTGGGTGTGGGCCTCGGGCGCGATCGCGATCGCCGTCGCCGCGTTCGTCGGCTACGCGTACGCGCGGGAGCCGGAAGCGGCCATGGCACGGGCAGAAGCCGCGCTTCACTAGGCTCCGCCCCGTGGCGCGGCGCCGCGACTGGACCAGGGAGACCCTTGCCGCCGGCGTGCGGAGCGGCGACCGGCTGGCGCTCGCGCGCGCGATCACGCTCGTCGAGAACCACGACCCGCTCGCGTACGACGTCGTCGCCGACCTCTATCCGGAGACCGGCAAGGCGTACGCGGTCGGGCTGACTGGCCCTCCCGGCGTCGGCAAGTCGAGCCTCATCTCGTCGCTTCTGCGGCACGTGCGCCGGCAGGAGATCGAGGTCGGCGTCGTTTCCGTCGATCCGTCGAGCCCGTTCTCGCACGGCGCATTGCTCGGCGACCGCATCCGGCTTGCAGACCACTTCCTCGACCCGGGCGTCTTCATCCGCTCGATGGGCACGCGTGGCCACCTCGGCGGACTCGCGGAGGCGACGCTGCAGGCGATGCTCGTGCTCGACGCGGCGGGCAAGGAGCTCGTTCTGCTCGAGACGGTCGGGACCGGTCAGAGCGAGGTCGAGGTGATCGGGATCGCCGACACGGTCGTGCTCGTGCTCATGCCGGGATCGGGTGACGCCGTGCAGGCGCTGAAGGCCGGGATCATGGAGATCCCCGACGTGATCGCGATCAACAAGATGGATCACCCGGCAGCGAAGACGATGCTGAACGAGGTGCGGTCGATCCTCGCGCTCGACCGCAACCGCGAGTGGCGGCCGCCGATCGTCCTCACCGAGGCGACGCGCGGCGAGAACGTGGCCGAGCTGTGGGAGAAGATCGCTGCGCACCGCGCGTATCTCGAGGAGTCCGGCGAGCTCGAGACGCGGCGCGCGCGCAACCTGGCGAGCGAGGTGTTCGCCGTCGCGTCCGCGCGGGCAAAACAGCACATCGAGCACGCCGTGACGGACGATCCCGAGCTGCGGCGGCTGCTCGACGAGGTACAACGGCGAGAGCTCGATCCGCTGAGTGCAGTCCGAGAGATCCTGGAGAAGGTGTTCCGCATTGGCAGCAACGCAGACACGCCCGACGCTTCCTGACATCGAGGCGGCGCGTGCGCGCCTCGACGGCGTCGCCCGTGTCACGCCGGTCTACGCGTCGGAGACGCTCTCGCAGCTCGCCGGCCGCGAGGTGCAGCTGAAGGCCGAGAATCTGCAGCGCACGGGCTCGTTCAAGATCCGTGGCGCGTACAACCGGATCTCGACGCTGAGCGACGAAGAGCGCGCAGCCGGCGTCGTCGCCGCGAGCGCGGGGAATCACGGCCAGGCGGTTGCATGGGCCGCGCGTGAAGTGGGAGCGAAGGCGCGGATCTACGTCCCGCGCGACGCGCCCATGGCGAAGGTCGACGCGACGCGGCACTACGGCGCGGACGTGATCTTCGGAGGCGGCGCGCTCGAGGATTGTCTCGGTGCCGCGCTGGACGACGTCGCCCAGCGCGGTGCGACGTTCGTGCATCCGTTCGAGGATCCCGTCGTGATCGCGGGCCAGGGGACGATCGGTCTTGAGCTCGCGGATCAAGTGCCGCACATCGAGACGGCGGTGATCCCGATCGGGGGCGGCGGGCTCGCGTCAGGGATTGCGCTCGCCCTGCGCGCGCGCAAGCCCGGCGTGCGGATCGTCGGCGTGCAGGCTGCGGGCACGCTCCCGGACGGCAGCGGCTACACGATCGCCGACGGCATCGCCGTGAAAAGGCCCGGGGAGCTCACGATGTCGATCCTCGGCGAGGTGCTCGACGACATCGTCTCCGTCACCGACGAGGAGATCAGCCAGGCGATCGTGCTGCTGCTCGAGCGCACGAAGCTCGTCGTCGAGGGGGCGGGAGCCGTGAGCATTGCGGCGCTGTTGAGCGGACGCGTCGGCGGGAGCGGTTGCGTCGTGCCGCTGCTCTCCGGCGGCAACATCGATGCGACGCTGCTGATCTCCGTCATGCGGCACGGGCTCGCGCACGCGGGGCGCTATCTCGTCGTTCGCTCGCGCGTGCCGGACCGGCCGGGTGAGCTTGCGAAGCTTCTGACGCTGCTCGCGGCCGAGCGCGTGAACGTCGTCGAGGTCAGCCACTACCGCGAGGCCGCCGATCTTCCGGTCGGCGACACGGGCGTCGAGCTGACGCTCGTGACGCGTGACCCGGCGCATTGTGAGGAGATCCTCGCGACGATGCAGCGGCTCGGCTACCCGGCGCACCGTCTGAGCTAGTCGTCGTGCCGAAGATGCACGCCGACGAGGTCGAGACCGACGTCGCCCTCGTCCGGCGGCTGCTGGCCGGGCAGTTCCCGAAGTGGGCCGAGCTTCCGGTCATTCGCGTCGAGTCGTACGGGACGGATCACGACATCTACCGGCTCGGCGATGACCTGGCGGCCCGCCTGCCGCGGATCGGGTGGGCCACGCGCCAGGCGGCGAAGGAGGCCGAGTGGCTGCCCCGCCTCGCGCCGCGCCTCCCGCTTGCGGTACCCGTGCAGGTTGCGCGCGGGGAGGCGGCCGAGGGGTATCCGTTCGAGTGGTCGATCGTCGAGTGGCTTCCCGGGACGAACGCGAACGACTCGATCGACGACCTGTCGCGCGCCGCGGTCGACCTCGCGGCATTCGTCCGTGCGCTGCGTGACATCGAGACGACAAACGCGCCGCCGCGACGCCGCGGAGCACGAGGCGCGCCGCTCGCCGAGCTCGACGACGGCGTACGCAAGTCGGTAGCGCTCCTGAACGAGCGCTTCGACCGCGAGGCGACGCTACGCGCGTGGGAAGAGTCGCTTGACGCGCCGCCGTGGGACGGAGCCGAGGTCTGGCTGCACGGCGATCTGCTGCCCGGCAACCTGCTCGTCGTGGACGGCAGGCTCAGCGCGGTCATCGACTGGGGCGGTCTCGGCGTCGGCGACCCGGCCTGCGAGCTGCAGCCTGCGTGGAACGTCTTCGCCGGTGAGAGCCGCGTGCGCTACCGCACCGAGCTCGACGTCGATGACGCGTCGTGGCTGCGTGGGCGCGGCTGGGCTCTCCTGCAGGCGGTGAACGCGTTGCCGTACTACTGGGAGACGAATCCCGGAATGGTCAGGCAGGCGTCGCACGCGCTGCGCGAAGTGCTCGCCGACGCCTAGGCGCGGGCGAGGATCAGCGCGCGGAGGCGGCGGGGGCGGTTCGCCCGGACCGTCTGCGCGGCCTTCGGCTCTTCGACGCGGGGCCGCGGGTTGCGGTAGCTCTCGCGGATCGCGTCGGCGTGGAGCTGCGAGGCCGACATGTAGTTGATCGCAGAGTTCATGCCCACAAGACGGGGCAGCGGCCGTGTTTCTTCCTAACTGCCGCAGCGGCGGAATGTCGTCGTCTCGCCGCCGCGGGCGCGCCACGCGTTCAACCCGCCGTCGAGAACGGGCCGAGCGTCGAGCCCGACCGAGCTGAGCACGCTGGCGGCGATCGCGGCCCGCGCGCCGCTCTCGCAGATTGTGACGATCGGCCGGTCCCCGACGAGGCCGTTCTCCGCAGCTTGGCGTGCGGTGCGGTACGGCAGATGCGCGCTGCCCGGGATGAAGCCGCTGTCGCGCTCGTCCGCTTCGCGGACGTCGTAGAGCAGGATGTCGTCGGCGGCGAGCCGGCGTTCGAGCTCGTCGATCGTCACGGGCTCCATCTGCTCGTCGCCGCCGCCGACGCGCCACCCGATCAGGTCGAAGATCCCGACGGCATGCAGCCGTTGCGCCGCCCGCTGCGCCTCCCGGTCGTCCGTCGCGTCGATGACGATCGGCCGCTCGGGCAGGACGAACGCGGCTCTCGTCCCGAAGGAGGAGCCGCTGCCGTTCACGTTCACGGCGCCGGGGCGGTGTCCGCCGGCAAACGCGTGCGGGTCGCGCACGTCGAGCACGACCGCGTCGTCGAGTGCGATGTCGATCTGCTCGAGGCGCGGCTGTGCGCCGCGGAACGGGCCGCGGTTGAGCTCGACGATCGCTTCCATGTTCGGCGGGCGCGGCGGCTGCGGGCCGGCGGCGGCCGCCATGAAGCCGTCGTAGCCGTCGAGCAGCGCGTGGTTGAAGCGGCGCTCGAAGCCGATCGTCGTCGAGGGCTTGGAGCTCATCGCCGCGCCGCACAGGGAGCCGGCGACGTGACCGGGGTATACCTCGACGCCGTCGCCGAGCTCGAGCAGGCGATGGAGCGAGTGGTACAGGCCCTCGGCGCCTTCAACCGCCTCGACCGCGAGGTCGGGTCGCGCCGCATCGCCGACGAAAAGCGAGTCGCCGGTGAGCACGAGCCAGGGCTCGGCGCCGCGCGAGCGGTCGATCACCGCGAACGCGCAGTGCTCGGGCCGGTGCCCCGGCGTGTGGATCGCCTGGATGACGACCTGCCCGACGTCGATCTCCGTTCCGTCGACGAGCGTCTCGTGCGGAAACGCAGCAGCGGCGGCGTCGTGCACGTGCACAGGCACGCCGTGCTCGAGCGCGAGGCGCCCGTGACCCGAGACGTGGTCGGCGTGGGTGTGGGTCTCGAGCGCGCCGACGAGCTCGACCTCGTGGCGTTTCGCCGCATCGACGTATTGCTCGATCGCGTATGCGGGATCGACCACCACGGCGATGCCTGCCTGCTCGTCGCCGATCAGGTACGACGTGCACCCGAGGTCGTCGTCGACGAACTGTCTGAAGAGCACATCGGCGACCGTAGCAACGAGCGCGGCTATATCTCCTGAAGTGACGGCAGGAAAACCGAAGCGCGCTTCCGTGACGTACTGGGGTGAAGCTGTCTTCCCGCCGCAAACCGGAGGTGCCGCGTGACCGAACCTGAACAGACCGGAATCGAGCTGCTGCTCTGCGAGCCGGAGATCCTCGCCTGGCTCGAGCCGCACGAGAGCAAGGAAGACGACGAAGAACCGCTGAACGCGCTGTAGCGACGCCGCGGCCGGGCTGCTTCTCCGTACTCTGAGCGTCCCGAGGTGAAATCCCGGCTCGCCATCCTTGCGTTCGTCGGCCTTGCGCTAGCGCTACCGGCGTCCGCATGGGGGCACGCGACGCTCATCCGCACGATTCCTGCGAACGGCGCTGTCGTCGCAACCGCTCCCACCGAGATCCGCGTCGTCTTCGACGATGCCGTGCGCACCGGCCCGGGCATCGAGGCGATCCGCAACAGTGGCGGCTCGGTGCTCGACGGGCGCCCGAGCATCGCTGCCGAGCGCACGCTCGTCATCCCCCTGAAACACGGGCTCGCAGATGGCGACTACTCGGCACGCTGGTCGATCGTCTCCGACGACGGCCACCTCGAGACGGGGGTGATCGCGTTCGCGATCGGCAAGGGGAAGCCCGCTGCCGCTCTTGCCGCAGGCGGCAACGGTCCCCGGGCCGCCGATGTCATCGCGCGCTGGCTCTTCTACGCCGGGCTGCTCCTTGCAGTGGGCGTCGCACTCAGTGCGCTCGTAGCCCGGCCGCGCGACGGCGAGCGAGTTGCGCTCCTCGTCTCGACAGCGTGTGTGCTCGCCGCCGTCGGTGCCGGTGAGGAGGCGCACCGGATCGGGCTCGACACGCGAGCCGGTAAGGCGTTCGCGTCCGAGTTGATCGTGGCGATCGTCGTCGCAACCTTCGCCGGCGCGGCAACTCTCGAGCGTCGCGTGCTGCGTCCGGCCCTCGTGCTCGCGCTCG
>DATAOK010000031.1:0-26731 GCA_036265735.1 Gaiellaceae bacterium
GGCGAGGTTGACGAGCCGGCCGTCGGCGACGAGGTACAGGCGGCGGCCGTCGGCGAGCGTGAACTCCTCGACGAACTCGCGCGCCATCCGCGTCTCGTTCGCGAGCGCGCGCAGCGCCGGGATCTCGATCTCGACGTTGAAGTGGCCCGTGTTCGTGAGGATCGCGCCGTCCTTCATCAGCGGGAAGTGCTCGCCGGCGAGGACATGCTTGTCCCCGGTCGCCGTGCAGAAGATGTCGCCGATCACGGCGGCCTTCGCCATCGGCAGCACCGCGAAGCCGTCCATCGTCGCCTCGAGCGCCCGCATCGGATCGACCTCGGTCACGATCACGTGCGCGCCCATACCGCGGGCACGCGACGCGACGCCGCGACCGACCCAGCCGTAGCCGCCGACGACGAAGTTCTTGCCGGCGAGCAGCACGTTCGTCGCGCGGATGATCCCGTCGACGGTGGACTGGCCGGTGCCGTAGCGGTTGTCGAACATGTGCTTCGTCATCGCCTCGTTCACGGCGATGATCGGGAAGCCGAGCTTGCCTTCGGCCTCGAGCGCCTTGAGGCGGATGACGCCGGTGGTGGTCTCCTCCGTCCCGGCGATGATGTCGCCGAGCTGCTCGCGGCGCTGCGAGTGCAGGACGCTGATCACGTCGGCGCCGTCGTCCATCGTGAAGTGCGGCTTGTGGTCGACCGCAGCCTCGATGTGGGCGTAGTACGTGTCTGGATCCTCGCCCTTGATCGCGAAGACGGAGATGTCGAAGTCCTCGACGAGCGACGCGGCGACGTCGTCCTGCGTCGAGAGCGGGTTGGACGCGCACAGCACGACGTCGGCGCCGCCGGCCTTCAGCGTGCGCATGAGATTCGCCGTCTCGGTCGTCACGTGCAGGCAGGCCGAGATGCGGTAGCCCGTCAGGGGCTGCTCGCGCTCGAACCGCTCGCGGATGGCAGCGAGCACCGGCATTTGCCGGTCGGCCCACTCGATCCTGCGCTTGCCTTCGGAGGCGAGCGCGATGTCCTTCACGTCATATCGCTTCGTGGTTGCCATGAATCCTTTCGGTTAGGCGGCGAGTAGCCGCTCCTGCTTGCGCTGCTCCCACTCGACCCAGGCGAGGTCGTCGGCGCCGGCGAGCCACGCGTCGACCGCCTTGCGGAGCTCGGGCTCGCGCCGGAGCCGCGCCGCGAAGACGAGGTCGGAGATCTCGATGCCGTGCCGCTGCCGCAGCTCGGCGAGCGACCGGAGCTGGTTGAGCTCCCGGAGCCCGTACAGCCGGTAGCCGGCGGAGGTGCGGTGCGGAGAGACGAGGCCGAAACGCTCGAGATAGCGGAGCATCCGCGGGGACCACCCCGTGTGGGTGCCCGCCTCGGAGACCTTCAGCCCGTCCATCGACCGAAGCTTACCACACTTGTGTCAGGGTTGGTTCGTGCCCTCGCGCCCGTAACGATCCTCGAGGCGGACGACGTCGTCGAGCTGCGGGGTCGAGACCTCGAGGATCGTCGTGTCCTCGAGCGCAGTGACCCGGTGGACGGTACCGGGAGGGAAGTGGAACGTCGCGCCGGCGGCGATCACCTCCTGGTTCAGGATCCCCTGCCCCGCCTCGCCGAGCTCGAGCTCCGCGCGGCCGGACTGGACGTACCAGCTCTCGTCCTTCTCGTTGTGGAACTGGAGGCTGAGCGAGTGGCCGGCGCGGACGAACAGGATCTTCCCGACGTAGGCGTCGGCATGCGCCCAGATCAGCTCGTAGCCCCACGGCTTCTCGACGCGCCGCGGCTCGAACATCCACGGATCGAGCCCTTCGAAGTTCGGCGAGTCGATGCTCATGCGGACTGTCTTTTCGGCCGCCACTCGGGGTGCTCCTCCATGAACTCGGCGGCGCGGCGGAGGTCTTTCGGCGTGTTGACGGTGAGCCAGACGCCGTTGTGGCGGAAGCCGCGCAACTTGTCCTCGCCGGCGAGCTCCGGGAATGTGGACTGCTCGTGGTCGCCGCGCTCGGGCAGGCGGTCGACCGCTTCTGCCGACAGCGCATAGACGCCGGTGTTCACCCAGTCGTCGAGAAGCGGCGCCTCGCGGAACCCGGTGACGCGGCCGTCGTCCTCGAGCGCGACGACGCCGAACGGGGAGCGCACCTGTGCGACGACGATCGTCGCCGCTGCCTGCGAGCGCTCGTGCTCGGCGAGGAGCGCCGGGAAGTCCACATCGAGCAACTCGTCGCCGTTCAGCGCGAGCACGGTGCCGTTCTCCCTGCGCTTCGACGCGGCAAGCTTGAGACCGCCGCCGCGGCCGAGCGGCTCCTCTTCGCCGACGGCCTCGATCTCGGCGCCGAGCCCGGTAAGCGCGTTGACGAACGCCTCCTCTTGACCGGAGCGGCACGCGACGATCACCCGCGTGACGCCGGCGGCGATGAGGCGGCCGACGCTGTACTCGGCGAGCGGGAACCCTGCGACCGGCACGAGCGGCTTCGGGAGTCCCTGCGCCGCGTCACCGAGCCGTTCCGCCTTGCCGCCCGCGAGGAGCAGCGCCTCCATCAGAGGCTGAGCTCCGGGTCCGGCGCCGGTTGCGGCTCCGGTGGTGAAGCATGTCGCGGGCGGCCGATGCCTTCGTAGATGAAGCCGGCGGCACGCGTCGCAACCGGGTCGAGCAGGTTGCGACCGTCGACGATGACCGGGCGCGCCATCGCGTCGCGCACCTCCGATGTCGCGACGTCTTTCAGCTCGGGCCACTCGGTGACGATGACGGCCGCGTGCGCGTCCCGCACCGCGTCGAGAACGGAGTCGGAGAGCTCGATCCCGTGCAGGTCGTCCGGCCGCGCGACGGGATCCCATGCGCGCACCTCCGCGCCTTCGGAGAGCAGCCGGTAGGCGATGACGCGACTCGGCGCCTCGCGCATGTCGTCGGTGTTCGGCTTGAACGCGAGACCGAGTAACGCGACCGTCTTCCCGCGAAGCGAGCCGAGATGTTTCTGCAGCTTCTGCACGACGCGGCGCTTCTGGAGCTCGTTCACCTCCCACACTGCGTGCAGGAGCATGAACTGGTAGCCGCTGTTGCCGGCGAGCTGTTTCAGGGACGTCACATCTTTTGGAAAACAACTGCCGCCGAAGCCCAGTCCGGCGCGCAGGAAATGCGACCCGAGCCGGTGATCGAGCCCGACGCCTTTCGCGACGTCGACAACGTCGGCGCCGACGAGGTCGCACACGTTGGCGATCTCGTTGATGAAGCTGATGCGCGTCGAGAGGAATGCGTTCGCGGCGAGCTTTACGAGCTCGGCGGACGAGACGTCGGTGCGAACGACCTGGGTCTCGATGCCGGTGTGCAGGTCGATGACGCGTTCTGCGTCCTCCGGCACGAAGGCTCCGACAACGATCCGGTCGGGGCTCATGAAGTCTTCGACGGCGCTCCCCTCGGCGAGGAACTCGGGGTTCGAGACATAGCCCACGTTCGTCAGCCCGCGCGCATCGAGGCGTGCGCGGACGTTGTCGCCGGTGCCGACCGGCACGGTGCTCTTCATGACGAGGACCGGGCGCCCCGGGAGATCCTCCGGCAGCTCGTCGACCACCGAATACACCGCTCGGAGATCGGCGTCGCCGGACTCGAGCGGCGGGGTGCCTACTGCGACATAGAGGAAGTCGGCACCCTCGACGGCCTCGCGGACGTCGAGCGCGAACGAGATGCGCTCGGCGTTGCGCTCGAGCACCTTGTCGAGCCCCGGCTCGTAGATCGGGATCTCGCCCCTTTGGAGCCGCTCGATCCGCTCCGGGACGACGTCGCGGATCACGACCTCGTGGCCGAGGTCGGCGAAGCACGTGCCTGTGACCAGGCCGACGTAGCCCGCGCCGAACATGCAGATTCTCGCCACGAGGCTAGGTTACTTCCCGAGCGGGGTGAGTCCCTTGGCGATCGCGAGCATCGTCTCGTTCGAGAGCTCGTCGCGAAGAGTGTTCACAACCCAGTAGGTCGCGTTGCCGCGGCGGAGGACGACCATGTGGATGTTGCCGCCGCTCGTGAACAGCTGGTATCGCCGTCCCTTGATTCGGTACGTGCCCGTTTGATGGCGGAGGATCGGCGCGTCCGTCCAGTTTGTCTCGATCACCTGCCAGTACACGTTGCCGGCGCCGGTGTGGAACGTCAGCGCGACCTCGCGCAGCTCCGGATGGTCCCGCAGCGGCTTGAACACCCGCATCGGCTCGAGCGACGACAGGTACGAGCTGCGCTCGAGCACTGCCGGCACCATCACGCGGAAGTGCGGCTGCGCCTGCCGGAGCAACGACTCCGTTTGGCTCGGATCGCTCCGCACGTAGGGCGCCTGGTGGGGCGGCGGCTTCTGAACGTGCGCCTGCGGGTCGATGATCTTCCCGCTGAAGCTCGTCCCGAGCGCCACGACGATAAGCGGATTGCCGGCCTGTTGTGCGATCGGCGCGATCTGCGCGGGCAATGCCTTGACAACCGCGTCGGGACCCATCGCAGCCTTGAGCTGCGAGGCGGCCTGCTTCGCATTTGCCTGCACGGGGTCGTAGTAGACGTTCGTCTGCGTGTAGTTCTGAACCGGCGTGTTCGCGAACACTCCCGTCGGCAACTGCACCGTGTGGAAGCCGGCGACTGCGAGCTCGTACGACGTGTTCGCCGCCAGGCCACCCTCGGTCGTCCCGTTCAGGACGAGCGTCGAGATCTCACTCGGCTTGAGCGCTTTCGTCTTGACGACTTTCTGCTTCAGCCCGAGCGCTGCGCGATCGGCGCGGCTCGAGATCGTCGGGTCCGGATGCATGAACGTGTCGACGGCGCTCGTGATGTCGCTCGACTGGACGCAGATCTCGGCGTTGAACGCACCGCACGGCTGCGGGTTCGGGATGGAGACGCGGAAGATGTTCCCAGGCGGAAGGTGATAGCCGAGCCCCGCGTACGACTCGATCTCGCCGAACGTCGGCGCGCCCGCGCCCGGCTTCACGACGACGACGCTCTGCTTCACGGCGCCGAGGATCTGGGGGATCTCCGTGAGCGACAGGCTGCTCGCGAGCCGGTCCTTGAGCGCCTCGAGGAAGAGCTGCTGCCGTGCGAGGCGGTAGAGATCGGAGTCCGTGTGCCGGAACCGGACGAAGTCGAGCGCCTGCTGGCCGTTCAGCTTCTGGTAGCCGGGCATCAGATCGATCTTGGCGAACCCGCCCGGCCCGCCGACGGTGTTGATGTACCGGTGGTCGACGTCGACGTAGACGCCGTGGAGCTTGTTCACGAGCAGCTTGAACCCGTGGAAGTCGACGGTGATGAGGTAGTTGATCGGGATCCCCGTCAGATGCTCGACCGTGTCGAGTGTGCCGCGCTCGCCGCAGGTGGTCCACGCGGTGTTGATGCGATCCGTCGACCGCGGGACGTCGGACCCGTTGCAGTAGATCGGGACGATCAGGTCGCGCGGGAACGAGAACAGCGACAGCGTGTTGTTCGCCGGGTCGGCGCGGACGAGCATGATCGTGTCCGACCGCGACTCCGCCGCGGTGTCCTTGTCGGCGCCGGCGCGCTGGTCGTAGCCGACGATGAGGGCCGTTGCGGGCTCGGACGGCGTCGCGACCGGATGCAAGTCCTTCGCCGACGCCTTCGCCTCGGGCGTCTTCGCGGCGAGCCCCTGCAGCGTCTCGTGGCCGTAGAGATAGAGCCCGCCGGCGAGGCCAGAGCCGATCACGAGGAGCGCGAGCGCGATCCAGCCGAAGACTCTGCCGACGAGGCGGCCCGTCGAGCGAGGCGGCGAAGGCGGAGGCGGCTGGTAGCGGCGCATCGGCTCCGCAACCATCGGTGGGAGCACCGCGTGACCGTTGCCGTTGAGGGTCGCGGCGCGACCCATCCCTCTCTTCAGCGTCGTCCGCATGCGTCAGAAAAAGCGGCGCCGTCCAGGCGCCTCGCAGCACCTTACCCCAGTACGCGGCGGGACCGGTTAACTCCTTGGTGTGCGGCTCGTCGCACCCGTTACAGGGCGGCGGCTTGCGCTCACGCGGTGACCGGGGCCGGGTCGGCGCCGGGCTCGTACGCGAGGTTCGGCCGGAGCCAGCGCTCGACCTCCGCAAGCGGCTCGCCCTTCCGAGCGGCGTAATCCTCGACCTGGTCGCGCCCGACGCGCCCGACGGAGAAGTAGCGCGCCTCCGGGTGCCCGAGGTAGATGCCGCTCACGCTCGCCCCGGGGATCATCGCGAACGAGTCCGTGAGCGTGATGCCGACCTCCTCGGCGCCTAGCAGGTCGAAGAGCTTCCGCTTCTCGCTGTGATCCGGGCACGCGGGATACCCGAACGCCGGCCGGATGCCACGAAAGCGCTCCGCGATCAATTGTTCGCTCGTGAGCTTGCCCCCATGCTCGTACCACTCGCGCCTCGCGACCTCATGCAGGTACTCGGCGAACGCCTCGGCAAGGCGGTCGGCGAGCGCCTTCGCGATGATCGAGCGGTAGTCGTCGTGCTCGGCCTCGAATCGGGCCGAGAGCTCCTCGAGGCCGATGCCGGCGGTGACCGCGAACGCGCCCAGGTGGTCGCCCTCGGGCGCGACGAAGTCGGCAAGACAACGGTTCGGCCGCGAGTCGCCGTACGCCGACTGCTGGCGGAGAAAACAGAAGCGCGTCGTGCTGTTGTCATGGTGGACAACGATATCGTCGCCGTCGGACGACGCCGGCCAAAGCCCGTACACGCCGCGCGCGGTGAGCAACCGGTCCCGAATGATCTCGTCCAGCACGGTCGTGGCGTCGTCGTACAGCTCGCGCGCCTCCGGCCGGCCGAGGATCTCCGGGAACTTCCCTTTCAGCTCCCACGCGTAGAAGAAAAACTGCCAGTCGATGTAGTCGCGCAGCGTCTCGAGCGACGGCTCGACCACGCGCAAGCCCTCGAACGACGGCGGCGCGAGCGCCCCCGCGAAGTCGGGCTCCTGGCGGTTCTCCCGCGCCTCGGCCAGCGACAGCAGCGGCTTGCGCTGCTTCTCCGCATGCTGCACGCGGAGCTGCTCCTGCACCTCGCGGTTGCCGGCATCGAGCTCCGCACGCCGAGCGGGATCGAGCAACGCCGACACGACGGCCACGACCCGCGACGCGTCGAGCACATGCACGACCGGCTGCGAGTACTCGGGCGCGATCCTGACCGCCGTGTGCTGGCGCGACGTCGTCGCGCCCCCGATCAGGAGCGGCAAGTCAAGTCCTCGCCGCTCCATCTCGTGAGCGGCATCCACCATCTGGTCGAGCGACGGCGTGATCAACCCCGACAACCCGACGACGTCTGCCCCGACCTGAGCGGCAGTGTCGAGCACGACGTCGGCGGGCACCATCACGCCGAGGTCGTGCACCTCGTAGTTGTTGCAGCCGAGCACGACGCCGACGATGTTCTTCCCGATGTCGTGCACGTCGCCCTTCACGGTCGCGAGCACGACGCGACCCTGCACGCGTCCGGCACCGCTCTTCTCCGCTTCCATGTACGGCTCGAGATACGCAACCGCGCGCTTCATCGCGCGCGCGCTCTTCACGACCTGCGGCAGGAACATCTTCCCGGCGCCGAAGAGGTCGCCGACGATCGCCATGCCGTCCATCAACGGTCCCTCGATGACGTCGAGCGGCCGGTCGTACTGTCGGCGCGCTTCCTCGGTGTCCTCCTCGATGAAATCGACGATGCCGTGCACGAGCGCGTGCGAAAGGCGCTTGTTGACCGGCGCCTCACGCCACGAGAGGTCGAGCTCGCGCCGCGTCCCTTCTCCGCGGACGCGCTCCGCAATCTCCACGAGCCGCTCGGTGCCGTCGGGCCGGCGGTTGAAGATGACGTCTTCGACGCGCTCCAGTAGCTCGGGCTCGATGTCCTCGTAGAGCACGAGCTGGCCCGCGTTGACGATGCCCATGTCGAGGCCGGCGCGGATCGCGTGGTAGAGGAACGCGGAGTGCATCGCCTCCCGGACGACGTCGTTGCCGCGGAACGAGAACGACAGGTTCGATATCCCGCCACTTGTCTTCGAGCCGGGGCACCGCTCCTTGATCAGCGGCAACGCCTCGATGAAGGCCTTCGCGAACTCGTCGTGCTCCGGGATTCCCGTCGCGACCGCGAGCACGTTCGGGTCGAACACGATGTCCTCGGGCGGGAAGCCCTCGCCGACCAGCAGCGCATACGCACGTTCGCAGATCTCGACCTTGCGCGCGACCGTGTCCGCCTGCCCCTGCTCGTCGAACGCCATCACGACGACGCCCGCGCCGTACCGGCGCACGATCCGCGCCTGCTCGAGGAACGCTTCTTCTCCCTCCTTCAGCGAGAGCGAGTTGACGACGCCCTTTCCCTGCAGGCACTTCAGCCCTGCTTCGAGGACGGACCAGCGCGAGCTATCGATCATGATCGGCACGCGCGCAACCTCGGGCTCGGTCGCAATGAGATTCAGGAACGTCGTCATCGCCTGCTCGCCCTCGAGCAGGTCGGCGTCCATGTTCACGTCGACGAGGTTCGCGCCACCGCGCACCTGCTCGAGCGCGACGTCGAGCGCAGCCTGGAAGTCGTCGCCCTCGATCAGTCGGCGGAAGCGGGCGGAGCCGGTGACGTTCGTCCGCTCGCCGATCATCACGAAGTTCGTATCCTTCGTGATCGCGAACGTCTCGAGACCGCTGAAGCGAGTGACGCCGTCTCCGCGCGGCACGACGCGCGGCGCCACGCCCTCGACGGCAGCCGCAATCGCGCTCACATGTTCCGGGGTCGTGCCACAGCAGCCGCCGACGATGTTGACGAGCCCTTCACGCGCGAACTCGCCGAGCATCCGGCTCGTGTCGTGCGGCTGCTCGTCGTGGAGACCCATCTCGTTCGGCAGCCCGGCGTTCGGATAGCACGCGAGCCACGTCGTCGCGACGCCGGCGATGTCCTCGACGAACGGCCGCATCTCGTTCGCCCCGAGCGAGCAGTTCACGCCGACGATCAGCGGCTTCGCGTGCTCCACCGAGATCCAGAACGCTTCGGCCGTCTGTCCCGACAGGTTCCGCCCGCTCTTGTCGATCGCAGTGAAAGACAGCCAGAGCGGGACCTCGGGAGCCGTCTCCTGTGCCGCGACGATCGCCGCCTTTGCATTCAGCGAGTCGAAGACCGTCTCGATCAGCAGAAGATCGACACCGCCGTCCCGCAGCGCGGCGATCTGATGCGCATATGCATCCCGCACGTCCTCGAACGTGACGGCGCGATACGCGGCGTCTTCGACGCGCGGCGACAGCGACAGCGTGACGTTCAGCGGGCCGACCGAGCCGGCGACGAACCGAGGACTGCCGGTCCGGGCTGTCCATTCGTCCGCGGCCTGCCGCGCAAGCCGCGCACCCTCGACGTTCATCTCGCGCACGACGTCGGCGTCGAACGCGTAGTCGTGCTGGCCGATCGTCGTCGCCGTGAAGGTGTTCGTGGTCGCGATGTCGGCGCCGGCCGCGAAGTAGTCGTTGTGGATCCGTGAGACGACCTCGGGCCGCGTGATGTTCAGCAGGTCGGGGTCGCCCGCGACGTCGTGCGAGTGGTTCCGGAAGCGCTCGCCGCGATACGCCTCCTCTCCGCGCAGCTCGCGCTGGATGAGCACGCCCCAGGAGCCGTCGAGCACGGCGATCCGCTCGCGAAGAATCGATTCAAGCTCCATGCGCGTATCCGCCACCTGCACATCGCTCCCGTCGACCCGGGAGCGCGGTTCGCGCTCTCGGGCTCTTTAGGCGTTTGTTAACCCGGTCGCCAAGCTGCCTGTCAAAGCTTTCCGGGTACACGAAGGCTAGCAACGCCTGCATCGCTAGTGTCTGCCTGTCGTCCGGACAGTTCACGAACGTTTCCTCACCTATGAGCCAATTCGACAACCTCGTGTCGCTCCGGGGCACGCTGCAGCGGATTGCCGAGAACCTCTGGTTCAGCTGGCTGCCCGGCGCCCGGGCGCTTTTCGCTGAGCTCGACTCCGCCCGTTTCGGGGAGCTCGGCGACAACCCGACCGCGCTTCTCGCCGAGCTTGACGACGCCCGACTGGCAGAGGCGCTCGCGTCGGCGTCGCTCGTCGAGCGGGCCGAGCAGGTGCTCGGCGAGCTGGACACCGAGACGGCGCGCAGCACGTGGTGGCAGGGCCGGCGGGAGGACGACCGCTTCTCCGTCGCGTACTTCTCGACCGAGTTCGGCCTCGACGAGAGCCTCCCGATCTACTCGGGCGGCCTCGGGATCCTCGCAGGCGACCACCTGAAGTCGGCATCGGATCTGGGCATTCCGCTCGTCGCGGTCGGCCTCTTCTATCGCGAGGGGTACTTCCGCCAGCAGCTCGACGAGAGCGACTGGCAGGGCGAGCGCTACCCGGAGAACGACCCGTCGCTGCTGCCGATGCGCGCCGAGGACGCACGTGTCACCATCGAGCTCGCAGACGAGGACGGCGCGCTCGTCCCGGTGCATGCGCGCGTTTGGCGCGTCCAGGTCGGCCGCATCCCGCTCTACCTGCTCGACACCAAGGTCGACGAGAACCCGGACTGGGCACAGCGGATCACCGACCGCCTGTACGGCGGCGACCGCCGCCACCGCCTTCGCCAGGAGCTCGTGCTCGGCGTCGGCGGCGTTCGCGCACTGCGCGCGCTCGGGCTCGACCCCGCCGTCTTCCACATGAACGAAGGCCACTCGGCCTTCCTGCAGCTGGAACGGCTGCGGGAGCTCGTCGAGGACGCGGGGCTCACACGCGACGCCGCGGCCGAGCGGTTGCGCGCATCGACGGTGTTCACGACGCACACGCCGGTACCCGCAGGCAACGAGATCTTCGACGCATGGCTCGTCGAGCAGAACGTCGGCGCACTCGTCCAGCGTTGCGGCTACGCCTGGGAGGAGTTCGTCGCGCTCGGGCGCACGGGCGTGTCCGAGGCGTTCGGGCTCACGCCGTTCGCGCTTCGCACCTCGTCGTACGCGAACGGAGTCTCTGCGCTGCACGGCGAGGTGTCGCGCGAGATGTGGCACGGCCTCTGGCCGGAGCGCTCGATCGACGACGTCCCGATCGGCTCCGTGACGAACGGCGTGCACGCGCGCTCGTGGATCGCCGACGAGCTCGACCGGCTGCTCGGAACGGAAGACGACACTGGCACGCCCGACTTCGCACGTGCCTACGAGTTGACCGCCGACGATCTCTGGCGCGCGCACACAGCCGCGAAAGCGCGCCTGCTCGAAGGTCTGGCCGGACGCAACGGCACTCACTTTGATGCGGAGGTCCTCACGATCGGCTTCGCACGCCGCTTCGCGACGTACAAGCGCGCCGATCTCCTCTTCAGCGACGGCGACCGGCTCGAACGCCTGCTGCGCGACGCGGAGCGGCCGATTCAGATCGTGCTTGCCGGCAAGGCGCATCCGGCCGACGAGGGCGGTAAGGCGTTGATCCAGAAGCTCGCCCGATTCGTGCACGACGAGCGCTTCTCGGGGCGCGTCGCGTTCATCGAGGACTACGAGATCTCAATCGCGCGCCTGCTCGTGCAGGGCGTGGACGTCTGGCTGAACAACCCGCGCCGGCCGCTCGAAGCTTCGGGAACCTCGGGCATGAAGGCGGCGCTGAACGGCGTCGTCAACTGCTCCATCCTCGACGGGTGGTGGTGCGAGGGTTACTCGCCGGACACGGGTTTCGCGATCGGCGGCACCATCGCCGCCGACGACGCAGCGCAGGATGCGGCCGACGCGTCGGCGCTGTACGAGGTGCTCGAGCGCGAGGTCATTCCCGCCTACTACGACCGCTCACGCTGGCTCGACCTGATGCGCAACTCGATCGCACAGCTCGGTGGGAGGTTCAACACGAACCGGATGCTGATCGAGTACGTCGAGACGATGTACATCCCGGCGTACCACGACCTGCTCAGCCGCCTGCAGACCGCCTGAGGCCGACGGTGCTCTACGCGCGCGAGCTCCACGAGCCGCTGACGGAGACGCCCTGGAGCGACGCGCGGGCTCGGGACGCTGTACAGGCAATTGTCGCCGCCACCGAGAGCGCGTACTCACCTGAGACGTTGTGGCCCGCGCACGAATGGGACGGGTATCGCGCGGCACTGCCGATGAAGAACCTCTATGTCGGTGCCGCCGGCGTCGTCTGGGCGTTGACCTGCCTGCGCCACCGGGGCTACGAGTCGACGCTCGCTCTCCGCGCCGCATCGGAGCGCGCACTCGAGTTGTTCCGCGGCGCGCCGGACTATGTCGAGGGCGACATCATTCCCGAGCAGAAGCGCTCTGCCTTGCTGACCGGCGAGACGGGGATTGCGCTCGTCGCCTGGCAGCTCGAGCCGACAGCGACGCTCGAAGCGGAGCTGCTCAGCCTCGTGCGCAACAACCTTTCGAACGACGTCAACGACGTGATGTGGGGCGTTCCCGGCACGCTGCTTGCTGCCCGCGTGCTGCACGCGCGAACGAGGAGCGACGCTTGGGCGGAGGCCGTGTCCGCGAGCGAAGACGCGCTCCGCGCAGAACGCGAGCCCGACGGCCTCTGGACCCAGCGTCTCTGGGGCGAGACGTGGAAGGGGCTGTCTGCCATCCACGGTCTCGTCGGCAATGTCGTCGCCCTCGGCGAGATCGGCAACGCGGCGGAGGTCATCCGCGAGCGCGCGACGATCGAGGACGGCTATGCGAACTGGGGCGATCGTGGACGGCTGCAGTGGTGCGTCGGCGCGCCCGGCATCGTCGCGCACGCCGCGACGTATCTCGACGAGGAGCTGCTCGTCGCGGCAGCACGCCTGATCTTCGACGCCGGGCCGGCAGGCGAGGAGAAGGGCGCGGGCATCTGTCACGGAACCGCCGGGAACGGCTATGCGCTCCTGAAGACGTTCGAACGGACGCAAGACGAAATCTGGCTCGAGCGTGCGCGCGCGTTCGCGATGCACGCGCTCGAGCAGGCCGAACGGCTTCCGGCGCGGCACTCGCTCTTCACCGGCGCCATCGGTGCAGCACTCTTCGCGTCCGACTGTGTCGACGGGCGCGCGCGGTTCCCCGTGCTCGACTCGCTGGAGCCTGAGTGAAAAGGCTCGCAGCGGTGCTCGTCGTAATCGTCGTCGCCGCGGCGGCAGGCGCCGGGTTCTACGTGTACAAGCATCGCGAGAGCGGGGACTTCCGCGGCTCGTCGACCGAGTTCAACACGACGGAATCGATCCCGATCCCGCCGCCGCCGGCACCGAAGCAGCAGATCATCTGGCCGGAGTTCGGCTACGACTCGGAGCGCAGCCACGTCGGCCCGTCCGTCGATCTGCGTCCGCCGTTCACGCGCGTCTGGACGGCTGGCGGCGCGTCTCTGCTCGAGTTCCCGCCGGCGATCGCGTACGGGCGGCTCTTCGTCGCCGACGGCGGCGGCCGCGTCCTCGCAGTCTCGGCGAAGACCGGCGCCCGCGCGTGGGCATACAGCGCGCACCGTTGCCAGGCTGCCTCGCCGGCAGTCGGCGACTACAAGCACGGCACCGTCTACGAGGTGTTCCTCAACAAGATCCCGTGCGCCAAGAAGAACCCCAAGGACGGCGAGATCGTCGCGCTCGAGGTCGGGAACGGCCGCCTCCGGTGGAAGACGCGCATCGGGGCGAGCGAGACGTCGCCTGCCATCGTCGGCGACCGGCTCTACGTCGGCGACTGGCAAGGCAACGTGTATGCGATCGACGCACGCACGGGTCGCATCGACTGGACGGCGCACACGAAGGGCGCCGTGAAGGGCGGCGTCTCAGTCAGCGGCAACCGGCTATACGTCGGCTCGTACGACGGGCACGTCTACGCGTTCAATGCGCGCAACGGGCATCGGCTCTGGCGAGCGTCCGGTGACTCGCGGCTGTTCGGGCACGGACGGTTCTACTCGACGCCGTCGGCGGCGTACGGGCGCGTCTACATCGGGTCGACGGACGGCAAGGTGTACTCGTTCGGCGCCACGAGCGGCAAGCGGCGCTGGTCGCATAGCACCGGCGGCTACGTCTACGGCTCACCGGCGATCTGGAACCAGCTGGTGCTCGTCGGCTCCTACAGCCGCAGGTTCTACGCCTTCGATGCCGCGACCGGTGACATCAAGTGGAGCTTCAAAGCGGACGGCCCGATCTCCGGTTCAGGGACAGTGATCAACGGAGTCGTCTACTTCGCGACGCTCTCGAAGTCGGCCAAGCACGGCCGGACATACGCGCTGAACGCTCGCAACGGGAAGCTCCTCTGGACGTTCGCCGACGGCAAGTACACGCCGGTCGTCGCCGACAAGAACCACCTATACGTCGTCGGTTACGCGAAGCTTTACGGCTTCGTCGTCAAGCGCTAGCCCGAGTGGCCCGCGACGCGGAGCATGTTCTCCGCGTGCGCGATCCGCTGCTCGAGCTGCCAGCGGTCGGCGTCCGACTCGCCGCGCTCGACCTTCTCGAGCTCGGCCTGCGCCTCCTCCAGCCGCCGCTGGACGCGCGCGTCGTCGATGGCGTCCGCCTTCATCGCGTCGTCGACCAGCGCGATCGCGCGATCCTCGAGGACCTGGAAGAACCCGTAGCCGGTTGCGAACTCCTCGACGCTACCGTCGCCGAGATGCACCCGCGTCGAACCCGCTTTCAGGAGCGCGACGAGCGGCGCGTGACGCGCGAGGACACCGATCTCGCCGGCCGCGCCCGGGACGATGATCATCTCGGCGTCGCCCTCGAACGCGGCGCCTTCGGGCGTCACGACCGAGACGCTGAAGAGCGGGTGATCGGCCACTTAGGCGGTCGCGGCCGCGGGTTCTTTGTCTTCGTCGGCTTGCTCCTCGGCCTCGCGCTTCGCCGCGTCGTCGGGCTCCTCGCCCGCCATCGACTTGGCGCGCTCGACCGCCTGCTCGATCGTGCCGACCATGTAAAAGGCCTGCTCTGGCAGCTCGTCGTGCTTGCCGTCGAGGATCTCGGTGAAGCCGCGGATCGTGTCCTCGAGCTTCACGGATTCCCCCGGAGTGCCCGTGAACTGTGCGGCGGTGAAGAACGGCTGCGAGAGGTACCGCTCGATCTTGCGTGCACGCTGCACGACGAGCTTGTCCTCGTCGGAGAGCTCGTCGATGCCGAGGATCGCGATGATGTCCTGCAGATCGCGGTAGCGCTGCAGCACTTCCTGCACTCGCGTCGCCGTGCGGTAGTGCGCGTCGGAGACGATGCCCGGCTGCAACGCGCGCGACGTCGAGTCGAGCGGGTCGACGGCGGGATAGATGCCCTTCTCGACGATCGCGCGCGAGAGCACGGTCGTCGAGTCGAGGTGCGCGAACGTGTTCGCAGGCGCAGGGTCGGTGAGGTCGTCCGCAGGGACGTAAATCGCCTGAACCGAGGTCACCGAGCCGGTGCGCGTCGACGTGATGCGCTCCTGCAGCTGCCCCATCTCCGTCGCAAGCGTCGGCTGGTAGCCAACCGCGCTCGGCATGCGCCCGAGCAGCGCCGACACCTCGGAGCCCGCCTGCACGAAGCGGAAGATGTTGTCGATGAAGAGCAGGACGTCCTGGCCCTGGTCGCGGAAGTACTCCGCCATCGTCAGCCCCGAGAGCCCGACGCGCAGCCGCGCTCCCGGCGGCTCGTTCATCTGCCCGTAGACAAGCGCCACCTTGTCGATCACGCCCGACTCGGTCATCTCGAGGATCAGGTCATTGCCCTCTCGCGTGCGCTCGCCGACCCCTGAGAAGACGGACACACCGCCGTGCTGAAGCGCGACATTGTGGATCAACTCCGTGATCGTGACGGTCTTGCCCACGCCTGCGCCGCCGAAGAGGCCGACCTTGCCTCCGCGGACATACGGCGCGATCAGGTCGATGACCTTGATGCCGGTCTCGAAGATCTCGATCTTGGCCGACAAGTCGACGAATTGCGGCGGGTCGCGGTGAATCGGCCAGCGCTCGCCCGTGGCGGCCGGCTTGCCGTCGACCGGATCGCCGATGACGTTCCAGACGCGACCCAGCGTCTCGTCGCCGACCGGAACGGAGATCGAGGTGCCGGTGTCGACCACCTCGGTGCCGCGCGCGAGACCGTCGGTTGTGTCCATGGCGACGGCGCGCACCCGGTCGTCGCCGAGGTGCTGCTGCACCTCCGCGATCAGCTCGCCGTGATCGGTGTCGATGCTGAGCGCGCTGTAGATCTCGGGCAACCGGTCCGGGAAGACGGCGTCGAGCACGACTCCTTTGATCTCGACGATCCTGCCGGTGTTCTTGCCGTTGCGATTCTGATCGGCCATGGGTCTCCTGAAGCGAAAGGGGCGCAGCGCAAGACGACGAGCGCCTGCCGGGCGGGACGGAGTGTATCCGCGTTAAGCGGGCGTTCGCAGCGGCAACTGCGCGCCGGGAACGGTCGGCGGCGGTGAGCCGCCGTGCGTCATCGAATGAGGAGTGAGGGAGCCGGCCAAGCTGCCGAGGCCTGCCGCAATTGCGACAACGGCGGCGACGAGCCCGAGCTGGAGCCTGCGCGCAGCCGGCCTGCGGCGGCGTGCCGGTATGCGTCCGTGCGGGCGCTGAAGAGGCGCCGCTCGGAGCTCCTGCGTCAACCCGTCGAGGTCGCGAGCATAGGCGGCACACTCCGTGCAGCACCCGACGTGCGCGCGCAGATGCGCCCGCTCGACCTGCGACAGCTCACCGTCGAGCGCGAGCGAGGCCCGTGCACGGGTTCGTTCGCACTCCATGGAAAGGACGGCTCCCACATTCCGTACGACGGCGGTAAACCGCGTCAGTTAGCGAAGAGGATTTATAGGTGAACGCTACTGCGTCAGCGCGTCCGCGCCGGCGACGATCTCGAGGATCTCCTGCGTGATCTGCGCCTGGCGCGCTCGGTTCATCTGCAACGTGTAGCGATCGATCAGCTCGCCCGCGTTCTTCGACGCATTCCGCATCGCGGTCATCTGCGACGCGAGGAACGCCGCGGCCGACTCGAGCAGCGCGCGATAGATCTCCGTCTCGAGATAGACGGGCAAGAGCCGCTCGAGGATCTCTTCCGGATCGGGCTCGTAGATGAAGTCGCCGCGCAGCGCCTCTTCTCGCGCCGTCAAATCCTCCCCGCCTTGCAGCACGTGCTCGGGGATCGGCAGGAGATCGGTGATCGTGACGCGCTGCACGAGCGCCGACTCGAAGCGGTTGTAGACGAGCACGACGCGATCGACATCGCCTTCGACGTAGAGCTCGGCGAGCTTGTGCGCAACAGCCTGCGCGTCCGCATACGTCGGCTTGTCGACGAAGCCCGACCACTGGCCGGTCAGCTCGTAGCGCCGGAAGCGCAACGTCGACGCGCCCTTACGGCCGACGACCGTCCACGCGACGTCCCGCCCAGCGGCACGCTCCTGCCGCTCGAGCTCGAACGCACGCCGGAGCACCTGCCCGTTGAACGGGCCGGCGAGGCCGCGGTCGCCCGTGAACACGAGCACTGCAACGCGATTCACCTCGCGTCGCTGCAACAGCGGCAGGTTGCGGAACGACGACGCCGCCTGCGCGGTGCCGATCATCAGCTCCATCATCCGATCCGCGTACGGGCGCATCTCCTCGATCCGCGTCTGCGCACGCCGAAGGCGCGCGCCCGCAACGAGCTCGAGCGCCTTCGTGATCTTGCGCGTGTTGCGAACCGACGTGATTCGCCGGCGGATGTCCTGGAGCGACGCCATCTAGATGACGGCCGACTCGTCCTGGACGTTGAAGCCGTGCTTGAACTTCTCGATCTCGGCATTCAGTTTCTCGGCGAGATCGTCCGGCAGTTCGCCCGACTCGCGGATTTGCTTGTAGATCGCGCCTTCGCTCCGCATGTGCTCGCGCAGCTCGTCCTGGAAGCGCTGCACCTGCGGCGTCGGGATGTCGTCGAGATAGCCGTTGATGCCCGTGTAGATCGCGACGACCTGCTCCTCCGTCGGCCACGGGTCGTACTGCGGCTGGTTCAGCGTCGCGACCATCTTCGCGCCGCGCGTCAGCGCCTGCTGCGTCGCACGATCGAGGTCGGAGCCGAACTGCGCGAACGCCTCGAGCTCGCGGTACTGCGCGAGGTCGAGCCGCAGGCGGCCCGCGACCTTCCGCATCGCCTTCGTCTGCGCCGACGAGCCGACGCGCGACACCGACGTGCCGACGTTCACCGCCGGGCGGACGCCGGAGTAGAAGAGCTCCGCGTTCAAGAAGATCTGCCCGTCCGTGATCGAGATCACGTTCGTCGGGATGTACGCCGCGATGTCGCCGGCCTGCGTCTCGATCACCGGCAGCGCGGTCATCGAGCCGCCGCCCTCCTCGTCCGAGAGCTTGCACGCGCGCTCGAGCAGCCGCGAGTGGAGGTAGAAGACATCGCCCGGGAACGCCTCGCGACCCGGCGGGCGGCGAAGCAGCAGCGACAGCTGGCGGTACGCGTCCGCCTGCTTCGAGAGGTCGTCGTACATGACGAGCGAGTGCTCACCTTTGAACAGGAAGTACTCGCCCATCGCGGCGCCGGCGAACGGCGCCATCCACTTGATCGGCGCGGCCTCGTGCGCGGCCGCGGTGACGATCGTCGTGTACTCCATCGCGCCTTCTTCGCGCAGCCGCTCGTACACCTGCGCGACGGTCGATGCCTTCTGGCCGATCGCGACGTAGATGCACTTCACGTCCGAGTCCTTCTGATTGAGAATCGTGTCGATCAGGATCGCCGTCTTCCCTGTCGAGCGGTCGCCGATGATCAGCTCGCGCTGGCCGCGGCCGATGTTCGTCATCGAGTCGATCGACTTGATGCCCGTCTGCAGCGGCTCCTTCACCGGCTGGCGCGCGATCACACCCGGCGCCTTGAACTCGAGCGGCCGATACTCCTCCGTTTCGATCGGGCCACGCCCGTCGAGCGGGTTGCCGAGCGGGTCGACGACACGACCGAGCAGCGCCTCGCCGACAGGGACGCGCGCAACCTGGCCCGTGCGGCGGACAGGCTGGCCCTCCTTGATCCGCTCCCACTCGCCGAAGAGTGCAACCCCGACGTCGTCCTCCTCGAGGTTGAACGCAAGACCGGTGACGCCGTGCTCGAGCTCGAGCAGCTCCAGCGCCACACAGTTCTCGAGCCCGTAGATACGGGCGATGCCGTCGCCGATCTGCAGGACCGTGCCGACCTCGGCAAGATCGGTCTCGACGTCGTACTGCTCGATCCGTTGACGCAGGATCGAGGTGATCTCTTCAGGGCGCAGCTTCACGTGTCTCTCAGCTCCTCACGAGTGTCTGTCGCAATCGCTCCAACCGTCCGCGCACGCTCGCATCGACTCGATACGACCCGGCGGAAAGCACAATCCCACCGACCAGCTCGGGATCGACGCTCCGCGTCGCCTCAACTTTTCGTCCTGCCGCCTTCTCGATCTGCTCCACGATCGCGCGCGCCTCGGCGTCGGTCAGCTCGCGCGCCGTCGTGAGCTCGACGCTGAGGCGGCGCTCCTCGCGCGCCATCAGCCGCTCGAACTCCTTCGCGATCTCCTCCAGCTCGCCGATGCGGCCTTTGTCGTTCACGACGAGCAGGAAGTTCCTGAAGAGCTGCTCGTCGTCGCCGGCGAGGTCCTCGAGGATGCGCGCCTTCGCCGACGTCTCGAGCTGCGGGTTGCGCAGGACCGCGCGCAGCTCGGGCGTCTGCTCGATCGCCGCTGCGAAGTCGGTGATCGCCTCGTTGACCTGCGCGAGACGCCCCTCCTCCTTCGCCGCCGAGAACAGCGCCTCGGCATAGATGCGGTGCGCAACCGCTATCGGGACTCCTCGAGCCGCGAGAAGTCGAGTGAGCCGATCGCCTCCGAGATCAACTCGCGGTCGCGATCGGCATCGAGCTTCTTGCCGACAACGATCGACGTGGCTTCGAGCGTCAAGTCCGCGACCTCGGAGCGGATCTGCTCGAGCGCGCGCTGCGTCTCGGCAGCGATCTCGCGGCGCGTCTCCTCGAGGCGGCGCTGCCGCTCGGCCTCGGTCTCCTCGCGCATGCGCTGCTCCATCGACTCGCGCGTCTTGCGCGCCTCCGCGATGATGCCCTCCGCGTCGCTCCGCGCCTGGCCGATCAGCGCACGATGCTCCTCGAGCAGCTTCCGCGCCTCGTCGCGCGCGTTGTCCGCCTCCTCGATCGACCGGCGAATCTGCTCGCGGCGTTCGTCGAGCATCTTCTGGATCGGTCCGAAGGCGTAGCGCTTGAGCACCCACAGCGTGATCAGGAACGCGACGATCGTCCAGATCATCAGACCCGGAGTGACCTTGATGAGCGCGTTCGATGCGAGCATCAGACGAGCACGTAGGCGAGCAGGCCGCCGATGAGGCCGTAGAAGACGACAGCCTCGGTGAGTGCGAAGCCGAGCCACTGGATGCCCTGCAGCTCGCCCCGCAGCTCGGGCTGCCGTGCGACCGACTGGATCATCGACGCGAAGATGTTGCCGATGCCGATTCCCGCGCCGAGCGAGCCGAGGCCGATACCGAGCGCGAGTGCGATCGCCTTGCCGGCCTTGGTCACGTCGCCCGACGTGGCGGCGATGACGGTGTGAACCATGCGGTTACTCCTCCTAGTGTTCCGGCTCGATCGCCGAGCCGATGTAGATGGCGGACAGGGCAGCAAAGATGAACGCCTGAATCGAGACGACGATGACGACCTCGAACAGGTAGAAGGCGGTCGCAGCCGGGACGACGACGATCGCGAGGACGACGTTCTCGAGCACGAACATGAGCCCGATGAACGTGAGGATCAGCATGTGGCCCGCGAGCATGTTCGCGTAGAGACGAACGGAGAGCGAGATGAGGCGCATGAACTGGCCGAGTACCTCGAGCGGGATGATCAGCGGCAGCAACGCTCTCGGCACCTCGGGAATCCACGACTTGAAGTACTTGATCGGCCCGTTCCAGCGGATGCCCTCGAAGTGCGTGAAGCAGAACGTCAGCAGCGCGAGTGCGAGCGTCACGGACAGCGACGACGTCGCCGCGTAGATCCCCCAGACCGGGATGTGATGCCACGTCTCGCCGGTGAGCGGGAGCGGGATGAAGCCGAGCATGTTCACGCACCAGATGAAGAGCATCAGCGTGGCGACGTACGGGAACCAGCGGCCGATCGCCTTCGTGGGCAGCCCCTGCTCCGCGACCTGCGTCTGCGCGACCTCGTAGATCAGCTCGCCGACCGCCTGCCGCCGGCCCGGCATCCGGACGCGCATCAGCGTGACGCCGAGGAGGATCGTCAGGCCGGCGCCGATGAAAAGATAGACGACGGCCTTCGTGATCGAGAGGTCGAGCGGCCCGAGGTGGATCGAGAGCCATTCGTGCTGCTCGAACTCCGTCGACGGATCGAACTTGCCGCGCGCGAATGCAGCCTGGGGCAGGATCAGCGCGAGCGTGACGACCAGGCCGAGGCGCTTGATCATCGTGCGGCTCCGAAGTACGCGGCGAGCGAGAGCCCGAGCTCGAACGTGTACGCAAGCGCGTATGTGAGCGCAGCGCCGATCGCGAGCGCAGGGCTCGCGACAACGGCAGCGATCAGGACCACGAGGAGTCCGATCGACTTGAAGAACAGTCCAAAAGCTTGCACGCCAGCGGCGCCGAGGTTACCCGTCTCTCCGCGCGTCCTGCGCAGCAACAGGTCGATTGCGTGCACCGCGACCCACAGCACCGCAGCGAGGGCCCAGCCTCCGAGCCTCCAGCCCGCGACGAGGAAGACGGGCAACGCGAGGAGCACGATCACGCCGCCCGCGAGCGCAGGAAGGACATGCCCCGGCTCGGGCCGAGGCGTCGAAAACAGGGCTGTGCGCATCAGAACGCTCCCCGGTACCTGCGGTAGACGGCGCCGATGCCCGCGAGTATCCCCAGAACCGCACCGATGAGTGCACCGATACCCGCGTCGCCGGCCGCCCACCCGATCAAGAGGCCGATGCCGATGCAGACGAGAAGCGCGCCGAGGAGAACGCCGCCGGCCCCTGCGGGGTCGAACGAAGACGGAGAGGCGGCCTGCATCAGCCGGGCGAGAATACCAGAGGAATCTCCCGAGCTTGTAACACTTCGGATCGCTTCAACCATGCGGTTTCGCTCCGAGTTCGTGTCACCTCGTAGGATACCGTCATGGCCCGTCCCCGCGTGGTCCTCGTGCACGGCAGCGTGGTCAACGGAGACGTGACGTGGGAGGCCCAGCGCCCGCTCGCGGAGCACTTCGAGCTCGTGATCCCGAACCGCCGCGGCTTCCCTCCCGGCGGTGAGGTCGACCACGTCGACTTCGAGGACGAGGCGGATTGGCTCGACCCGCTCCTCGAGCCGGGGACGCATCTCGTCGGGCATTCGTACGGCGGAGTCATCTCGCTGTTCGCGGCGGCGCGATACGCGGATCGCCTCCGCTCGTTCACCGTGATCGAGCCGCCTGCGTTCGGGATTGCACGCGGGAACGCGGCGGCGGACGCGTTCGTCGCTGGCGGCATCGAGCTGTGGGAGCACGGACCTCGCGACCCGGCCGAGTTTCTTCGTGCGTTTCTGGCCTCCGTCAACAGCTCGATCCCGCCGGGCGAGTTCTCGCCGGGCTTGTTGCAAGGCGCACGGACGTTGATGGTCGAGCGTAATCCGTGGGAAGCGGAGCCGCCGCTCGACGAGCTCGCCGCGGCGCGGTGGCCCAAGCTCGTCGTCTCGGGCGCGCACAGCGAGGCCTTCGATGCAGTGTGCGACGTGCTCGAGGAGCGGCTCGGCGCGGAGCGCGCGGTTCTGCCGGGCGCCGGCCATTCGGTTCCGCGGCTCGGCGAGCCGTTCAACGCGCTCCTGGAATCTTTCGTCTATCGCGCAGAGCGATAGAACAAATCGCCCAGCCGCCGCGTTACAAGAGCCGTGGCGACGGTTGCGACGACGGCGGACGAACGGCAAACGGACGTCCGCGCGCTCGGCGCGGCGCTCGCGACCGTGCTGCTCTGGGCGTCGGCGTTCGTCGGCATCCGCTCGGCCGGGCGCACGTTCTCGCCGGGCGCGCTGTCGCTCGGGCGGTTGCTCGTCGCGTGCGTCGCGCTCGCGGCGATCGGGCTTTCGCGCGGTGAGCGCCTCCCCACCCGCGCGCAGCTCCGCACCGCCGGGCTTCCGCTTGTCATCTGCGGCCTGCTCTGGTTCGGCGCGTACAACCTCGCCCTGAACTCGGGCGAGCGGCGCGTCGACGCCGGAACTGCCGCAATGCTCGTGAACGTCGGCCCGGTGCTGATCGCGATCCTCGCGGGCCTGCTGCTCGCGGAGGGCTTCCCACGCTCGCTCTTCATCGGCTGTGCGATCGCATTCTCCGGCGTCGTCGTGATCGCGCTTGCGACGGCGAACCGCACCGCGACCACGACCGGCGTGCTGCTCTGCATCGCCGCCGCGGCCGCATACGCCGGAGGTGTCGTCGCCCAGAAGGTCGTGCTCCGCACGCTGACCGGCACGCAGACGATCTTTCTCTGCTGCGTCATCGGCGCGGTCGCGTGCCTGCCGTTTGCCGGCAGCCTCGTCAACCAGGTCGGCAGCGCGTCCGGCGGCTCGATCGGCTGGCTCTTCTACCTCGGATGCGCGCCGACGGCGCTCGGCTTCAGCACCTGGGCATATGCGCTGCGACGCACCGACGCCGGCCGGCTCGCCGCGACGACCTACCTCGTGCCTCCGCTCTCGATCCTCCTCGGCTGGCTCTGGCTCGGCGAGAGCCCTGCAAGCCTTGCCTACCTCGGCGGTGCGCTCTGCCTCGCGGGCGTCGCACTCAGTCGGCGCCGCTGAGAGACTGCCGGCATGGACATCGTCAACATCTTCTCCGCCGCCGCCGACGTCGGCCCCGACGGGAACGAGCCGCCCGGCTACGAGAAGACGCGCTCTCTGCGTGTCGGCAAGGCAATCGGCGCGACACGCATGGGCATGAGCATCTACGAGCTCGACCCCGGGCAGGCGGTCTGCCCGTATCACTTCGAATGGACCGACGAGGAATGGCTGATCGTGCTCGACGGGAAGCCCACGCTCCGCACGCCCGAGGGCGAGCGCACGCTCGAGCCCGGCGACACCGTCTGCTTCCCCGCAGGCCCGGACGGCGCGCATCACACCCGTAACGACACGGACGAGCTCGTCCGCGTCGCGCTCCTCTCGACGAAGAGCCCCATCGGTGTCGCCGAGTATCCCGACAGCGACAAGATCGGCGTGTGGCCGGGCGACGGCACGAGCGTGATGCTCCGTCGCTCGGAGCACCTCGAGTACTGGGACGGCGAGCGCTAAGCGGATTTGCGCAGCGGATCGCCCGGCTCGCGCCGCCGCCAGATCGGGTTGCCGATCTTCACGATCTCGAGGACGTATACGACATAGATCGAGAAGGCGAGCGCGAGGAGCCCGATCGCGCCGGCGGCGACCGTCGGCCACAGATGCCAGACGCCGCCCTTGCGGAACGGGATGAACCGCGTCGCGAGCGCGGCGACAGCGAGCGTCGCGCACCAGCCCCAGATCGTGAATGCGGCCCTCGGCTCCGAGAAGCCGCGGCGGAGGAACCGATGGTGCAAATGGGCCTGGTCGGCCTCGAACACGTGCTCGCGGTGCTTCAGCCGCCGCGCGACGACGAAGGTCGTGTCGACGATCGGCACGGCAAGCACGAGCAGCGGGAAGAACAGGGCGACGGTCGCCGCAGTCTTCAAGAGGCCCTGCACCGCGATCGCTGCGAGCACGAAGCCGAGCAGGAGCGCGCCGGAGTCGCCCATGAAGATCCGCGCCGGGTAGAAGTTGTGGCGCAGGAAGCCGACACACGCACCGAAGACGATCGCCGACAGGATCGCCGCGTTCGGCTTCGACAGCGACAGCGCGATCACGGCGAACGTCAGCCCCGCGATCGCTGCGACTCCCGACGCGAGCCCGTCGAGGAAGTTGACCATGTTCATGATCGCGACGATCCAGATGATCGTCAGCGGCACGCCCGCCGATGCCGGCAGCTGGTGCACGCCGAGGAACGGGAAGGTGAAGCGGTCGACCCAGACGCCGAACCACGTCGGCACGGCTGCGGCGAGGATCTGGCCGCCGAGCTTCTCCCACCAGCGCAGGCCGCGGAAGTCGTCGACCGCGCCGACCGTCACCGCGACGGCGGCGCCGAGCAGCAGCCCGCGCGTGTCGCGCCCGAACGGCAGGAACGCGAGCGCAGGGACGAAGATCCCGAGGAAGAGCGCGAGGCCGCCGAGCCGCGGCACCGGCGAACGGTTGAGCCGCCTCCCGCCCGGACGGTCGACGACGCCGAGCATCCGCGCCATCCCGCCGACGGCGGGCGTCAGCAGCACAACGACGACGAAGGCGACGAGGGCACCCCAAACGACCTGCAGGTGGTCGCCGAGGACGCGCACGACGCTGTACTGCGCCGCACCGAGCATCTGCGCAACCTTAGCGCTCTCGCTGAGGATTCCTACTTCGTGCCGTAGAGCCGGTCGCCCGCATCGCCGAGCCCGGGGACGATGAAGCCCCGCTCGTTCAGGCCGCGATCGACGGCGGCGCACACGATGTGGACGTCCGGATGGTGCTCGTGGATGTACTCGATGCCCGGCGGCGCAGCGACGATGCAGACGAGCGTGACCGTCTGCGCACCCGCGTCTTTGACGGCTTGGATCGCCGCAGCACTCGAATGACCGGTCGCGAGCATCGGATCGAGCACGATCGCATCGCGGTCGCTCAGGTCGGACGGGAGCTTCGAGTAGTACTGCACCGGCTGCAGCGTCTCCTCGTCTCGGTACATGCCAATGAAGCCGACGCGCGCGCTCGACACGAGCGAGAGAACGCCGTCGAGCATCCCGACGCCCGCCCGCAGCACGGGACAGACGGCGACCTTCTTCCCGGAGATGCGCTGCGCCGTCATCGTCTCGAGCGGCGTCTCGATCTCACAATCCTCCGTCGGCATGTCCTTCGTCGCCTCGTAGGTGAGCAGCAACGTGATCTCGTTCGCGAGCTTGCGGAAGTGGACCGTCGGCGTCTCGACGTCGCGGAGATAGCTCAGCTTGTGCTGGACGAGCGGATGCTCGACGACGGTCAGGCGCTTGGTCTCGACGCTCACGACACGTACGTTGTGTAGCCGCGGAACCCCGGATACAGCGGCCGGTTCGCGCACAACGCGTCGACGCGCGAGCGCAGCGCGTCGAGGTCGGGCGCGTCGGTGAGCGCGTCGCAGATGATGCGCCCCGTCTCGCGGAAATCACCGTCGTCGAAGCCGCGCATCGTCATCGCAGGCGTGCCGATCCGGACGCCTGAGGCGACCGTCGGCGGCCGCTCGTCGAACGGGACCGTGTTGCGGTTGACCGTTATGTTCACCTCGTGCAAGCGCGCCTCCGCGTCCTTGCCGGTCCACTCGGAGTTGCGCAGGTCGACCTGCATCAGGTGCGTGTCGGTCCCACCCGTGACGAGCTCGAGCCCGCCCTCCTGCAGCGTCGCAGCGAGCGTGTCGGCGTTCGTGCGGATCTGCTGCTGGTACTCGCGAAACGCCTCCGACATCGCGATCTTGAAGCAGGTCGCCTTGGCGGCGATCGTGTGCTCGAGCGGGCCGCCCTGCATCCCCGGGAAGACGGCGCGGTCGACGGCCTGTGCGTGCTCCTCGCGGCAAAGGATGAAGCCGGCGCGCGGGCCGGCGAGCGTCTTGTGCGTCGTCGACGTCACGAAATCACAGTGCTCGACGGGATTCGGATGGAGGCCGGCGGCGACGAGGCCTGCGAAATGCGCCATGTCGCAGAGCAGCAACGCGTCGACCTCGTCCGCGATCGCGCGGAACTTGTCCGTCTCCACCGTGCGTGGATAGGCGGAGCCGCCGCAGACGATCAGCTTGGGCCGCACCTCCTTCGCCTGTGCGAGCACCTCGTCGTAGTCGACCACCATCGTCTCGCGGGAGACGCCGTAGCCGGCGATCGTGTACAGGCGGCCGCTGAAGTTGACCTTCAAG
>DATAOK010000032.1:0-16207 GCA_036265735.1 Gaiellaceae bacterium
ATGACCGGATTCGGGCGCCACCGCCTGCTGCAGCTCCTGGTCGACGCAGGCATCGTCGCGCTCTCCTGGTTCCTTGCCTTCCAGCTCCGGTTCGACCAGGGCCTGCCGCCGTACTACGACACGCTGCTCCGCCGGACGATCGTGATCGTCGTCCTGATCAAGGTCGCGGTCTTCCTGCTTTTCGGATTCCACCGCCGCTGGTGGCGCTACGTCTCGGTGCACGACATGTGGAGCGCGGCGCGCGGCGTCATCGTCGCCTCGCTCGTCGCGGACGTGACGGTGTACCTCGTCTCGCCCGTGCACCACGTGCGCCTGCCGCGCTCGATTGCAGTGATGGACTTGCTGATTACGCTTGCGCTCATTGCGGGAGCGCGCCTGTTCGCGCGGACGGTGATCGAGCGGCCCCGCGGCGGCGTCGTCGCGCGCGGCCGTGAGGTGATCGTCGTCGGCGCAGGGGACGCGGGCCGGACGGTGGTCGAGGAGATGCAGCGCTCGCGCATGCTCCGGTACACGCCGATCGGCTTCGTCGATGACGACCCGACGAAGCGCAACATGCGGATTCTCGGTGTGCGCGTGCTCGGAACGACGGCCGAGCTGCCCCGGCTCGTGCGCGAGCTGTCACCAGACGAGGTGCTGATTGCGATTCCGTCGGCGTCGGGCGATACGCGGCGTCGCGTCGTCGAGGCGGCGCAGGCTTCGCGCGTTCCAGTGAAAACGCTGCCGGGCCTCTACGAGCTGATCTCCGGTGACGTCGCGGTCGCGCAGATCCGGCCGGTGCAGGTCGAGGACGTCCTCGGCCGCGAGCAGGTCGAGGTCGACATGCGCGAGGTCGGCTCATATCTCGAGGGCCACACCGTGCTCGTCACGGGCGCGGGCGGGTCGATCGGCTCCGAGCTCTGCCGCCAGATTGCGCGGATGGGGCCGTCGCGGCTCGTTCTCGTCGACAACGCGGAGACCGCGCTCTTCGACATCGAGCGCGAGCTGGTCGGTGAGCGCGACTTCACGGCGGCGATCCCGAAGCTCGTCGACGTCAAGAACCGCAAGGCGCTTAGGCGCGAGGTCTTCGAGAAGTACAAGCCGACGATCGTGTTCCACGCTGCGGCGTACAAGCACGTGCCGCTGATGGAGACGCACCCGCTCGAGTCTGTGCGCAACAACGTCGCCGCGACGCGCATCGTCGCGGAGCTCGCCGCGGAATCCGAGGTCGAGCGCTTCGTCCTCATCTCGACCGACAAGGCCGTGAACCCGAAGACGGTGATGGGGCAGTCGAAGGCGCTCTGCGAATGGATCATCGAGTCGCTCGGCCATCGGCGCGACATCAAGACCCGCTTTGTCGCGGTGCGGTTCGGCAACGTCTTGAATTCGTCCGGCAGCGTGATCCCCACCTTCCGTAAGCAGATCGAGAAAGGTGGGCCGCTCACCGTCACCGCGCCGGAGATGACGCGCTACTTCATGACGATTCCGGAGGCGGTGTCGCTCGTCGTGCAGGCCGGCGCGATCGGCGGGCGCGGTCAGGTCTTCGTGCTCGACATGGGCGAGCCGGTGCGGATCCTCGATCTCGCGTGCAACATGATCCGCCTCTCCGGCAAGGAGCCGCAGCTGCCCTCGGATCCTGACGGCGGCGCGAACGCGATCCCGGTCAAGTTCATCGGCTCCCGCCCCGGCGAGAAGCTGCACGAGGAGCTCTGGGGCGAGCACGAATCCGTCGGCGCGACGGAGCATCCGAAGATCCTCCGGCTCAGCCGGCCGCCCGTCGATGCCGACTGGCTGACCGAGCAGCTGCTCGAGCTCGAGCAGCTGGCCGACGACGGCGACACGCTCGAGGTCGTCGCAAAGCTCGGCGGGATCGTCCGCGATCCCAAGCGCGAGGTCGTCCCGACGGCCGTTGCGGAGACGTCCGAGTCTCGTCAGGAAGTCGACCGATCGCCCCGGTACGGTGAGCCGCCTTGGACGCCGACCGGATCTTCGACGGACTGAACGACGAACAGCGCGCAGCCGTCGAGGCGACGCGCGGCCCGGTCTGCATCCTGGCCGGGGCTGGGACAGGGAAGACGACGACGATCACGCGCCGGATCGCGTGGCAGGTCGCGAGCGGAGCGTTCGATGCGCGGGAGATCGTTGCCGTGACGTTCACGGAGAAGGCGGCCGGCGAGCTGCGCTCCCGGCTGGCGGCGCTCGGCGTCGACGGCATGCGTGCGTCGACGTTCCACTCGGCGGCGCTGGCGCTGCTGCGCCGCTTCTCGGGGGATCCTGGGCGGATCCTGTCGACGAAGGCGTTGTTGCTGCGCCAGATCGGCAACCGGCTCCCCGCGCCGTACAAGTTCCGGCCGGCTGGCGATCTCGCGACCGAGATCGAGTGGGCGAAGAACCGGCGGCTCACGCCGGCGACCTACATCGCAGGCCTGGGCGGCCACGAGCCGCCGCTGCCGGCCGACCTTGCGCACCGCGTCTTCCGCGAGTACGAGCGGCGGAAGGCCGACGGCGGTGCCGTCGACTTCGAGGACCTGCTCGCGGGCGCTGTGACGTTGCTCGAGTCGGACGCCGCGGTGCGAGCGCTCGTCCGCGAGAACTGGCGCGCGTTCACCGTCGACGAGTACCAGGACGTGAACCTGCTGCAACAGTCACTACTCGACCTGTGGCTCGGCGACCGCGACGAGCTCTGCGCGGTCGGCGACGACTACCAGTCGATCTACGGGTTCACCGGCGCAAGCCCGGAGTGGCTCCTTGCGCTGCCGCGGCGGTTCCCGCGGGTGACGACCGTGCGGCTCGAGCTGAACTACCGCTCGACGCCGCAGGTGCTCGCGCTCGCGAACAAGCTCGTGCCGAAGCTCGGCGGCGCCGAGAAGGTGCTGCGGGCGACGCACGCCGACGGGCCCGAGCCGGAGGTGGCTCCCGACGTCGACCTCGCTGCTCGGATTCGCGCGGCCGGGTCGCCGCTCGAGGAGCAGGCGATCCTCGTCCGGACGAACGCGCGCGCCGCAGATGTCGAGGAGTTGCTGCACGAAGCAGGGATCCCGTTCCAGGGCGCATCGCTCCTTGCGCGGGACGCGGCGCGGCGGCTCCTGAAGGCGCTGCCCCGCGACGGGGATGCCGAGTCGAGCGTGCGAGAGGCCGCCGTTGCGCAGGGCTGGCTCGAGTCACCGCCGGACAAGCTCGGCGAGCGCGAGCAAACGCGCCAGGCCGACCTTGCACGGCTCGTGCGGCTCGCGGAGTCGTTCGACGGCGACGTCGCCGACTACACCGTGATGCTGCACGAGCGCTTCGGCGCGAGCGCCGGCCGCGGCGTGCACCTGCTGACGCTCCACCGCGCGAAGGGACTCGAGTTCGAGGCGGTCTACCTCCCGTTCGTCGAGGAGGGCGAGCTCCCGATCCGGCGTGGCGACATCGACGAGGAACGCCGGCTCTTCTACGTCGGCCTGACGCGCGCGAAGCGCCGCCTCGTCGTCACCTGGAGCGGGAAGCCGTCGCGGTTTCTCGGCGAGCTCGGATACTCGAGAGTGTCCGAGACCCGCAGGGTGTCTGACACCGCTGTTCTGCCCGAGACTCCGGTCTTCGCCGCTTTGCGAGCGTGGCGAGCCGAGCGTGCCAAAGCCGACGAGGTGCCGGCCTACGTCGTCTTCCACAACACGACGCTCGCCGAGATCGCCGAGCGCAGCCCGCGCACGCTGGCCGAGCTCGGCCGCGTGCCCGGCGTCGGCCCGACGAAGCTCGAGCGCTACGGCGACGACGTGCTCGCGACGCTTAGTCGTGCGCCGAGAGCAGCAGCCTGAGCATCAGCGCTGGGTCGCGTCGTACGCGCTCGGCGCCGGTTGCCTCGCGCTTGTGCAGGTCGAGCGCGCGCGGGTCGGTCAGCGGCTTCAGACGGCCTTCGCGAATCAGCTCCTCGTCGACGCCGCCGAGCCTTCCGCCGTACGTCGTGTAGACCGGCACGCCGAGTGCCGCAGCCTCGCGGTTCATCGTTCCGCCCGCGGAGACGACAACGTCGGCCAGCGCGATGAGGCTCTGCGCGTCGACCGCGCGCTCGGGAAGGATCACGGACGGGAGCGCAAGCCCGCGCACGTACTCCCGCTGCTCCTCGGTGCGCGGCAGTACGAAGGCGTGCACGTTGTCGAGCCGCCCGAGATGCTCGAGTGTCATCGGGAAGAGCGGATTCGACTGCCGGTGGTAGAGCGAGACGTCCGGCGGCGGGCGGAGGACGACGAGGATCTTGGCGGCGTCGACGTCGAAGCGCTCGAGCAGCGAGCGGTTCGGTTCGAAGTCGGAGAGGTAGTACTCCTCCTTCAGTCCCGGATACTGGACGAGCTTCGGCGGCCGCGCGCCGTAGCGGCGCAGGCGCTCGGGCGGGATCGCCTCCGGGACGACAACCTTCGTCGCCGCGCGGCAGCCGAGCTGATGCTGCAACGTTGCGAACTCGTAATCGAACGTTGTCGCGCTGGGGATGCCCAGCCGCCGGGCCGTCATCGTCAACTCGTGGGAGCCGTGCGCAAGCGCGACGTCGAAGTGCCGGCCCCTCGCCCACTTCTTCAGCGCGCCGAGGCGATGGGTCATCTGCCGTGCCTTCTGGAAGCGTGACCGGCCGCCGTGCCTGCCGATCACCTCTGCCTGCAGGCCGTGCAGCTCGAGCAGCTGCAACGTCTGCGCGTAGTCACGAGCGGTGATCTGCACCTCGTCGCCGCGGCCTTCCATGATCGCGATCAGCGGCCGAAAGACGAGCACGTGCGCGCTCGCGGTCATGTCGATCCAGATGCGCACTCCTAAGCCAGCAGAGCTTCCATGCGGGCGGATCGAAGCAACGGCGGCTCCTGCTGCACGTGACGCTCGTACCACAGCGTGAACGCGAGCAATCCCCAGAGCTGACGGCTCCAGTCCTGCGCGCCGGCGACGTGCTCGTCGAGCAGCCGCTGGACCGGCTTCGGCTCGAAGAAGCCCTGAGAGCGGAGCGTCTCCGGCGAAAGCGTCGCGCGCGCGAACGGTGCGAGCTCGCCGCGCAGCCACGCCGCGGCGGGGATCGAGAAGCCGCGCTTGCGGCCGTGCACGATCTCCCGCGGCAGCAGCGGCGCGACCGCCTTCCGTAGCAGCACCTTCTTCGCGAGGCCGCGAACCTTGTGGCGCGCCGGGAGGCCGAACGCGAAGTTCGTCACGACGGAGTCGAGAAACGGGACGCGCGCTTCCAGCGAGTGAGCCATCGACGCACGGTCGGTCTTCACGAGCAGGTCGTCGACGAGATAGATGCCGAGGTCGACGTCCTGGAGGCGGGCCAGCGGGTCGGCGGCTGCCGTCTCGGCGTAGCGCGCGCGGTACACGTCGACGGGATCGAAGGCGCTTCGTGTGCCGCGCAGCTCCGTACGTACGTCGGCAGAGAAGATCTCCTTCCAGCCGTGATGGCGCTCGAGCGGCGGCAGATGCGCGGCACGAACGAACCGCTTGGCCTTGTAGTCGAAGCTCGCCTTCGTCGTCGACGTCGGCAGCCGTTCGACGAGCGGGCGCGCAATTCGAGCGAGCGGCGCGAGACGGTCAGCGAGCAGGTCTGCGGCGTACGTGTAGTAACCGCCGAAGAGCTCGTCGCCTCCCTCGCCGGAGAGCGCGACCTTCACGTGCTTTGCCGCCAGCTGCGAGACGAGATACGTCGGCAGCGCGGACGAGTCGGCGAAGGGCTCGTCGAACGCCTCCGCGAGCGCCGGCAGGAGCAGGCGCGGATCGGGATGGACGAGCAGCTCGTGATGATTCGTGCCGTAGCGCTCGGCGACGAGGCGGGCGTCGTCTCGCTCGTCGAAGCTGCGTTCCGCGAAGCCGATCGTGAACGTGTGCACGGCGTCCGACGTCTCCTGCGCTGCGAGCGCGGCGAGCGCAGCCGAGTCGACGCCTCCTGAGAGCAGCACGCCGACGGGGACGTCCGCGAGCAGATGCGCCCTGACGGAGTCGCGCAGCCGCGCGCGCAGCTCCTCGACGAGCTCGGCCTCGTCGTCCGAGCGCAACTCGTCGACGGGAACCGGGCCGGGGCGGGCGAAGCGCTCAAGCGAGACGCCGTTCTTGTCCCAGACGAGGACGTGGCCGGCGGGGAGCTTGCGGGTGTCGCGGAAGATCGAATACGGCGCGGGGATGGAGTTGAACGCGAGGAACGCCTCGAGGGCATCCAGGTCGATCTCCCCGCGCGGCAGCGCGCGAACCTCTGACGCGAACTCGAGGTCGCCGTCTGTGTGCCGGTAGTAGAGCGGCTTGATGCCGTAGCGGTCGCGTGCGAGCAGCAGCCGCTGCGCGCCCGAGTCCCAGAGGGCGACTGCGAACATCCCGCGCAGCAGGCGCGGATAGTCCACCCCGTGGCGCTCGTAGAGGTGCAGATGGACCTCGGTGTCGCAGTTCGTGCGGAACGTGTGCCCCTCGCGCTCGAGATCGCGGCGCAGCTCCGGGTAGTTGTAGATCTCGCCGTTCTGGACGACGACGCACGACCCGTCTTCGCTCGCGATCGGCTGGTCGCCGCCTGCGAGGTCGATGATCGACAGCCGTCGCGCAGCGAGCCCGACGGGGCCGTCAACGAACTCGCCGCCGCTGTCAGGCCCGCGGTGCACGAGCGTTGCGCACATCGCGGCGAGCCGGTCGCGATCCGCGCCGTCGCGCGACGCGATGCCACAGATCCCGCACATTCGGCGGAATGCTAGTTAGACGAGCAGTGCGTGCCCGCGTGCTGTGCGGCAACCGCGAACGCCGTGGCCGCCGGCTTCCGTCGCACGCCGCGCCAGATCAGGCCGGACTGCCAGCCGGAGAGCCGAGTCTCGTCGACGAGCTCGAAGTTGAAGAACGCGCGGACGTAGGGCTGGCAGCCCGCGAGCTCGATGGCCTGGGCGAGCCGCTGCGACTGCTCGGCCGCGGTCATCGTTTCCACGGTCTCGCGGCCGGAGTAGCGCCACCGGAGCTTCGTCGGGATCGCGGACTGGAAGCCGTCCTCGAGGTACCAGATCGCCGGCTTGCGCCCGAACGCGCGCTCGAGCACGTCGACGAGGCGCGCGTAGTCGCCCTCGCCGACGAATCCGGTCTTGTGCACGGCGGTCGGGAGCTCGAGCCCTGACGCCGGATAGGGGTTGTGGCCGAACGCGTCGACGATCGGGCGCGTCCGGCCGCTGGCGCGGTACGCGGCACCGACTGCGCTCAGGAACGCCTCAGGGGCGTGGTTCGATGCCGTCGAGTCGAGGATGGTGACGCCCTTCCGGTGCAGCGCGTCGTAGCAGCGGGCGAGGAGCGCTTCGTATTGCTGCGGCGTTCCGTCCCAGTAGGTGCGCGAGTTGGCCTCGTTCCAGATGACGACCGCGTGTGCGTCGGGCACCGCGCCGAGCGCGCTGTGCGCATAGCCGCAGAAGCGAGCCTGTTCGGACGGCGTCGTCGGCGTGCTGCGTGCGAAGCCGAAGACTGCAAGCACGACCCGTGTGCGCTGCGCCGCCTGCTCGGCGCGTGCGAGCTCGGTCGGCACCGGCCCGGCCGGCCGCCGCTCGCCTTCCCACGGCACCCAGACCCGGACGGCCTGCGCGCCGAGCGACCGCTGCCAGGCAACGACGCCCAGCGGATCCGACGTCCACTTCAGCGTGTCGTCGTCCACGCCGACGAGCAGGCGCGCATGCGGGGGCCCCGGCCGCAGGGTGTACCAGGCACCCAGCGCCAGAAACGTCAGGACCCCGACGACGATCAGTCGTTTCTTGATACGAGCCCTCGCAACGACTGCTTCAGCACGCGCCACCCGGTCGCGACCACAGTTCTCATATAAAGACGAACCGAGCGGTCGGCAATCCATTCGAGATCGTGCGCGAGCTTCTCCGCCATCGACGTCTCGTAGCCGCGCCGGACCTGCGCGAGGCCGGTGAGCCCGGGACGCACGATCAGCCGTTGCCAGTACGCGGGAAGGTCGTGCGCGAGCTCCTCGAAGAACACGGGCCGGATCGGTCGCGGGCCGACGAGGCTCATGTCGCCGCGGAGCACGTTGATGAACTGCGGGATCTCGTCGAGCTGCGTCGCCTTCAACCACTTGCCGACCGGCGTGAACTCGGCCTCGGTGCGGCGCACGAGCTCCTCGCCGAGGTACGGGCCGAGCCTGCTTTCCGCGTCGCTGCGCAGCGTCCGGTACTTCAGCATCGTGAAGACGCGGCCGCCGCGCCCGACGCGCTCGCCGCGGTAGAAGACGGGGCGGCCGCTCGTCACGAGCACAATCAGCGCAATCACGAGCGCAACCGGAAGGGCGCAGAGCAGGAAGAGCGCCGAGAGCGTCACGTCGAGCGCGCGGAGGAGGACGTCGCGCTTCCGAGCCGGCGTCTCGAGGGCCAGCTGCCGGTAGCCGCGAATGAACGTGTCCTCGATGAGCGGGACTCTAGACCGTTGCGGCGTCAATCCATGCATAATCTTTGCTTATGGATACACGCCAGCTCGCTGCGTTCTGCGCGGTGGTCGAGCGGCGGAGCTTCTCGCAGGCGGCGGAGCAGCTCGGTGTGACGCAGCCGGCGGTAAGCCTGCAGATTCGGTCGCTCGAGAAGCGGCTCGGCGTCCAGCTGCTCGATCGTTCGGGACGGCGCGTCGAGCCGACCGAGGCCGGCCGCCGGCTCTACCGGAGCGCGCAGCGCCTGCTCGCCGCGGAGGAGCAGCTGCTCGCCGAGCTCGGCGAGGAGGTCGAGGGAGAGCTCAGCGGACGGCTCGAGATCGGCGCGTCGACGGGACCGGGAGGGACCGTGCTGCCCGTCGCGCTCGCGGAGTTCCAGCGGCTGCACCCGGAGGTGCACGTCGCGCTGTCGGTGTCCGACACGCAGCGCGTCATCGAGCAGGTTGCCCGACGCGAGCTCGAGCTCGGCGTCGTCGGAGCCGTGCGGCGGCAGCGCGGCGTGGTCTTCGAGCCGTTCTTCCGCGACGAGGTCGTGCTCGCAGTTCCGCGCGGTCATCCGTTTGCCGGTCGCATCGTCACGCTCGACGAGCTGAAGCACGAGCCGATCGTGCTCATGCAGGAGGGCGCCGGCGTGCGGCAGGTGATCGAGGACGAGCTGCGGGAGACGGGCACCCGCCTCCGCGATCTCGAGGTCCGGCTCGAGCTCGGACTGCAGGAATCGGCGCGCAGCGCGGTGCTCGGCGGCTACGGCGTGACGTTCATCTCGCGCAGCGCGATCGAGGCCGACGTCGCCGCGGGCACCGTCGCCGTCGCAGACGTCGAAGGGCTCGAGCCGGCACGGGAGATCTCGCTCGTCCGCTCCGCCGGCCGTGCGGAGACTCGCGTCGCACAGGCCTTCGTCGAGTTCGCACGCGAACGGCTCGCATGATCGTCCGCTGGGGGCTCGACTCGCTCCCCGCCGTCGTGGCCGAGGCAGGCATCGAACGGCCGCTGCTCATCGCGAGTCCGCGGTGGACACTCGCGATCGATGCGGCGAACCGCTGGTCGGAAGTCCCGTCGGACCGTGTCGGCGAGGCGGCCGCGCTCTCAGGCGACGGCGTGATCGCCGTCGGCGGCGGCAGTGCGATCGATCTCGGCAAGGCGGTCTCCGCTGCGGCAGACGTCCCGCTCGTCTCCGTACCGACGACGTACGCCGGGGCGGAGTGGACGGCGTACTACGGCGTGCGAGACCCGGGCCGGAAGATGCGCGGCGGCGGCGCGGGCGCTCACCCCACCGGGATCGTCTACGACGCCGCGCTGACGCTCGACCTCCCGCGCGAGACGACTGTCGGCACGTCGATGAACGCACTCGCGCACTGCGCCGAGGCGCTGTACGTGAAGAGCCACAACGCGGAGGCGGACGGGCACGCGCTCGAAGGCGCGAGGCGGATCGCCGAATGGCTGCCACGCGTCGTCGACGCGCCGTACGACGCCGAAGCGCGGACTGAGCTGCTTCGCGGTGCATGCCACGCCGGTGCGGCACTCGGCGGCTCGGGCCTCGCGCTCGCGCACGCGATGGCGCAGGCGATCGGCGGCCGCTACGGCCTCCCGCACGGCACGCTGAACGGCATCTGCCTGCCGCCCGCGCTCCGCTGGAACGCGCAGTGGGCGCCGGACGCCGTGGAGCGCTTCACCGCCATCGTCCCGGACGTCGAGCAGCTCGCAGCGCTCGGCGGCCCGACCCGTCTGCACGAGCTCGGTGTGCCGCGTGAGGACCTCCCCGATCTCGCGGAGGCGGCCGCGGGCCGCGCCGGCAACCAGGCGAACCCGCGACCGGCGACTCCGGGCGAGATCGAGGAGCTCCTTGTGTCCGTCTGGTGAAGACGGGCGCGGACTCGGCCGAGAAGGACGCGGCGAGACCCGCGGCCGCGTATGCGGCCGCCTTTTAGGGTCTTCAGCGCGTGCCGGAATCCGCGTGAGCGGATCCGACACTTGCGCCGACAAACACAGCTAGTGCGCTCGGATCTGGTGGATGGCGATCGTCAGGACGACGAGCAGCGCGATCGCCAAGAGCAGCCCGGCGGCGATCTGGAGAACGAGTTTCAGTAGGACAACACCCCCCAGGCGTACATGGTCGTGTCGAGATGGCTCGTGCCCGACTGCGGGATCGAGATGAGGGGCGCGTTCCAGTTCCAGAGGATGTAGCCGCTCGCCCGCAGGGACGAGCAGCCGATACAGCCGCCGCTCCACCACGGCCCGTACGTCTGGTCGAGGCGGTACGACCCCGACTGCGAGTACGACTGCCACGCGGAGCCGTACGTCACCTTCGCGCCGTTCCCGCACCAGTACAGGTGCTGATAGATGAAGACGGAGCCGCTCCAGTCGCTCGGCCCCGACCTCGTCGTGGCGCCCCAGCAGTACACGAGGCAGGCTCCGCAGTCGCCGGCAAGGGCCGACGCTCCGGCCTTGCCGGCCTTCAGGCCGCCGGGCGCGTCGGGAATGTCCTTCGCCTTGATGGGCGTCGGCCCGCTGACGAGCGTCGTGACCGACGCGGAGGGCTGCGTCTGGTCGTGCGGGTTGCCTGCCGCTGCGGCTGATGCCGCCGCGGCCGGGATCAGCCCAAGCGCGGCGATCACGGCCGCGAAACGGTTGACGGTCATCGGTGCCTCCTTCCGTTGCACACCCCCACAACGGCAGCTGCACCGTAGCGTTGTCAGAACTGACGACGCAAGATGTCCGGACAGGACAAGTATTAGTGATAGAAATGGCTGGAATTAGCTAAGATCGGCCGGATGTCGTCGCACCGCGATGGATTCGACGTGCTCGTGATCGGGAGCGGAGCCTCCGGCCTCGCCGCCGCGGTCTCCGCGGACCGCGCAGGCGCCCGCGTCGCGCTCGCCACGAAGGCCTCGATTCAGTCCTGCAACTCGGCGAAGGCGCAGGGCGGAATCCAGGCGGCCTTCGGCGAGGACGACTCGCCCGAGCTGCATGCGGAGGACGTCTGGCGCTCGAGCCACGAGACGGCGAACATGGAGCTCGTCACGGTGCTGACGAGCGAGGCCCCCTCGGCCATCCACTGGCTCGAGGAGCTCGGCGTCGTCTTCACGCGCGAGAGTGGTGTTGCTGGAAATGGGGGCTACCGCCTCGCGCGCTGCGGCGGCTCCTCCGCGAAGCGGCTGCTCCAGGTCGGCGACCGCACGGGGCACGCGATCACCAAGGCGCTGAGAGACGCGGCGGAGGGTGGAAACGTCACGGTCTTCCCGAAGAGCCCGCTCGAGGATCTCGAAAAGACGGAGCACGGCTGGCGCGCGCGTGTGGGCGAGCACACGCTCGACGCCGGCACCGTCATCCTCGCCGCAGGCGGCCGCTGCTTCAAAGAAGCGGCAGAGCGCGGCGAGCTGTCGACGAATCATCCCGGCGCGACGGGCGAGGTGACGCAGATCGCGCTCGACACGGGCGCGGAAGCGCGTGACCTCGACGCGCTGCAGTACCACCCGAACGGCGGCGCGTGGCCGGAGACGATGCAGGGCTACAGCATCCCCGAGACGACGCGCGCGTACGGAGCGGTGCTCCTGAACGCCGACGGCGAGGAGTTCACCGACTCGCTGGGCGCGCGCGACGTCGTCTCGCAGGCGATCGTCGACGAAGTTGCGAAGGGCAAGGGCGTCGAGACGCCTGACGGCCGTCCCGCGGTCTACCTCGACACGACACGGATCAGCGAGCACGACGCGCAGCTCTCACTGCCGTACATGTTGCGCCGTTACCGTGGCGCGGGAATCGACCCGCTCGCCGAGAGAATCCTGACCTACCCCGTCCTCCACTACCAGAACGGCGGCCTCGTGATCGACGCGAACGCCGAGACGACCCTCGAGGGCGTCTACGCGTGCGGCGAGATCGCCGGCGGCACGCACGGACGCAACCGCATGATGGGCAACAGCCTGCTCGAGTGCGTCGTCTTCGGTCGTCGCGCCGGCAGGGCCGCCACAGAGAAAGCGAAGACTGCATGAGCATTGACACCACGACAGAGCTTCAGCACGCCGTCGAGGACGCCGCGGCGCATCTCTACGTCTGGGCGCTGAAGGACATTCCACAGGACCTGCGCGATGCGCTCGCCGCTGCGCTCGAACGCGAGACGTCCGTCCCCGGCAAGCGCGTCCTCGAGACGATCCATCGCAATATCAATGTCGCCGACGACGAGCGCAACCTCGTCTGCCAGGACACGGGCATCGCCGTCTATCACGCGAAGGTCGGCGAGCACTTTCCGCTGCATCCCGCGCGAATCTACGAAGCGCTCCGCGACGGCACGGCGCGCGCAACGGTTGAGCATCCGCTCCGCTCGAACGCCGTGCACACCATCACGCGCGAGAACACCGGGCCGAACATCGGCTACCGGCTGCCGATCGTCCACTGGGAGTTCGTGCAGGACTGGGACGGCCTCGACGTGAAGTGCGTCCCGAAGGGCAGCGGCAGTGAGAACATGAGCTTCCTCAAGATGTGCATCCCCGCCGACGGCGTGAAGGGGATCAAGCAGTTCGTGCTCGAGTCGATCGTCGGCGCCGGCGGCAAGCCGTGCCCGCCGGGCATCGTCGGCGTCGGGATCGGCGGCTCCGCCGATTACGCGATGCATCTCGCGAAGGAGGCGATCATGCGGCCGATCGGGACGCGCAACCCCGACCCGCTCGTCGCCGAGCTCGAGGACGAGCTCTTCGGGCTCCTGAACGAGACCGGCATCGGCCCGATGGGACTCGGCGGGGACGTGACCGTGCTGCAGTGCCACATCGAGCATGCGGACACGCACATGACGCTGAACCCGGTGGCCGTCAACTACCAGTGCTGGGCCGCGCGCCGGGCAAGCGCGCACATCGCAGCCGACGGCAGCATCGACTACGACCGCGAGGCGTGAACGAGATGGCCACCCACGAAGTCACGTTCCCGATCACAGACGAGGCCGAGATCCTGAAGCTCCGGGCCGGCGACGAAGTGATCGTCCAAGGCCACATCATCGGCATCCGCGACCGCACGCAGATCCGCATCTTCGACCAGGGCGTCGAGCCGCCGATGGACCTCAGCGGCGCGTTTCTCCTGCACACGGCGCCCGGCGTCCGCAAGCTCGACGACGGACGCTACGAGAAGGTCTGCATCGGCACGACGACGAGTGCGCGCATGGTGCGCTTCACAGAGCCGCTCGGCGCGCAGTACGGCGTCCGCGCGATCTGCGGCAAGGGCGGTTTCCCCGACGAGGCGATCGAGCCGATGCAGAAGCTCGGCATGGTCTACTTCGCGATCGTCGGCGGCGCGGCGGCGCTCGAGACGACGCAGATCGAGGAGATCGAAGAGGTCGCGTGGGAGGAGCTCATGCCCGAGTGCCTCTGGAAGTTCCGCGTCAAGGACTTCGGCCCGCTCACGGTCGGCATCGACGCGCACGGTAATTCGCTCTACCACGACGTGCAGGCGCGCGCCCAGGAAAAGCTGAAGGAGCTCTATGCTCGCCTTTGACCCGCATCACGGCCTCACCCACGTCATCGACAAGGGCCTTGGGCCGCGTGCGTGGGAAGACGTCCTCGAGACGGCCGGCGACTACATCTCGATCGTCAAGCTCGGCTGGGGCACCGCAGCGGTCACGCAGAACCTCGACCGCAAGCTCGAGGTGCTGCGCGAGAAACCCGTCGTCATCGGCGGCACGTTCTTCGAGGTCTGTTACGCGAAAGAGCAGCTCGACGAGTACAAGTCCTGGCTCAACGGCCTCGGCATCACGCACGTCGAGCTCTCCGACGGGACGATCGAGATCCCGCGCGAGCGGAAGCTCGAGCTGATCGCCGACTTCGCGCGCGACTTCACTGTGCTCTCCGAGGTCGGCTCGAAGGATTCGAGCGTCGAGTACACCGCGGCGGAATGGAAGCAGTGGCTGCGCGAGGAGCTCGAGGCCGGCGCATGGAAGGTGATCACGGAAGCGCGCGAAGGCGGCACGGCCGGCATCTTCGACTCGTCCGGCGGCATGCGCGCGGAGCTGATCGGCGACATCGCGCTCGAGATCGGCCCGGTGAACGTCATCTTCGAGGCGCCGTCGAAGGCCGCGCAGGCGTGGTTCATCAAGCAGTTCGGCCCGTCGGTCAATCTCGGGAACATCCCGCCGGAGGAAGTGATCCCGCTCGAGACGCTTCGGCTCGGGCTGCGCGGCGACACGCTGAAGGAGGTGCTCCTTGCAGATCGAGTTGCCGACTGACGTCGAGGCGCTGAGCGCCGAGGAGATCCTCGCCTGGGTGCTCGAGCGGTTCCCGGGCAAGGTCGCGCTCGCGTGCTCGTTCCAGAAGGAGGAGACGATCCTCCTCGACCTGCTGTTCTCACTCGAGCCGGCCGCGCGCGTCTTCGCGATCGACACGCGCCATCTTTTCCCCGAGACGTACGCGTACTGGCGCGACGTGGAAGACCGTTACGGGCGAACGATCGAACGATACGAAGGCGGGCCGGTCGAGGACAAGCTCTGGGAGACGAAGCCCGAGCTCTACCTCGCAAAGGCGAAGGTCGCGCCCCTCGTCACGGCGCTCGGCGGCCTCGACGCGTGGATCACCGGCATCCGCCGCGACCAGTCCCCGACGCGCGCAGATGCGCGGAAGCTCGGCTGGGACGAGCAGCACGAGCTCTGGAAGGCGAATCCGCTCGCCGACTGGAGCGACGACGACTGCTGGACGTACATCCGCGAGCGCGGGCTGCCCTACAACCCGCTCCACGACCAGGGCTACGACTCGATCGGCGACAGGCACTCGACCGTGCCCGGCAAGGGCCGCGAGGGTCGCTGGGTCGGCACCGACAAGACCGAGTGCGGCATCCACACGATCCCGTCGAACGAGGTTCATGCATGAGCGGGTTCGTCGTCTGGTTCACGGGGCTCTCGGGCGCCGGCAAGACGACTGTCGCCAACATCGTCGAGGCGGAGCTCGAGCAGCGCGGGCACCTGGTCGACCACCTCGACGGCGACATCGTCCGCACGCACCTGTCAAAGGGTCTCGGCTTCTCGAAGGAAGACCGCGACGCAAACATCGCGCGCATCGGCTGGGTCGCCTCGCGCGTCGCGCGCGCCGGCGCTGCGGTCGTCGTCAGTGCCATCTCGCCCTACGAGGAGGCGCGTCGTCACGCGCGGTCGCTCGTCGAGCCGCACGCCCCGTTCGTCGAGGTCTACGTCGCGACGCCGCTCGAGGAGTGCGCGCGCCGCGATCCGAAGGGTCTTTATCGCGCCGCCTTCGCCGGCGAGATCGCGGACTTCACCGGTGTCAGCGCGCCGTACGAGTCGCCTTCGAGCCCGGAGGTCACGATCGACACGACAGGCGTCAGCCCCTCCGACTCGGCCCGCACCGTCCTCGAGGCGCTCGAGCGCATGGCGGTAACCGCGTGAGCACGTCCGCCCGCACGCTGACGCATCTGGACGAACTGGAAGCCGAGGCGATCCACATCTTCCGCGAGGTCGCAGCCGAGCTCGAGCGGCCGGTGCTGCTCTTCTCCGGCGGCAAGGACTCGATCGTCCTTTTGCGTCTCGCCGAGAAGGCGTTCAGACCGGGCAAGTTCCCGTTCCCGGTCATGCACGTCGACACGGGCCACAACTTCCCCGAGGTGATCGAGTTCCGCGACCGGCGCGTCGCCGAGCTCGGCGAGCGCCTGATCGTCGCGTCGGTGCAGGAGTCGATCGACAAGGGCCGCGTCACCGAGGAGACCGGCCCGCGTGCTTCGCGCAACCGGCTGCAGACGACGACGCTGCTCGATGCGATCGAGGAGCACCAGTTCGACGCCGCGATCGGCGGCGCGCGCCGCGACGAGGAGCGCGCCCGCGCGAAGGAGCGCATCTTCAGCTTCCGCGACGACTTCGGCCAGTGGAACCCG
>DATAOK010000033.1:0-48942 GCA_036265735.1 Gaiellaceae bacterium
CTCTTCGAGCTCGCCGCGTGCAGCCTCGTGCCCACGATGCGCGTCCTCGAGCTGCTGCCGCAGCTCAGCGAGCTCCGATTCGCGGCCCTTTGACGACTCCTCGAGCGCGCGACGAGCGTCTTCGAGCTCGCCGCGTGCAGCCTCGTGCCCACGCTGCGCGTCCTCGAGCTGCTGCCGCAGCTCGCCGAGCTCCGATTCGTGCGCCTGCGCCGACTCCTCGAGCGCGCGACGAACGTCTTCGAGCTCGCCGCGTGCAGCCTCATGCCCGCGACCCGAGTCTTCAACTTGCCGCCGCAGCTCGGCGAGCTCGGCATGTGCCGCCTCGCGCGCCTGCGCTGCGTCCTCGAACGCCCGCCGCAGATTGTCGAGGTCGCGCTGCGCGGATTCATGGGTGCCTCGCAGGTCGGCGAGCTCAAGCTGGTTCGAGTCGCGCGACTGCGACGCCTCCTCGAGCGCCTGCCGCACCTGCGCGAGCTCTGCGTGCTCGGCCTCGCGGACGCTCGACGCTTCCTCCAGGGCACGCCGTAGCTCGGTCAGCTCCTCCTGCTCCGATTCCCGGCCGCCCGCGGCTTCCTCGAGCGCGCGCCGGAGCTCGGCGAGCTCTTCCTCGCGCGTCCGGGACGACTCCTCGAGCGCGCGGCGCAGCTCCGCAATCTCGTTCTGATCCGACTCGCGGGCTCGCCCCGCGTCGTCCAGCAGCCGGCGAAGCTCGGCGACTGCTCCCTGTTCGGCCTCGCGCGCACTCGACAGCTCGTCGAACGCGCGGCGCACCTCCCGGAGCTCTGCCTGCTCCGCAACCCTGTTCTCCGCCAGATCCTCATACGCCTTCCGCACACGCTCGAGCTCCTGCTCGTGCTCGCCCCGTGCGTTCTTGACGGCGTCGAGCAGCTTCTGCTCGCGACGACGGATGAGTGCCAGCACGCGGTGCGCCTGGTCGCCGCGACGCTCGACCGAGCGGCGGAGGCCCTCCAGCTCGCGCCGGTCGCCCTCCCGCACTTCAGCCGCCTCGGCTGCCAGCCGCTGCTCGCGCCGTTGGATCAGCGCGAAGAGACGCTGCACCTGATCGCGCCGGCGCGCGGCGGCGCCGCGCCATTCCTCGAGCTCCTGCTGCGTTTCGGCAAGCATCTCCTCGGCCGCCGCGAGCCTCGCCCACTGCTCCTCGAGCTCGCCGAGATGCAGCGCCTCGTCCTCGGCGAGCACGTCGGCCTCCGACTGTTGCTCCTCGAGCTCCGCCGGCTCGGGGTCGACGAGGCGGAGGCGCGGGACGCCGAACGCGATCCGCTTACGCTCATGATGTCCTTCGATCTTCGCGCGGAGGCCGGTGCCGAAGCCCGACTCCGCCTTGAGCTCGATCCCGTACTGCGCGGCAAGCGCGCGGGAGAGCGCGGGATGCGACACAAAGCCGAGCTCGACGATCGTCTCGCCGAGCCGCTTGCCGGTCGCAGACTGCTGATCGAGCGCGCGCTCGAGCTCCGCTTCGGTCAGAAGGCCTTGTTCAACGAGCAGACGTCCGAGGGGCCGCCAGGGGGTGGGAGCCGCTTCCACGTACGTCTAGATCGGCACATAGCGCCCGCGAATCAAGCCCTATCGACCGAGACCGGTCCGCCCCAGTCCCACCGCGGCATGGCAAGGCCTCCGGGGACGAGCTCCGGGTCGTCCGGATAGGCCAGAACCTGGTCGACCGCCCAGCGCATGTACGCCGCCAGGGCCGCCCGGAACTCAGGGTCGGCGGGCAGTGCCGCGTCGTCCATCGCTGCGACGAAACAGGCGAGGAACCGCTCGCCGAGGTCGCCCATGTCGCCGTTCCCGGCGTGCATCCGCAGCACCGCCGACTCGTCGCCGCAGTCGGTCGAATAGACGGCCGGGCCGCCGAGCACCTCGCCCCAGTACGCCGCGAGCCGCTCGACGTGCTGCGGATGCTGGTCCTCGTGCGAGAACGGATGATTGAGCTCCGGATCGGCGAGGCAGCGTGCGTGGTGGGCGTGCGCGAGCGCACGGAGCGCGTCGGCACCGCCCGCGAACTCGTACAGCGTCGGTCGCATGGCGTCAGCCTACGCAGCGGCGACCCTTGCAAAGCAAGGGAGCACCTGCTACCTTGCACTGCATGGCAACGGGTGAACACCGGCGCAGCCAGCTGCTTCGCGGCGTCCTCGACCTCTGTCTCCTGTCCGTGATCGAGGACGAGCCGGCCTACGGCTACGAGATGACGAAGCGGCTACGGGCGCGCGGTCTCTCGATCGTCGGCGAGGGCTCGATCTACCCCCTGCTCGGAAGGCTGGAGCGCGAAGGGCTGGTCGAGACGCACCGCGCCGTGAGCAACGGCGGCCCACCGCGCAAGTACTACCGCGCGTCCGACGCCGGGCGCATGGCGCTCGCGGCAGGGATCGCCGAGTGGCAGACCGCGCGCGATGCCGTCGACGCGGTGCTCGGGCTCACCGCAACGGAAGTGGCAGCGTGAACGCGTTCGTCGAGGAGTGCCGCAGCGAGTGGAGGCGGCTGGGTGTGCCCGATGCCGTCGCGAACGAGATGGCGTCTGAGCTCGACGCGGATCTGCGCGACGCTGAGGCCGACGGGCTCGCGCCCGAAGAAGTGCTCGGCGACGGCGTCTTCGACGCGCGGTCGTTCGCCGTCGCGTGGGCCTCGGAACGCGGCGTCGTCCCGGCGCCCGCTGCGCCGCCGCGGCGCGCACGCCGGACGCTCGTCGCCGCGGTGATCGGTGCGCTCGCGCTTGTTGCCCTCTTCGGCGGTATCGCCGTCCTGACCGGACGGGAGACGACGCAGGTCTCCATCGCGTCGCCGAGGACATTTTTCGCTCCTCGTCTGTTGAAGCCCGTGCCGAACCCGAACGCGCCGGGCCTCTGGTTCATCCCGGTGCACGGCAAGGTGCTCGCCCCACTGAAGCCCATCCCCGCAGGGCTCGTCCGCTCGGGGGTCGACCTGCAGCCCGTCGGGTGGATCCTCGTCGCCCTCGGCCTTGCCGGAATCGCCTCGTCGGCGTTCGTCTGGCGCGGCCTCCCGCTGCGCGCCTAGCTCAGTCGTTCTCGGCGAGCCACGCCTTCGCGACGCGCTTCTGCACGCGCGTCAGCCACGCGTCGACGACGAGGTCGCGGAGCTCGCCGCGATCGAGCTGCTTGAGATCCGGGATGCGGATCAGCACCGCGGGATAGCCGTTGAAGTGCGGCGTCGTGAAGAAGATGCCGCGCGGGTCCGCAAGCACGAGCTCCTTCGCGTCGGCGCCGTCGACTCGGAACATCAGGACGTCCGCCATGCGCTCGCCCGTCTTCGGATCGATCGCGTCCGGACGGCGGCTGCGGTGAAAGCAGAACATCTTCCCGTGCACGAGATACGACGGCCGCCCGTCCTCCGAGACCTCCTTCGCCACCTGCGGCAGCGCGAGCGCGAGCCGATCGAGGTCCCGCATCGTCGCCACTAGTGGCCGGTGAAGAGCGTCAGCTGCATCCCGTCAGGTGTGCGAACGCGCGCGTTGCGGTCGCCCCACGGCGTCGTGACCGGCGGCGCGACTTCCTCCGCGCCCGCCGCGATGAGCCGGCGCGCGGTCTCGCCGCTGTCGGTCACCTCGAGCGCGAGCCGCACGGTGCCGGAGACGCGTCGGCCGGCCTCGATCTCGTCGACGAACTCCGCCTGCGCCTCGTCGAAGAGCTCGAGCGTCGCGCGGCCGGCGTTGAGGACGACAACGCGGCCGTTCTCCGTGCTCCAGTCGGCGATCTGCTCGAGGCCGACCGCGTTCCGGTAGAACGCGAGCGCCTCGTCGAAATTCGCGACAGTGAGCGCGACCCGGAGCTCGGTGACGTTCATTGTCCGCAGCGCCTCCTCATCGGTGCAGCGTTACCGTACTGCAGCTCGAGGGCGACGAGACGCCGGCGGGCGTCACCGTCCGCACGCAGTAGCCGAACGTGCCCCGGCTCGCGTGCCCGGGCTGCCACGGGACGGAGTAGGCCTGCCCGGCGTGGACCGTGATCGTCCCCGTCGTCTTCCGGAACACGACCGCCCCCTGCCGTGACCGCACGGTCACGACCGCCAACACGCCGAGCCCGTCGAGGACCGGGCGGTAGCGGAGCTGCACGACCCTGCCGGTCTTGCCCGCCGCTGCCAGGGCGCGCACAGCGGGCGGCGGCGCGACGAGGACCGGCGGCGGCGTGCCGCCTGCAGGCGTGACAGCCGCCGACGCGACGTACGTCGACCAGCCGCGACCCCCTGCGATGTCGGTGCCGGACTCGCCCGCCACCCACACGGTTGCCGGATCCGTCGGGTCGGCGGCCGCGCCGAAGTAGTCGCCGTAGCGGTCGCCGCGATACGGACTCGCGCTCTTCGCGACGACGACCGGCTGCGTGAACGTGCCGTCCGGCGTGCGCGCGACGACGACCGTCTGCGGCTCGACGCTGACGCCCGACTCCCCGTACACGACGACGAGATCGCCGTTCCCGTTCGGGCGCAGCGCCGGGTAGAACAGATTCGCGCCGGCAGCGGAGAGGTCGACATCGGTCGTGACCGTCAGCGCCGTGGTCGCGAGACCGATGATGCGCGCGCACGACCGGATCAGCACGTCGCCCGGCGGGATGCAGCCGCCGTTCGCGGCGAACCAGAGGCTCCCGTTCTGCCAGACCGCGTCGAGCACGCGGTCGTCGTTCGCGTCGAGGCCCGGCGAGGCGCGGCCGCCAGTCGCCGGCTGTCCCGCAAACGGCGGGCGGCCGAGACGGTTGATCGCCGGCGTCGCGGCCTCCGTGACCGACACCGTCGCCGGCGGGATGCCGGTGACGGTCAGCACGTGCGCGACCCGCGACGTCGGCTCGTTCACGGACACGACGTACTCCGTCGCGGTCGGCGAGAGCGATTGCACCGGCGTGAGGCTCGCGAAGCCCACGTCCGGCCCATATGTCGTCGTCGCCGGGCTCGTCGATCCGGCGAGCAGCTGTGCCTTGTTGATGATCCAGAGCTCCGAGCCGGACGCCGGAGAGCCCTCGCCTTGGCAGTTCTGGAAGATGTCCGCGCCGAGCACGGCGAGCCCGTCCGCGAGACCGAGCCGCGGCTGGTCGGCGCAGCCGGGCGCCTTGTACGACGAGATCGTCCAGTGTCCCGTCGGGTCGCTCGTGTCGGAGACGGCGAGGTGGATGCTCGTCGCGTCGAGATCGGAGATGGACGCCCACCAGCGGCCCGTCTGCGTGTCGTACACGACGCGCGGATCGGTGAGCCGGTCGGCGCCCGTTCCGAAGAACGACTCGAGCCGTCGCGTGATCAGCTGTTCCGCCGGCCCGTTGCCGGTGCGCCAGAAACGCATGGCGAGATTCACCATCTCGACGACATACCCCGGCCCCGCCGCGACCTGCACATCCGGCGGCTCGAAGCCGCCCGAGCTCACGTTGTTCAGCCCCGGCAGTGTCTGCGTGAGCGTGACGACCGGGCCGTCAGCCGCGGTCGCGGTCGCCGTGATTGCGAGCGCCGCGAGTGTCGCTAGCGCAAGCCGGCGCCGCAGAGATGGTCGTTCCAGGAGAGCAGCAGCTGCGACTCCTGCGCCTGCCAGGCGACGTCCTGTGGATTCGAGGCGTCGTACGGGTGGAGGCCCGGAACGAGCACCGAGACGTTCGGCGTCACTCCCGGCCCGCTCGCCGTCAGGCGGTACTGCTCGCCGACGCCGGGGCCGCGCCTCGCGGTCGCTCCGGCGGGATGCCTGTATCCGCCCTTGGTGGGATCGAACGCGTAGAAGCCGTAACAGAAGACGCCTGTGGGGTTGTGGGAGACGAACGAGTTCTCGCGCCGCCAGCCCGGACCGTACACCGAGTTGAACGTGTCGAGATAGATCAGGCTCCCGAAGCCGTCGGTGGGAGCGCCGAAGCGCGTCGTGCCGAAGCCGTACACCGGAGTGCCCTTGTACGTGAACCGTCCGAAGACGTCCTGGAACCGTCCACTGTAGACCCAGTTCGATCCCGTCTCGATCTTCGCGACCTCGCCCGTCCAGTGCGAGACCTCGAGCCACATCGCGCGCAGCATCGGCGTCCACGGCGTGAAGCCGAGGTCCGGCAGCGGCTGCGGCCAGCTCTGCGCCGCCCAGTACGAGCCGTCCGGCGCCTTGCACGCGGCGACGAGGTTCGGGAGCGCCGGTCCGTCATAGCGACCGCAGGAGCCGATGAAATGCTTCCAGTAGAGGGTGTGGTAGGTGCCCCAGCCGCCGGAGTAGTCGACCTTGAGCTTCACCTGGTGCGCACCCGCTGCCGGGGGCAGCGCGTTGATCGCGCCCCACACGAGCACGTGCTTCGTCGCACCGCCCTTGCGATACGTGAGAAGCGCCTGCCCCTTCGCGTTGATCGCGATGTGGACGTTCGTGGCATTGCGGTCGATCAGCTGCGCGGCTGACGCAACTCCGGGGAGCGCGAGGAAGAGGAACGCCGCAGTGAGAAGCGCCCGACGCATGCATTCCGTAAATCGGCGGGCCGGCGCGCGGCGAGCATCCCGAAAAGGAAGTACCCTGTTTGAGAGTGACAAGGAAGTGCTTCATCGCACTTGCCTTCGCACTGGCCGCGGCTCCGGGGGCGAACGCATCTGACCGGCTCGCGCTGAACGCATCGCACGTTCGGCTTGCCGTGTCGTCCGACGGCAACCGCGCGCTCGTCACGTACGTGCAAGGAGGCAAGACGCGTCACGCACTCGTCTCGGGTGCGATCAACGCGCTGCCGCCGAGCGCGGAGACGCCGCAGGTCCGCTTCAAGATCGACTGGACGGGCGGCTGGGCGACGTACGGGCACACGGTGTGGCAGCACTTCGGCAACGCGTGCCGCGCCTACGACGGGCCGGCGCTCGCCGGCGGTGTGGCGGCATGCAAGGCGCCGGACGGCTCGTACTGGGCGTTGCAGCAATGGCAGCCGAGCTTGCCGCATCGCGGCTATCCGCCCTACCGGGCGGGCCAGACCGACTGGGAGCTCGACGTCTCGCACTGGACCGGCCCGCTGGCGCAGCTCGAGGTGCACGCCAACTGGGCGTTCAACGGACAGGCGCATAACGTGTTTGGCCGGCTGCTGTACAACGGAACGCCCGTTCACGGCTTCCACACGACGAAGCGCGGCGGCCCGCAGGACCGCTACGGGCGCAGCCTCTACATCGACACGCTCGACTCGGCGTACGGCTCGGGCTGGAAGCGCGAGACGTCGATCGTCTTCCGCAACCCGACGGGCGTCTTCTGTTACTCGTTCTGGCCGACGCATGACGTCACGCTGCCGGGCCGGCCGGGGCGGCCGGCGGGGTTCGGGCGGGCGTATCGCATCGAGGTGACCGGGCCGGGCGTCACGCCGAATCTCGACGTGCAGGTCACGGATCCGGGCGCGTGGAACCCGGGCGACTCGAGCAAGATGTCGTTCCAGAGCCAGATGAAGGCACGCCAGCTCGAGCTCTCGCGCGGCGACAAGTTCTGCCCGACTCAGACGTAGTTAGAACCGCGCGACGGCGTCGGCGTGCTTCGCGTACGCCCCGCTCTCGACGATGTCGGCAAGCTGCTCGACCGTGTGCCGCAGCTCGTCTTCTGTGTTGTAGAAGTGCGGCCCGATGCGCACGCCTGCATCGGGGCGAAAGTCGCAGATGATCCCGCGCTCGCCGAGCTCGCGATGAACCGCCGCGTGATCGGGGGTGCGGACGAGCACGGTGCCGCCGCGGCGACGCTCTTCGCGTGGGTTGCCGACCTCAAAGCCCGCGCGCTCGAGCTCGTCCATCAGGAGCTGCGTCAGCTCGAGTGAGCGCGCGCGGATGCGATCGACGCCGACCTCCTCGATCACGTCGTAGCCCGCAGTCGCCGCGTACAACGCCGGCACGTTCGGCGTGCCGGTGAGGAAACGGCGCGCGCCGGCGGCGTACTCGAGCTCCGGCTCGAACGCGAACGGACGCGCGTGCCCCTGCCAACCGACGAACGTCGGCTCCAGCCGCTCCGCGAGATCCGGACGCACGTAAAGCCAGCCCGCGCCTGGTCCACCGCACAGCCATTTGACGCTGCCGCCGACCGCGAAGTCGACGTCGAGCGCGGTCACGTCGAACGGCACGACGCCGGCGGACTGGTAACAGTCGAGCACGACGTACGCGCCTGCTTCGTGTGCGCGCGCGATGATCGGCTCGATGGCCTGGATCTCCGCGTTCTTGAACAGCACGTGCGAGATCGGGACGAGGAGCGTGCGCTCGTCGATCGCAGCAGTGATCTCCTGGTCGCTTTCACACGTGACCACTTCGAGCTCAGGCTTCGCCTGGTAGAGGTAGCGAACCGACGGGAAGTTCGCCTCCTCGTAGACGATGCGGTTGCGCGCGCCCGTGCCGTGGAAGCACGAGAGCACGATCTCCTCCGCGACCGTGACGTTCTGGTGCATCACGGTGCTGCCGGGCGGCGCGCCGATGATGCGGCCGATCTGGTCGCCGACCGTGATCGGCATCTCCCACCAGCCCTCACCCCACGCCCGGATCCCGCGCTCGCGCCACATCCGCGCGTACTCGAGCAGCCGCTCCTCCGCTGCGGCGGGCATCGCAGCGAGCGAGTGGTTGATCAGGTAGACGCAGTCGCCGAGGATCGGGAAGCGGTCGCGGTAGGCGAGCAGCGAGTCCACTGCGAGAGCGTATAAGTCAGGCGTGGAAAGGCTCGACCTCCTCGACTGGAAGCGGCGGATCTTCGCGCTCTACGCGGACGTGCGCGCGGAGCCCGACCCGGTCGCCGCGTGGACGCACTGGCGCGAGGTGCGAAGCGAGCTCTACCGAACGCATCCGCAGTCTCCGCGCGTCGGCGGCGATCCGGTGTACTTCGACTACGACCCCGCGCTGCGATTCGTCGGCGCGGTGCGGACGGTCGAGCTGAAGCTGCTCGAGATCCCGGGCAGCGCGGGGAGCGTCACGCGCTTTACGCGCTTCGCCGTCGCGCGCTTCGACACGCACGAGCTCGAGCTGTACTGGCTCGACGCGTACGGCGGCGGGATCTTCCTGCCGTTCGGCGACCTCACGAACGGCGAGGAGACCTACGGCGCGGGCCGCTACCTGCTCGACACGGTCAAGGGCGCCGACCTCGGCGGCGACACGGAGACGCTCGTGCTCGACTTCAACTTCGCCTTCAACCCGTCGTGCGCGTGGAACAGCCTCTGGCCGTGCCCGCTCGCACCGATCGCGAACCGGTTGCCGCTTCGCGTCGAAGCGGGCGAACGGAACCCGAAGAGCTGACCTAGACCTCCTGGAGCGACCGCGAGCCCGGGCCGACGTACTTCGCGCTCGGCCTCACGAGCACGCCGAGCCGCTTCTGCTCGAGCACGTGTGCCGACCAGCCCGCCGTGCGCGAGCACGCGAACATCGCGGGCGCGAGCGCCGGCGGGACCTCGGCGACGTCGAGGACGATCGCCGACCAGAACTCGACGTTCGGCCACGAATGGTCCGGGTTCTTGCGCGCGATTGCCTCGTGCGCGGCCTGCTCGAGCTGCTCGGCGATCTCGACGCGCGGGGAACCGAGCTCCTTCGCGGTCTGCTTGAGAATCCGCGAGCGCGGGTCCTCGGCCCGGTAGACGCGATGCCCGAAGCCCATGATCCGCTCCTTGCGCGCGAGGGCCTCGTCCACCCACTTCTCCGCGTCGCCCATCTCCGCGACGGCATCGAGCATCGGCAGCACGCGCGCAGGCGCGCCGCCGTGCAGCGGCCCCGAGAGCGCGCCCACCGCCGACGACAACGCTGCGCCGCAGTCGGCGCCGGTCGACGCGACGATGCGCGCTGTGAACGTCGATGCGTTCAGGCCGTGCTCGGCCGTGCAGATCCAGTACGTGTCGATCGCCCTCGCATGGCGCTCGTCCACCTCACCGCGCCACGCGAGCAGGAAGCGCTCCGCCGCCGTCTGCCCTTCCATGACGACGGACTCCGGCACGGCCGGCTGGTCCGCTCCACGCGCCGACTGCGCGACGATCGAGAGCGCGGCGGCGGACAGGCGTCGCAGGTCCTCCTTCGCCTCCTCGTCGTCGATGTCGATCAGCTGGCCGAGCTTCCACTTGCCGCTGAACGACGCGAGCGCCGACTGCAGGTCGGCCATGTAGCCGCCGGTCCGATGCTCGAGCTCGACGTACGCGGCCGGGAGACCGGGGTGCAGCGACTCGTCGACGAGCAGCCCCCACACCTGCTCGAACGGCACCTTGCCGACGAGGTCTTCGATGTTCACCCCGCGGTAGCGGAGCTCTCCACCTTCCTTGTCAGGCTCGGCGATCTCCGTCTCGAAGGCGACGACGCCGGCGAGCCCTGGGCTGAATTCAGTCATGCGTGGATCTCCTCAAGCTCGATCTCGAGGCCGGCGCCCCGCTCCCGCGCCGCTGCCAAAACAAGGGCCGCGGCGGCGAGATCCTGAACGGCAACACCGACCGACTTGTACAGAGTAATTTCGACCGGGGTCCTGCGGCCCGGTCTGGCGCCCGAGATGAGCTCTCCGAGCTCGGCCACCGACGCCGGATCGACACCGGCAAGCTCGGGTGCCCCACCGGGCGGCGGCGAAAACGCGGAGTCGCGGGACTCGATGACGATCGTGGCGGCGCGGACGAGCGCGGGATCGAGCTCGGAGCCCGGCGCGTTGTAGCCGACCGAGCTCACGTGTGTCCCGGGCTGCACCCACTCTGCGCGGACGACCGGCTCGGCCGAGTGCGTCGTGGCCGCGACGACGTCGGCGCCGCGGATCGCATCTTCGAGGGACGAGCACGACGTCGCGCCGAGCTCGGCTGCGAGCGCGTCGCGCTTCGCCCCGTCACGACCGGCGACGCGGATCTCACTCCAGTCGCGCACGCGCGCGAACGTCCGTGCGTGCGAGCGCGCCTGAACGCCCGTGCCGATCAGCGCGAGCACCTTCGCATCGTCACGCGCGAGGAGCCGCGCTGCGAGGGAAGCTGCAGCCGCAGTGCGAATCGCGGTGACGTACGTGCCGTCCATCAGCGCGATCGGCGACCCGTTCTCCGGGTCGAAGAGGACGATCGCCGCCTGGTGCGTCGGCCGGTCGGTGTTGTGCGGGAAGAGCGTGACGAGCTTGCAGCCGAGCCCGGCCGACGGCGAGTACGCCGGCATAGCCCCGAGGAGCCCGGAATCCGCGAGCGCGGCGATCCGCGCCGGCATCGACGTCGCACCCGCCGACAGCTCCTCGTGTGCGCGCGCGAGTGCGCCGACGAGCTCGTCGAGGTCGAGCAGTTCCTCCACCTCGGACCGGCTGAGGACGAGCATCTTCAGGAGACGTTAGCGGCGGTGAGCGGCCGTCGGCGCCGCAGGCAACGGTCGCGCGGGCGGCTTCGAGTCGACAAGCACCGCGGCGGCGAGCAGAACCGCCATCGCGACCGCGCTTTCGCCGAGGAGGCTGCGCGCGAGGCGGGCGCCGTGGCGCTCGAGCCGCGGCATGGCGATGAACTGGTGTGCTGCTCCCCAGAGGAGCGCGAGCGTGACGAGCCCGAGCTTCACGAGCAGCACGTGGCCGTACCCGCTGCGCCAGAGATCGTGCAGTGCCGGCAGCCGCTCGATGCTCAGGTATGTCCCTGCGGAGATGAGCACGGCAACGCAGACGGTGGCGAGTCGCGAAAAGCGGCGGAACGCGGTCGCGCGGAACTCCGGTGCGGCCGGCCACACGACGAGGCCGAGTTGCACGAGCCCGCCGACCCAGAGCGTCGCCGCCGCCAGGTGGACCCAGTCCGCCACCTCCTCGGTATCCGAGACGGAGGAATGCCCGGAGAGAGACAGCCCAGAGGCGAAGCCGAGCCCGAGGAGGAATGCCACCCAGAGCAGCCCCCGCCGGTCCGTCACCCAGGCGAGCACGAGGAACGCTGTGACGAACGCGAACCCGAGCTCCATTGCGATGAAGGCCTCGCCGAAGCGCGTGCCGTGCGAGAGCGGCGAGAGGTCGCCGTAGAGGAAGTCGCCGAACGGCAGCTGCAGCGCGTCGTCGGCGCGCAGGAGAAACGCGACGATGCCGGTCTCGAGGACGACGGTCGCGCCGATGCCGGTCACGACGAAGAAGCGCTTCGTCGGCACGCGACGGTCGATCAGGAGCTGGAACCCGATGCCGCCGACGAGGAGCGCGAGCCCGAGGAAGTAGACCCAGCGCACGATGTGCTCGGTTGTCGTCGGGCCTTGAGCGCCGACCGCGTCGGTAACGGGCGGTGCCGGCACGGCGACGCCGAACGTGTACACGCCGGAGACGACATGACCGTCGGTCGAGAGCGCCTTCCAGCGCACGGTGTACGGCCCGCGCGGCAGCGCGCGAACGGGGACGATCAGCCTTGCACCGTCGACTCGTGCCGGCTTCGCAAGGTCGACGCCGTGCCGGTTGAGGACGACGACCGCGTTCGGGATCAGCTCGACGTCTTGGTCGAACGTGAGCGCGATCCAGTGCGGTGCATGCGCGAGCTCTTGCTTGTACGACGGCGACGCCTTCAGGAGCGACGCGTGCGCAAACGCGGACGCCGGCAGCGCGAGCGCAACGACGATGCAGATCGGCAGCGCGCGTCTCATCGGTGCGGCGCGCCCGCGTATTGCGAGAGGTGACCGAAGATCGCCGCGGTGTCTCGGTCGCAATAGAGCAGGATCGCGACGACGAGGAACGTCGTTGCGAAGCCTGTCGCAGCCGTGAGCGAGCGCGGCCGGAAGGCCTGCAGCAGCGGGAAGAGCGCGGAGACGATCAGGAGGCAACCGAGAACGTGGTGCAGAAACGCGGCGCGCGAGAAGAGCCAGTGCTGCTGCTCGTGGATGAGAAACGCTCCGCCCGAGACCGCGAGGCCGATCGAAGAGCAGAGCCGCCAGTACTGCGAGTGCAGCTTGCCGCGCGCGACGCCGAGCTCAGCCGCGCCGGCGAGCATCAGCGCCTGCGCCCACGAGCCGTGAGCGAGCATGTGGATCGTCGAGTTCGTATAGAAGGTCATGACGGGCCACATGAGCACGCCGAGGAGGAAGACGAGGCCCGGCCACAGGTACCGCCGCCACGGGCGCCGGTTCCAGACCTCGGGGCCGACCACGACCTCGGCGAGGAGGAGCAGCCCGAGCATGAGGAACCCGGTGGCGAACCACCAGTGAACCATTTCCGCGTGCGGCATCACTGCTCTTCGAGGTCCTTCGTGAGGCCGGGCGCGATCAGGAGGCGGAACAGGATGCCGACCAGCACGACGTAGAGCGGCGGCTCGGAGAAGAGCCACCAGAAGCCCTGCCCGTGCGGATGGATGAGCGTCAGCCGGTACGGCTGGATGAGCGCCCAGGCAAGACCGCTGAGAGCCGTCAGCGGGCCCAGCACGAGCACGATTCGGATCCGCCAGGTCGCGGCACGGGTGGCACCGCGTCTCTTCGCCTGCAGCTCAGTGACGAGCTCGGCGCTCACGGGGTTACCCGACTAGGGTCAACGACCAGTCGTTGCGATGCTCGGCGTCGAGCGTGAAGAGCATCACGCGCTGCCATTGACCGAGGCAGAGGCTTCCGTCGCTGAACGGCACCTGCTCGGTGCGTGAGCCGAGTAGTGCGTGGACAAGTCGCTCGCGTTGTCGCACATCGCTTGGAACGACGCGCTCGAGCAAACATTCCAGGTCTTCGAAAAACCCGGTCTCGCGTTCCTGGATGCGCACGAGTGAGAGCCCGTGTGTCGCGGAGATGTACGCGATGCCGTCCGAGTGGCCGGAGCGGTTGACACGCTGCGACACCTCGTTCGTGATGTCCATGACCGAGAGCGTCGGGAGGGCTGCTGCGATCGAGTACGGCACCTCGATGCTCGTCATGCGCGTGCGACCTCCTTCGGCAGTCGGAAGTGAACGTGCTCGCGGGCGACGGTGATCTCCTCGAGCACCGGATGCCCGCGTTCGGACAGCTCGCGTGCGACGTTCTGCACGAGTTGCTCGGGCGTCGAGGCGCCTGCGGTCAGGCCGATCGTCTCGTGCCCTGCGATGAGCTCGTCGTCGAGCCGCGACTCGCCGTCGATCAGCGTCGCCTGCGCACCGGCCGCCTCGGCGACTTCGACGAGGCGCACGGCGTTCGAGCTCGTCTGCGAGCCGATCACGAGGACGAGCGTCGCGCCTTCGGCGACCATCGCCTTCACCGCGTCCTGACGGTTCTGCGTCGCGTAACAGATGTCGTCCGCGTGCGGGCGGCGGAGATCGCCCTGGCTCTCGCCGAGCGCGTCGACGATCGGCGCGACGTCGTCGAGCGACAGCGTCGTCTGCGTGATCACCGCGACCGGCCTGTCGGTCTTCAGTGCGCGCGCCTGCTCCGGCGACTCGATCACGACGGTCGAGTCGGGTCGCTCGCCCATCGTCCCAATCACCTCGACGTGGTTCTTGTGGCCGACGAGCGCGACGAGGTGGCCGCTGTCGGCATAGCGCCGCGCCTCCGCGTGCACCTTGTTCACGAGCGGGCACGTGGCGTCGACGATGCGCAGGCCGCGGCTCTGTGCGTTCTCCTTGACCGACGGCGCGACGCCGTGCGCGGACAGCACGCAGATCTCACCCTCGGGAATCTCGGACTCGTCCTCGACGAACACGGCGCCGAGGCCCTCGAGCCGCCGGACGACGTTCTCGTTGTGGACGATCTGATGGCGGACGTAGACCGGCGCGCCGTGCTGCTCGAGCAGGCGCTCGACGATCTCGATTGCACGGTCGACGCCCGCGCAGAAGGAGCGCGGCGCAGCGAGGAGCACGCGGCCGCTCATGCGGCGACCGCCCGCTCGAGCGCCTTGAGCGCGGTCACTGCGTCCTTCATCGAGCGGATCGCGTCGCCGCGGCGCCGTGCGACCCAGCGCAGCAGACCTGCGACGTCCGTCCGGCCGTCGTCCTTGATCGTCTTGTCGACCCCTTCGACGGCGCTCGTCGTGTCGTCCGAAACGACGCGCAGGACGCCCGCGAGCCGTCCGCTGCGCGCGAGGACTCCGCTCTCCATGTCGACCGCGTCCGCACCGCTCGCGTCGTGAAGGCGCTGCCGCTCGCCGGCGTCGTGCACGAGCTGCTCGGACGCCAGCACGACGCACCGTTTCGCGCCGCTGACGCCGAGACCTGCTCCTTCCCAGAGCGTTGCGCCGTCTGCGTCGACGACGCGCGTCGCGTCGATGACGTCGCCGACGCGCAAGGCGTCATCGAGCGCGCCGGCGAGGCCGAACGAGACGATGCGCCCGTCGGGCACGCCGTTCGCGGCTCGCAGGCCGACACGCACGGCGTGGAGCCCGGCGCGCCTCGCAACGCGCTCCTCCGCCGTCGTCGCGACGGCGAACGTCAGCCCGTCAGCGTCCACGCCATGCTCCGGACGGTCTCCTTCAGGCTCTTCGACGACTCGAACGCGGCCGAAGGCTCGAAGCCGGAGTGGATGCCGCAATGCTCGCAGCGCGGGTCGTTGCCCGGGCCGTACGCGTCCCACTCCATCCCTTCGAGCAGCGCTTCATACGTCGGGAAGATGCCGTCGGTGAGCAGGTAGCACGGGCCCTTCCAGCCGTACGGGTTGCGCGTGATCGAGCCCCACGGCGCGCACGACAGCTTGCGCTCGCCGGTGAGGAAGTCCTGGTAGATCGGCGTCGCGAGCCAGCGGTATCCGTGCTTGCGCACGGCAGTGCGAATCGCGCGGAACTTCTCCTCGTGCTCGGAGCGCGTCATCGTCAGCGCGGGATCGATCTGCGAGTACTGGTACCCGGGCGCGACGAGCATCCCGTCGATGCCGACGTCGTCGGTGAGGTAGCGCATCATCTCGATGACGTCGTCGACCTCGGTCTCCTTGAAGATCGTCGTGTTCGTCGTGACGCGGAAGCCCTTCTCGCGCGCGTTCTTGATCGCGTCGACCGCGATGTCCCAGAGGCCCGGGTAGTCGCACACGTAGTCGTGGATCTCCCGCATGCCGTCGAGGTGGACGACGAACGTCATGCGCGGCGACGGCTCGAACCAGTCGAGGCACTGCTCGAGGCGCAGCGCGTTCGTGCAGAGCTCGACCGTCTTGTTGTTCTCGAGCATGCCCGCGACGACCTCTTCGATCCCCTTGTAGACGAGCGGCTCGCCGCCGCAGATCGAGACGACCGGTGCCGGGCACTGCACGCCGGCGTCGATGCACTCCTCGACCGACAGGCGCGCGCGATTCGACTCGTACTCGCGGATCTTCCCGCAGCCGATGCACGCGATGTTGCACGCGAGCGTCGGCTCGAGCATCAGGACGAGCGGATAGCGCTCGCCTTTCCGCTGCTGGGACGCGACGTACTTCCCGATCGTGACCGTCGATTGCAGCGGAAACTTCATGTGGAAAGCCTCTCTCTCATTCGTCCGAGTGCGAGCAACGGAAAGGTGATGCGGTAGAGGTGGTAGCGGATCATGAAGTCGAGCGGGAAACCGGTCCCGGTGAAGTGCCCTTCGTCCCAGTCGCCGTCCCCTCGCTGGACAGCGCAAAGATAATCTGCCGCCCTCCGCGCGCTTTCCACCTCAGCGTTTCCTGCGGACACGTAGCCGAGCAGCGCCCACGCCGTCTGCGAGGCAGTGGTGAACGTCGCGCGGCCGCGCCATGCCGGGTCCGCGTACGAGCGGATGTCCTCGCCGAAGCCGCCGTGCTCCTGCTGCACCGAGTCCAGCCACGTGACGGCGCGGCGCATCGCGGGGTGGTCGTACGGGACTCCGCACGCCTCGAGACCGGGCAGCGCTGCGCCCGTTCCGTAGAGGTGGTTGACGCCCCAGCGCCCGAACCAGGAACCGTCGTGCTCTTGCTCGGAGAGGAGCCACTCGAGGCCGCGCTCTTGTGCGTCGTCGTAGCCCTGTTCCTGCCCGAGCGTCTCGAGCGCGTGCGCCGTCACGTCGGCGCTCGGCTCGTCGGTGACCTTGCCGAAGTCGCAGAACGGGATGCGGTAGAGCCACATCGCCTGGTTGTCGACGTCGAATGCACCCCAGCCGCCGTCGCGCGACTGCATCCCGACGAGCCAGTCGAGCCCGCGCTTGACGGCGTCGTCGCCACGCTCGAGCCGGCGGAGCGCGAGGGCGATCACCGCCGCATCGTCGGTGTCGGGATAGAGATCGTTCTCGTACTCGAATGCCCAGCCGCCGGGCGCGAGGTTCGGGCTGCGGATCGCCCAGTCGCCGCGCACCGTCACTTCCTGGCCGAGCAGATAGTCGCCGGCGGCGCGCAGCTGCGGATGATCCGGCGACACGCCGCATGCGCGGAGCGCGAGCACCGCGAGACCGGTGTCCCACACGGGCGACTGGCACGCCTCGGGCCGGAGCCGGTCGCCGTCTCTCACCATGAAGCCTTGCCAGCCCTCGACCGCCCTCCCGAGTGTCGGGTCGTCGAGGCCGTAGCCGAGCGCGGAGAGCGCGACGATCGCCCACACCCACGGCGGCTGGATGCCGCCCCACGAGCCGTCGGCTTCCTGGCGCTCCCGGATCCACGTGACCGCGCGCTGCAGCGCCTTGCGGCGAAGCGCGTTCGGTCGTGGGGCCGGGCGCGTCTGGTCGGGACGCGAGCCGATGTCGCGCAGGTCGACGTCGGCTTTGCGAACGGGTCGTTGCGACTGCGCGACGGCGAGCGCGACGAACGTCTGTCGCGCCCAGCACGCGAAGTTGTAGATCGAGAACGGCGCTGACGGCGGCAGCAGCACGAGCTCGGGCGGGATCGGGACCATCCGCTGCCACGGCCAGTGCCCGAGCAGGGCGAGGAAGCATTTTGTGAACAGCCGCGCCTTCGGGATGCCGCCCTCGCGCTGGATGTACGCGAGCGTCTGCGGGCCGGGGTCAACGCCGCACATGCGCAGGGCGACGTACGCCTCGATCGACGTCGACAGGTCGGGGGGGCCTTCGAACCAGATCGACCATGTGCCGTCGTCTCGCATCCGGGCGAGGAGCTCGTTCGCGATCCCGCGGTCGAGCTCCCGGGTGCGCAGGCCGAGCGCGTGGTTCCAGAAGAGATGCTGCGCCGTCATCGTCACGTTGGACTCGAGCTCCCCGACCCAGATGCCGTCGGGCCGCTGCAGCTCGAGCAGCCGGCGCGCGCCGCGGTCGATGGCGGTATCGAGCGCCGTGAGCTCGGCGACGGCGGTCATGCGCGAACCTTCGCATGCGGCACGCTCAACAGGTGCTGAGCAGCTCTGCGTCCGCTGCGAACTGCGCTTTCCATCGTCGCGGGCCAGCCGGTATCCGTCCATGTGCCTGCGCGGACCACGTTGGGCCGTGCGGTCTCGACGCCGGGGCGCTCCGTGTCGGGACGGAGCGCGATCGTCGCGTACGGCTCGCGGCTGACGCGTGACCAGAGGAGCTCCGCATCGCCGAGCCGCTCCGTGACCTGTGCGGCGATGCGGTCGACGAGCTCGCGGCCGCGGATCTCGAGCAGCTCGGGGACGCCGCTCGAGACGACGGTCAGGTACTGGCCGCGCTCCGGCCTGTGCGCTGTGAGCGCGCCGCGGTCGAAGATCCAGTGCGCGTCGGTGCCGAGGAGCGCCGCGAGCGGAGTCGGCAGAAGCCGCTCGGCGAACCAGAGGTGGACGCTGACGATCGGGGAGTCCTCGAGCTCCGGCGGCTCCTCGTCGAGCAGGCGCGCGCTCTCGCGCGGCGGCGTCGCGACGACGATCGCATCGGCGTCGAGGTCGTCGAGGGACTCGATGCGCGCGTCGAGGTGGACGCGGCCTCCGAGAACGCTCGCCGCCGCGTCGCCGTGCATCGCGCCGAGCGGCTTCGTCGGGAGGACGAGGTCCGCGTTGCCGCGCGGGCCGAGCAGCGCCGTCCGGACGGTGAACAGACCGGCGTCGGCGTCGACCTCGTCAGTCGGCAGGTTGAGCGCCGGGCGGATGAAGACGTCCCAGAAGCGCTCGACCGCTGCGTCGGAGGCGCCGAGGCGTCGCAGCACGTCGCCGAACGTCTCGTGTGGCTTCGCCTTCGCGGTGCGGCAACGGGCGGTGACGATCGGGATGCGCAGCCGGTCGCGCAGCGGCAGGTGCGCGTAGCGCATCAGCGCCGGCAGGCTCGGCGCGATGTCCGAGCGGCGCGCATGCTCGTCGAGCACGGGCAGGGCGAGCCGCGTGCGCAAGTAGGCGTCGCCCTGGCCGACACGGTCGAGGAAGCGCAGGTACTCGGTGAAGCAGCCGAGCGCGATGTGCTGCCCGTTGTCCGGCGGCGGCTTCGGATCGTCGTCGCGCTCCGGCAGCGTCTGTACCGCACCGCCGAGCGTCGGCCGCGCCTCGTACAGCGTCACGTCGACGCCCGCGTCGAGCAACTCGATCGCAGCCGCGAGCCCTGCGAGCCCGCCGCCGACGACGGCGACCTTCAGTGGACTCCCGGTCATTCGCCCTGTCTCGCGGAGCCACGGCGCGGTGCCAGCCTCCGTGACGGAAGACCGGCGGCTTTGCAACGCCACGCCCGAAGCCTTTTCGTGCGGCGAGCAGGTTCGCCAAAGAGTCGTGACGGAGGCTGGCACCGGGTGTGTCCGTTCATCGCACCAGCCCGCGCGCGACAACGCCGAGCTTCGCCCGCGTCGAGAGCCGGCACGAAGCGTTGAAGACGTCGAACCCGTTCGCCTCCATGCGGTCGAGCTGGCCGCGATAGAGCCCGGCGAAGGTCGAGACGCACAACGCACTGCGGCGATCGAGCGACTCGAGCAGGTGCAAGCCCTCCGTGAGATGTGCGCGCGCACGCTGCGCCTGGAACGCCATCAGCTCGGAGAACTCCTCCGTCGGCGCGAGCCGCGTGACGCCGAACCGCGCGAGCTCGTCCTGCGGGAGATACACACGCCCGAGCGCCTCGTCCTCGGCGACGTCGCGCATGATGTTGATCAGCTGCAACGCGATCCCGAGCGTCATCGCCCGCTCGACGTCGTCGCTCCCGTACACCGCGATACACGCGACGCCGACCGCACCGGCAACCTTCTCGCAATAGCCGCGCAGCTCCTCGAACGACGCGTACCGCGTCTGCTCGAGATCCTGCAGGCCGCCGTCGACGAGCGCGGAGAGTGCGTTGCGCGGAATCCCGAACCGCGCCCGCGCGTCGCCGAGCGCGACCGACATCGCGTCGACCGGCGGCGCGTCCAAAGACGAGCGCAGCGCCTCGAGCCCGGAACGCTTCTCGTCGATCGGCAGCTCGCCGTCCGCGACGTCGTCGACCGCCCGCGCGAACGCGTAGATCGCCGCGATCGCGCGCCGCTTCTCGCGCGGCAGAACCATGATCCCGTACGCGAAGTTCTTTGCCTCACGGCGCGTGATGCGCTCGACCTCCGCATACGCCGCATCGACGTTCATCGCACGAGCACCAACGCCGCCTCGCGCGCCAGCCGCGCACGCGACGGCCGCGGCCGCTGCGTGAACAGGTCCCAGTCTGCGCGCTCGAGTGCATCCAACGCCGCAAGCCCTCCGCGCGCAAACAGACCGACTGCGCGACCGAGCCGTCCACCGATCCGCGCACGCAACAGGTCACCGGCCCGCAACAACGCAGCCGCCCGCTCAGCCTCGAAGCGCAGCAGGGCGCGCAACTCCTCACTCGGCCGGTCCAACGCCGGCGAGCCGAACCGCTCCCGGTCCTCCCGCGGCAGGTACACACGTCCGAGCTCCAGATCGCGAGGAACGTCCTGCAGGAAGTTCACGAGCTGCAACCCCGTGCACACGGAGTCACTCGCCGCAACGAGCTCGTCGTCGTCGAGCAGCCGCAGCACCCCGAGCACGAGACGCCCGCACGGATCCGCGCTGTGGACGCAGTACCACTTCACGTCGTCCCACGTCTCGTACTCCGAGACGCGCTGGTCCATCCGGTTTGCCTCGATCAACCGCTCGAACGGCTCGCGCGGCAACGCGAACTCGCGCACCGTCGGCTGCACGTTCCGCATGACCGGCCAGGTCGGCTCACCGTCGAACGTGAGCGCAACCTGAGACTCAAGGTCGTCGAGTGCCGCAAGACGGTCGCCCTCGAATGCGTCCCCAAGCTCGTCGACCATCCGCGCGTAGCAATAGAGCGCACGAATGTGCGGTCGGAGCGCCCGCGGGAAGAGGACGGAGCCGACGGGAAAGTTTTCACCTGCCGCCCGAGCGGCAACCTCTGCTACCTCCATGACCAGGGTCATTCTGCTTGAATCGAAGTGCGGAACGGGGGCTTCGCATGGGGACGAAAGGAGACGACGTGGCCGATAGGACCGAGGAGACGGCCGGCATTCGCGAGGATCCGGTCGCGGGAATCGAGCGCGCGGACGGCGCTGTCGTCGTGCGCCTTGCCGGCGAGCTCGATCTCTACAACGCGAACGCGGTCCGCGACGTGCTGCTCGAGTGCTGTGCCGAGTCGCCCGACCGCCTGATCATCGACCTCTCCGGCGTGAAGTTCATCGACTCGACCGCGCTCGGCGTCCTGATCGAGGCACGGACGCGCATGCCGAACCGGCGCGGCTTCCTCCTCGCCGCGCCCGGCCTCGAGACGCGCCGCGCCCTCGAGATCTCGGGGCTCGACCGGCATTTCGCCGTCCACGAGTCGCTGGACGACGCGCGAACCGCAAAGGTCTAGCTACTCTCCCCGGCGCCGTGCCGGACAACGGACAGATTCTCGGGCCCGCGGAGCTCAAGCGTTACGCCGACACGATCGTGAAGGCGTCGCTTGGGGTCACGACGGGCGACACGCTCGTCGTGCAGGCGGAGCCCGCGCACCGCGAGTTCGCGGTCGAGGTCGTCGCCGCCGGCTACCGGGCCGGAGCCGAGATCGTCGACTTGCAGTACTACGACCCACTCGTCAGCCGCGCGCGGCTGCTGAACGGCAAGGACGCCGCGCTCGGCGCCGTCTCGCCGTGGTCGAAGACGCGCATGAAGGAACTGATGAAGCCGACCGGCGCGCGAGCCGCGATCATCGGCGAGTCGGAGCCCGGCTATCTCGACGGGATCCCCGCGAAGAAGATCAGCACCGACTACGCGCGCACGGCCGAGGCGTCGAAAGCGTTCCGGCGGGCGAACCTCGACATGCGCGCGCGCTGGACCGGCGCAGGTTGGCCGACGGACTTCTGGGCGAACCAGGTCTACCCCGACCTCAAGCCGCTCGAGGGGAAACGCAAGCTCGCGCAGGACATCCTCTGGTTCTGCCGCCTGACCGACGAGGACGGCAAGGGCTCGACCGGCTGGCTCAATCACGTTCGCGCGGTCGCGCGCCGCAGCGCAAAGCTGACGAAGCTCGGCCTCACGGCGGTCGAGCTCCGCGGCCCGGGCACCGAGCTGCACATCGGGCTCGCACCGGAGACGCTGTGGCTCGGCGGCCAGGAGGAGACACCGACAGGCGTGAAGATCGCACCGAACGTCCCGACTGAGGAGACGTTCACAAGCCCGCATGCGGATGCGACCGAGGGCGTCTTCTCGTGCACGTTCCCACTCTCGTTCCAGGGCCGCCTGATCGAAGGCCTTCGCGGAGAGTTTCGCGGCGGCAAGCTCGTGCGGCTCGACGCCGACAAGAAGGACGACAGGGACTTCGTCGCCGCGTACATCGACAGCGACCCCGCGGGGAAGGGACGCAAGCTCGGGGAGGTCGCGCTCGTCGACGCGACGTCGCGCATCGGCCAGTCGGGCCGGACGTACTTCAACACGCTCTACGACGAGAACGCGGCAGCGCACATTGCGTTCGGCTCCGGCTTCGGCGGCACGCGCACGCAGGGCTCGCGCGGGCTCAACCGCGCATCGGTGCATCTCGACGTGATGATCGGGAGCCCGGACTTCGAGGTCACGGGCATCGACGCGAAGGGGAAACGCGTCGCCGTGATCTCGGGCGGGCTCTGGCAGATCTGACACGAAAGTCACACGACTTCGTGCCAACTTCGTGACGTTCCGAAAAGGACACTAGCCGCCGCGTTGTCCGTTCGGTAAACGAGGAGAACCACATTCCTCGACCGATCGGAGCGGTTCATGCAGAAACTCAATCTCCTTGTGGCGGTCGTCGCCTGCGGGGTGCTCCTTGCAGCGCCCTTCGCCCGAGGCGCCACCTCGAGCGTCGTGATCAGCCAGGTCTACGGCGGCGGCGGCAATTCCGGCGCGACCTACACGAACGACTTCGTCGAGCTCTTCAACCGCAGCAGCTCGGCGGTCGACGTCAGCGGCTGGACGGTCCAGTACGCCTCGTCCTCCTCGACGAGCTGGCAGACCACTGCGCTGCAAGGCGCGATCGCGCCGGGGCACCGCTACCTCGTGCAGCTAGGGTCGACGGCGGCAATCGGCGCCGCGCTGCCAACGCCTGACGCGACCGATACGACAAACCTCGCCGCCTCCGGAGGCAAGGTCGCCCTCGTACGCGACACGACCGCACTCAGCTGCGGCGCGACGGCCGGAAGCTGCGCGTCCGCCGCGCTCCTCGAGGACTTCATCGGCTACGGCTCGGCAAGCGACTTCGAGGGCGCGAGCGCGGCGCCGGCGCTCAGCAGCACGACCGCCGCCGTGCGCGCCGACAGCGGCTGCACCGACACCAACGCGAACGGCGCCGACTTCGACACGGCGACTCCGAGCCCGCGCAACAGCGCCTCCGCCGCAACGGCCTGCTCCGGCTCGCAAAGCCCGGGGACGGCGACGGCGGCCGCGGGCGTCGCAGCGGATGTCCAGCCAGTGCTCTCGATCTCGCTCGAGAAGCCGAGCATCAGCTTCGGCAACGTCTTCGCCGGGCAGACGCCGGCGGCGGTCTCGGAGCACGTCACCGTCGTCGACACGAACCCGGCCGGCTACGCGCTGACCGTGCACCGGACGGCGTTCACGCCCGCCGACCTGCCGCTCGGGATCGCCGCGTCGGCAGGCACAGCACTTACGGCGATCCCAATCGCTCCACTCGCAGACCTGCTCCTCGGCACGAAGACCGCTGCCACGCCGCCCGCCGGCGACATCTGGGCCACGAGCGTCGGGTTCACGACCGCCCTTCCGCCCGTGAGCGCCGGGCATTACACCGCCACCGTGACGTTCACGGTCGTCGGAGCGTGATCGCCGCTCCGCCGCCGGTTGCACTGACGGCGACGCCGGCGCACGTCGCGCTCGCCGGCGCCGCCGTCCAGTCGATCACCGTCGCGAACCCGGGCAGGTCGGTCGCGGTCGTCGAGGCGCGGCCGGCCGGGTTCGCGCTCGACCTGCGCGGGCGGCCGCGGATCGTCGTGCAGCGCGACCGTTCGATCGCGCTCTCGATCGCACCGCGGCGCTTCGCGCTGGCGCCGGGCGCTTGGGGCACGGTGCTGGTCGCCGCGACGATCCACCGCGGCGCGCGTGTCGGCGACCACGTCGGCCTCGTGCTCTTCACGACACAGCCGCGGGGCGGCGCCGGAGTCGGTGTCCGGATGCAGGTCGGCGTTCCCGTGACGGTCCGAGTTCCCGGCACGGTCCGCCGCCGCGTCGTGTTCGAGAGGATTCGGCTCGCCAAACGGATGCTCGAGCTGCGCTTCCACAACGTCGGCAACGTGACGGCGACGATCGGCGCGCATCGCTTTCGCGTCGAGCTGCGCCGGAGCGGGCGCGTGCTTGCGACCTTGCGCGTTCGACGGCGTGAGCTCTTGCCCGGCGCGCGAAGCGTCGTCGGCGTGCGCCTGCCGCCGCGCGTCCGCGGCCGCGTTCGCGCGATCGTCGACGCCGACGACGGAGCCGGCGGAATGCTCCGCCGGAGCCTCGCTGTCAGCCGTCGACCACGAGACCGTTGATGGGCCCCCGAAGCGCCTGGGTGCGCCGGGACACGCCGCGGAGCAGCCGCAGTTTCCGCTCCGGCGACGCCTCGGCGGCCCGCGGCCGCCAGAGCTCGTCGATCACCCGGCACGGCTCGCCCGCGGCGTCTGTCTCGAGATGCTCCGACCACAGACGGAGCCGTGCATCACGAATGAACGACTCCGTGTGCACGACGGCGTTTACCTCCGTGTCGTTGAAGAGCGAGTGCTCGTTCAGGTTCGCGGAACCGACCGTCAGCCAGGCGTCGTCGACAATCGCAGCCTTCGAATGGACGTAGACGGCCGTGCCGCGCGGCTGGAACAGCGTGCACGCGAGGAAGCGATTCTCGTCGCCGCCTTCCTTGGCCGCGGCGACGAGGACGCCGAGCTGTCCGCGCGTGTCGTCGCGACCGTTGTTCGGATCCGCAGGAAGCAGAACGACGGCGCGGAAGTCGTCGCGCGGCGGCTCGCGCAACTTCGCCGAGAGGATCTCGATCAGCTCTGGCGACCAGAGGAACTGGCTCTCGATGTAGACGAACCGCTCAGCGGCGCGAAGCGCACGCACGTAGCTCTCGAGGATCGTGAACTCGCCCAGCGGCAGACCGTCGTAGACGCGCTCCGGCACAGTGCGCACGAGCTGGACCGTGTCGCCACCGGCCTGCGCGGGCTCGACCGTCGGCAAGGCGCCCCGCCACCGCAAACGGAAGTGCTCGGCGACGTCCGCCACCACGCGCCCTTCCAGCCGCAGACATGTGTCATGCCAGCCGATGCCGTCACGCCGCGCGTGCGAGGACGAGTCGAGCCGGTCGCCCTGAAACGACGTCAGGTCGAGGCCACCGACGTACGCGACGCGGTCGTCGACGATCACGAGCTTCTCGTGATGACAGTGCATCGGCCGCTCGCGCGAATCGAGCTGCATCTCGATCCGCGAGCCGCGCACGAGCGCCTCGCGCATCTCGCGTACCTCGCCGCGGTCCGGGTGAAAGAGCGGCAGAGGAGCGCCCGCCCAGGCGATCACCCGCACGTCCACGCGCGAGGCGGCGTCGACAAGGAGGTCGCGCAGCGTCGGCCCATCGGCGCCCATGCGAAACGACGGCGTGAAGTACCAGCCGGTCACGTGCAGGTGCGACTTCGCAGCCTCGACATCCGCGACCATGCGCGGCAGGACGGAATCGCCGTCGACGAGCAGCTCCGCCGCGCAGCCTTCCCGCGGCGCGAATGAGCCGCTCGCCGCCCAGCCGGCGGCGGGCGGGTCGAACGCCGCTGCGTGGCCGCGACGCGTGAGCCGTCGCCGATGATGGCCGCGCACCGCACGCTCGACGGCGTCGCCGAGCACATCGTCGAGACGGTTGATCGGGTACGGCGCAGGCACGGGCGCGGCTACTGCGTCCCGTCGGTCGTGGTCGCCGGCGGAGGAGGCGGAGCGGGCGTCGTCGTGGCCGGCGGAGGCGGCGGAGTCGTCGGCTTGGGCTTCGGCTGCGGCGACGGCTTTGCCGGTGCTGGTGCCGGTGCCGTGGTCGTCGTCGCCGTCGTGGTCGTCGTCGAATACGACGGGACGTAGGAGTACGGCGAGCTGACGTAGTGGCCGGTGAACTGCGGATAGACGAAGTCGCGGGCGGGCAGCTTCCGCACCGCTTCAGACATGAAGCGGCGCCAGATCTCCGCGGGCAGCGAGCCGCCGAACACCGCGCTGATCCCCTCGACGTTGTAGAGCGGGATCTCCGCCTTCGGGTATCCGACCCAGACGCACGCAGCGAGCTGCGGGACGTAGCCGCAGAACCACGCATCGACGAAATTCTCGGCGGTGCCGGTCTTGCCGGCCGCGGGCCGCCCGAAGTACGCGGCGGTACCCGTCCCGTGCTGCACGACGCCCTCGAGCGCATATGTGACGAGGTCGGCCGTGTTCTGCGGGATCGCCCGCGCACCGGGCGCGTGCAACTTCCCGATCGGTTCACCGTTCGGCCCGCGCACGAGGTCGAACGCCTGCGGATCGCGGTGGATCCCGCGGGCGGCGAGCGTCGCGTACGCGTCCGTCATCTCCAGCGGGTTGACCGGCTGCGTCCCGAGCGTGATCGAGCAGACGGGCTGCAGCTTCGTCGTGATCCCCATCTTGTGCGCCGTCTTCGCGATGTTCGCCGGCCCGACGATATCGGCGAGCTGCGCGTAGATCGTGTTGACGGAGCTCGCCGTCGCCGAGAGGAGGTTCATGTAGCCGCTCGATTCGTCCGCGTAGTTGTGCACCGTCCACGGCACGCCGTTGAACGCGCACTTCGGGTCGGTGATCGTGAGTTGCGACGGGCCTGACAGTCCCGTGTAGACGGAGATGTCCTGGTCGACGGCGGTCGCGAGCGTGAACGGCTTGAACGAGCTTCCGGCGGTGCGCCCCGACTGCGAGGCGAGGTTGAACTTCATCGGCCGCCCGTCGGGCAGGTACGAGATCATCGCCTTGACGCCGCCGGTCTGCGGGTCGATCGCGACGAGCGCAGCCGCCGGATCGGTCTTCTCCCGCATCACGCTCACGACCGCCGACCGTGCGAGCGACTGCATGTGGAGATCGAGCGTCGTGCGGACATGCAGACCGCCGGCTTCGACCCTACGCTCGCCGAAGCGCTTCACGAGCTGCTTCGTCGCCCAGCCGAAGAAGTTCGGATGGCGCTGCTGGCTGTAGAGCGTTCCCGGCTTCAGCCCGAGCGGTGTCGCAACGGCATCCGTGTACTGCGTCGGCGTGATGTCGCCGTTGTTCACCATCGCACGGAGCACCTCGTTCCGCCGCGCGAGCGCATCGTCGGCATGCCGAAGCGGGTCGTAGACCGAAGGCGCCTGCGGGAGGCCGGCAAGGAGCGCCGCCTGAGTCAGCGTCAGCTTCTTCGCGCTCGTCGAGAAGAACGTCTGCGCACCGGCCTGCGCGCCGTACGCGTGCCGCCCGTAGAACACCTCGTTGAGGTAGCCGGCGAGGATCTCCTTCTTCGTCCAGCGGCCGGCGAGCTTTTGCGCAAGGCACGCCTCCTTCAGCTTCCGCGCAACCGTCCGTTGCGACTTGCCGATGTAGAGGTTCCGGACGAGCTGCTGTGTGATCGTCGAGCCGCCCTCGACGATGTGCCCGGCGGTCGCGTCCTTGTAGAGCGCTCTCGCAATGCCGCGATAGTCGAGTGCGCCGTGCTCCCAGAACCGCGCGTCCTCGATCGCGACCGTTGCCTTCGGCAGCCAGGGCGACATCTTGTCGAGACGAAGCGGCTGCCGGTTCGTGCTCGACGGGATGACGCCGAGGAGACTGCCGTCCGACGCAAAGAGGAACGAGTTCGAGCCGAGCGCGATCGGCCGCAACGAGTTGAGGCTGCAGGACTCGAGAACGAGGGCGCGGCCGGTGAACGCCGCGCCCGTCAAGGCGGCGATCAGGAGGACCGCGACGAGGATGAGGCCGACCATGAGGCCCCGGCCCGCCCGGCGGCGCCGGCGGCGCGCGCGGCGAAGAGCGATGAGGGCGGCGAGATCGGCGTCGTCCGGCGTCAAGGCGCCTCTTCTTCCCGTCGTTCAGCTGCGGAGAAACTCGGTGAGCACCCCGCCCAGCACAGGGAGTGTGACGGTAATCAGGAGGTTCGTGCGGCCGATCGCCGTCAGCAGCGGCCGCAGCGTCTGCGGCTCGCCCGCGCGGATCTGGCGCGCAAGCCCCGGGCCGAGGACGAAGTCGTGGAGGTACGAGCCCGCGACCACGAGCCCGACGAGCACGCCCTTGATCGTCAGGAGCCAGTCGACGCGCGGCGGCGCAGTGTCGAACACGCCGTCGCGCCACGCGAGCGCGACTCCAGTCGCGATCGCGACGCCGAGCGCGCTCCACCCGATCGGCCTCCAGCGGCGGCCGAACTCGCGAAGGACTCGCGCGCGTTCCTCGCCCTGCATCCGCTGCACCGGCGGAACCGCGACGAAGACGAGCGACACCGTCCCGCCCACCCAGACGAGGGCGGCGAGCAGGTGCACGATGCGAAGCGCGGCATCCACCGCGCTGAACTATCTAGGAGAGCTTCAGCGGCGGGCTCGCCCAGTCGATCGACGGCGCCGAAAGGCGGATGCGCGTGCCCGCCGGCAACGTCAACGTGCGCTGGAACGTCCCACCGCGGCCGGTCTGCCTCGTGCCGCCGACCGTCGCCCACCCGGCCGGCGTGGCCCGCTCGATCGCGTACCTGCGCGCGCCCGAGCCCGGGCGCACCTGGCCCCAGAGCTGGACGCTCGACCCGTGACGTGACACCTGCACGAGCGGCAGCGCGAACGCGTGATAGGAGAGCTTCGCCGCTCCGCCCGCGGTGAAGAGACCGCTCTGCCAGCCGCCGAGCGCGGGCTCGTCACGGACGAGAAACTGGATCAGGAGCGTCACACCCGATTGCGCCCAGACGCGGTAGGCGGCCTGCCCGATGTACGCGGCCTGCAGCGCGTACGAGACGCCGAGGAGCCGGTCGGGCGGGTTCGTCTGGTAGCCGTACTCGGTGAGCCACAGCGGCTTCGAGCCGAAGTTGCGCGTCACGGCTGAACGGATCTCGGGCAGCTTCGCCATCGTGAACGTGTCGCAGCCCTCGCAGGTCGCGTGCGACGGCGTCTCGAACTTGTCGACCGGATACGGGTTCTGCGCGTACGCGTCGAGCCGTGCGTGCGCGGCGCGCATGCCGTCCATGAACTCGAGCGGCCCCATCCCCGAGGGCGTCTTCCGCGGTGACGTGACTCCGCCGGCGAGCCTGTTCGCCGAGGACGCCTCGTGCAACGCCGCGAAGGCGGGGTTCAGGACCTCGTGCACGTAGAGGCTCGGCGAGACCGGCACCGCGAACGTCCGGCTGTTCGGCTCGTTCCACGCCGTCCAGAGATGCACCCACGGGAAGCGCTTCGCCGCCGCGAACGCGAAGTTCCCGAAGCCGGAGCTCGGCAGGGTCGCCGACGAGCGCCCGCCGTTCGCCCAGCCCGGCGACCCGTAGAGGGTGATCAAGACCGTCATGTGCTGGGCGTGCAACGCATCGAGCGTCTCCCCGAAGACGCCCCAGTCGTAGTCGTCGGGGCTCCGCGGGCTCGCCGGCTTCGTCGCAGCGACCTGGTCGAAGCGGAGCGTCAGCCGGACGACGCCGACGCCGAGGCTGTCGAGCGTCGTCAGGCGCTGGGCCAGCGTCCCAGGCCCGTACATGAGCCAGGCGTCGTCCTGGATGCCGAACCGCGCTCCTGCGGAGGCGTGCGCGGGCACGGCGGCCAGGGCGAGCGCGACCACGCTGACGACGAGAGCTCCGACCCCCCGGACCATCGTCGGACGGTAGCCGGGCACGGATTAACCGGGTGTTAGCTCGCTCGGCTCGAGCTCGAGCACATGCTCGCCGCTGCCGAACTCGACGGAGCGAACGACGTGACTGCGGCCGTTCAACGTCACCTCGTCGCCGGTCTCCGGCAGCGCGTCGAGGATGAGGCGTCCGGTCGCGACGAGAGTGCCGCGCTCGTACGCGCGGTAGACGCAACTCACTGGACCGTTGTTCACCGTGTCGTGGACCACGCGTGTCGGGGAGATCGGCGCCGCATGCCTTGCGGGACACTAGCCGGACAGAACGCGCTCACGCGCAGGGTGTTTCCGCAATCAGAGCGCGGGCACACACGGACGCACGTGACGGGGTCGCTGCACACGGTCTTCCACTCGACGGCGTTCCTCCTCACGCGCGACATCGTCGTTGCTGCGCTCGCCGCCCTCTGGCTCGGGCTCGCGTTCCGGACGCATCGCGACGCGAAGCGACGGATCGACGACGGGTGGCTCGTCGGCGTCGCGACGGTGCTCGGCCTCGTCCCGATCGCGGGCCCGCTGCTCTATCTGCTCTTCCGGCCGCCCGAGACGCTCGACGAGGCGCATGCCCGCCACATCGAGATCCGCGCGATCGAGGAGCGCCTCGGCCGCGTCGAGCCGCGCTGCCCGGTCTGCCGGACGGCGGTCGAGTCGAGCTATCTCGTCTGCCCCGTCTGCACGACGATGCTGAAGGAGCCCTGCATCGAATGCCGATCGCCTCTGGACCCGCTCTGGCAGGCGTGTCCGTATTGCGCGACCCCGGTCGGCGCAGCGGTCACGGTCGACCTCGATACCGCCCTCACAGCCGAGACGGCGACGCTCGCCTCGAGGAAGCGGAAGGCGCGGCCGACGGCCCTCCAGTAGAAGCCGACGCCCGGACTCGAACCGGGGACCCCATCATTACGAGTGATGTGCTCTACCAGCTGAGCTACGTCGGCGCGCCAGCCAGTCTAACGCCCGCCAAAAGCCCCGACTTTGTGACAGCCCCAGAGGGATTCTCGGGCTGTACAGCGAACGCTTACTTCACTCTCACGCTGGAAAGGTAGAACCGCTGCAAATTCCGGTCGTCCGCCCATGGGCAAACGACCGGGATCCGGTGTTAAGGAATCGCAAATTTGCGATGTTTGGGAATGGACTTTGAAGCAACGCCGTTCTATAAATCAGAGAGGCACCGGCTTTCGCGGGCCGCATTACCCGCGCCACCGGACGCCGAGGAGGCCGAACCGCATATTCGGCCCCACCACGACCGAAAGGGATTGAACTGAGCGACACGATTCACCTGCACGATCTTTCGCCTGCCGAGCGCCTGGTCGAGGAGGCCGCCGAGCGCGGCTTCATCGAGGAGAAGGAGCTCGAGGCCTTCTCGGACGAGCACGAGCTCGCCGAGGATGAGCTCCAGACGCTCAAGACCGCGCTCGAGGAGCGCGACGTCGTCGTGCGCGCCGAGGAGGCGCCGAAGGCCGGCCCCGTGGCCGCGTCGGGCGGCACGCTGGACCCGCTGCAGCTCTTCATGGACGCTGCAGGCCGCCACAAGCTGCTCACCGCCGCCGACGAGGTCTACCTCGCGAAGCGCATCGAGCGCGGCGACGCGGCGGCCAAGGAGCGCATGATCAACTCGAACCTCCGCCTCGTCGTCTCGATCGCGAAGCGCTACCAGGGCCATGACGTGCCTCTGCTGGACCTCATCCAGGAGGGCGTCATCGGCCTGAACCGCGCGGCCGAGAAGTTCGACTGGCGCAAGGGCTACAAGTTCTCGACCTACGCGACCTGGTGGATTCGCCAGGCGTGCCAGCGCGCAGTCGCGAACCAGTCCAAGACGATCCGCATCCCGGTGCACGTCCAGGAGCGGCGGATCAAGCTGAACCGCGCATCGGCGGAGCTGCAGGCCAAGCTCGGCCGGGAGGCGACGATCGACGAGCTCGCCGAGGCGACCCGCCTCAAGCCCGAGCACGTCGTCGAGGCACTCGACGCGGTCGACTCGATCTCGCTGAACCAGGGCCTAGGCTCCGAGGGCGACTCCGAGCTCGGCGACCTGTTCGCCGACGAGACCTCGCTCGACCCCGCGGAGGAGGCGGTGGACGCCGTCCGGCGCCAGCGCATCCAGCGGGCGGTCGCCGACCTGCCCGAGCGGCAGCGCCGGATCATCGAGCTCCGCTTCGGCTTCGGCGGCGAGGCCGCGTCGCTCGAGACGATCGGCAAGGAGCTCGGCCTCACGCGCGAGCGCGTGCGGCAGCTCGAGTCCGAGGCGCTCCACCGGCTGCAGCTCGAGCTCGGCGACGAGCTCGTCTTCGCGGCCTAAGGCGAAGCGGTTAGATCACGCAAGGGCAACGGCTCAGCCGTTGCCCTTGCCGTTTCCGTTCGCGTTCCCGTTCGACGGCTGGGTCTGACCGGGAGTCGTCGCAGGCTTGGCAGCCGGAGCTCTCGTCGTCTTCGGCGAGTGCGTCACGGGCTTCGCGTGGCCCTTCGCCTTGCGCTTCGTGTGAATCGTCGTCGAGGTCTTGCCCGTCGCGACCGGCACCTTCGCCTTGACGGCGGCGTGCTTCGCGACGTGCGCAGCGCGCTTGGTGCTTCCCAGAGTGGCAGCAGGCGAGCTCGTCCGCGTTGCCTTGCGCAGCTGCCCCGGCGCGACCTGCGTCCGGGTGGCCGTCACCGGATGATGGACGACGCGACCGCGGGCGTGCAGGGGCTTGGCGGGCTTGAGCTCGGCCGGAGTCGGTGCAACCGCGTGAACGAGCGGCGCGGCCGGGTGATGCGCCGGCTTGGCCTTGCCGGGCGGCGCGCTGTGCCCGTGCTGCTGGAGGATGACCGGAGCGGTCGCGGCGGCAGTCGTCGCGCCGACGACGGCAACGGTGGCAGCGACCTTGGCCGCGACGCTTCCGCCGACAAAGAGCGACTTTGCGGCGGCGACGAGGTTGCCCCAGTCGAAGGCGCGGGCGAAGCGCTTGCGGCCGCGCACCTCGGCTGGCTGTTCGAGCCCGGAGGCAAGCGAGCGGCGCGCGCGGAAGATCAGCGTCTCGACCGCGCCCTGCGAAAGCTCGAGCTCGTCCGCGATCTCGCGATACGAGAGGCCCTGCCATTCGCGGAGGAGGATGGCGCGCCTCTGCGTCTCCGGCATCTGGGCGAGCACGTCTTCGAGGCCGATCAGCTCGTCGGCGCGGCGCGCCGGCGCCGGCATCAGCTCCTCGACGAGCTCGAAGTCCGCCGGAGACTCGATCCGACCGCGCCGCCACGCGGAGCGCTGGCGCGACAGGCAGACGTTGTGCGCGATCTTGAAGAGCCACGCCGACTCGAGCTCCGGCACGACCCCGCGCCGCAGCCCGCGGAACGCGTTCAGGAACGTGCTCTGGACGGCATCCTCCGCCTCCTCGCGCGAGCCGAGCTGGTGCGCGCAGTAGCGGAAGATCTGATTCGCATAGCGCTCGTAGAGGGCGCGCGTGGCGTCGGCTTCCGGCGCGACGCGCGGCTCGATGCCGACGGCGCGACCTATGGACGGAACTGCGGCCAAATCTTCACATCCCCCGATTTCGAAGACTGACGGCGCGTCCCGCCCGGACACGCCCCTCACATCATCGGCCCGCTTCCCCTCTCGGGCAACTCACCCGAAAGTGGGAACGGGCGCTTTTACCAACGCTTTACGTCCTAGTGACCGCCGTCACCAGAGCCGTCGTCGCTGCCTCCGTCGCTGCCGCTGCTCCCGCCGCCGTCGGAGCCTCCGCCGTCCAGGCCCCCGCCCCCTCCGTGGCGGTCCTCGACCGTGACGGTCGTGACCACCGGTGTCGTTGCCTGAACGGTCCTCCCGTCGTCCGAGCCGCCGCGGCCCGGCCCGGAGTGGTCATCGACGTGCGCAGGCGCAGGCCCCGGCCCCGACCGGTGCCGCTCCCCGCTTCGGTGCTCGCTGCGCAGCGTCGGCACGACCGCGGCAGGCGGCGGCGCCGAAGCGACGTGCACCGGCGTGGCGTGCCGGGGCGCATGGCGCACCACGTGTCGCGGCGGCTGCGGCAGACGGTGGTTGTCGAACACCTGCGTGACGACCGCTGCGCCGGAGCCGAGCGCAGCGGCGCCGACGCCGAGCGCGGCGACCTTCGCCGCCGCCGGCGCCCCGCCGCCTGCAACGAGGCGTGCGAGCGCGTCGAGCCAGGAGGCACCGGTCAGCGCGGCCAGGACCGCGCGCAGCTGAACCCGTAGCCGACGCCGCGCGCGGAAGAGCAGCGACTCGACAGCGGGCTCGGAGACCGACAGCGCGGCGGCGAGCTCGCCGTAGCTCAGCCCGCCGAACTCGCGCAGCAGAAGCGCGTCACGCTGCACCGGCGGCAGGGCGTCGATGGCGGCCCAAAGCGCAGCGAGATCGGCGCGCCGCAATGCCTCTGCAACGGGATCGCTCGCACCAGACACGCACGTCTCGAGCGCGTCACTCGGGAGCGGCTCGCGCATGCGCGCCCTGATGCGCGCCCAGCACTCGTTGCGCGCGATCGCCGCAAGCCACGCCGCGGGCTCGCGGGGCCGGCTGCCGTTGACGAGCGCGCGATGCGCCGAGAGGAACGTCTGCTGTGCCGCGTCCTCCGCTTCTGCCGCGTCGCGCAGCAAGGCACGGCACAACCCGCCGACGGTGCGGCCGAACTGCGCGTACAGCTCCTCGGTCCGCGCGGCGGCTGCCCGGTGAGGGCGGCCGCCGTTGGAAGGGAGCGGCTCGTACGGCGCGCTAGCCGTCGCCGCCACCGTCGCCGCCGTCGTGCCCGCGATCACCGCCGCCCGAGTCGTCGCCGCCCTGGTCGTCGTCGTTCGCGGCAAGCGAGAGCGAGATCGTCACCGTCTGCCCCACGATCGAGGCCGGGAAGGTCAGCCCTGCAGGCAGCGGCACGACGAGCATCTGGCCCTGCACGGTGAGCGTGACCGTCCCGGTACCGACGGCCGCGACGACCGCCTGCACCTGGATCGCGTTCGCGTTCACCTCGCCGATCTCGTCTTCGTCCTGTTCGTTCAGCTCTCCGTTCGCAAGCCCGACGGTCGTCGACACAACCGCGCCGGGCGCAGGTGCCGTCTGCGCCGTTGCGACGCCTGAGAGCACACGCGCGTGACGCACGGCGAGGAGGTGCCGGTTGCTCGACAGGAACAGGGTCGTGCCGACGCGCCTGATCACGATGCCGTGGATGACCGCCTGCCTTGCATGGCCGACGATCGATACCCCGCGCGCCGTCGCGACGATGCGTGAACCGACAGCTGCATGACCAGGCACCGAGCGCACGAGCCCGCCGGGCATTGCGACGAGCAGCGAGCCGCGCTCATGCGCGACAACGACACCCCGGAACGTCGCGGCGCTGCCGGCCGCCGGCCAGAACGCCGTGAGGGCCGTGGCGGCCGTCGCGACGAGCAAGAGCCTTTTCAGCTTCATGTCCTCAAGCTCCTCTCCGTGTCTACCGGCCGCCTACGGTCGGCGGATTTCGCCTGACAGTGGAGAGAGGGGCTAGCGCGCGAAAACTTGCGCGCCGGCGAGCTCGCGCCGCAGCCGGATGAGCAGCGCCTCGAGGGCGAGGCCGACGGAAAGCTGCAATTCCTCGGCGTCCCGCCACGCCGCTCGGACGATCTCGCACGCGCGCTCAGCCGCCTGGAGTCGCTCGCGCGTCGCGTCGTCGCGCAGCTCGCCGAGCCGGTCGACGTGCACGACGGCGCCTTCGGCGCCGGCGGCGAGCACGACGACGTCCCGGTACCACCACTCGAGCTCTTCCAGCACGGCGAGCAGCTCGTCGCGCTCGGCGCCACGCTGCGCGCGGCGGACGCGCTGCTCTGCCTCGCGGCCCGTCAGCTCGAGCACCTCGACCGCCGCCTCCGCCTGGTCCTTCGCTTCGAGGCCCCGCTCTGAGATGCCTTCGAGCAGCGCCTGCGCACCGTCGCTCGCGTCGAATGCGGGATCGAGATAGACCGCGCGTGCGACGCCGATCAGCGCCTCGCGGCGGCGCGCGGCCGCAGGATCGAGGAGCCGCTCGACGCGGTCGAGCCGTCCCGACGCAACGCGCGCGAGCGTCGTGACCTCGTCGTCCGGCAGATCGGGGGCACGCGCCGCGATCTCTGCGCGCACGGCGAGCTCGGAGAGGCGCCGGAACGGCACAAGCTGGCAGCGTGAGCGAATCGTCTCGGGCAACGGCCCGAGATCGTTCGCGACGAGCACGATCACGGCGTACGACGGCGGCTCCTCGAGATCCTTGAGCAGCGCGTCCGCTGCGTCCTCGTTCATCGTGTCTGCGTCGAAGAGGAGATAGACGCGGCGCGAGGCTTCGTACGGGCGCATGTGCAGGTCACGCCGCAACGTCCGGATGTCGTCGATGCGGATCTGGTCGCCGACCGGCTCGAGCACGTACAGGTCGGGATGAGTGCGCCGCTCGACGCGGGCATGCTCGCCGAGGAGCTCCGCCGCGAACGCGAGTGCGGTTGCGCGCTTGCCGACACCGGGCGGGCCGTGGAGCAGGTAGGCGTGCGCGGGACCGTCCGCGAGCGCGGCGGCCAGCAGCCGCTTCGCCTCGTGCTGCTCCGCGACGGACTCGAACGTCATCGCAGCAACGGCTCCACCGCGTGCCAGATCTCGTCGCCGACTTCGCCGACCTCGCGCGGCGCTCCGTCGTCGGCTTCCGTCGAAACGACGCACCAGGTATGGCGCGCCGCGAGCTCGAGGTAGAGGTCGCGTGTCGCGCGACTGTGCTCCGCGTCCGCCTCGTGGATATCCGCCTCGAGCGTCGTGTAATTCCGCGCCGCCTTGCGGCCGACGAGCTGGCGCGCGAGCGCGACCGGCGCATCGAGCAAGACGACGAGGTCGGGCCGCGGCAGCTCGAACTCGCCGTACTCGACCTCCTCGAGCCATACAAGCAACTCTGCGCGCGCCTCGCCGCCGAGCTTCGCGCCCTGGTGCGCTGCGTTCGATCCGACGTAGCGGTCGCACACGACGAGGTCGTGCTCAGCGATCGCGGCGACGAGTTGAGGCCGCGCGTGAAAACGGTCACCCGCGTAGAGCATCGCGGCGAGCTCGGGATGCACCTCGTCCGCCGAGCCGAACTCGCCGTTCAGGTAGCCCGCGACCGCGCGGCTGAACGGGTTGCCGTCGTAGGTCGGGAAGCTGAACGAGGCGACGGTGTAGCCGGCCGCGCGTGCGGCCTCGACGAGCCGCGCAGCCTGGGTTCCCTTGCCGGACCCGTCAATGCCTTCGATCGCGAGAAGCACGCCCACCGCGGCTCCTAGGATACGAGGCTCATGCGGGCGATCGTGACGGGTGGTGCAGGGTTCATCGGCTCGCATGCGGTCGACGCGCTGCTCGCTCGCGGCGACGAGGTGCATGTCCTCGATGATCTCTCGAAGGGCCGGCGGGAGCGGGTCGCGGCTGCGGCGACGCTGCACGTCGCGGACATCCGCGAGCCGGACGCCGTCTTCGACGAGGCGCGGCCCGAGCTCGTGTTCCACCTCGCCGCCCAGGCCGACGTGCGCATCTCGGTCGAGCGGCCCGCCTACGACGCCGACGTGAACGTCCTCGGGACGCTGCGGATCCTCGAGGCCGCGCGCCGGCACGGCGCCCGCGTCGTCTTCGCCTCGACAGGCGGCGCCATCTACGGCGAGTGCGACAGCCCCGCGCCGGAGACGGCGGAGCGGCGCCCGCTCTCGCCGTACGGGGCGTCCAAGCTCGCCGGCGAGGAGTACCTCGCGACGTGGAACCGGCTCTACGGAGCGCCTCACGTCGCGCTCCGGTTCGGCAACGTCTACGGCCCACGCCAGGAGCCGCACGGCGAGGCGGGCGTCGTCGCGATCTTCATGGGTCTCCTGCACGACGGCGGCGAGCCGACGATCTTCGGTGACGGGGGCCAGACACGCGACTACGTCTACGTCGGCGACGTCGTCGAGGCAATGCTCGCGGCGGCGGACACGGCGGGCGGCGGTGTCTTCAACGTCGGCACCGGCACCGAGACGTCGGTGAACGAGCTCTACGCCGCGATCCAGCGCGCGGCCGGCGTTGAGCGCGCGGCGCGGCACGCCGAAGCGCGGCTCGGCGAGCTGCAGCGGAGCGTGCTCGACATCGCGCTCGCGGGGCGCGAGCTCGGGTGGCGACCGCGTCACTCGCTCGACGACGGCCTCGCCGAGACGTGGTCGTGGATCGTGGAGGACTAGCCGCAGCCGGAGCGAATCGTGTCGGTCCGTGCAGCACGCAGAGTCGATTCCGGCGAACTTCCCCTGGCGCACCGCGACGCTCGTCGTCGGCGTCATCGCCACGCTCGAGCTCTTCGCGCTCATCGGCATCGGCGCGGTGCAGCTTGCGCCGACGAAGCATGCGGCGACGGCGTCCGCGGCGGCAACCTCGACGCCGAGGCCGGCGCACGTCGTGCACAAGCGCAAGGCTCCGCGCGTCCCGACCCATCCGCTCCGCCCGCGCTCGGCGGTGAACGTGCTGGTGCTGAACGGGAACGGCGTTCAGGGAGCGGCCGCTTCCGAGGCGTCGCACCTGCGCATCTCCGGCTACCGCGTCGGCGGTGCGCGCAACGCCGCACGGCACAACTACGTGCGCTCGATGGTGCTCTACGTCCCCGGCTGGGTCAAAGAGGCACGCCGGCTCGCCCGCGACTCCGGGTTCCACATGGTCGCGCCGGTTGACGGGCTGCACCCGTCGACGCTCAAGGGCTCGAAGCTCGTCGTAATCCTGGGCAAGCCTTGAGCACCGCCTTCGGCGCGTAGTTGTGCGCCTTGAAGCGGGCCTGATCGAGGAGCCCGCACGGCTGCGCCGCTGCGCCGAAGCGGTCGTACGTGTACGAGTTGTTCAGCGCGTCGTACGCGCGTAGCCACTGCTTCTGCCGGAAGTAGAAGGCGCCGAGCTCGTACCAGGTCGCCGCGTTCTGCGGCTCGAGGTTGACGGCCTGGCCGTAGGACTTGAGCGCGGCCCTCAGGTCCGTCTGCTCCTCGTAGGTCGCGAGCAGCAAAAGCGCGTTGACCGACAGCGGGTCGTACGAGTGCGCCTGTTTCGCGCCCGATTCGGTACCGCGCGCGTACGCGCGCTGCGCGAGCCACGGCGCGGTCAGTGAGTAGACGACGCCGAAGGCGACGACGAGTGCGGCCAGCGCGAGCACCGGGCGGCGCGCACGAACCTCGGCGGGGCGCGCGACGAGGAGCCCGGCGACGAGGAAGAACGGGCCGCACGTCGCGACGTAGTTCCAGTCCTTGTCGACAACGCCGTGCGCGAAGAACGCCGCGACGGCGAGCCCGAGCGCAAGGCCCGCCGGATCACGCCGCGCGCGCCACGCAGCCCACAGCGCACCCGCCGCAGCGAGGAGATAGAGCGCGAAGCCGATCAGCCCGGTCTCGCTCAGGAACTGCAACGGCGTGTTGTGCGGCTCGTCGACGACGACCGGCGCGCGCCGCAGCATCTGGTTCTCGAGGCCGAACGTTCCCGCGCCGGTGCCGCCGATGGGATGACGCGTGAACGCGTGCCACGCCTCCTGCCACCAGACCCAGCGATCGCTTTTCGCGGTGGCGAAGCGACCCGTCTCGTTGATCACCTGCGTGTTGCCCGGGTTCGTGAACTCGTGCCAGAGGTGGCCGGCGAAGATCACCGCGACCCCGAGCCCGGCGACCGCGACGACGACGGCGCCGATCGCCGCACCACGCTCGATCTGAGCACGCGCTGCATCGCCGACCGATCGATTGCGCAGCGCCCAGGCGACGGCGGCCACGAGCGCAGCTCCGCCGAGCACGACGAGCGCGAAGACGAGCCCGTCGTGCGCGCGCACATGACGAGCCGCACCGTCGGAGGTGATCCCCGGCAACGCGAGCGCGACGCCGAACACCGCGACGCCCGCGCTGCCGCCGAGCGCAAGCACGGTCATGCTCTCGACACGGCGTGTGCCGAACACGACCCACGCGATCGCGACGGCACCGGCGAGCAGCACGCCGAAGCGCGAATACGTGAGCAGCAGCGTGACCACGAGGCCGTACAACAGGACAACGCCTTCGAGCCGCCGCCGCACGACCGAGAGCCACAGCGCGACGCCGACACCGGCTGCGCAGAGGAGCGCGAGCTCGTTCCAGTAGTCGAGCGGCGCGCGGAGCCGCGCGAGCCGACCGTAGTCCGCGTAGAGCGACGGGACGCACTTCGCAAGGAGCGCCCAGCCGACGACGAGCCCCAGAAGCGCTGCAGCGGCGATCGCAGCGCCCGCGCGTGTGACGCTCACGCCGAGCAGCAGTCCTGCGAGCGCGAACGCGAGGTAGACGAGCGTGCGGTTCGTGTACGTCCAACTGCTGTCCGGCGAGATCGACCAGACCAGCGAGACGCCGCAGACGACGGCGAGACCGGCGAGCCCGTAGAGGAGCAGCTGCGCAGGTCGGTCGAGCGCCACGGGCTCCGCAAGGAGCACGGCTGCGAGGACGAGCGCGATCGCGCCGATCCACACGAGGGGGGCAGGGGAGTCGCCTGCGCCGAAGAAGAAGGCACAGAAGGACAGCCCGACAGCGCCGGCCGCCGGCCAAAGCCCACCGACGCGTTCGCCCGCGGCGCGCACGGGCCGTGACGCTAGCATCGTCAAAACGGCCGATCACCCCCACTCACAAACGGTTTACATCGGCCAAACCGCGAGAACACCCGGCTCGAAGAGACTGGGCGGAACCGCCCAACGCGCGGCTGCGTTGTGTGCGGTAGGACAAAACCGGATGACGCGAATCGCTCCGAAGACGACGAGGGTGCTCCTGGCGACGCTGGCCGGCTCGCTTCTGCTGCTGGCCGTCGGGGCCGGCTCCGCAGCCGCCGCCCATGAGTCCACCGAGCCGCCGACGGCCGACTGTTACAAGCACGTCATCAACGACTGGGAGAACAACGGCCGCATCGACAACGTGTATGCGCCGCCCTGCTACACGCAGGCGATCCAGAACCTGAACAAGTACCCGGACATCAAGGGCTACTCGAACGTCATCGAGGACATCCAGGCCGCGCTCTACGCCGTCCTCCACGAGGAAGGCCGTGGCGGCGACGGCCCGTCCGGCCCGACCGCGAGCCCGTCGGGGCCGAGCTCGTCGATCCCGAAGAAGGGCGACGGCGGCCCGGTCAACTGGATCAGCAACCACCTCGCTCCCGGCAATGCCCAGTCGGTGCCGGTACCGCTGCTCGTGCTCGGCGGGCTCGCGCTCCTGCTGCTCCTCGCAGCGGCCGGAACGTGGCTCGCGCGGCGCATCCAGACGAACCGTGCAAGACCCCGCCCGCCGGCGCCCCAGCCTCGCCGCTCGACCTAGCCGATTCCATCCGGCCCGACCCCTATCGTCCGGTCCCCGCTAGGCGGGAAACGGGCTCTGTAGGGAACCCGGCCGAAACTACGATGGAGGGACGGACATGGCGAGCGTAGAGCAGAAACGGGGCACCGACACGGCGACCGACGAGGTGGTCAACACCGTCGTGGACAGGGGCGCCCAGCTCGGCGTTCGCCGCTTCTTCACCATCCCCGGCCGCGACCCGTTCGACGAGATCGAATGGGAAGTCCGCGACGCGACGATCCCGGGCAAGAACGGCCCGGCGTTCGAGCAGCGCGGGGTCGAGTTCCCGAAGTTCTGGTCGCAGACCGCGACGAACATCGTCGCGCAGAAGTACTTCCGCGGCCGGCTCTCCTCGCCCGAGCGCGAGACGAGCGTGCGACAGATGATCGGCCGCGTCGTCGACACGTGCGTCGCGTGGGGCAAGCAGGGCGGCTACTTCGCCGACGACGAGGACGCCGACACGTTCGAGGCCGAGCTCAAGGCGATCCTCGTCAACCAGTACGCCTCGTTCAACAGCCCGGTGTGGTTCAACGTCGGCTTCGAGGAGCGGCCGCAGTGCTCGGCGTGCTTCATCCTGTCGATCGAGGACTCCATGGAGGCCATCCTCGATTGGATTCGGCGCGAGGGCGTGATCTTCCGCGGCGGCTCCGGGTCGGGCGTCAACCTCTCGCGGCTCCGCAGCTCGAAGGAGCAGCTGTCGAAGGGCGGCTACGCCTCCGGCCCCGTGTCCTTCATGCGCGGCGCCGACGCGTCGGCCGGCACGATCAAGTCGGGCGGCAAGACGCGACGCGCGGCGAAGATGGTCGTCCTCGACGTCGACCATCCCGACATCGAAGAGTTCATCTGGTGCAAGGCGAAGGAGGAGCGCAAGGCGCGCGTCCTCGAGAGCGCCGGCTACGACATGTCTCTCGACTCGCCGGACTGGGCGTCGATCCAGTACCAGAACGCGAACAACTCCGTCCGCGTCAGCGACTCCTTCATGGAGGCCGCCGAGGCGGCGCGCGAGTTCAACCTCACCGCGCGCGTCGACGGCGCCGTCGTCCAGACGCTCGACGCACGTGACCTGCTGCGCCAGATCGCGCACGCGGCGTGGGAGTGCGCCGATCCGGGCGTGCAGTACGACACGACGATCAACGCGTGGCACACGCTGCCGAACACCGGCCGCATCAACGCGTCAAACCCGTGCTCGGAGTACATGTCGATCGACGACTCCGCGTGCAACCTCGCGTCGCTCAACCTGATGAAGTTCCGCCGCGAGGACGGCGAGCTCGACGTCGAGGCGTTCGAGCACGCGGTCGACGTCGTGTTCCTCGCCCAGGAGATCCTCGTCGGCTACTCGTCGTATCCGACGCCCGAGATCGAGCGGAACGCAAAGCGGTTCCGTCAGCTCGGCCTCGGGTACGCGAACCTCGGCGCGCTCTTGATGTCGCGCGGCCTGCCGTACGACTCCGACGAGGGGCGTGCGTTTGCGGGCGCGATCACGGCGCTCATGACCGGCCGTGCCTATCGCAAGTCCGCGGAGATCGCGGGCCGCATGGGGCCGTTCGACGGCTACAAGGTGAACCGCGCGCCGATGATCGGCGTGATTGCGAAGCATCGCGCCGCGGTCGGGAACATCGACGAGACGACGGTGCCCGCCGACCTGATGGGTGCGGCGCGGCGCGCCTGGGACGACGCGCTGAACCTCGGCGAGGTGAACGGCTACCGGAACGCGCAGGCGACCGTGCTCGCGCCGACCGGGACGATCAGCTTCATGATGGATTGCGACACGACGGGCGTCGAGCCGGACTTCTCGCTCGTGAAGTCGAAGAAGCTCGTCGGCGGCGGCGAGATCACGATCGTGAACAAGACCGTGCCGATGGCGCTCGAGAAGCTCGGCTACGCGCCGCGCGAGCGCGAGGAGATCGTCGCGTACGTCGACGAGCGCAACAGCGTCGTCGGTGCGCCGTACGTGAAGACCGAGCACTACCCGGTGTTCGACTGCGCCGTCGGCGACCGATCGATCCATTACCTCGGCCACGTGAAGATGATGGGCGCGACGCAGCCGTTCATCTCCGGCGCGATCTCGAAGACCGTGAACCTGCCCGAGCAGGCATCGGTCGAGGACGTGATGAGCCTCTACGTCGACGCGTGGAAGCTCGGCGTGAAGGCGATCGCGATCTACCGCGACAACTGCAAGGTCGCGCAGCCGCTGTCGAGCTCCGGGAGCGAGACGAAGGCGACGCCTCCGGTGCACGTGCACGAGCGCAAGCGGCTGCCGGACGACCGCACCGAGGTCGGCCGCAAGTTCCGCGTCGGCGACTACGAGGGGTACATCCACGTCGGCGTCTTCGACGACGGCAGCCCGGGCGACATCTTCGTCGACATCGCGAAGGACGGGACGACCCTGCAGGGCCTGATGAACTCGCTGATGATCGCGGTGTCGATGGGCCTGCAGTACGGCGTGCCGCCGGAGGTCTACGTCTCGAAGCTGTCGCATCTCCGCTTCGAGCCGAGCGGGATGACGAACGACGCCGACATCCGCGTCGCGAAGTCGATCGTCGACTACATCTTCCGCTGGTTCGGCAAGCGGTTCCTGACGGCAGAGCAGCAGGAAGAGGTCGGGATCCTCACGCCCGAAGTGAAGGCGTTGCTCGCGCAGCGCTACGCCGAGGGTGCGACCGCTGCGGATCCCGTCGAGGCGCCGCCGCCCGGCCAGACCGCGCTCTTCAACAGCTGGGAGGACGCGGTCGAGTGCGCCCGCTGCGGCGGCCGCATGGTGCGCACGGGCTCGTGCTACACGTGCCGCGACTGCGGGACGAACACCGGCTGCTCGTAGGCTCACCGACTGAAGCGAATCGGCCGCCCGCGAGGCGGCCGATTCGCGTTCTATGCGCACATGACAGGCGTCCTCTTTGCCGCAGTCCTTGTCGTCGCCGGCGGCGCGCTCGTGGCCGCCACGCGGTGATCGGTTGTCCGTTCTGTTGAGGACGATCGTCTGCTTCGGCGACTCGAACACGTGGGGCCACATCCCCGGCTCCGACGGGCAGCGCTACCCGCGCGACATCCGCTGGCCGGCACGCCTCGCAACGGCGCTCGCGGACGAGGCCGAGGTCATCTCCGAGGGGCTGAGCGGCCGCAACGCGACGATCGAGAGCCCCGTCGCCGAAGGGCGTAACGGGCTGCCGTACCTCGTGCCGTGCCTGCGCTCGCACGCGCCGGTCGACATCCTCGTCATCTTCCTCGGCACGAACGATGCGTACTGGCTGGAGCCGCTGCTCGTCGCGGCGTCGATCGGGCGGCTCGTACAGGCTGCGCGCGCGGCGGACGCAGGCCCCGACCGCGGCGCACCCGAGATCCTCGTCGTCTGCCCGCCGCCGTTCGGCGGCCACGTGCTCGCGCCGTCGTACCGAGAGATCTGCGGCGCGCTCGGCTGCGAGCTGCTCGATCTCGACGGCATCGCGCCGTACAGCGCGATCGACGGAACCCACCTCGACGAGGCAGGCCACTTGGCCGTCGCAGCCGCGGTCGAGGACCGCGTGCGCCCGATGCTCGGTTGGACAAAACCGGACCGATCGGCCCGCACGTAGGCCGGTAGTGGGAGAGCACGCCGTTTGGCGTGCCCGTGAGTGGAGGAGGTTGGTGCACATGCGCATGCCCATCAGATGGGTCGGCGCCGGCGCTCTTGCCCTCGTGGTGGCACTCATCACCGCTTGGTCCGCGACCGCCGCGAAGAGCTTCACCGTCACGCCGCTCGTGTCCGACAACGGGGTCGCGGGCACGTTGACCGATCCGGATCTCGTCAACGCGTGGGGCCTCACCGCGAGCTCGGGGAGCCCGTGGTGGGTCGCCGACAACGGGACCGGGAAATCGACGCTGTACCGCATCCAGAACCCGATCGTGAAACCGCTCACCGTCTCGGTCGGCGACGACCCGACGGGGACCGTGTTCAACTCGACGACCGGATTCAAGCTGAAGAACGGCACCGCGTCGGCGTTCCTGTTCGACAGCGAGGCGGGCGAGATCCACGCCTGGAACGGAGGTGCCGGCACGACAGCGGAGCTCGAGGTTCCCGCTGCGAACGGCGCGATCTACAAGGGGCTCGCGATCTCGCAGACGTCGGCAGGGCCGAGGCTCTATGCAACGGACTTCCACAACCGCCGCGTCGATGTTTTCGACGGCTCGTGGCAGCCGGTCAACGCCCCCGGCCAGTTCGTCGACCAGACCCTCCCGGATGTCTATGCGCCGTTCGGCATCCAGGCGATCGGCACCACGGTCTTCGTGACCTACGCGAAGACGCAACCGAAGAGCGGCGACGAGGTCGACAAGGGTCACTTCGGCTATGTCGATGCGTACGACGCAGCGACCGGTGCGCTCATCACGCGCGTCGCGAGCCGCGGCCCGCTGAACGCTCCGTGGGGCATCGCGAGGGCGCCGCAAGGCTTCGGCGACCTCGGCGGCGACCTGCTCATCGGCAACTTCGGGGACGGGATGATCAACGCGTACATGCCGGTCCTCGGCGGCCTGTCGTACGTGCCGCTCGGCCCGCTGACCGGCGCTGACGGCTCGCCGCTTCTGATCGACGGGCTGTGGGCGCTTCAGTTCGGCAACGGTGGAGGAGCCGGGCCGACGGGCACGCTCTTCTTCACCGCCGGCCCGAACGACGAGAACGACGGGCTCTTCGGGTCGATCACGCCCGGTTAGGAGAACCTAAGCCTGCGGCTGCGATTCCGCGGCCGCAGGCACCTCGGCCTCACGCAACTTGAAGTACGTGAGCGTCAGCGCAATGGCGAGGAACGGCCCGACGATCGCGCTTGCGATCGAGCCGCCGATCCACGTCTGGAAGAAGTTGTTGAGGAACGAGAAGATCGCCTGGATGATCCCCGAGGCGATCGCGCTCACGATCCACGTGACGATGATGATCCCGAACACGGTCCAGCCGTGCCCTCGCACGAGCGCGCGCGAGGCGCCGAACGACTCGCCGATCGACTTCTGCTCGAGCACGATCACGGGCACGATCAGGCACCACCAGGTAAGGAGAACGAGGCCCGGGATGATGACGAGGATCAGGCCGAGCGCGATTCCAAGACCGGCGAGGAGGCCCGCCCCGATCAGCGTTCCCAGATACGGCCGAACGCGCTCGAAGACCTGACCGACGGTCGTATCGATCCTCCCATCGCGCACGTCGTCGACCGCGTAGACGAGCGCGCCTTGAAGCCAGAACGTGCCGACGAGCGAGATGACGACGCCGATGAGCACGAGGAGCGCGGTGACGCCGGCGCCGCTGCCGAACGCCGTCGCAATGAGTGCGCCGGCGAGGTTCACGACGAGGTAGACGATGATCGCGATCGTGAAGAAGCGCTTGAAGAACTTCGTATAAAGGCCCCACGCCTCCCCCAGCACCCCACCGACAGTCATGTCCGCTTACGGCGCCGGCAAAGCCGGCACCTACGCTCCTTTATGAGCTCCGTCGAGCCTACGCTCATTGCGCGCAACCCTAGAGCACTCGCGCGCAAACTCCAAGTCCCGCCGACGGCGGGCGACGCATCACTACTGGTCGAACCTGCACACGGTGAGAGCCTGGGCATCGGCCGTGATCGCAACCGTGCTCTGGCCGCTGCTCCTCGTGGGCGTGGACCTGCACATTCATTAGAGGCCTGAGGCGCCGCTCCCCCGTTCGGGGAACGGGCTCCGCGGCCGACAGGGCTTGCGGCGGACGCCACGAATGCCGATGGAGTCCAAACGTGAGCCTGCGCAACCTTCGACCGGGACGCTTCGTCGTCCTCCATCTGAGCGCCGTCGCGCTCGCGCTGCTCGTCGGCCTCATCGCCGACGGGCTCCCGGTCGCGCTCGCCGCAGCGGCGATCGTCGGGCTGCTCATCCACGTCGGCGAGCAGGCGCGGCTCCGGGCTCGGAGCGCGTCGCTCGAGCAGCGGTACCGCCGGCTCGTCGAGGACATGCCGCTCTCCTTCTACGTCGTCTCGCTCGAGCGCGGCGGCGCGACGTACGTCAGCCCCGCCATCGTGGACCTGCTCGGCTACTCCGTCGAGCAGTGGGCCGAGAACCCGCGCCTCTTCGAAGAGATCCTCCACCCGCTCGACAGCGAGCAGGTGCTGCGCGCGGTCACGCGCGCGAAGGAGAACGGCGACCCCTATGAGGCCGAGTACCGGATGTTCCGACGCGACGGCACGGTCAAGTGGGTGCACGACCGCGCGGTCACGGTGCGCGACAAGCGAGGACGCAACGTGCACTGGCAGGGCTTCCTCGTCGACGTCACCGCGCGCAAGCAGGCGGAAGCGCGCTACCGCTCACTCGTGGAGCAGCTGCCGCTCATCACGTACGTCGACTCGCCCTACTCCTCGGATGAGGCCGCCGCCTACGTCAGCCCGCAAATCGAGCAGATCCTCGGCTACAGCCTCGAGGAGTGGCACGGAAGCCCGACGTTCTTCGTCGACCACCTCCACCCCGAGGACCGCGAGCGCGTTCGCGACTCCCAGCGCCACTCACGCCATACGGGCGAGCCGCTCGAGGTCGAATACCGCTTCCTCGCCGGCGACGGGCGCGTCGTGTGGCTGCATGACAGCTACACGATCGTCCGTGACGAGACCGGCAAGCCGTGGTTCACGCAGGGCTTCGCGGTCGACGTCACCGCGCGCAAGGAAGCCGAGCGCGACCGTGAGTCGCTCCTGACGCAGGCGCAGGAGCAAAACGAGCGTCTCCGCAAGCTCGACCGCATGAAGGACGAGTTCATCGCGCTCGTCTCGCACGAGCTGCGCACACCGCTGACGTCGATCTGCGGCTACCTCGAGCTCCTGCTGCAGGACGACGTCATGGCCGAGATCCCGCCCGACCGCGCCAACTGGCTCGAGGTGATCGACCGGAATGCCGAGCGCCTCCTCCGGCTCGTCGAGGATCTCCTGCTGACCGCGCAGGCGAGCGCCGGCAGCCTCGCGCTCGACAAGGCCGATCTGGATGTCGCCGCCGTCATCGAGCAGGCGGTGCAGGCCGGTGCTCCTGTCGCCGCGGCGCGCGGCATCGCGCTCAGCTCGACGACCGAGCCGCTGCCGCTCGCGAACGGCGACCGCCTGCGCATCGGGCAGGTCGTCGACAACCTCATCTCGAATGCGCTCAAGTTCACGCCGCAGGGCGGCCGCGTCGAGGTGCGGTCCTACCGCCACAACGGCGCCCTGCGGATCGAGGTCGCCGACACCGGCATGGGCGTGCCCGAAGCGGAGCAGGACCATCTCTTCGAGCGCTTCTTCCGAACGGCGCGCGCGCAGGAAGAGGCAATCCCAGGCGTCGGGCTCGGCCTCTCGATCGCGAAGGCGATCATCGAGGCGCATGACGGCCGCATCTCGATGCGGAGCGCCGAGGGCGTCGGCACGACCTTCTGCGTCGACCTGCCGATCGCGACGCCGGCGATCCGCTCGATCTCAGCCGCGTAAAACCGCACGCAGTCGCGTGCGATAGACGTTCATATCCGCGTGCTGCCAGTCGCCGTGCGTCTGCGTGCGCCACGGCGCGTACAGCTCCTTGTGATACGGGCTCGTGAGGCTCTCGTTGTGCCCGATCACATTCCCGAGCGAGATCCCGTACTTCTGCATCAGCCACGCGGTTAGGGCGAGCGACGAGGCCATCTGCCGCGGATTTCCCAGGATCTCGGCGTCGCTCGTGCCGACGTGCTCAATGCCGATCGCGGTGTAGTTCAGGCCGACGGTGTGGCGGCAGATGACCGAGGTCGAGACGAGCTGGTAGATCGTCCCGTCGCGGTCGATCACGAAGTGCGCGCACACGCCCGGGAGCTCGTGAAGCTCCGGATCGGCCACGTCCTG
>DATAOK010000034.1:0-2808 GCA_036265735.1 Gaiellaceae bacterium
CGAGCGCCTGCGGGCCGAGCTCACGCGCGCGAGCCGCGCGCGTGACTCGGTCGCGGTCCTGATGCTCGACATCGACGACTTCAAGCGCGTCAACGACGTCTACGGGCACGGCGCAGGCGACCAGGTGCTGACCGAGCTCGCTGACCTGCTCCGTGCTGCGCTGCGCGGCTCGGACGTCGTCTGTCGCCTCGGAGGCGAGGAGTTCGGCGTGATCATGGCCAGCGGAGACGCGGGCGACGCGCTCAATCTCGCGCGGCGGCTGACGGACACCCTCGCGGAGGTCGAGTTCGGCCCGGCCGGCAAGATGACGATCTCGGTCGGGATCTCAGAGGGCCCGCAGCACGCCATGAACCCGCGCGAGCTCGTGGCCTGCTCCGAGGCCGCGATGATGACGGCCAAGGCACGCGGCAAGAACCAGATCGTCCTCTTCGACGAGCAGTCGACCGAGCGGCCCGACGGCGTTCCGGCCGCCGGCCGCGACGTGCGCTCGATCGCGCACCTGAAGATGCTGCAGAGCCTCGCCGGGAAGCTCAACCGCCTCAACGACGTGCGCCGGATCGGCGCCGTGATCGCAGATGAGCTCCGGCTCCTGATCGACTACCACAACTGCCGCGTCTCGGTGATCGACGGCGACGAGGTCGTGCCGATCGCGTTTCGAGGCGAGCTCGTCTCGCGCGACGGCGCGCACGTCGACCTGCCGCGCACGAAGATCGGGGAGGGCATCACCGGGCGCGCGGCGGCGTCCGCCGAGCCCCAGCTCGTGGACAACACGCTCGAGTGCGACTACGCGGTGATGATTCCCGGCACGCACACGATCGAGGAGTCGCTCGTCGCCGTGCCGCTCTGCTACGGCACCCGCGTGATCGGCGTGATCGTGATGTCGAAGCTCGGCATCGGCCAGTTCGACAAGGAGGACGTCCGGCTGCTGGAAGTGCTCGCAGGACATGCGTCGGTCGCGCTCGAGAACGCGCGCCTCTACGAGGCCCAGCGCCGCGAGGCCGACCATCTCAAGTCGCTGCTCGAGTTCACCGGCGCGATCTCACAGGCTGCGACTCCGGACGAGATCGGCCGCGAGACGGTGCAGGCCGCCTCACAGATGCTCGGAGGCAAGGACTGCGCGCTATGGCTGCCGCTCGAGAACGGCGACTACGGCATCACTGCGCACTCGGGCTACGACGCCGATCCGGCGCTTCGGCCGATGCTCGACGTCGTCCTCCCGGCCGGTGTCGTGCGGACGATCGTGGGCGACTTGACCATGCCGTTCGTCCTGGGCGCTGCCGAGGCGCAGCACCATGCCCCCGGGATCGACTGGCCCGACCTCGCTCTCGCGCCTCTCTGGACCGACGCGTTCCTCGAAGGCTTCATCAGCGTGCGCGAGCCCGCCGGTGGAGAGCACACGATGGAGGAGATCCTGCGCCTACTGGCGGGGATCTCGTACCAGGCCGCGGTTGCGCTCGAGCGCGCGCGAAGCTTCGAGAACCTCGAAAACACGTTCGTCTCGACCGTCGAGGCCCTGGCCAACGCGCTCGAGGCGAACGACGAGTACACCTCGTCGCATACCCGCTGGATCACCGACATGGCCTTGAAGGTCGGACGGAAGCTGGGTTTCGACGCGCCCGCCTTGAAGCGGCTCGAGCTTGGCGCTCTCTTCCACGACATCGGGAAGATCGGCATCCCGACGAGCATCCTGCTCAAGCCGGGGCCGCTCACGGAAGAAGAGCGGAAGATCATCGAGATGCACCCCGAGCTCGGCGAGCGGATCCTCGAGCCGATCGAGCGGCTCGCAGAGGTGCGCACGATCGTCCGCAGCTGCCACGAGCGCTGGGACGGGGCCGGGTACCCGGACGGCAAGGCCGGCGAGGAGATCCCGCTCGAGGCGCGCATCATCCTGGTCTGCGACGCATTCCACGCGATGACGACCGACCGCCCGTACCGTAAGCGGCTCAGCGTCGACGAGGCCTGCCGCCGGATCCGCGAGGGCTCCGGCACGCAGTTCGACCCGGCCGTCGTCGACGTCTTCCTGAGCCTCCCGCTCGAGGTCCCGGTGCCTGACGAGCCCGTGGACGAGCGGCTCGCGTCCTAGTCACCCGAACGAGGGCTGAGCGCGCCACCGCGCGTTCCGATGACCGGCATATGCGGCTGGTGTTGCGTCTCGTCGCCCTCGCGTGCGCGTCCGTCGCCGTGCTCTCGCTCGCCGGCACCGCCGGCGCGTCCCAGCTGATCGCACGCAACGCGTCCCACATCAAGCTCGCCGTCAACAAGAAGGGGACGGCGATGGTCACGTACTCGGTGCGCGGGAGGGTCACGCACCTGCTCGCCTGGGGCGCCGTCAACGCGCGGCCGCGGCCGGCGTCGCCGCGGATCCGCCAGGTCGAGTTCAAGGTCGATTACTCCGGCGGCTGGAAGCACCGCCGCATGACGTGGAAACATTTCGAGAACCGCTGCCGCACGTACGACGGCCCGGAGCTCGCCTGGCTCGTGGCCGCCTGCAAGGCGCCGAACGGCTCGTACTGGGCGCTGCAGAGCTGGCAGACGGCGCTGCCGAACCTCGGCATGGCGCCGTGGCTTACGCAGCAGAAGACCTGGTGGCTGCGCCTCTCGCACTGGACCGGGGCGCTCGCAAAGCTCGACGTCTACACGGACTGGATCTACGGCGGCCGCTTCCAGGAGGTCTTCGGTCAGTTCACCTACAACGGCCAGGGCGTGCGCGGCTTCGGCACGACGCGCGTGGGCGCGCCGACGGACAACTATGGCCGGCTCCTGTTCCTGGACACGTTCAACTCGGCGTACGGCAAGGGCTGGCTGCGC
>DATAOK010000035.1:0-157359 GCA_036265735.1 Gaiellaceae bacterium
CACGTCCCACTGGTAGAGGAGCGTGAGCGCGGACTTGCGCGCCTCCCGACGGCTCTGCGCCATTACTCGAGCTCCTCGATCGACACATCCACGCCGGTCACGTCCACCTCGCACATGGTGCCGAGTGCCGCGGCGACGCGCTCCTGCACAGCGCGGGCGACGTCCGGCAGCACCTGCCCGTAGGTGACGGCGAGCTCGAGCGAGACGCGCGCCGCGCCTTCACCGATCTCGACCTCGAGGTGACGGCGCGGCCGCCGCACGCGCACGCCCTCGACCTGCTCGGCCGAGCGCACGACGATCTGCGCCAGCGCAGACTCGGTCACCCTGATCCCGGGCGCAAGCGTCTTCATGCGCCCGCGAGCGCCGGCAGCTTCGCGCCGGCCTCGTCGATGAACGACGTCGAGTAGTCCCCGCTCCGGAACTCGTCGCTGCCGAGGATCTCGAACGCCGCCTCGCGCGTTGTCGGCACGCCGCGCACGTCGAGCTCGCGCAGCACGCGGCGCGCCCGTTCGATGCAGGCGTCGCGGTTCTCGTCACGGACGACGACCTTCGCGATCAGCGAGTCGTAGAACGGCGGGATGACACTCCCGTCCTCGACGAACGTGTCGACACGCACGCCCGGCCCCAGCGGCGGACGGAAGCGCTCGAGCTTGCCCGGCGACGGTGCGAAGCCGCGCGCCGGGTCCTCCGCGTTGATGCGGATCTCGATCGCGTGGCCCGAGCGCGGAGCGCGGCCGCTGACCGGGAGCTCCTCTCCCGCGGCGACCGCGAGCTGGAGCCGCACGAGGTCGAGCTGCGTCACGAGCTCGGTCACCGGATGCTCGACCTGCAGTCGCGCATTCAGCTCGATGAACGAGAACGCGCCGTCCGGCCCGATGAGGAACTCGAACGTGCCTGCGTTGCGATACCCGATATGCACGCATGCGCGCTCCGCGGCGGACTCCATCTCCTCGCGGAGATCCGCGTCGAGGGCAGGCGACGGCGACTCCTCGATGAGCTTCTGGTGCCTGCGCTGGATCGAGCACTCGCGCTCGCCGCAGGTGAGGACGTTGCCGAGCGTGTCGCACATCACCTGGATCTCGACGTGCCGCGCGGGCGTGATCGCCTTCTCGACGTAGAGCGTGCCGTCCGAGAACGCCGCCTCGGCCTCGGCGGACGCGCGCGAGTACGCGTCGTCGAGCTCGTCGGGCGCCGTGACGAGCCGCATCCCGCGCCCGCCTCCGCCCGCCGCCGCCTTCAGCAGGACTGGATAGCCGAGCTCGCCCGCGGCGGTTCGCGCCTCGGCGAGGCTCGCGGTTCCTTCGGTTCCGGGAACGAGCGGCACGCCTGCAGCGCGCATCTCCGCCTTCGCGACGGCCTTGTCGCCCATGCGCTCCATCACGTCCGCGGGCGGCCCGATGAAGACGAGATCGTTCTCCTCACACGCGCGCACGAAGGCGGCGTTCTCCGACAAGAAGCCGTAACCGGGATGCACCGCGTCGCAGCCCGTCGTGTTCGCGGCGGCAATGATCGCCGGCATCGAGAGGTAGCTCTGGGCGGCCGGGGGCGGGCCGATCTTCACGGCCCGGTCGGCGAGCCGCACGTGCAGCGCGTGCTCGTCCGCGGTCGAGTAGACGGCGATCGCCTCGATGGCGAGCTCGTGCAGCGCGCGGATCACGCGCACGGCGATCTCGCCGCGATTGGCTACGAGGACGCGCTGGAACACGGGCAGAGTCTATGGTCGGGACCATGGCGGTTCCCGAAGCGCCGCTCGAGCAGACCGAGCACGGGCTCGTCTGCAGGGGTCCCGGCTGGTTCGTCGTGAACGTCGAAGAGGTGCGCTGGCGGGCGTGGCCGGGCCTTGGCTTCAGCACGAATCTCGGCGGCGCCACGCTCTTCGAGCAGCTCGGGATCGGCATCACCCTCCTCGGTCCCGGCGAGCCGATGTCGATGTACCACTGGGAGACCGACCAGGAGGACTTCCTCATGCTCGCCGGCTCCGGGACGCTCGTCATCGACGGCGAGAAGCGGTCGCTGCGGCAGTGGGACTTCGTGCACTGCCCTCCCCGCACCGCGCACGTGATCGTCGGCGGGCCATGCGCCGTGCTCGGCGTCGGGGCGCGCGAAGGGGATGACGACTGGGGCGAGTACGTCGCGGATCCCGTTGCAACGCGGCTCGGTGCTGCACCGCCGGAGACGACCGCGGACTACGACGTTGCCTACGCGCGCTTCCCGCGTCGAGAGTTCACGAAGTACGGCGGCTGGCTTGCCTGACTGGCGCATCGTCAACCTGACGGAGACGCGCTGGCGGCGCTCGCCCGGTCTTGGCACCGGCACCCGGCCCGAAGACCCCGACCTCTGGGAGCAGATCGGTATCACGGTGCGCCTGCTGGAGGAAGGCGAGATGCTCGCGATGTACCACGCGGAGGACGATCAGGAGGACTTCCTGCTGCTCTCAGGGGCGGCGACGCTCGTTGTCGAAGGTGAGGAGCGTCAGTTGCGCCGCTGGGACTTCTTCCATTGCCCGCCCGGCACTGCGCACTCGCTCATCGGCGGTCCGTGCGTCGTTCTCGCCGTCGGTGCGCGCGGACACGAGATCCGCAGCGGCTCCGGCTGGGGCTTCTACCCAGTCGACGCGGCGGCACTGAAGCACGGTGTCGGCGTAGAGGAGGAGACCGACGATCCCGATGTCGCATACGCGTGGCAAAGGGAGACGGAGACAGTCCCGTACGGCGGGTGGCTCGACTAGAGCGCGGGCCGCCCGGCGAGCGGCTCGAGCTCGAACAGCACCTGGCCGAACTCCACGGGCTGGGCGTTGTCGACGTGGATCGTGCGCACGACGGCTTCGATCTCCGACTTCACCTCGTTCATCAGCTTCATCGCCTCGAGGATGCAGAGCGTCTGGCCGGCCGCGACGACGTCCCCGACCTCCACGAACGGCGGCGACCCCGGCTCGGGCGCGCGGTAGAACATGCCGACCATCGGCGACTCGACGCGGACGAAGCCGTTCGCCGGACGTGTCACGGGCGTGGCCGCAGGCTCCGGGATTGCGAGCGGTGCCTCCGACGGCGCAGCATTCGGCGCGTCAGGCGTCGAGCGCACCGAGACGCGCATCCCCGACTCCTCGATCGTGACTTCGCCGATCCCTGTCTCCTGGACGATGCGCACGACCTCGCGGATCCGGTCCGCACGCGCCTTGTCGACGGCGGCGAGTCCGTCGTCGTCCGCCTGCGCACGGCCGCGGATCGCCCGCAGCAAGCGTTCGGCGTCGTCTCCGAACAAGCCGAGGAGCAAGAGCTCCTCCTCGCTCGCGGCCATGCCCTCGGCCTGCTGGCGCAGCTCGCTGAGCGGTGCGACGACGTCTTCGGTCGTCTCCGGGTCGTGCGTGAGCTCGACGGCGCGGCGGACAGCGGGATCGATCGGCTCCGGCGGCTCGCCGAACGTGCCCGTGACGAGCGCGCGCAGCTCGTCGACGATCGTGCTGTAACGGCTCGCCGCGAGGACGTTGATCAGCGCCTGCGACGCGAGCACCTGTCCGATCGGCGCGGCGAGCGGCGGCCAGCCGACTTCCGCGCGGATGCGATCGAGCTCCTCGAGGACCTCCTCGAGCCGGTCTCCGGCGCCTTGTGCACGCAGCGTGCCGTCGACGCCGGCAACGAGGCCTGCAGGAACGTCGTGCTGTGCGGCGCGCACCGCGATACGCGGCGCGAGCGGCGCGACCGGCTCGTCGCCGATGTGCTCGTCGACAAGGTCGGACGCCTCCCAGAGCGCGTTGACGTCGACCCCGGTGTCGAGCCCCATGCCGGTCAGCGCCTCGGCGAGTGCCTCGCCCGAGACGCGATGCAGCGTGAGCGCAAGCGGGAAGATCGCGCACGCGATCAGCTGCGCGCCCGCGCGTGCGGCCGCGAGTGTCGCGGCAAGGGCGCTGCCGCCGGAGCCCTGGACGTAGATGCCGACGGGCAGGCCGCTCGCTTCGGCGAGGGCCTGCACGAGATTCTCGGCCTTGTGAGGCTGCAGCGATCCGGTCGGGTCGTGCAGCAGCACGCGCACCGCGCCGAGCTCGGGCAGCGCCTTCGCACGCTCGATCAGCGTGTCGACCTCGCCGGTCGGCCCGGGGCTGTAGACGAGGCCCGCCTCGAAGTCGCGCTCTGCCGAGACGATCGCCTCCGCGGCCTCCCGCAGGTTCGAGACGTCGTTCAGCGGGTCGTGCAGCCGGAAGACGTCGATGCCGTTCTCCGCCGCCGACGCGACGAAGCGGCGGGCGAACTCCGCGTTGACGGGGCGTGATCCGACGAGGAAGCGGCCGCGGAGCGCGAGGCCGAGCGGCGTCTTGACGCGCGCCTTCAGTGCCCGGATGCGCTCCCAGGGGCTTTCGACGCCGCGCTTGACAGCCGAGTCGAAGCACCCGCCGCCCGACACCTCGAGGTACGCGAAGCCCGCGCGGTCGAGGATCTCCGCGAGCCGGAGCTGGTCGGCGGTCGGCATCGCGCCGGCGAGCGGCTCCTGTCCGAGCAGGCGAATCGTCGTGTCCGCGAGGGTCGGCACGGTTCGGGACCTTATCGCGGCGCCGGGCGATGCCGATTAACAGGTCGTGCTGGTCGAAGGGTTCCCGGTGTCACTCGGTGTCGTCGTCGGCGTCATCGCGGCTGTGACCGCTGCGTTTGTCGTCTCGCTCCCGATGCTGCACCCACCGATCGACAAGACGATGCTCGGCGGCGGGAGGCCGGTGCACTACTCGATCGCGCGGGTGCGGCGCGTGTTCGCGGACTACGGGGTGCCGCTTCGCTATACGAGCCATCCGTCGCAGCGCGTGATCGTGCTCTCGGTGCCGCCGCCGCCGCACGCGGACGCAGCGCTGACCGTCTCGCTGCCCGCCGCGGGCGGCTTCGTGGCGCGCTACCGCGGCGCGAATGCCCGCGTGCGGGCGCGGCTGGCGGCAGCGTCGGCGGCGCTAGCTCGCGGCAACGTCGATCACAATCCCGATCGCCGTTAGCGCGCCGGCCGCGGTCAGGAACGTCCAGCCCTCTGGAACGGGCATCGCCGTGCGCTGCCAGATGAACCGGCGGCCGGCGAGCACCATCAGGAGCAGCACGAACGCGGCGGTGAACCAGAAGCCGTAGGCGATCGCACGCTCGAAGGCCGTGCCGCTCGACGCCGCCCACACGATGAGCCCGCCGAGCACAGCAGGGACAGTTCCCGCCGCAGTCAGCGCCGCAGCGAACCGCATCGCTACGCTCGGCTGATGTAGCGCTTCTCGCGCGGGTCGACCTTGAGGCGGTCGCCCACGTTCACGAAGAGCGGCACCTGCACGACGGCGCCGGTCTCGAGCGTCGCCGGCTTCGTCACGTTCGAAACCGTGTCGCCCTTCACACCCGGCTCGGTGTCGGTGACGGTGAGCTCGACGGACGCAGGCAGCTGCACGCTCGAGGGCTTTCCGTTGACCGCGAGGACTTGCACCGTCGCGTTCGGCTGCATGAACGTGAGCTCCTCTTCCAGGTCGGTGCGTGGAACGGCGAACTGCTCGTACGTCTGTGCGTCCATGAAGTGCGCCTCCGTGCCGTCCTCGTAGAGGTACTGCACGTTCTTCACTTCCGTGTGAACGCGTGGGAACTTCTCGCCCGCGCGGAACGTGCGATCGACGACGGCGCCCGCGTCGAGACTGCGGAGCTTCGTTCTGACGAACGCGCCGCCCTTACCCGGCTTCACGTGCTGGAACTCGAGGATGCGCCACACCTTGCCGTCCAGCTCGATGTGCATCCCGTTCTTGAAGCTGTTCGTGTCGACCATGTCGGGCACTTACGCCACCTCGATCAGGTCTTTGCGGAAGCGGGTGAGGTTGTCGATGCCGTCCTCGGTGACGACGACGTCGTCCTCGATGCGGATGCCGAAGCGGCCGTCGAGATACACGCCCGGCTCGACCGTCACGACGTTGCCGGGGACGAGGACGTCACTCGACTCGGTCGAGAGCCGCGGGCTCTCGTGCACGTCGAGGCCGAGACCGTGGCCGAGGCCGTGCCCCATTGCTCCGTTGAACTCGCTCTCGTCGATCACGCTCCGCGCGAGCGCGTCGGCGTCGACGCCGGAGAGGCCGGCCTTGATCCCGTCGAGCGCGCGTTGCTGCGCGAGCAGAACGGTCTCATACGCCTCCTTCGCCTCGTCGTCGAGCGGGCCGGTCGCGAACGTGCGCGTGTAATCCGATGCGTAGCCGCCGACCGTGCAGCCGGCGTCGATCACGACGAGCTCGCCGGCGCCGATCGTCCGGTCTCCCGCGCGCGCGTGCGGCCGCGAGCCGGTCGGGCCGGAGCCGACGATCGACTCGAACGCGAGGCTGTCGCCGCCCTCGGCGTAGAAGAGCTGCGTCAGATCCCACGACACCTCGCGCTCGGTGCGGCCGACGAACTTGACGTCGGTGAGCCGCTCGAAGACGCGGTCGGTGATCGCGCACGCCTTGCGCAACAGGTCGAGCTCTTGCTCGTCTTTCACCGCACGGAGCCCTTCGACTGCGCCCGATGTCGGGACGAGGTCGAGTCCGCCGTCGCGGAGCGTCTCGTACGAGCCGTAGGCAAGCGAGCGCTCGAACGCGACTCGGCCTTGCAGCGTCGGCGCGAGCTCGGAGATGACGTCGCGCTTCGTCTGGACGAGCTCGACGCCCTCCACGGCCCTCGCAGCGCCGATGTAGCGGAAGTCCGTGTAGAGCCGGACGCGGTCGCGCTCGACGAACAGCGCGGCATTCGAGCTCTGAAAGCCGGTGAGGTAGCGGACGTTCGTCAGATTGGTGACGAGCAGTGGGTCGTCGATGCGCTCGACGAGGCGGCTGAGGCGGTCGGTCACGCGTGCTCCTTCAGGTATTGGAGAGCCAGACGGTACCCATCGGGCCCGTGGCCGACGAAGCGGGCGGTGACGAGGTCGCTGATCACCGAGTTGCGCCGCCATTCCTCGCGCTCGTCGACATTCGAGAGGTGCACCTCGACGATCGGGATCGTCAGCGTCTCGAGTGCGTCGTGGATCGACCACGCGTAGTGCGTCCACGCGCCGGGATTCACGATCATCCCGTCGGTGTTGTCGTGCGCGTCGTGGCACCACTTGACGAACTCGCCCTCCATGTTCGTCTGGCGGCACTGAACGGTCAGCTCGACCTCACGCCCCCACTCGTAGATGCGGCCTTCGAGCTCGGCGATCGAGAGCCCGCCGTAGAGGGTTGAGTCGCGACGCCCGAGGATGTTGAGGTTGACGCCGTTGAGGACGAGGACGCGCATGCCGCGCGACTCTACTGGGCGATCAACTCGTTCAGGGCATTCCTGACGTCGCCGGCCGGGACGGGCACATCCCAGACAGGCCCTGCTTCCTCGAGGAGGACGAGCCGGAGCTCGCCGTCCTGGGTCTTCTTGTCGCGCTGCATCGCCTGCCAGGCGGCGTCTGCGTCGACCTTGACGGGCTTCGGGTGGAGCCGCTCTTCAATCCGGCTGATGTCCCGGCCGGACAGGCGGAGCGCGGCGAGGAGCCCGAGCGCGACGGCGCGGCCGTGTGTGAGGCCCGTGTAGCCGGCGGCTGCCTCGAGCGCGTGGGCGAACGTGTGGCCGAGGTTGAGCTGCTTGCGGTCGGCGTGGTCGTGGGGGTCGCGGAGGCAGACGGCCGCCTTGAAGGCGGCGCAGCGGCGGACGAGCTCGGGGTCCTGGAGCTCGTCGAGGGGCTCGCCGGCGAGCAGGGCCGTCTTGACGACCTCGGCCATGCCTTCCTCGCGCTGGGCGGGCGGGAGCGTCTCGAGGAGCGCCGGGTCGATGACGGTCCTGTTCGGCCAGTGGAACGCGCCGACGAGGTTCTTGCCCTGCGGGAGGTCGATCGCCGTCTTGCCGCCGATCGCCGCGTCGACCTGCGCGACGAGGCTCGTCGGCACGGGCGTCCAGTCGATGCCGCGGAGGTATGTCGCTGCGGCAAACCCGGCGGCGTCGGTCGTGCAGCCGCCGCCGAGCGCGACGACGACGCCTCGGCGATCGAGCCGGAGCTCCTGCCAGAGCCGGTCGAGCGCTGCGAGGGATTTCGCCTCTTCTCCGTGCGGCAGCTCGTGCGTCTGCCGGAGGCGGCGTCCGAGGGCGAGTTGCGCATCCATGCCGTGGATGCCTGCGACGTGCGGGTCGCTGACGAGGGCTGTGCCGCCTGTGCCGGGGACGAGCTCGCCGAGTCTTCGGAGTGCGCCGGTCTCCACGTGCACGCCGGCCGCTGCGAGGACGACGTCGTCGGCGTCGCGCGCCTTCGCGTCGGCCGCTTCGGCGTAGAGCGGGCGGCGCTCGTCGTACAGCCGGGCGAAGTCGTCGCGATTACGCGCGAGCGGGCGGTCGCTTTCCTGTACGCGCTGCCAGCAGCTGTCGAGCGGCTCGTCGAGCCAGACGGTGATTGCTCGGTCGCCGAGCAGCTCACGTGTTCGCGCGGAGCCGACGGCGCCGCCGCCGAGCTCGATCACCTTCGGCGTCGACGACGTGAGAAGGGACGCCGCCGCCCGCTCCTCGAGCTCGCGGAAATGCGCTTCGCCGTCGGCAAAAAGCTCGGGAATGCTCTGGCCGGCGGTCTGCTCGACGACCTCGTCGACGCTGAGGAACGTCCGCCCGATCTTGAGCGCCACGTCCGGACCGAGCGTGGACTTGCCGGCGCCCATGAAGCCGATCAGAGCTACGTGTTTGTCTAGCGCAGCCATGCCCTGGTGTCAGACGTGACACTTTCGTGACGCTTTGCGAGCCGCACGAGGCACTCGAAGTCGCTCAGACCGGACATGACCTGGTGTCAGACACCGGGTTTCCAGCCGATCCGCTCGACGTACGCTCGCCAGGCCCCGACGAAGTCGCCGAGCGCGTCGCCGCCGAACTTCTCGCGGGCGGCTCTGGCCAGCTCCCACGCGACCGCGGCTTCCGCGACAACCGCGAGCGCTTCGACTGCGGACACGTCACTCCGCTCGACGAGCGCCTGCGCCGGCTCGCCCGACTCGAGATCGATCGACGCGAGTGGCTGCATCAGCGTGGGTAGCGGTTTCATCGCTGCCCGGACGACGATCTCCTCGCCGTTCGACATGCCCGCTTCGATTCCGCCGGCGCGGTTCGACGAACGTTGCAACCCGCTCTCGCCGGAGACGATCTCGTCGTGCGCCTCCGAGCCGCGCACCCGCGCGAGCGCGAAGCCGTCGCCGATCTCCACGCCCTTCACAGCCTGGATGCCCATCACCGCCGCTGCGAGCCGCGCGTCGAGACGGTCATCTTTGCGCGCGTACGAACCGAGCCCCGGCGGCACTCCGCCGGCACGCACCTCGACGACGCCGCCCAGCGTGTCCCGGTCCTTCCGCGCTGCATCGACTGCATCTGGATCCGCACCTGCCTCGGGCAACGCGACGCCCGACACGCTCACGCCGATCTCGTGCAGCAACGCCTTCGCAACCGCACCCGCTGCCACGTGCACCGCCGTGTGCCGGGCCGACGCTCGCTCCAGCGCATCCCGCACGTCCACGTGCCCGTACTTCTGCACGCCCGCGAGATCCGCATGGCCCGGCCGCGGCAGCGTCACCGGCTTCGTCCCCTTCCCCTCGGGCTCTCCCTCGGGCGGCCACGGGCTCATGCCCCACGTCCAGTTCTTGTGATCGCGGTTCCGCACGACGAGCGCGAGTGGCGTCCCGAGCGTCCGCCCGTGCCGCAGCCCCGCCAGCACCTCGACCTCGTCGGACTCGATCTGCTGCCGCGGCGAGCGGCCGTAGCCCTGCTGGCGCCGCCGGAGATCGGCGTCGATCGAGTCCTTGTCGAGCAGCAGCCCCGCGGGCAGCCCCGACAGGATCGCGACGAGCGCAGGACCATGCGACTCGCCCGCGGAGGCCAGCTCGAGAGTCACACGTGCAACCCTAAAGCGCGACGCATGACGTCGACCGGCGCGGACACACCCGTCCACAGCTCGAACGACGCTGCCCCCTGCGCGACAAGCACCTCGAGCCCATCGAGCACATGCGCGCCCGACGCCTTCGCGGCTTCTGCCGTGGCCGACCGCGGATACGGCAGGTCGACGAGCGTCTGCCCGGCGGAAAGCTCGAACAGCACCTCGTCGCGCACCGGCGTCGCATGCACGACGAGATCGGCGTCACGCACATCGGGCGGCCACTCGCGGCGCCGCGCGAATACCCGAGCCTGCGGCAGCGCGTGCACGAATGCCGCCGCCGCACCCCCGTTGCCGACCACAACCGGACGCTCGGCAGGCAGCCCTGCGAGGATCGCGGTGTCGGTCGAGTACCCGACCCCGCCGACGAGCGTGTTCACCGACGGCAGCTCGCTCCCCACGAGCCGCGCGACCGCCGCCTTGTGCGGCGCCGTCACGTTCGCCCCCGCGAAGCCGAGCGCGTCGAGCCCGCGCACCGCCTCCTCGAGCCGCTCGGGCGGCACGTCGAGCGCCACGTAGACCCAATCGAGCCCGCGCGCCGCGAACGCAGCGTTTTGCAGGCGCGGCGAGAGCGAATGCCCGACCGGATGGCCGAGCAGCGCGACGACCCTAGTAGCCGTAGAGACGCTCGTGGTTGACGAAGTCGTTGTAGTTGGCGGTGAAGTAGTGGTGAACCTTGTCCGGCTTGCGGACGAAGTACAGCCAGTCACCGGGCGCAGGGTGAGCGGCAGCCTGCATCGAGGCAAGGCCCGGATTCGCGATCGGCGTCGGCGGCAGACCGATGATGTTCGGGTTCCGCGTGTTGTACGGATTCGTGCTCGCCAGCTCCGACTCGGTCAGCGACTGCGTCCCCGGGACGTGCAACCCGTACCGCGTCGTCGCGTCGATGCCGAGATTCATGTGCGCCTTGAGACGGTTGTAGATGACGCGTGCGATCTTCGGCCGCTCGTCGGGCGCGAGCGCCTCCTTCTCGACGAGCGACGCGATGATCAAAACGTCGTACGGCGTCAGGTTCTTCTTGCGCGCGTATGCAAGATCCACCTTGTCCCAGTTCGCGTGAAATGCGTCGAGCTGATCCTTCACGAGCTGCTTCGACGCGGTGTTGCGCAGGAAGTCGTAGGTGGCCGGGAAGAGGAAGCCCTCGAGGCTCCTCCGCTTCGCTCCGAAGCCTGTCACCGCCTGGGGTTGCGACCAGTGGAGATAACCCCGCGCCGAGAGCTGCACGTGCTTGTGGCTCTTGTTCTCCGCGATCTTTGCGACGTCCGTCACGCGATGCGACATGTCGGTACGCGTGAAGCCCTCCGGGAAGACGATGCGGAACGGCTTGGGCGGCGGCAGCACCGCGGTCGTGGTCGGCGGCGCCGTGGTCGAATGGTGACCGACGAGCTTCACAATCCCGAGCGCAATGAACGCCACGGCGACGAGGGCGCCAAGCACGCCGAACCGGCGTGCGCGGATACGGCGCCGCGACACCTGCCGGGGCGGCGGCCCCGGCTTCGGCGGCATCACGCCGGGCCGGCGCTCGACCACGCGAGGTAGCTCGACAACAGATGGGCGGCCGCGCGGGCGTCCTCGGCCGCGGCGGAGGGCGTCTGCTCGGCAAGATCGGTCGTGAAGCGCTCGTCGAAGAGCAGCACGGGAACCTCGAGCCTGTCCCGGAGCGCCGCCGCGAAGCGCTCGGTCACGCGCGCCTGCTCCCCGCGCTCGCCGCGCAGCGTCAGCGGGTGCCCGACCACGACCTGCTCCGCACCTTCGTCCATGACCAGGCGCTCGAGCTCCGTGAGGCCGTCGTCAGTTGCCGCACGCTCGACGACGCAAAGCGGCCGTGCGATCGTCCCGGTTGGATCGGAGACGGCGACGCCGGTGCGTGCCGACCCGAAGTCGAGCGCGAGCACCTTCACGCAGCGAGCGCCTTGCGGGCAGCTTCGAGCGCCTCGGACACGCCGCCCGGATTCTTACCGCCCGCCTCGGCCATCGTCGGCTTGCCGCCGCCGCCGCCGCCGATGTGCGGACCGAGCTCCTTGATGAAGCTCGTGGCGTCGAGCCCGCGCTCGACGAGCGACTGGTCGAAGTTGACGACGAGGAACGCGCGCCCGTCGTCGACCGACGCGACGATCGCTCCTGCGGCCTTCTCCTGCTGGCGCAGCATGTCGGAGAGGTCGCGGAGCGGGCCGCCTTTCACGCCCTTCGCCTCGACGAGGAGCACATCGCCTTCCTTCGTCATCGCAACGATGTCGACAGACGCGTCCGCCTTTTGCGGAGCCTGCTTGCGGGCGCGCTCGAGCTCTCCGCGCAGTGCGTCCGCCTCGCGCGCCTGCTCATGCAGGTACGCGTACGCCTCGCCGGCGGTCACCGCCTCGATACGCCGTGCGCCAGACCCGACCGAGCCTTCCGACAGGATCGCGAACGGCCCGATCTCCGCCGTCGACCGCACATGCGTGCCGCCGCAGAGCTCTACCGACCAGCCGTCGATGTCGACGACGCGCACGATGTCGCCGTACTTCTCGGTGAAAAGCATCTGCGCGCCGAGCGTGCGCGCCTCTTCGATCGTCGTCTCGAAGATTCGGACAGGCAGGTTCGCGAACACGCGCTCGTTCACGCGGCGCTCGATGTCCGCGCGCTCTTCGGTCGAGAGCGCCTGCGGATGCGTGAAGTCGAAGCGGAGCTTGTCGGGCCGCACGGCCGAGCCCGCCTGCTTCACGTGCTCGCCGAGCACCTCGCGCAGGCACTCGTGCAGGACGTGCGTCGCGGTGTGGTTCGCCATCGTCGGATAGCGCACGTTCCACGGCACAACGGCCTTCACGCGGTCTCCTTCGGCGAAGCCGTCGCCGCGGAACACGAGCTCCTGGTCGTGGTCGAGCCGCAACGCCTCGACGAGCTCGGCGCGGGTGCCGTCCTCCTTCTCGATCGTCCCGAGGTCGGACACCTGGCCGCCGCCGGCCGGATAGAACGGCGACTGCTCGAGCTTCACCTGGAAGAGCCCGTCACCGAGGTCCGCGTAGGCGACGATCGCGGTGCGCACCTCCGTTTGCTCGTAGCCGACGAACTCGGTCGGCGGCGCATTCGGGAAGCGCACGTCGATCTGCACCTTGCTCGTCTGGCGCGAGATCTCGCGGTGCTCCTCCATCAGCCGCGTGTATTCCTCGTCGTTCACGCCGAGGCCACGCTCGCGCGCGAGCTCCTGCGTCAACTCGATCGGGAAGCCGTACGTCGCTTGCAGCGTGAACGCGTCGTCGCCCGTGATCTCGCCCCGCGCCGCCGCCTCGTCGAAGTGCTTCATGCCGCGCTCGAGCGTCTCGGCGAACCGCTCCTCCTCGGCCGTCAGCACGCTGACGATCTCACCGCGATGCTCGCGAAGTTCCGGGTAGGCGTCGCCCATCTGGTCGATGACGGCGTCAGCCAGCTCCGCGAGGAACGGCGCCTCCATGCCGATCCGCAGGCCGTGCTGCGCGGCACGCCGGATGAGGCGGCGGAGCACGTAGCCGCGCCCCTCGTTCGACGGCGTCACGCCCTCGCTGACGACGAACGTCATCCCACGCCCGTGATCGGCGAGCACGCGGTGTGCCTTCGTCGCGTCGGGCGAGTCGCCGTACGCGACCCCGGACCGGCCGGCGATCCAGCCCATGATCGTCTGGTAGCCGTCGGTGTCGTAGACGGACGCGACGTCCTGCACGATGCGCGCCGTGCGCTCGAGACCGAGTCCAGTGTCGATGTTTTGCATCGGCAGCTCGGTGAGCGTCCCGTCCGCATGCTGCTCGTATGACATGAAGACGAGGTTCCAGAACTCGAGGAAGCGCTCGCACCGTGTGCAGCCCGGTTTGCAGTCGGGCTCGCCGCAGCCGGTCTCCTCGCCCCAGTCGTAATAGATCTCGCTGTCGGGGCCGCACGGCCCGGGGCCGCCGACCGACCAGAAGTTCTCCGAGCTCGGGAGCTCCACGATCCGCTCTCGCGGCATGCCGATCTTCAGCCACAGGTCGATCGCGACCTCGTCCGGACCGAGCTTGAACTCGGGATCGCCCGCGTGGACGCTCACCCAGATCCGGTCCCAGTCGAGCTGCAGCCGCTCGCGGACGAACTCTGTCGCGAGGTCGATCGCGCCTTCCTTGAAGTACTGGCCGAACGAGAAGTTGCCGAGCATCTCGAAGAACGTCAGGTGGTACGTGTCGAGGCCGACCTCGTCGATGTCCGGCGTGCGCAGGCATTTCTGGGTCGTCACCGTCGTTGGCGCAGGCGGCTGCTCGCGGCCGAGGAAATACGGCATCTGCGGCTGCATCCCGGCGCTCGTGAAGAGCGTCGACCGGTCGTCGGCGCGCGGGATCAACGAGGCGGACGGCACCCGGAGGTGCCCCTTCTCCTCGAAAAACGAGAGGTAGCCCTCGCGGATCTCGTTCGATGTGCGCACGTTGGCAGCCCATTCTAGGGATGAGGATTCCGCCGACTTGGGGCGTAGGATCGTCGCGTGGCTCCCCGCCGTCGCAAGCGCTATCGGTATCGCCTGCGCCGGCTCACGCCGATCGGGGTCGCGATCGTCGCCGCGGGGCTCTCGGGGGCATGGGTCGGTGCGCATCAGTCGTCGACGCCGATCGCAAGTGCGGCGGCGCCGCGGCCGCACGTCCGCCCTCCCCGCACGCATCCGAAGAAGCACGCCGCTCCGGTCAAGCCGGAGCGGCTGCTCTTCACCGAGTCGATCCTGGCGCACACATTCACGCCGCGTCTGCTGACACCGTCGGCGATCGTCGTCGACGAGACGACGGGGCGCGTGCTGTGGCAGCTCCACCCGCACGAGCGCCGTCACATCGCATCGACGACGAAGATCATGACTGCACTCCTGGCGATGAAGAAGCTGAAGCCACACGACATCGTGACGGTCGACAGGTCCGTGCCGCGCGTCCCGCTCGTGCGGGAGGGCTTGCGCGCAGGAGAGCACGTGCAGGCCTGGAAACTCTTCTACTCGCTGTTGCTCTTCTCGGGGAACGACGACGCGCTGGCGCTCGCGATCGCCGCGGACGGTGACAAGTGGACGTTCATCCGCTCGATGAATGCCGAGGCGAAGCTGCTCGGCATGCACGACACGCACTACTCGACGCCAAGCGGCGTCAAGGACGCGGACAACTACTCGAGCGCGTGGGATCTCGCCGCCCTGACCCGGGTGGCGATGCGCAATCCGCGGTTCAGGCAGATCGTGCGCACGCGTCTCGAGCACGTGAAGTGGGCAGCGCCGACGTACGCGAAGATCTACGTGAACAACAACCGGCTGCTCAGCTCGTATCCGGGCGCGAACGGCGTCAAGACCGGCTACACGCACAAGTCGGGCCCGTGCCTCGTCGCGTCGGCGACGCGTAACGGCGTCTCGCTGATCGCGGTTGTCCTCGACTCTCCGGACATGTACACGGACGCGAAGCGGCTGCTCGACTTCGGCTTCGCGTCGCTCAGCTAGGACGCGACGAAGACAGCCGCCGAGGCCGTGACGATTCGCGTTCCCTCGAAGTCCGGCACGCGGGCGGCCAAGTGTCTGTGTGCGACCGAGTGCGCGATGTAGTGGCGCATGTCGTCGGCGCTCAGCTCGACCGTCGCCGGAAGGTCGATCATGCTGACCTCCGTGAAGTGCCGGCGCAGCAGCTCTTCCCCGGTCTCGCGCATGAAGAGCCGTTGTCGGTCGCCAAGGTCGCGGCCGACGAGCTCCCACATCTCGCGCAGCTGGTCGAAGCCGTTCGTCGCCGCGACGAGGATCCGCGCGACGCGGCGCAGCTCCGTGAGCGCGCGGTCGAGATCCGGCACGTGGTAGAGCATGAAGTTCGCGACCGCGACGTCGAACTCGCCGTCGAACGGGAGATTCTCCACATCGCCGACGCGCGCATCGACGCCGCGCGCACGCGTCAGCTCGACCATCCGCTCGGACTGGTCGAGCGCGACAACGTCGAGGCCCGCCTCCACGAGCCGCTCCGCAAGCTCGCCTCGACCGCAGCCCACCTCGAGCACTCGCCTCGGCGAGCGGGCGAGCACTTCATCGAATGTGACGTCGATCGCGCGCGGCCCGGTTCGCCTCGCCCACAGCGAGCTGCGCGCGCAGAGCCCCGTCTCGTCGGTGTACTCGCGCCGGACGACGTCGCGGTCGTCCTGCGCGTCAGCCACTCGCGCGGGCGTTTGTCTCCTCGTCGGAGGCGATCTCCGCCCGGATCTTCTCGAGCGAGCGCCGGATCAGACGGGAGACGTGCATCTGAGAGATGCCGACCTGCTGGGCGATCTGCGACTGCGTGAGCCCGTCGAAGAACCTCAGCTGCAGGATCATCCGCTCGCGCTCGTCGAGTGCACGGAAACCCGGCGCGAGGACGGCCCGGTCCTCCGAGACCTCGTATTGATGCTCCTCGCTGCCGATCGACTCGAGCGGATCGAGATCCTCGTCGCCGTCGCTCCCGCCACCGGACGACAGTGACAACGACGAGTATGCGCGGCCCGACTCGAGCGCTTCGAGCACGTCCTCCTCCGTCGAGCCGGACGCCTTTGCAAGCTCCGGGATCGTCGGCGAGCGGCCGAGCTGCACCGTCAGCTGCTCCATCAATCTCGACAGCTGCACGTTCAGCTCCTGGAGGCCGCGCGGCACGCGGACCGCCCAACCCTTGTCGCGGAAATGCCGCTTGATCTCGCCGATGATGTTCGGCGTCGCGTACGTCGTCAGCTCGACGCCGCGTTCCAGGTCGAAGCGGTCGATCGCTTTGATCAGCCCGATCGCACCGATCTGCACGAGATCCTCGAGCTGCTCGCCGCGATACGAGTACCGGCGCGCGAGCGACCGCACGAGTGACATGTACTGCTCGATCAGCTTCTCGCGCGCATGGAGGTCGCCCTCCTCGTGGTACCGGCGCAGCAGGATCTTGTCGTCGATCCGCGGCACTACGCGGGAACCCCTTTCGAGAGCTCGACCCAGGCGCCGCCGTCGCGGCGATCGACCTCGAGCGTGTCGCTCACGGTCTCGAGGACTCGGCGCAGGCCAAGCCCGGAGCCGTCCTCATCGAGCTCGGCGATCGCATCGTCCGTAAACGGTCCCACCGTTGTGCGAACGCGTGAGTCGTCGACCGCGATACCGACCGAGATATCACCGCCGTCTTCGCGGCAGGCTAGAAGTGCTTCGAGCGCGACCTGCAAGTCCTCCAACTGCTCGTACGTCAGCTCGAGCCGGGCGCCGAGGCCGCCGGTGACCAGGTGCGCGATGTGATGGAAGTCCTCCTGCGCAGGGAGCACAAGCGTGATCTCATCGCTCACGAGCTCTCCCCCGGACTGCGAAGCTCTTCGCTCAGTTCTTGCTCACGTTGCGCGGCGGCAGCCTTGCCGGCGTCGACCGCATGCCGCCAGTCGCGCTTCGTCCGGAAGTCGGCCGCGCCGAAGGTCACCCCGGCGGCGAGGCCGCTGAGCTTCTGCACGGGCCGCGTGACCGCCATGCTGACCGCGCGCACGGCCGTGTCGACGCTGTCCGCGGCATCGACGGCGCTGTCGGTGATCCGGTCGACCTTGTCCAACTGCCCGTTCACGCGATCCACACTTCCTCCGACCTTGTTGATCACCGGGAGAATCTCCCGCTGGGCCCCTGTGATGAACGCGGAAAGGCGCCCGATGGTTCCGCCCAGGCGGACGAGGAGATAGGCCAGCGAGAGGCCGACGGCGATCAGGAAGACGGCGAGCGCGAGGCGCCACAGATCTCCCCACGTGAACGTGGCGACGAGCATCTGACTCCGATCTTAGTGAGAGGACGAGGAAGCGATAGTTCCGCAGCCTACGACGGCGTCGCCTTCATAGAGAACGGCTGCCTGGCCGCGCGCGACGCCGTAGGCCGGCTCCGCGAGGTCGAGTGAGAAGCCGCCCTCGCGCTCGGTGACGCGGGCGCCGACCGCCGGCGACCGGTAGCGAAGCTTCGCATCGGCGCGATCGACGCCCACGTACAGCCGGCCGGATACTTCGACGAGGCGACGCGCAAGCGACTCGTGCGGCCCGACGACGACTGTGTTCGTCTGCGCGTCCGAGTCGAGCACGTAGAGAGGCTTCTCTGCGACAACGCCCACCCCGCGCCGCTGGCCCGGCGTGAAGCGCCACACGCCGTCGTGCGTGCCGACGGTGTCACCGTGCTCGTCGACGATCGCGCCGCTCGCCGGCGCAAGCCCGTGGCGCACGAGGAATGCGCGGTAATCGTCGCCTGCAAGGAAGCACGCCTCCTGGCTCTCGGCGCGGCGCGCGGCCGCCAGCCCGGCGGCTGCCGCCTCACTGCGGGTCGCATCCTTGTCCTGCTCGCCGAGCGGAAACCAGACGCGTTCGAGTTGTGACGGCTCGAGGCGCGCGAGCATGTACGACTGATCCTTCGCGCCGTCGACAGCGCGGTGCAGGAGCGTGCGGCCGCGATGCTGGGCGATCCGCGCGTAGTGGCCGGTCGCGAGGCGGTCGCAGCCGGCTCGTCGCGCGAACGCGAGTAGCTCGGCGAAACGGAACGAGCCGTTGCAGCGGATGCATGGGTTCGGTGTCTCGCCGCGCGCGTAACCGCGGACGAACGGCGCGACGATCACGCTGCGGAATTCCTCGCGCAGATCGAGTGTCACGTGCGGAAGCCCGAGCCGGTGGCAGGTGTCGCGCGCCGCGATCACGGCTTCAGGCGAGCAACACGCGCGCTCGGCGTCAGGGCCGTCCGGATCGAGCCAGAGTCGAAGCGTGACGCCGATCGCGTTCGGGGCGGCGCGCAACAACGCAACCGCACTGTCAACGCCGCCGCTCATCGCGACGGCCGTGCGGCCTGCAAGCGGCTCTGCGTGAAACGCTGAACCGAGTGCATTCGCGAGCGCATCGGCTGCGAGTGTCTCACCGCCGACTGCGGCAGCCTCGAGCAGCGTCAGCCCGGTGAGCCCGCGCTCAAGCCCCGGCGCATCGGCGTCGACGATCCGGTCGCCGTCGACACGGAGCCGAACCGCCGCCCAGTCACCGCCGCGCGTCGAGTCTCCGAAGAGCTCCACCATGCGTCGCACCGTAGCGCGAAGGGGCCCGAAGGCCCCTCCGCAAATCCACCCTGCCGATGCAACCGGGCTATGTGAACCTGGCGAACCAGGTGGGTTCCGTGCCCTTCCGCAGCTCCGCTGCGGTCGGGACGCCGAATCCCTTCATGTAGGCGTTGGTTCTACATTGAGGCCCGACCGCACGCACAGGGTCGACCGTGTCGCAGAGTAGCGCCTACCCGGCGAAACGCCAGCGGATCGTTTGCGATCCGTCGAGGCCGAGCAGCTTCGCAAGCGCCTGCGTGACATCGAATGTCCGGCCGGGCGCGGTGTGACCGTGGTCGATCACCTGCGTCAGAACCTGCTTGCCGCCGAATTCGACGTAGATCTTCGCGCCGCACGGAAGCACCGGATGCGCGACGCCGGCCGTGTCGGGCGTGATCAGCACACCGCAAGCGCTTTTCTGCGTGCGGCTCGTCGGCGTGTACGGCGCGGCGAGCGCCGTGTACCACTGGCCGACCGGCGCCGGCAGGTCACTCTTCGTCGTGTGATGGTGCGCGGCAAGCGCGATCGCAATGCCGAGCAGCGCGATGCCCGCGAGGGCGGCAGCACGCAGGCCGACCGACGACGTCACCGAGCTCCCACCAGCTCGCCGAAGCTGTCGCGCACGAGTGCGTCGAAGTCGACAGGCAGCTCACCATCGGCGTCCGCGAAGTCACGGAGATACATAAGGAGATAGGAGCGCTCCTCGTCGATCAGCGCGTCGGTGCCTGACGCCTCTCGCGAGAGCCGCTCGAGATCCCACAGGTTCCACTGGCGCGGCTCCGGTGGAATGCCGATCGGGACGACCGTCGCCGCGGGCAGCGGCTCCGGCTCCGGTTCGGGCTCTGGCTCCGGTTCGGGCTCTGGCTCTGGCTCGGGCTCGGGCTCCGGCTCGAGATCCGGAACGGGCTCGAGCACGCGCACCGGCTCCGGTTCCGGCTCGGGTTCCGGCTCAGGTTCCGGTTCGGGCTCCGGCTCGACGGCAATCGGTTCGACGACGGACGGCTCGTCGGGCTCGACCGGCGGGGCGACGGCCTGGACGGCGGGACGCTCGCGCCAGATGAGCGCCTCGACGATCAGCACGAGCAGGTACCCGACTGCGGCGGCGCCAATGATGCCGGGCAGTCCTGCGCTGAGCTCGAATGCGACGAACGGAACGGCGACGAGGAACGCGGCCTCGACCGCAGTTCTTGCACCGAAAACGCGGCGCACCCTGACCTAGGACTCGGAGTCGGTCTGCTCCTCGCCGGCGTCCGGCTCCGGCTCGGGTGCAGCCGCGACCGGCGGCGGAGGGGGCTCCGACTCCTCGACGGGAGTCGCAACCGCGGCCACGGACGGTGCGACCTGCGGACGTGCCTGCTCCGACGTGCGTTCCGCAGCCTGGACGATCGCAGTCGCGACCTGCCCAATCGCGTCTTGCCCGAGGCCTGCTGCCGCCAGTAGCTGCTCCGCGCCGTGCTGTGCGCGCGCGAGGACCGCCGACGCCTGTGCACGCGCCCACTCGAGCGTCTGCTCGACCTCCGCGCGGGCCGCATTCGTGAGCTCGGTGGCCTGGTGGCGCGACTGCTCGAGCAGCCGGCCGCCCTTTGCCTCGGCCTCCTGCAGCTCGCGCGTTGCATCGGCATGCGACTTCGCCAGCAGCTCGCGCGACTCGTTGCGCGCCGCGTTCAGCATCTCCGCGCGCTGGCGCTCGCTCTCCTGGCGGTAGCGCTCGATCTCGGCCTCGCGCTCCTGCAGGTCGATCTGCTTGTGGCGAACCTCTTCCTCCGTGCGACCGAGCTGTGCGGCGGAGGCGTTCTGCGCATCGCGCTCGATCGTGTCCGCGAACTCGGCTGCCGCACGAATGAGGTGGAGCGCGTCCATGCGGACGGCATGACCCGAGGGCTCCATCGTGGCGCTGCGACCCGCCGCCTGGAGCACGCGCAGCTGCGCCTGCAGCTGCGAGATGTGACGGCGGAACGCGTCGAAGGCGTCGCGGGTGCGCTCGGGATCGAGCCCGTCGCCGGCGCGCGGGATGTCCTCGAGCTGTGGCAGGCTCGTAAGAGACGGGGCTGCTGCCCGGCTCGGGCCTTCGGTTGCCATCTGGGTCGTGCCTCCCTCTACGCGTAGACGCGCGGCGCGCGTTGTCGCAAGTATGACTTCTTCATCGGCCGACAGGTGCCTGCGCTTTACCCGTCTTTGGTCGGGTCGGTTGCAAGCCGGATTCCAAGCTCTTTCAGGTGCCGGGGGTCGGCGTCGCTCGGGGCGCCGGTCATCGGGTCGACCCCGGCCTGGTTCTTCGGGAAGGCAATCGTGTCGCGGAGGTTCTCCTCGCCGGCCAGCACCATCAGCATCCGGTCGATGCCGAAGGCGATGCCGCCGTGCGGGGGCGCACCCATCGCGAGCGCGTCGAGGAGGAAGCCGAACTTCGCGGTCTGCTCGTCGCCGCTGATTCCGAGCAGGTCGAAGACGCGGGCCTGGATCGCCGGCTCGTGGATCCGGAAGGAGCCGCCTCCGAGCTCGTTGCCGTTGCCGATCAGGTCGTAGGCGAAGGCGAGCGCGTTCTTCGGATCCTGGTCGAATCGGTCTTCCCAGTCGCGTGTAGGCCGCGTGAAGGGGTGGTGCACCGCGCCCCAGCGCTGCTCTTCCTCGTCCCACTCGAACATCGGGAAGTCCGTGACCCACGTCCATGCCCACTCCTTTTCGGCGGTGAGCCCGAGCTCGTCGCCGAGCTTCGTGCGCAGGGCACCGAGCACGCGTGAGGTCATCGGCCACGTGTCGGCCGCGAACAGCAGTGTCTCCCCCGGCTTCGCGGCGAACGCGGCGAGCTCGTCCTCGGACAGGAACTTCGCGATCGGCGAACGGAGCTCTCCGCTCTCGTCCGCGACGATGTACGCGAGACCTTTCGCGCCCCACTGCTTCGAGAACTCCTCGAGCGTTGCCAGCTCACTGCGCGAATACGTCTTCGGCACGCGGATGAAGCGGACCGTCTCCGCCCCGGCGAACACGCCGAACTCCGAGCCGCGCGTCGCCTCCGTTGCGTCCTCGAGCTCCATGCCGAAGCGCAGGTCTGGCTTGTCGCTGCCGAAGCGGCGATCCGCTTCCGCGAACGTGAGGCGCTGGAACGGCGTCTCGAGCTCGACGCCGAGGCATTCCTGCCAGACCGTCTTCACCATGCGCTCCATCAACTCGAGCAGGAACTCGTAGTCGGGGAATGCCATCTCGACGTCGAGCTGGGTGATCTCCTGCACGCGGTCGGCACGAAGATCCTCGTCCCGGAAGCAGATTGCAATCTGGTAGTAGCGCTCGAAGCCGGAGATGACGAGCAGCTGCTTCGCGATCTGCGGCGATTGCGGCAGCGCGTAGAAGTGCGCGGGTTGCAGGCGTGCCGGCACGAGGAAGTCGCGCGCGCCTTCGGGTGTCGGCTTCCAGAGGATCGGTGTCTGGATGTCGACGAAGCCGGCCTCCTCCATGACGCGGCGGATCGTCCCGACCATCCGGCCGCGCAGCCGAATGTTGCGCTGCAGCTTCGGGCGGCGGAGGTCGAGCCAGCGATAGCGCATGCGGACGTTGTCGTCGACGTTCTCGTCGTCGAGCTGGAACGGGAGCGGCGTGGAGCGCGACAGGATCTCGAGGGTGTCGAGTTGCACCTCGATCTCGCCGGTTGGGAGATTCGGGTTCACGAGTGACGGGTCGCGTGCGACGACCTCGCCCTCCGCGCGAACGACGAACTCGTTGCGAAGCTCGTGGGCCGTGTCGGCGGCCTGCGGGGCGCGCTCTGGGTTCGCGACGATCTGCACGATGCCGCTGGCGTCGCGGAGGTCGACGAAGATGAGACCGCCGTGGTCGCGGCGCGTGTTCACCCAGCCGGCGAGCGTCACGCGCTTGCCGACGTCGTCGCGGCGGAGCTCGCCGCCCGCAGCTGTGCGCCACTCGCTCACAGCAACTCCTTCAAAGTGGGGGCGCTGCGATCCTGCTCGCCGCGGCGGCGGAGCGTCCAGCCGTCGCTCGTGCGGATCGCGACTGTGTTCGCGCGCTTCTGTCCTTGCGTCAGCTGGCCCTTGAGCGAGCGGCCGGCGTAGTCGGTATCCGCGGAGACGCCGTTGGTGCGGAGCTCACGGAGGGCTGCGAGTGCGTCGTCGCGGTGTTCCTCGGCTTCGACGGCGACGAAGACGTCCAGCTGGGGCTCCTCTGCCGCGATGCCCTCGAGCTCGAGCGAGAGCAGCAGGCGTTCGATGCCGGCGCCGAAGCCGATCCCGGGAGTCGGCGGGCCGCCGATCTCCTCGACGAGATAGTCGTAGCGACCGCCGCCGCAGATGGTCGAAGCCTGGCGGCTCTCGTCAGGACCGACGAACTCGAACGTCGTGCGCGTGTAGTAGTCGAGGCCGCGGACGAGCGTCGGGTCGAGCGTGAATGCAACGCCCGCGGCGTCGAGCTGCTTGCGAACCGCCGCGAAGTGCTCCCTGCACTCGTCGCAGAGCGACTCGCCGATCTTCGGCGCATCCTGGAGCGCGGCGCGAACCTTTGCGTCCTTGACGTCGAAGACGCGCAGCGGGCTCGTGGCGCGCTTCTGCTTTGCGTCATCGTCGAGGACGTCGGCGTGCGCGTCGAGCCACGTGTTCAGCTGCTCGATGTAGGTCGGACGGCAGTTACGGTCGCCGATCGAATTCAGCTGCAGCTCGTAGCGCGTGATGCCGAGCGCGCGGAGCAGCGCGTCGTAGTAGGTGATCACCTCCGCGTCCACGGCGGGATCGGCTGAGCCGATGTTCTCGAGCGAGAGCTGCCAGTGCTCGCGGAAGCGACCGCGCTGCGGCGCCGCGTAGCGGTACATGGGTGCGATCGTGTAGAGCTTCACCGGCTGCGGCTCACGGTGCATGCCGTGCTCGACGTACGCGCGGCAGATCGGCGCCGTGCCCTCGGGGCGAAGCGTCAGCGAACGGCCGCCGCGGTCTTCGAACGTGTACATCTCCTTTTGCACGATGTCGGAGCCGGCGCCGGACGTGCGCTGGAAGAGATCGGTGTCCTCGAAGCCCGGCGTCTGGATGCGTGCGTAGCCGTAGAGCGCGCACAGCCGCTCCATCTCCCGTGTCACTCGCTGCCAGAGCGGTTGATCGGAAGGAAGGACGTCGTGCGTGCCGCGAGGCGCCTCGATGCGCGTCACGCGCGCAACTCCGCGAGATACGGATTGCGCGCAAGCTCGTCCCCGAGCGTTGTCGTCTCGCCGTGCCCCGGGTAGACGACCGTGTCGGGGGGGAAGCGGTCCGCGAGCTTGCGGACCGACGCGAGGAGCGTGTCCCAGTCGGCGCCGGGGAGGTCGACGCGGCCGACCGAGCCCGCGAAGAGGAGATCGCCGCTGAACAGGTGGCCGTCGGCATAGAAGCCGACGTGCGCCGGGGAGTGGCCCGGGATCGAGACGCATTCGAACGAGATGCCCGCGACGTCGATCGTCTCACCGCCTTCGAGCAGCGTGTCCGGCGTGTAGGCGCGGCCCGGCATGTTCATCGGCGCGAAATCGGCGTAGCGCTCGAGCTGTTGACGCTCGCCGCCCGGCATGTAGACCGGAGCGCCGCTGGCCTCGGCGAGATCGGCGACGCCGCCGAGGTGGTCGAAGTGCCCGTGTGTGATCAGAATCGCCGCGCAACGCGTCTTCAGGCGCTCGAGCTCGGCGCGCAGCTCGGGCGCGTCGCCGCCGGGATCGACGACCGCAGCCTCCGGCGCTTCGTGGCTTGCCCGTACGACGTAGCAGTTCGTTCTGAACAGGCCCAGCTCGTATCGGTCCACAGCAAGGTCCACGCGGGCGAGTGTAACGGCGCACCTAAGCGGGCACGGGTCGCCTCGTGCAGCACTGGAAGCTCTACGAGATCGAGACGCCGGACGGCGCGCGCTCGCCGGTCGTGCTCCATTCGCAGGACGGCGAAAGCCGCGTCGTCCTGATCGCGCTGGAGCCGGGACAGGAGCTCCGCGATCACCAGGTGACAGAGGCGGCGCTGGTGCTCGTCGTGTCAGGCGAGGCGCGAATCGAGACGGTCGGCGGCGACGCCGTTCGCGCCGTCGCAGGCGATCTCTTCCGGTTCGACCCGAGCGAGCGGCATGCGGTCTCGAGCGAGGGCGGCGCGCGGATCCTGCTGACGCTCGCGCCGTGGCCCGGCGTCGGGCACTACCGCGGCGACTCGCACGCGGGCGCTACCGCTTCTTAGCCGCTGCGTTCTTTGTCGCGGTCTTCGTCGCGGCTCGCGCCTGGAAGCGGCGGTACGCGGCGCGGTCGATGTAGTACATGACCGGGACGTATGCGAGGGAGAAGAACACCGCCGTCGGCAGGACGCGGATGAGGTCTCCCTTCGCGGTAAAGGAGAAGAAGATCATCACGAAGACTCCGAGGAGCGCGCTGCGCTTCGCTGCCCGTTTCCACGACGGCACCTGCGGCTCGCGGCGCGGCCGGCCGGCTTGTGTCGGTTTCTTCGCGGCGGCCTGCTTCGGCTTCGAGCCGTTCGTCACGCTCGTTTGCTTGGCCGGCGCGTCCCCTTCTTCGGGCTCGTCGACCTCGTTGCCTTCGTCGTCGACGTAGACGAACTCGTACTCGTGACGCTTCGACTTGAGGTCGCGGCGCTTCTGCTTCCGCGTCGGCATGACGTTAGGGTAGCTCGCCGCCGACCACGGCCTGACCGACGAGCCCGCCGCCGAGGTGGTAGGCGAGATAGCGCCAGTCGGGCGCGTCGACGAGGACGATGTCCGCGCGATAACCGGGCGCGAGCCGCCCCAGGCGATCCGCGCGGCCGAGGACGTGCGCGGCATTGACGGTGCAGGCGGCGAGCGCTTCGGCCGGCGCGAGCTTCAGCTGCGTGGCGGCGAGGGAGCAGCAAAGCGGCAGGCTCTCGCAGAACGCGCTCCCCGGATTGAAATCGGTGGCGAGCGCGACCGCTGCGCCGGCATCGACGAGCGCACGGGCAGGCGGCATCGGCCGGCCGAGGAAGAGCGCGCTCGCGGGAAGCACGACGCCGACGACGTCGCTCGCCGCGAGCGCGCGCACGCCGTCGGGGCCGGTCGCCTCGAGGTGGTCCACCGAGCGGGCGCCGAGCTCGACCGCGAGCGGGATCGCCCCCTGCTCCGTGAACTGGTCGCCGTGCAGCCGCAGTGCGAGGCCGGCGTCGCGGCATGCCTCGAGGTAGCGCCGTGCCTGGGTGGCGTCGAACGCGCCGCGCTCGAGGAAGACGTCGGCTGCCTCCGCAGTGCGCGCGGCCTCGGGCAGGACCTCCGCGAGCGCAAAGTCGAGGTACGCGTCGCCGTCGCCCTCGAACTCGGGCGGGATCGCATGCGCACCGAGCCAGGTCGGCACGCCGCCGGCGTCCCGGATCGCGCGCAGCGAGGCGAGCTCGGTGTCGCGGTCGAGCCCGTAGCCCGACTTCGCCTCGAACGTCGTCGTGCCGTGGCCTCGCATCCACCCGCGATGCCGCTCGACGGCAACGCGCAGGCCGTCCTCGCCCGCGGCACGTGTCGCGCGCACGGTCGAGAGGATCCCGCCGCCGCGTGCGTGCAGCTCCTCGTAGCTCGCGCCCGCCGCGCGGAGGGAGAACTCCTCGACGCGGTCGCCGCCGAACGCGGCATGCGTGTGGCAGTCGACGAGGCCGGGGATCGCACAGAGCCCTCGTCCGTCGACCTCGACGACATCACCGCCGAGCGCCGGCAGGTCGTGCATGCGGCCGACGGCGGCGATCGAGTCGCCCTCGCAGAGGACGAATGCGTTCTCGAAGACGTCGACCTCGCCGAGGGCGGTTCCGCGCAGCGGCGCACCGTCGCCTGCGGGCGTCGCGACCTGCGCGAGGTCGCGGACGAGCAGAGTCACGCGTCGGACGACGGCGCAGCCGGGATCACGACGCCGCCATGCTCGGCCGCCTCGATCGCCTCGGCGTAGCCCGCGTCGACGTGCCGGATCACGCCCATGCCGGGATCGGTCGTCAGCACGCGCTCGAGCCGCTCCGCCGCGTCGTCGGTGCCGTCCGCGACGACGACCATGCCGGCGTGGATCGAGTTGCCGATGCCGACGCCGCCGCCGTGATGCACGCTCACCCAGGTCGCGCCTGCCGCGACGTTGACGAGTGCATTCAGGATCGGCCAGTCGGCGATCGCGTCGGAGCCGTCGGCCATCGCCTCGGTCTCGCGGTACGGCGACGCGACGGAGCCCGCATCGAGGTGGTCGCGGCCGATCACGATCGGCGCCTTCACGGCTCCGCTCCGCACGAGCTCGTTGATCGCGAGCCCGGCTCTTGCGCGGTCCCCGTAGCCGAGCCAGCAGATCCGCGCGGGCAGACCCTGGAACGCCACCCGCTCGGGCGCGAGCTCAAGCCATCGCTGCAGGAGCGGGTCGTCCGGGAAGAGCTTCCCGAGCTCTGCGTCGATCGCCGCGATGTCGGCCGGATCACCGGACAGCGCCGCCCAGCGAAACGGCCCGACTCCACGACAGAACAGCGGCCGGATATAGGCCGGGACAAAGCCCGGGTATGAGAAGGCCTCGCTTACACCAGCTTCACGGGCCTCACCTCGAAGGTTGTTGCCATAATCGAAAACATACGCACCACGTCGGACGTACTCGAGCATCCCTTCGACGTGTGCTGCAATCGACTCGCGTGCGCGCCGTAGGTACTCGTCCGGATCGGACGCGCGCAACGCCGCCGCCGCGTCGACGTCGAGACCAAGAGGCACATAGCCCGTCAGTGGATCGTGCGCCGCCGTCTGGTCCGTGACGAGATCGAAATGCTCACCCCGCGCCGCGAGCTCCGGCACGATCTCCGCGGCGTTGCCGAGCAACCCGACGGACAACGCACGGCCGTCAGCAGCCGCGGCGCGCACACGCGCAAGCGCGTCGTCGAGTGAATCGGTCGACTCGTGGAGATACCGCGTCTCGAGGCGCCGCTCGATGCGATGCGGATCCACCTCGATGCACAAGACCGCGGCGCCGGCCATCGTCCCCGCGAGCGGCTGCGCGCCGCCCATCCCGCCGAGCCCGGCCGTCAGGATCGTCCGCCCGCTGAGATCCGGCGACCCGAAGTGGCGCTCGCCGGCCGCTGCGAACGTCTGATAGGTGCCCTGCAGGATCCCCTGGGTCCCGATGTAGATCCAGGATCCGGCGGTCATCTGCCCGAACATCGTGAGACCCTCAGCCTCGAGCCGACGGAACTCGTCCCACGTCGCCCACTTCGGCACGAGCAACGAGTTCGCGATCAGCACGCGCGGCGCGCCTTCGTGCGTCGTGAAGACGCCCACCGGCTTCCCCGATTGCACGAGGAGCGTCTCGTCCGCGCGCAACTGGAGGAGCGATGCGACGATCGCACGCAACGCCTCGTGCGAACGCGCAGCACGCCCGGAACCGCCGTACACGACAAGCTCCTCCGGCTTCTCCGCCACCTCCGCATCGAGGTTGTTCAGCAGCATGCGTAGCGGCGCCTCCGTCGACCACTGCCGCGCGTTCAAATCGACCCCGCGCGGCGCACGCACGCGCGAGAGGTCGCCGCACAGCGCGTCGACGCGCGCGGCCAGAGAAGACTCGGTAACGCTCATCGCAACCCCCCCACTTCCGCTTCGACTGCAGACGCAAGCGAGCCGTCGCGGATCGCGGTCGCGACAGCCTCGATGTCGGGCGCAAGCGGCCGGTCATCGCGCAACCGCGGCGACAGCTCGCGCACCCCAGCGCGCACCGCGCGCACGCCCTCACCGGGCTCGAGCGGCGCGTGGAACTCGACGCCCTGCGCACCGGCGAGCAGCTCGATCGCGACGGCGCGCTCGCAGTTCGCGAGCACCTGCCACGCCTTCAGCCCGGCTGCGTTGCCCATCGACACGTGATCCTCCTGTCCCGCGCTCGTCGGAATCGAATCGACCGACGCAGGATGACAGAGCACCTTGTTCTCGGAGACGAGCGACGCCGCGACGTACTGCGGGATCATGAAGCCGCTGTTCAGACCGCCGTCCGTCGTGAGAAACGCAGGCAGCCCATCCGAGAGATTCGGATTCACGAGCCGCTCGATGCGGCGCTCCGAGATGTTCGCAAGCTCGGAGCACGCCATCGCCAACGCATCGAGCGCGAACGCGAGCGGCTGCCCGTGGAAGTTGCCGTTCGACACGAGCGCGTCGTCGTCGACGAGGACGAGGGGATTGTCGGTCGCCGCATTCAGCTCCACCGCCACGGTGTACTCGACGTAGTCCAACAGGTCGCGCGACGCACCGTGCACCTGCGGCGCGCACCGCAGCGAGTACGCGTCCTGCACCTTGTCGCACCAGCGATGCGCCTCGTTGATCGCCGAGCCCTCGAGCAGCCGCAGGACGTTCGCGGCTGAGTCAGCCTGACCGCGCAGCGGCCGCAAGCGGTGGATCTGCGGCAGGAACGATGTGCGCGAGCCCTGGAGCGCCTCGATCGAAAGCGCGCACGCGAAATCCCCAGCGAGTGCGAGTCGCCGTGCGCGTACGAGACCGAGCGCGAGGAACGCCGCCATGAACTGCGTGCCGTTGATGAGCGACAAGCCTTCCTTCGCCTCGAGCCGGATCGGTTCGAGACCGACGCGCGCGAGCGCCTCGAGGCCGGGCAGACGTTCGTCCTCGACGAACGCTTCGCCCTCACCGACGAGCGGTAGCGCGAGGTGCGCAAGCGGCGCAAGGTCGCCGGAAGCACCGACCGATCCGCGCGACGGCACGACCGGCACGACGCCGCGGTCAAGGCAGTCGAGCAGAAGCTCGACCGTCTCGATCCGCGCGCCCGAGTTCCCCTTTGCGAGCGTGTTCGCGCGCAGCAACATCGCGGCACGGACGATCTCGTTGGGATACGGATCGCCGACGCCGCATGCATGCGACCGGAGCAACCGGAGCTGCAGCTCCTCCGTCAGCTCTTCCGGGATCGACCGATTGACGAACCGGCCGAAACCCGTGTTGACCCCGTACGTGTGCTCGCTGCTCCCATGCGCAGCCCGCTCGACGAGCTCGCGCGCCGCGCGCATCTTGTCCCGCGCGACATCCGAGAGCGCTGCCGGCGCGCGTTCGACCGCCACGGCCCACACGTCCGCGACGGTGAGATCGTCGCCCGTGAGGCCGATCGCCGTGCGCTGCGCCACGCGATGAGTCTAGGCCTTAGTCCCGGGGCTGCACGGCTTCGGCGTGCGCGGGCATGCCTTCGGCCTGCGCAAGCGCCTCGACGACCGGACGCACGAGCTCCAGCCCGTCGCGTGTCAACCGCTGCACCGTCACCGGCTTCAAAAACGCCTCGAGCCCCAGCCCACCGGTCGACCGCGCGCGACCGCCCGTCGGGAGAACATGGTTCCCGCCGGTCGCGTAATCGCCGGATGCAACCGGGGAGTAATCGCCCACGAAGACCGCGCCGGCATTCCGCACGCGGTCCGCGAGCGCAACCGCATCGCCGAGCAACACGAGATGCTCCGGCGCCGCGAGCTCGACCTCGGCCAGCGCGGCTTCGAGGTCGCTTCCGTCCACGATCCGGCACACCGTCCCGGCCCCGTGCTCCGCCTGCGCCGCGACCTCCAGCTCGGCCAGCCGACGGTCGCCGCCGCGGCCGAGCACGACGATGACCTCGGAGGGACCCGCGGGAAGATCGATCGCGACGTCGCGTGAGACGAGCAGCTTCGCCTCGTTCACGTACGCGTTCCCGGGGCCGACGATCTTGTCGACCGCGGCGATCATGTCGGTGCCGTATGCGAGTGCGGCAATCGCCTGCGGCCCGCCGACGGCCCAGACCTCGCCGAGGCCGAGCACGTCCGCGGCCGCAGCAACGACACCGGCTCCGGCCGGCGGCGTTGCCACCACGATCCGCTCGACCCCGGCGACCTGCGCCGGCACTGCGCACATGACGAGCGTCGAGATCAGGCCGCGCGGGACATACACACCAACGGACTCGAGCGCCACCCACCGCCGCTCGAGCGAGACACCGGGCTCGACGTCAAACGACACGGCGGCAGGCCGCTGCAGGTCGTGCCAGCGTCGCACGCGATCCGCCAAGACCAAGAGCTCTTCCCGCGGCACCGTCGCGTCACCCGGAACCGCCCGGGCCGGCTCGACGCCGTCGAGCTCGAGCGACCACTCGCGCAACGCAGCGTCGCCGCGCGCACGAACGTCCTCGACGATCTGCGCGACGTCGGCCATCTACTCTCCGAGCAACCGAAGCTCGAGCAGCCGGGACGCGTCGAAGCCGTCGATGCCGAGCATCGCTCCCGCCGCAGCCGCGGCCGCCCCTGCCGGCATGAGCCCGACAAGCTCAGCACCCGCAACCTCGACGCCGCGTGCGGCCGCCTCTCGAGAGATCGCGGCGACGATGTCGTGCAGCGCGGCCGCCTCCCAGTCCTCGACATTCATGCTCACCTGCGACTGACCCGCGCTCGGCAAGTCCAAGCCGAGCGCACGCACGCCGGGGAAGCCGCCGTCACGCTCACGCACGACCGCCGCAATCTCACGCGCGGCCTCGACGTTCGCGCCGACGAGATTGACGTTGAACGCGATCAAGGGCCGGCGCGCGCCGACGATGGCGCCGCCCGCCGACGGGTCGAGCCGCACCGGGCCGAAGTCCGGTCGAAGCTCCCCCGCATCGATCCGCCGTTGCAGCTCCTCTGGACCGCCGCGGCGGAAGAACGCCGGTCCGCGTCCGCCGCCGACCTCGCCGTAGAGGAACACCGGCAACGAAAGGTCGTCACCGAGACGCCGGGCGAGCTCCAACGACGCGGACTTCGCCCGCTCCATGTCCCCCGGCCGGATCGGGACGATCGGCACGACGTCCGCGACGCCGATCCGCGGATGCACGCCTGCATGTCCGCGCAAGTCGACCCGATCACGCGCAACGGAAATGCCGCCAACGAGCGCCTCGACGAGCGGGCGCGCCTCGCCGACAAGCGTGTACACGGTCCGGTTGTGATCGACATCGGTGTGCACGTCGAGGAGGTCGGCGCATTCGGCGAGCGCCCGCCCGATCGCCTTGACCACGGCCGCGTCGCGGCCCTCCGAGAAATTCGGCACAGCTTCGAGGGGGAACGCCATTGCTCATACTCTAGGACCCGTGGAGACGGTCTGCGTGCGCGTCCGGCTGAAGGAAGGCTCACTGCCGCGTGTCCGCGCGTGGGCAAAGGAGCTGAACGAGCGACGCACCGAGGTGCTCGCGACGCTCGTCGACGAAGGTGTCCGGATCGAGTCGGTCTTCCTCGACGGCGACACGCTCATCTACTACATGCGCGCGGAAAGTCTCGAGCAGGCGAGCGAGGTCTACGCACACTCCACGCACGCGATCGACGCGTACCACCAGCGCTTCAAGGACGAGACGTTCGAAAGCCAGGCGTCGCTCGAGCTCTTGATCGACTTCGAAAACCTTTAGCGCCGTGACGGCCCGCAAGTCGAGCTACCGCTCGATTCAGTCGCTGCAGACAGACACCGCCCGCTGCCGTGCCTGCACCGAGGCCGGCTTCCCACTCGAGTCCCTTCCCGTCCGCGCGCCCTACCGCGGTCAGCGCGCCTATATGTACGGACAGGCGCCGGGGATCGTCGAGGGCGAGGAACGGCTCCCCTGGAGGGGACGCGCAGGGAAGACGCTCCGCCGCTGGCTCGCGCTCGACGAGGACACCTTCTATTCCACGTTCTTCTGCGCGTCGGTCACGCGCTGCTACCCGGGCCGAGCGGCATCGGGCCGGGGCGACCGCGCGCCGACGCCGCGCGAGCAGGAGCTCTGCCGGTTCTGGCGCGACTGGGAGCTCGAGCTCATGCGCCCGAGGGTGATCGTCATCGTCGGCGGCCTCGCGTTGCGGAGCCTGCTCGGCCACGCGCAGCTGACCGAAGCGATCGGCCGGCGCTACGACCACGACGGAGTGCCGGTGATCCCTCTTCCCCACCCGTCGGGTGCGAGCAGCTGGCCGAACGTACCGGCCAACCGCAAGAAGCTCGACGCCGCACTCGCGCTCGTCCACGGCGAGCTGGCGGGAATCGGCGCGGAGATACGCTGAGAGCGTGAGCGCAGTCCCGTACCGCGCGACGTTTGCGCGCCTGCTCGGCTTCCTGCGGCCGTATCGCACCGGCCTCGTCGTCTCCGTCGTGCTCGCGGTTGCGTCGCAGGCCGCGCAGATCGCGCTCGTATGGGTGACCGGCCGCGACGTCATCGACCGTGCGCTCGTCGACCACGACACGCGTCGCCTCTGGGTCGCGGTGATCGCGATCGTCGGGCTCGGCGTTGCGCGCGCCGTGCTGATGGCCGCGCGCCGGCTCATCTCGGGCCGCCAGGCACTCGACGTCGAGATGGACATGCGCTCGAGCCTCTACGCGCACATGGTTCGGCTGTCGTTCGGGTTCTACGACCACCACCAGACGGGCCAGCTGATGTCGCGCGCGACCGTCGACCTTCAGGGCGTGCGCTTCTTCCTCGGGTACGGCCTCATCTTCTTCTTCCAGAATGTGCTGACGGTCGTCTCCGTCACGGTCGTCCTCTTCTTCTTCGAGTGGCGGCTCGCGCTGATCGTCCTTGCGGTGACCCCGCTGCTCGTCGTGCTCGCGTACCGCTACAGCCATGTCGCGCATCCGACGCTGCGCGACGTGCAGCAGAAGCTCGCCGACGTCGCGACGGTCGCCGAGGAGAACATCGTCGGCGTCCACGTCGTGAAGGCGTTCGCGCAGGAGCCTGCGGAGGAGGCGAAGTTCGAGCGCCGGTCGGAGGCTGTCTTCCAGCAGACGCTCCGCGCGAACCGCCAGCGCGCGATGTACGTGCCCCTCATCTCATTTGTGCCGCTGCTCGCGCAGGCGGCCGTGCTGCTCATCGGTGCGCGAATGGTCGCGCACCACACGCTGAGTATCGGAAGCTTCGTCGCGTTCAACCTGTACCTCGGCATGCTCGTGATGCCGCTGCGCGCGCTCGGCATGTGGATCGGCCAGTCGCAGCGCGCGACCGCTGCCGGAGAGCGGATCTTCGAGATCATCGACGCGCCCGAGAAGATCAGCGACGCGCCGACGGCGAAGCCGCTTCCGCCCGGCCCAGGCGCGATCCGCTTCGAGGATGTCGCGTTCGAGTACCTCGCCGATCGGCCTGTCCTGCGCGGAATCGACCTCGACATCGCGCCCGGCAGCACTGTCGCGCTGATCGGCCATACCGGCTCAGGCAAGTCGACGCTCACGTCGCTCGTGCCGCGCTTCTACGACGTCACGGGCGGCCGTGTGACGATCGACGGCGTGGATGTCCGCGATGTCACGCTCACGTCGCTCCGCCGCGACATCGGCGTGATCGCGCAGGATCCGTTCCTCTTCAGCGCCTCCGTGCGCGACAACATCGCGTTCGGCCGCGGAGACCTGCCTCAGGCAGAGGTCGAGCAGGCCGCACGCGCAGCGCAGGCGCACGAGTTCATCGAGCGGCTGCCGAAGGGCTACGACACCGTGATCGGCGAGCGCGGGATCACCTTGTCCGGCGGCCAGCGCCAGCGGGTCGCGATCGCCCGCGCGCTTGCCGTCGACCCGAGGATCCTCATCCTCGACGACGCGACTGCGTCCGTCGATGCGACGACAGAGGCCAAGATCCGAACCGGCCTGCGCGCGGCGACGCGTGACCGGACGACGCTGATCATCGCGCACCGTCTGTCGACAATCGCACTCGCAGACGAGATCGTCGTGCTCGACGAAGGTCGGATCGCCGCGCGCGGGACGCACGACGAGCTCGTCAAGACAAGCTCGATCTATCGCGAGATCTACGAGCACGGGCTGCTCGAGCGCCAGTTCGCCGACGCGGTCGAGGCGCGCGGCGAGATGGAGGACGTGGCGTGAGAGTCCATCAGCCCGGCGGACATCTGATGCAGCAGCGCGGCGCGGAGGTCGAGGACTGGTCGTGGGCGAAGACGCGGCGGCGGCTCGGGCTGCTCTGGCGGCTCACGAAGCCGTACCGCCGGCGCACGGCGTTCTCCGTCTTCTCCCTGCTCGCTGCGACGGCCACGGCGCTCGCGCCGCCGTATCTCGCGAAGTACGCGCTCGACGACGCCGTCAACGGCAACGGCGGCACGCGTCTCGTCGTCGTCGTGGTGATCTTCGTCGCGGCGGGGCTCGCGAACTGGGCGATGTACTACCTCGAGACGTACATGACGGGCTGGGTCGGCGAGCGGATCCTCGCCGACCTCCGCATGCACCTCTTCTCGCACCTGCAGAAGCTCTCGCTCGGCTTCTTCGAGCGGAACCGCGCCGGCGTAATCATCAGCCGACTCACGAACGACGTCGAGGCGATCGACCAGCTCGTCACCGACGGCGTGACGAGCCTCGTGCAAAACGTGCTCACTCTCGTCGGCACTGCGGTGATTCTCTTTGTCCTCGACTGGCGGCTCGCGCTTGCCACGTGCGCCGTCATCCCGATGATGAGCGTTGCGACCGCGATCTTTCGCAAGCGGAACGCACGCGCGTACTCAGAGGTACGCGAGCGGCTCGGACTCGTGACCGCAACGCTCGCCGAGGACATCGCGGGCATGCGCGTCGTGCAGTCGTTCACGCGCGAGCGGGCCGCGTTCGACAACTTCCGCACGGTCGCGCTGCGCTACCGGCAGGCGAACATGCGGACGGTCGTGCTCAACGGGATCTACTTCCCGATCGTCGATCTGCTCTCGACTGTCGCGCTTGCGGTCGTCCTCGCGTACGGCGGCCATCTCTACTTCAACGGCACGATCACACTGGGAACGCTCTTCGCGTTCATGCTCTACGTGCAGAACTTCTTCGACCCGGTGCAGCAGCTGTCGCAGCTCTACAACACGTTCCTCTCGGCGACGGCGGCGCTCGACAAGATCGTGGGCGTCCTCGATGAGCCGCCAGAGGTGATCGACCGGCCCGGCGCGCGCGAGCTCGCGACGATCGAAGGACGCGTCGCGTTCGAGGGCGTGCGCTTCCGGTACGGCCGCGGCGACGAGGTGCTGCATGGAATCGACCTCGACGTTCGTGCCGGGACGACGGTGGCGCTCGTCGGCCACACCGGCGCCGGCAAGTCGACGATCGCGAAGCTCCTCGCGCGCTTCTACGAGCCCACCCACGGGCGCATCACGATCGACGCGGTCGACCTCAACGACGTCTCCCAGGCGTCGCTGCGTCGCCAGCTCGGCGTCGTGCCGCAGGAAGGCTTCCTCTTCGCCGGCACCGTCGCGGAGAACATCGCGTTCGGCAAGCCAGACGCAACGGCCGACGAGATCGTCCGCGCAGCCCAGACCGTCGGCGCCCATGAGTTCATCCTGAGGCTCGAGGACGGGTACGAGACGCAGCTCGGCGAGCGCGGCTTGCGTCTCTCGCTCGGGCAGCGGCAGCTCGTTGCATTCGCACGGGCGCTGCTCGCGGATCCGCGCATCCTCATACTCGACGAGGCGACGTCGTCGGTCGACATCGGCACGGAGCGGCGGATCGAGGAAGCCCTGCGTGTTCTGCTCGCCGACCGAACGGCATTCATCATCGCGCACCGGCTCTCGACGATCCGCGACGCGGACCTCATCGTCGTGCTCGAGCACGGCCGCGTGATCGAGAGCGGCTCGCACGACGAGCTGCTTGCGCAGCGCGGGCTCTACACGTCGCTCTACGGCGACTGGGCGGCCGACGTCGCGTAGCGCTGCCACGCGACGGTCATCGCGATGCGCTGCATGATCGTCGGGTGGTTCTCGCGCAGGACGTAGTCGAGGAACCCGGGATTCGGCTCCTCGTACGTCGTCGGGACGAACTGCCGGAACAGCTGCCGCGCCGCCGTCGGGTCGCGCGTCGTCCGCAGCGCGAGCCAGTCCGCTTCCCCTTCCTGATGACGCGTGATCACGTTTTGTAGCGGCAGGGCGAGCAGGTTCAGAACGACGAGTACGAGCAGCGCGAGCGGCACGGCCTCCGGAACGCCCATCCCGCCGCGACCGCGGACGGCGCACGCGATCAGGAACGCGCCGGGGAATGCAAAGAGCGCATACCACCCGACGTCCTTCCAGATGTGGTTCCGCGAGAGATGCCCGAACTCGTGCGCGAGGACGACGTCGAGCTCGCGCTCGGAAAAGCGGCCGTCGAGCATCGTGTCCCAGACGATGACGCGACGGCTCGGCCCGAGGCCGGCCGACTCCGCGTTCGGCAGGGATGTCACGTCGTGCACGTCCTCGACGACGACCGGCGTATGCGACACGTGCTCGCGCTGCTCGAGACGCACGGCAGCCGCGGCGAGCTGCGGATCGTCGAGCCGGTGCGTCTGCAAGAGATACGGCGTGATGAACGCGAACAGTGTTGCGAGGCCGACGAACACCGGCGCAGCCGGCAGCCACCAGCGGTGGCCAACGAGGCGCCCAAACCCCATCACGATCAGCAGCGCGAGGCTGAGGAACAGGAACTCTCCGCCGAGCGCGAACCAGTTGCCGAAGATCGCCGTGACGTAGCCGACGTTGCTCAGGTGGTGCCGCCTCTGCCACCAGAGGTCGAGGACGTTGAACGGCAGCTCCGCGAACCAGAGGATCGCGAAACCGAGCATTCCGAGCAGCATCCCGGTCCCGATCGGGCCCGCCGCCGACTCACGCATCAACCGGTGGCCGCGCTCGGCATACACCGCGAGCACGAGCACCTGGACGATCAGCCCGCAGGCCCAGAGGACGCCGTCGACGCGGGAGAACGACGCCGTCGTGTGCAGCTGCGCGGCGGAGAAGAACCGGTGCTGGTCGAGATGCGGCAGGTGCAGCGAGCCCGGCACTTGCGAGCGCCAGAGCAGCCACGCCGATACCGCCCACGCCGCTGCGAGTGCGGCGAGCACAACGGCCCGCCGCACACGAAGCAGGGTCATTGCGCCTCGTGCGCCGGGACGGGCGGAGGCGCGGCGCCCTCGAGCGGGCTCGCGTGCGGGTACGTGTCGGTGATGAGGTAGAGGTACGCGTTCAACTGCGCCGCGTAGCGCAGGCCGTAGGCCATGAGGTTGCGGAGGCCCCACGGCGCAGAGCCGCGGATGAGCGCGACGAACCACGTGTAGATCGCGCAGACGAGCAGCGCCCAGCCGAGCGCGCTGTTCACGATGATCGCGGGAATCGCGAGGATGATCCGGAAGCCCGTCTTCCACCGGTTCTGCCGCGCAGGCGCCGGCAAGACGAGGTCGAGCGGATACACGCCCTCGCGTCCATCGAAACCCGGGAACGGATTCGCCGCGAGATAGATGAACGCGCTCACGTGCAACGCGTAGCGCACGTAATGCGAGAGGAATGCATGCAGCGCGCGCGGAGGCCTGCCCGTGAACAGCGTCGCGAACCACACGATGATCGCGACGACCCATGCGGCGATCGTCCAGAGGATGACCCAGACGATGTGGGGGAGCGCGAGCAGCAGCCGGAAGAACACCGTGAGTCGCGACCGGCGGAGATCGTGCGCGTCTCCGACGAGATGCACCGGGTGCTCCCCCGGGCGCTCGACGTCGTCGAGCAGCGCCGTCGGGTCGGCATTCGGATAGCGGTCGGTGATGAGCAGGACGTACGCGAGCGTCTGTGCGCCGTAGCCGAGCCCATACGCGCCCGCATCGCGCAGGCCCTTCGGCATCCGTCCGCGCGCGAGGCTTGCGAACCAGCCGAGGAATGCGCAGAAGACGGTCAGCGCACCGCCGCCGCTCGAGAACGACGCACCGCGTCCGCGCTGCGGCAGTCGTCCGGGCCCCCCGACGCCGGACAACGCCACAGACAGTCCGAACGCAGGCAGGACGAGGATGATGCGGAACGCGGTCTTCCACCGCGCTTGCGCCTGTGGCTCCGGGAGCCGCAGATCCACCGGATACGAGTCCTCGTCGCCGCTGAACCCCGGCCACTGGTTCGCGACGAGATAGAGGTACGCGTTCAGGTGCACCGTGTAGCGGGCGAACCGGCACAGGAACTTGTGCAGGCCGGCGGCCGGTGTCCCCGAGATGAGCGTGATGATCCACTGGAGAATCGCGACGAAGAACGCAGCGATCGACCAGAGCGTCACCCAGATGAGATGCGGGATCGCAAGCAGCAGCCGGAAGAAGACCGTCAGCCGGTTCCGCTGAAGGTCGTCCGACACGACGAGCCGGACCGGATGCGGCTCGTTCTCCACCCTTGGAATTCATGCCAGATCGACCGGATTGAGCGGTCTATGCTGGTCGCGTGGCGATCGACAAGGAAACTGCCGAGCGGATCGACCAGCCGGTCGCCGAGGAGGCCGAGCAGGAAACGAGGCTGACGCCCTCAGAGGCGATCGAACGCATGCGAATCAACGTGCCGGTGCGCGGCAACCGGAAGCTGCGCATGCTGATCGAGCGCGTGAACGCGGACAAGCAGCTGAAGGGCTGGTGGCACGTCTCGAATGTCAACGCCGTCGCGCGCATGGAGATCAACGACCACTCCTGGGTGCACATCCAGATCGTCACGAACATCGCGCTCAAGCTCCTGCGGCAGCTGACGAAGCACCACGTCGAGCCTGCGATGGTGCGCGACTACGGGATGACGCGCGACGATGCGGAGATCGTCGTCACCCTCGCCTCGCTCACGCACTGCATCGGCATGTCGATCCACCGGCACGGTCACGAGGACTTCTCGCTCTTCCTCGCCGAGCCGAAGCTGCGCGAGCTCCTCGACGGGATCTACGACGAGCCCGATCGCACCGTGATCGCGTCGGAGGTACTGCAGGCGATCATCAGCCACCGCGCAGACGGGCAGCCGCTCACGATCGAGGCGGGGCTCATCCGTGTCGCAGACGCGCTCGACATGGCAAAGGGTCGCTCGCGAATCCCGTTTGAGCGCGGACGCGTCTCGATGCACTCGTTGTCGGCGGCCGCGATCGAGGACGTCACGATCACAGACGGTGAGGAGCGCCCGATCCTGATCGAGATCCGGATGAACAACTCGTCCGGCATCTACCAGGTCGACGGGCTGCTGAAGGCGAAGCTGCGCGGTTCGGGCCTCGAGCCGTACGTCGAGGTCGTTGCGCACATCGACACGGAGACCGAGCAGCGGCTTGTGCCGATGTACCGGCTCGAGATCTAAGGGCTACACTGCCCGCCGACCCGTTGCGGGGTCGTCTAATGGTAGGACGCCTGACTCTGGATCAGGAAGTTGGGGTTCGAGTCCCTGCCCCGCAGCCTAGGTTTTCTCCTTGTTCGTCACTCTGCGCCTTCTGCGTCGGTGGCCCGATCATGGCCGTCGACGCAGCACGGAGCGGCCGCCGTGCGGCCGCTCCTTCGACAGCGGGTTACGTCTAGCGACGCGGGATCCTGACGACGTTGATCTCTGCCGCCAGCCCAGGGAACGGATGCATGCTGTAGTGGCCAGGATCTGACGGGATGCCGAGCCCGGTTCCCGCCAAGAACGGCGGAATCTCGTCTCCGCTGATCGAGATCAACCGCAGCGATCGTCTCCCATTGACAAAACCGGTGGTACGGCTCGCCACACCCCATGACGCAGGGTGGCCACATTCCGGCAGAGCCCCCCGTACGAGAGCCTTCGAGTCAGTCAACGAGGAGGACGTCATGAAGAAGGAACTCGCATTTCGGGAAAGCAACGGCGTCGCGGTCACTCTCTACTGGCAGAGCGACACGAACGGCGTCAGCGTCACCGTCTACGACTCCTGCAACGACGAGCTCTTCGAGCTCGACGCGCATCCGTCCGAGGCACTCGACCTCTTCCACCACCCCTACGCCCACGCGGCGCGCCGCGGCTCCCTCCCGGTCCCCACGGCCGAGCCCGTCGCCGCCTGAGGACGTCCTCTTGAACGCGCTGCGCCGCCCCTTCCACCGCGTGCCGCGCAGCCTCGTGCGCGCCGCACTGGTCGCGGCGGCCGCAGTCCTCATCGCGGTGGCGGCGCTGCACTTCCGGTCCACACTGCCCTCGCTCTCGCAGATCGGACGTCCGGCTCCGCAGTGGCTTGCGCTCGCGCTCGTCGCCCAGCTGGCATCGCTCCTCGCCTACGCGCTGATCGTTCGCGAGCTCCTCGGTGTTCGCGGCGTGAGCGCGCGCGCCCGCGAGCTGCTCCGCGCCACGGTCGGCGGAATCGCCATCGGCGCATCGCTCCCCGGTGGGCAGGCGCTCTCAACCGCGTACTGGTATCGGCTGCTGCGGCAGGAAGGCGCCACGCCCGGCGTCGCTGCCGTTGCGCTCGCGGGCTCAATGCTGGCAGGAATCGCGTCGCTCTCCGGCGTGCTCGTGCTCGGCGTGGCCGTGGCGGGCGACACCGGCCCGACCGCGAGGATCCGGCTCCCGATCCTGATCGGCGCCGCGGCCGCGGTGGCGCTTCGCGTCGCGTTCGGCCGGCACCTCGCTCGTCTCGCACGGAACGCGATCTCGCGCTTCACGCCGGTACCCGTCGACGAGCTCGCACTCCGCGGACGACCCCTACTCCAGATCGCCGGCCTCGCGTATCTGAACTGGCTGCTCGACTGCGTCTGCCTGCTCGCGTCACTGCTCGCCGTGGGCGCACACGTCCCGCTCCGCAGCGTCCTACTCACCTACGCGCTGGCGCAGGTCGTCGCGAGCATCCCGCTGCTCCCGGGCGGCGGCGGCACGGTCGAGGTCACCCTCTCCCTCGGCTTTGCCGCGTTCGGCCACACCTCGGGCGCAATCGTTGCGGGTGTCCTCCTGTTCCGTCTGATCAGCTGCTGGGGCCTGATCCCGATCGGCTGGGCGGCCGTTGCCCTCGGTGGTCGCCGCCTGCCGCGCAAGATCAACGTTTTTGCGGCGCCCTCCTACAGTGCCGCCAGCCAGTGAACCCCGAAGCCGACCGCGCTCAGCCAGAGCAGCTGGACGACCAAGAACACTGAAAGCCAGAGGCGCTCCCGAAATGGGCGTCCTGCTTCTGGACGGCGTGCAGCAATTCGCTCGGTCAGAACTTCCGTCATTTCACTCTCCCCCCGGAAGTGCCTTCCGCGCCGTTCCCAAGGCGCGGCCGATGTAGAGATGGCCCGTTCAGACGTTCGCCAAACGCTCTCGATCGGTTTGTATTCAAGGCGTGATGGAACGGCCGATCGTGCTGGTGACCGGAGGCGCAGGCCGCGTTGCGCGCTGGACCGCACCGCTGCTACGCGAGGAGTTTCGGCTTCGGCGTCTCGACCTTGCTGACCAGGAAGCGGAGGCAGACGACGAGATCGTGACCGCGGACATCCGCGATCTCGAGGCGATGACGCGCGCATGTGCCGGCGTGCGCGGGGTGCTGCATCTCGCCGCCCAGCCCGCCGAAGCCGACTTCCGGTCGATCCTGCTGCCGAAGAACCTCGACGGCACGTGGGCGGTCTTCGAGGCGGCCTCGAGCGCGGGCGTGCGGCGCTTCGCCTTCGCGAGCACGATTCAGACGATCGACGCCTATCCGCTGGACGTCCGCGTGACGCCCGACATGCCACCGTGCCCGTCCTCGGTCTACGGCGCGACGAAGCTCTTCGGTGAGGCGCTCGGGCGGTACTACGCAGGCAGTCGAATGGGAGTCGCGTCGATCCGGCTCGGCGGCGTCGCCCCTCGCGAGGAGGAACGGGTACGCGACGACGAACGGTTCCGGAGCCTCTGGTGCGCGCCCGACGATCTCGCGCGACTGTTCATCGCTGCGATCAACTCAGACGTGACCTACGCGACGGTGATCGCGGTGTCGCTCCCTGCGACCGAGCGCTTCGACACCGCCAACCCGTTCGGGTGGTCACCGGGCAGCCGGTAGCGTCGAGTCCATGAACGATGCCGAGCTCCTGGCCGTCTACAACGCGCAACTGCGGGCACACGTCCCGGAACGCCTGCCCGAGGGCGTCGTCGTCGAGCACGACGACCCGGTCACGCGCTTCCTCGGCTTCGGCAGCCAGGGCTGGGTCGAGTACCACGATCTCGGCGACATCGACGAGGGCGCGCTCGACGCGTTGATCGCCCGGCAGATCGAACGCTTCGCGGAGATCCCGCAGCGCTTCGAGTGGAAGCTTCACGGCCACGACCGGCCGCCGTTCCTCAAGGAGCGGCTGCTCGCCGCCGGGTTCCGCGCCGAGGAACAAGAGACAGTCGTGATCGCGGCGATCGGCGATCTCGATCTGTCCACCCAACCGCCGGACGGCGTCACGCTTCGCGAGGTGCACGATCGCGCCGACTTCGAGCGGATCGAGGCGATGGAGGCTGAGGTTTGGGGTGAGGGCGGCGCAACGCACGCCGACGATCTCGAGCTCGAGCGGGCCGCCGATCCGGAACAGCTCCGCATCGTCGTCGCAGAGGCGGGCAACGCCGTCGTCTCCGCCGGCTGGATCCGCTTCCCGTCGGGCACGTCGTTCGGGACGCTCTGGGGCGGCAGCACGGTCGAGGCCTGGCGCGGCCGCGGCATCTACCGCTCACTCGTTGCGTTCCGCGCGCGGCTCGCCGCCGAGAACGGCCGCAGCTACCTGGAGGTCGACGCCTCCGACGACAGCCGCCCGATCCTCGAGCGGCTCGGCTTTCGAGCGATCACGACGACGACGCCGTATGTCTGGTCGACTCGCTTTGATTAAACAATGGCGTCGATCCCGCCCGTCCTCGTCGCCGTCAGCGACCGAGCGGCCGCCGAGCTCATGGTGGACATCATGGGCAAGGACTACGGCGCCGTCCTCGGCGAAGCCGACGGCGAGCCGCTGATCGAGGTCGTGCCGATCGATGACACGCGGCGCGGGGTCGTCCTCTATCGAGTGATTCAGGCCTCGCGCACGGTCGCGGCCCGGTATCCGGACGCGAAACTCTTCCTTCTCACTGAGGAAGGCTCGCGCTGGCGGCTGCCGCCCCCTGCGCTTTGAGGCACCGAAGCAGCGCGTCGCGCTCCCTCCCAGGGCACACGCCGCGCCTCACGTAGACCGTCGAGGAGTCGGACGCGAGCGCGACCGCGCGGGCAGCGCTCACGCCCTGCACGCTGCGCAGATCCACGTTCGCCGGCTTCGTCCCGCAGCCGCTCGCGACCCCGACGCCGACGGCGATCGCCTCGACCACGCGTCCGGTCGTCCGCGCGACGTACCGCTGCCCCTGGTACAGGACCGTCGTGGAGCACGCGGCGTGCTTCGCCCCGGTTCCGAGCAGGATCACCGGCGCCACGAGGACGGCGGCGATGACGGCCGCCGTCACGGCCCCGACGGTGAGCCGCGCGCGCCGGGAGCCCGGCATCCGCCAGCCGATGGGTCTGGGCCGTGAGCCGTTCGTGCTCATGACCGTTCCCTACCAAAAGGAAGAGCCGCCGGACGGGGCTGCGGCTCCCCAGTCCTGACGGCTCTGCGAGTGAGAGAAACGGGCTGCGGCCCCCCGGCTCATCTCACTGGCCTCTACATCGGAGCCTCCGGCGCCGAACCGGAGCCTCGGTCGAGTGAACCGATCGGGTGAACCATCAAATAAGTGATGGATGAACTACCTTCCCCGCCCCGATGATGGAACTACCGCGGGCCCCGATGCGGCGGGGGCTCGAGGAAACGCAACAGACGCTCCACTCGCGCGGCGTGGGTGTCGAGCGTCACATAGATCAGGGCGAGCTCAGCGGCGGGCTCGCCCTTTTCGCTTGGTCAACCGACGGTTTCGGCCCATGCCGGCGTCTGCTTTCTGACGCGGGCGCACGGCGACGTGCGGCCGTTCGCGCCGTCCGCCCGCGTTCACGCGTCGTTGAGCTCGGCCAGGCGGCGTGCCACCCTCGCTGCTGCCCGGGCCAGCTCCGCGGCTGCCTCCGCGTCGCCGGCAACGCTCGACCGCAGCTGCGCGCGGACGCCCTCGGCCAACGCCGCCACGTCGTCCGCCTGCGCCGCGATCTCCTTGGGCACCGCGATGATCCGCGCCCGCGTCGTCTCGTTCCGGTCGGCCATGAACGCGGAGTAGGCCTCCGCGTCCTCGTCGGCGAGCTCGACGAGCCGCATCAGCGCCGCCTTCGCACGCACAACGGCGTCCTCGTCGCCGGCGAACCGCGCCGCCAGCTCGGTGAGCCCGGCGGCGAGCGCTCCGGTCAGCGCGGTCGCGGCGCCGCTCGCAGGCGTCGGCGTGCGCTCGCCGAGCGCCGCGAGGAACTCACCGACTCGTAGCTCGTTCAGCATGGACGTATAGCTCGACGGTCGCGGGTTCGAGCGGTGTGTTGCCGAGGATGAGGTCGGCGGCCTTCTCCGCGACCATCATCACCGGCGCATAGATGTTCCCGTTCGGGACGTAGGGAAAGACGGACGCGTCGACGACGCGCAGGCCGTCGAGGCCGTGCACGCGCATCGACGCCGGATCGACAACCGACATCGCATCGATCCCGAGCTTCGCCGTGCATGACGGATGCAATGCGGTCTCTGCATCGCGCGCGACCCAGTCGAGAATCTCCTCGTCGGTTGCCACCGCAGGCCCCGGCGACGTCTCACCGCCGTTGAACGGATCGAACGCACGCTGGTTCAGGATGTCGCGCGCCACCCGCACCGCTTCGATCCATTCGCGGCGGTCCTGCGCGGTCGACAGATAGTTGAAACGCAGCGCCGGATGCGCGCGAGGATCCCTGCTCGTGATCTTCACCGAGCCGCGCGTGTCCGAGTACATCGGCCCGACGTGCACCTGGTACCCGTGCTTCTGCGCGGGCTGCGACCCGTCGTACCGGATCGCAAGCGGCAGGAAATGGAACATGAGGTTCGGGTAGTCGACGTCGTGGTTCGACCGGACGAAGCCGCCGGCCTCGAAATGATTCGTCGAGCCGGGGCCGCTGCGGAAGAAGAGCCACTGCGCACCGATCCACGGCCGCTTCCACTTCTTCAGCGCGGGCTGCACCGACACCGGCTGTGTGCACGCGTACTGGATGTAGACCTCCAGGTGGTCCTGCAGGTTCTCGCCGACGCCGGGCAGGTCATGGACGACGTCGATGCCGAGCGCCTCGAGCTCGTGCGCGTTGCCGACGCCGGAGAGCTGCAGGAGCTGCGGCGAGTTGATCGCCCCGCCGCAGAGAATGATCTCCTTCGCGCGAATGAGCTCGTCGCCGACGGCGACGCCGACGGCGCGCGCCCCGTCGAAGACGACGCGATCGACGAACGTCTTGCACCGCACCTCGAGGTTCCGCCGGTTCAAGACGGGATGCAGGTACGCACGCGCGGCACTGAGCCGGCGGCCGCGGTAGATCGTGCGGTCGAACTTCGCGAAGCCCTCCTGCCGCCGGCCGTTCACATCGCTCGTCAGCGCGTAGCCCGCCTGCTGCACGGCCTCGAAGAACGCATCGAAGAGCGGCGTCGTCGCAGGGCCGCGCTCGAGCTTCAGCGGCCCGTCGCCGCCGCGGTACTCGTCGGCGCCGGCGAGGCAGGTCTCCATCCGCTTGAAGTACGGCAGGCAGTGCGCGTAGTCCCAGTCCTCGAGGCCGGGATCGCCGGCCCAGCGCTCGTAGTCGAGCGGGTTGCCGCGCTGGAAGATCATCCCGTTGATGGAGCTCGACCCGCCGAGCACCTTGCCGCGCGCGTGGTAGACGCGCCGCCCGTGCATGAACGGCTCGGGCTCGGACTCGTATTTCCAGTCGTAGCGCTTGTTCCCGATCGGAAACGCGAGCGCCGCCGGCATGTGGACGAAGACGTCCCAGATGTAGTCCTCCTGGCCGGCTTCGAGGACGAGCACGCTCGTCGACGGATCGGCCGAGAGCCGGTTCGCGAGCGCACAGCCGGCAGACCCGCCGCCGACGATGACGAAGTCCCAGCTCACCGGCGTATCGTGAGGTGATGGTGCTCGCGCTGATCGCGGCCGCCGCGCTGAGCTGCGGGACGCATTCCGCCGGGCCCACCGCGCCGAAGTCGGTGCCGACCGGAGCAACGTGCATGTTGCGCGCGTTCCGCAACCACTGCGCACCGGCGACGTACGAGCTCGACGTCATGGGCGTCGACACGATCGACCGGCGCCGGTTCCGGATCGAGAACTGCCACGTGCTCGTGACGGAGACCTTCCGCGTCGTGCCGCAGCCGCCGCAGTCGGCGATTCACGCTGTGTGCACGAAGCTGCAGAGGACGCCCACCGACATCGTGGCGACCGGCTGCACCGGCATCCACGTCGCACGCATGTTCTCCCTCACGCACTGACGCGGAAGCTTCCGTTGTGGCGCACCAAAGGCGCTCCACAACGCAAGGGGGAACCTCTCGGTTCCCCCGAGTCCCCCTCCCCGGTTCTCGGATGAGTAGCCTCATCCGAGAACCACCGTCTGCAGCTCGCTGAACGCCTCCATCGGCGACGCGCCCCCGACGCGGCCGATCCCGCTCGCGGTGCCGCTGCGACCGCCGAACGGCAGGTGCGTCTCCCAGTAGTTCGACGACTCGTTGATGTTCACCCAGCCCGTGCGCGCTGCGTCCGCGAAGCGCAACCCCTTGGCGAGGTCGCGCGTGAAGATCGCAGACAGGAGGCCGTACGGCGACGCGTTCGTCAGCTCGATCGCCTGGTCGAGCGAGTCGATCGCGACGACCGGCGCCACCGGGCCGAACGTCTCCTCGGTCGCGACGAGCGACTCGGGCGGCACGTTGTCGAGCACCGTCGCCTGCCAGTACAGCCGCGTCGGAAAGCCGTCCGCGCGCGCGCCGCCGCTCACGATCTCCGCTCCGCGCTCGACCGCGTCGGCGACGTGCTCGTCCATCTTCTGCGCGACGCCGTCGTTGTTCAGCGGGCCCATCGTCGTCGCGTCATCGAACGGGTCGCCGAGGACGGCGCGCTCGGTGACGAGGCGAGCGAGCTTCGCGACGAACTCGTCGCGGACCTCACGGTGCACGAGCAGACGCTCGCCCGCCGTGCAGCTCTGGCCGGCGCAGAGAAAGCACGCCGTGACCGTCGCCGCGGCCGCGAGGTCGAGATCCGCGTCGTCGAGCACGACGATCGGGCCGTTGCCGCCGAGCTCGAGCACGGCCGCCTTGCCCGCGGCAGCCTCCGCGACCTTGCGGCCGGTCTCGGTCGAGCCGATGAAGCCGACGCCGTGGGTGCCGGGATTGCGCGCGATCTCGTCGCCGACTGTCGAGCCGGGCCCGGTCACGAGGTTGAAGACGCCTGCCGGCAGATCCGCCTCGACGATGCACTCGGCCAACGCGATCGCGGCGATCGCCGTCGTCGAGGCCGGCGTCCACACGACGGTGTTGCCGCACGCGAGCGCGGGCGCGATCAGCTCCGCCGGCATCGTGTACGGCCAGTTCCACGGCGTGATCACGCCGATCACACCGCGCGGCCGCCGAAACAGCAAGATCTTCTTGCCGGCGCTGACGCTGTTCGCAAGCCGGCCCTCGAGCCGCTTGCCATCCTCGGCCGCGTTGCTCCAGTACTGCACGAGCTCCTCGACCTCGTCGCGCGACTCCGCGATCGGCTTGCCCTGATCGAGCGTCAGCGTGTGCGCGAGCTCGTCGCGGCGCCGCTCGACGACCTCGGCGACGCGGTGCAGTGCGGCGGCGCGGTCGAACGCCGACAGGCGCGCCCATGCATCGGCGGCACGGTTCGCCGCTTCGATCGCCGCCTGCGCGTCATCGCGGTCGCCGTGCGGTACCACTCCGATCGCCTCGCCGGTCGCAGGCGACTCGGCAGTGAACGTCTCGCCGGCGAGCGCGTCCGTCCAGCGCCCGCCGACGAACATGCGCTTCGTGTCAGACGCCGCGGGGGCTTTCATCGTCGACCACCACCCGCATCAGGTCGCGGATCGAGACGATCCCGACCGGCTTCCCGTCGTTCAGAACCGGCAAATGCCGGAACCCGCCGTGGATCATGATCGACGCCGCCTGGCGCGTCGACTCGTCGGCGTCGACCGTCTCCGGGTCGCGCGTCATCCACGCCGCGACGTTCGTCCCCTCCACTCCGCCCTGCGCGACTGCGCGGAGCACGTCGCGCTCGGTCAGGATCCCCGAGACCGAGTCGCCGCTCAGCACGAGGATCGCACCGACGTTCAGGTCGCACATTCGCGTCGCCGCCGCGGCCAGTGCGGTCGTCGCCTCCACCGTCAGCAGATTCCTCGACATCACGTCGCCCACCGAAGTCATGTCAGTCTCCTAGCTCGGTTCGCCTGCGATCGACGAACGCTTTCAGCTCCGCCACGAGCTCCTCGTCCATCGGCGGCTGCGCGTACTCCTCGAGCGTCTTCCGCCATACCTCCGTTGCACGGGCCGCAGTGTCGTTCCCGCCGTTGCGCTTCCACCGCTCGTAGTTCTCCGTGGAGCTGACGAGCGGCCGGTAGAAGCACTCCCGGAAACGCTCGAGTGTGTGCGCAGCGCCGAGGAAGTGGCCGCCCTGGCCCACTTCCTGATGCGCCGAGTATGCGAGCGTCTCCTCGTTGATCTCGAGTGGCTTGAAGACCTCGTACATCATCCTCAGGCACTCGACGTCGGTGATGAACTTCTCGTAACACGAGACAAGCGCGGACTCGAGCCAGCCGGCCGAGTGCATGACGAAATTCGTGCCGGCGAGGAACGTCGGCCAGAGCGACATCATCGACTCGTAGCCCGCCTGCGCGTCGACGACCTGCGACGACGTCAGCGCGCCGCCGCTTCGGAACGGCAGGTTGTAATGCCGCGCGATCTGGCCGGTGCAGAGCAGACCGACCGCGGACTCCGGCGTCCCGAAGCTCGGTGAGCCCGACTGCATGTCGGTGTTCGAGAGGAACGAGCCGAAGACGACCGGGCAGCCGGGACGGATCGTCTGCACGAGCGCGATCCCGGCGAGCGCCTCGGCAAGCTGCTGCGCAAGCGTCGCCGGCACGCTCACGGGCGACATCGCGCCCATCAGAAGGAACGGCGTCACGATCGTCGCCTGCCCGCGCTTCGCGTATTCGACGAGCGCGGCGAGCATGCGATCGTCGTAGCGGAGCGGCGAGTTGACGTTGATGAGCGAGATGATCGCCGGCGTCTCATCCAGCGAGTCCTTGCCGAACACCAACTCCGCCATCGCGATCGTGTCGATTGCATTCGGCCCGCTCGTGACCGAGCCCATGAAGGGCTTGTCGCTCAGCGTCATCAGCGCGAACACCATGTCGAGGTGCCGTGAGTCGAGGGGGCGGTCGTTCGGTTCGCAGATCGTCCCGCCCGGCGAGTCGAGTTGCGGGAACGACTGCGCGAGCTTGACGAGGTTCTGGAAGTCGTCGTACGTCGCGTCGCGTCGCTGCAAGCCTTCGCGCACGAACGGGCAGCCGTACACCGCGGAGAACACCATGTTGTTGCCGCCGATCGGCACGCTGCGCTCGGGGTTGCGCGCCTGCAGCGTGAACTGCGACGGGGCCTTGGCGACCTGCTCGAGGATCCAGTCGGGGTCGAACTTCACGAGCTGGCCGTCGACGTCCTGGCCCGCAGCTTTGAAGTAGTCGAGCGCCTCGTCGTAGAGGAACTCGATGCCGAGGTCGCTGACGATGCGCCGCCAGCCGCGCTCGAGCTCCTGGAGCGCCGCCTCGTCGAGGATCTCGTATCGCGGGAGGGTGTTCGTCAGCACAGCAGCTTCTCCAAGGCTCGCTCCAGTCCGATGTCGCCGGTGTCACGGATCTCGAGCGGCAGGCCGAGTCTTTCAGCCGCGCGCTCTGCTTGCTCGCGCAATTCTGCGGTTTCCTCCTGCGCGAGCCACACGACCTTCTCGTAGTGGCGGAAGTAGTCATCGCGCAGCTCGGGATGGCGGTCGAGCCCGAGCCCGCGCCAGACGACGCGGTCGAAGCTCTTCACGAGGAAGTCGGTCAGGAAGTACGTCGTGGGCTCATGCTCGGCGCCGTAGACCTCGTAGCAATGGGCGCCCTCGAGGCGGCGGTAGCCCTCGAGGTCGGCGCCGCAGTGCGCATACGCGACGACGACGTCGTCGCCCATCGCGGCGTCCTCGACCGCGTAGCGGATCCGCTCCGGGCGGTTGTGGAGCTCGGGCGGGACCGCGCGGACCTCGACGTCCCAGCCGCGGCGTCGGGCGATGGCCTTGACGTGCAGCGCCAGCGCGCCGCAGCTCACGACGACCCTGCTCATCCGGGGAACCCCAGCTGATCGATGAACAGGTCGTTGAAATCCGTGCGTCCGCTGAGCTCGACATAGTCGACCTCCTCGAGCACGGCGTTCGCTGCGGCGCGCTCGGTGACCGACAGCGCGACGATCTTCGCACCTTCGCCGGCGACGTTTCCTGCGGCGACGATCCGCGCCAGCGGCAGGCGCGGCACGAGCCCGATCTTCACCGCGCTCGCCGCGGTGAGGTACGAGCCGAACGAGCCACCGAGCAGCACCTGCGAGATCTCCGCGGGATCGACGCCGAGGTCCTTGCAGAGAATTGTCCAGCCCGTCGCGATCGACGCCTTCGCGAACTGCAGCTCGCGCACGTCGCGCTGCGAGAGATAGATCTCGTCGGAGAGATAGAAGACGTTCTCCTCACCGATCTTGCCGAAGCGGTCGCTCGTCTCGAGCACGAAGCGCCCGGAGTGATCGAGGGAACCCGCGCTCACGAGCTCGGCGACTGCGTCGACGAGACCGGAGCCGCAGAGCCCCACGGGATCGACGTCGCCGATCACCGTCAGCTGCACCTCGCCGTCGACGATCTTGACGCCTTCGATCGCACCCTCCGCCGCACGCATGCCGCAGCGGATCTGCGCCGCCTCGAACGCCGGGCCTGCCGGCGCCGCCGTCGCAAGCGCCTTGGCGCTCGAACCGAGCACGATCTCGCTGTTCGTGCCCACGTCGATGAACAGCCGGACGCGCCGGTCGAGCGTCAAGCCGGTCGCGAGGATGCCGGCGACGATGTCAGGCCCGACGTACGCACCCAGCGCGGGGAACAGCACCGCCGGCGCGCGCTCGTGCACCTGCAGGCCGAAGTCGGAAGCGCGCGCCTCGGGCAGCCGCCGCGCAGCGATCGTGAAGGGCGCCATCGACAGCGGCTCGGGATCGATGCCTAGCGCCAGCTGGATCATCGTCACGTTGCCGGTGACGACCACCTCGTAGACCTCGAGCGGGTCGACGCCGCCCTCCTCGCAGACCTCGCTCGTCAGCTGGCGCAGCGTCTCGTGCGCGCGCTCGCGCAGCGTCCCGAGCGCGCCCTCGTCCATCATCGTCGCGCTGATCCGCGAGATCACGTCGGCGCCGAACGGCTGCTGCGCGTTCAGCATCGAGCGCACCGCTTTCGGCTGGCCGGTCTCGAGGTCGAGGAGCGTCGCGACGACGGTCGTCGTGCCGAGGTCGAACGCGATCGCGTGCCGCGAGCCGCTCGTGTCCCCGGGCTCGACGCCGATCAGGACATCGTCGGCGAGCACCGCCGTCACCCTCCAGTCACTCCGCCGCAGCACCGCACCGAGCTCGCGCACGACGTCCAGGGACACGCGCGGCTCGACGTCGTCCATGGCCGCAAGGAGCCGCTCCAGGTCGGAGACCTGATCCTCGAGCGTCGGCTCGACGAGCTCGACATAGCGTTTCTGCACGGCGGGGCGCAAGATCACGTGACGGCCGACGCCGGCGAGTGCCGCCTTCGGGCGTGTCTGCAACGGGGGCACCTCGATCGTCAGGTCCTCGTGCGTCGCGGCACGGCATGCAAGCCGCCAGCCGTTCCGCAGCTCCTCGGTCGAGAACGCGCGCGGATCGACGGAGCTGAGCGGCGCATCGCCCTGCAGCACCTTCACCTTGCACTTCTTGCACGTGCCGTGACCGCCGCACGTCGAGTCGATCGCGACGCCGTTCCAGCTCGCCGCGTCGAAGATCGTCGTCCCCGCGGGAACGCGCGCTTCCTTGATCGCGCGGTCCTCCCCGATCTGCAGAAACCGCAGCCGGACGCGGTCGGGATGCGGCTCGGCGGGGATGTCTTCCAGCGCGCTCACCTGTCACACTCCGATGCCATGCCGATGTGGCTGCGCATCCTGCTCGCTCGTCTCTCCGGCCGGAAGGTCGAGCGGCACCGGCTCGAGATCAAGCTCTCGGGCGGACAAGACGACTCGGACCTGGCGCGCGAGATCGAGGCCGAAGTCGCGCGCCAGCTCGCAGCCGGCAACGACGCGGCCACGACCCGCGCCGCGCTCGAGGAGATCGCCACGCGACACGGCGTGACGCTCGACGAGTTCAAGGACGACTGAGCTCACGCCGTTGCGGCCGCCTGCTTCGCGCGGTAGCGCCGGATCCACGTTGCACCCCACTCGTCGCGGCCGAGCAGGAAGTCGGTCGCGCGCACGGCCTCGACCGTCTCATCGCGCCGCGCGTCCATGATCGCACTCGTCAGGCCGTGCGACTGCGCGACCGCCAGGAACGCCGCGCCGAGTGTGTGCCGGCCGGGCAAGCCGAAGCTCGTGTTCGACGCGCCGCACGTCGTGTTGACGCCGAGCTCGTCACGCAGGAGGTGCAGCGTCTCGACGAAGAGCGTCACCGCGCGCGGCTCGGCGCCGACCGGCATCGCGAGCGGGTCGATGATCACGTCCTCCGGCGGGATGCCGTGGTCGCCGGCGGCGCTGACGATCTTCCTCGCCACCTCGAGCCGGCGCTGCGGCTCCATCGGGATCTCGTCGTCGTTCGCGAGCCCGATCACGGCGGCGCCGTGGCGCGCGACGATCGGCAGGATCGCCTCGAGTCGCTCGTCCTCGCCGGTGACCGAGTTGACCAAAGCCTTCCCGTCATACGCAGTCAGGCCGGCCTCCAGCGCCTCGATGACGGAGCTGTCGATGCAGAGGGGCAGATCGGTCAGCCCTTGCACCATCGGGATCGCGCGCCCCATGAGGCCGATCTCGTCCGCGAGCGGGTCGCCCACGTTCACGTCGAGCATGTCGGCGCCGCCCTCGACCTGCTGAGCGACGTCCGTCTCGAGCTGCGACAGGTCGCCCGCCTGCAACTGCGCCTGGAACGCCTTGCGCCCCGTGGGGTTGATCCGTTCGCCGATCACACAGAACGGCGCCTCCGGACCTATGACGACGGTCTTAGACCGCGACCGGACGACTGTTTCCACGCAGCTCCCTTTCTTCTCGTGTTGGAATGCCGAGCCTCCGGCAGAGGCGTGCGATGCCGGCTTCCTTGCGGAAGCTGATCAGGTGCAAGCCCGCGACGCCCGGCAGCGAGCGAGCGCGCTCGGCGAGCTCGCACGCGACGTCGAAGCACTCGGCCTCCTGATCCGCCGCGCGCTCGCACCGCTCGATGGTCTCGGCGGGCACGGTGATGCCCGGAACGTTTTCGTCCATGTAGCGGAGCGCCGACGGCGAGCGCACGAGGCAGATCGACGGGATCAGCGCGCACTGCTTGTCGAGCCCCTGCGCGACCGCCTCGTGCATGAACGCGGCGAGCCGCTCCGGCTCGAAGCTCACCTGCAGCTGGAGGAACCGCGCACCCGCGCGGACCTTCTTCAACGCGCGGTCGACGCGGTAGTCGTACGGCGGGGCACCGGGGTTCTCGACCGCACCGAGGAAGAGCCTCGGCGCAGGGTCGATCTTCCGCCCGGAGAGATAGGTACCGCGTCGCATCGTCTCGCCGAGCGCAAGCAGCTGGATCGAGTCGAGATCGAACACACGCCGCGCCTCCGGCTCGTCTCCGGCGGTGACGTCGTCTCCGGTGAGACAGCAGATGTTCTCGATCCCGTGCAACGCCGCGCCTGCAAGGTCTGCCTCCAAAGCCAGGCGGTTCCGGTCGCGGCACGTGAGCTGCATGACCGGTTCCATGCCGAGCTGCTTCAACGCAACTGCAACGGCGAGCGGCGATGCGTGCGCGTGCGCCGCGGTGTTGTCGGTCGCATTCGTAGCGTCGACGTAGTCCTCGAACGGCTCGAAGCGCTCGTGCACGGCGTCGAGCCCGCCCGCATTGACGGTGAGGAGCTCGGCGGTCACGACGAAGCGCCCCGCGGCGATCGCGTCCTCAAGCCGGGACACGCCACCCCTTCGGCGTCTCGCGGTCGCGCTTCGTCAGGAAATTCTTCCACGACGACGTGCCCCAAAGCCGGTTGTCGACCGGCGGCCGCAGGTCGTTGATCTCGTGCGCCCACGGCGTCTTCGGCGCGCGCTCGACCGCCTTGACCCACACGCAGCGCATCTCGGGCTTCACTTCGCAATGCCCGTCGGGACGCACGCCGCCGCACGGGCCGTTGCGCAGCGTCTTCGGGCAGTTCATCGGGCATGTCATGCCCGTCGAGTGCAGCACGCACTGGCCGCACATCCGGCAGCCCCAGATCGGTTTCTTGACCGCGGCCTCGACGAGCTCGAGCGGCTTCATCATGCGGTGACGGCGCTGCGCCTCTGCTCGATGAGATCCTTCGCCAGCCGTACCGCTGTCGACGCATCCGCCGCGTAGCCGTCGGCGCCGACCATGTCGGCGTACTCCTGCGTCACCGGCGCGCCGCCGACCATGACGATCACGTCGTTGCGGATCCCCGCCTTCTCGAGCGCGTTGATGTTCGCCTTGAACATCGGCATCGTCGTCGTGAGGAACGCGGAGAAGCCGACGATGTCGGGCTGATGCTCGTTGATCTTCTCGATGAACACCTCGGGCGCGACGTTGACGCCGAGGTCGTAGACCGTGAAGCCGGCGCCCTCGAGCATGATGTTCACGAGGTTCTTGCCGATGTCGTGCACGTCGCCCTTGACGGTGCCCATGACGTAGGTGCCGACCTGCTTCGCGCCGGTCTCAGCGAGCAGCGGACGAAGGATGTCGAGCGCGCCCTGCATCGCGCGCGCGGCGATCAGCATCTCCGGCACGAAGAAGTCGCCTCGCTCGAACCGCGCGCCGACCTCCTCGAGCGACGGGATCAGCGCGTCGTAGAGCATCTTCTCGGGATCGAGGTCCTGCTCGAGGCCCTGGTTCGTCAGGTCCTTCACCTCAGGCGCGTTGCCGATGAGCGTGTTGTCGTAGAGCGCTTTGAGGATTTCCTCTTCGGTCATGCAGCACCTCGCTGGTCGCGGTGGCCGAGTCGTTCCGCCAGCACGTGCGCTTCCTCCATGAGGAGCGGCGCGAGCTGGCCGATGCGGTCGGAGGTCAAGCGTGCGGTCGGGCCCGAGATCGAGAGCGCGGCGATCGCGTCGCCGGCCGGGCCGAGCACCGGCGCAGAGAGGGCCGTCAGCCCAACCTCGAGCTCGTCGATCGAAGTCGCGTAGCCGCGCGCACGAATCGGTGCGTGCTCGGGCGACGCAGTGCTGTACGCGAGAAAGACCTTTCCGTTCGCGGCGTGCTCGAAGGGCACCTTGCGCCCCACCCAGTCGGTGACGCCGACAAAGTGCGCGGTGTCCTCCTGCGCGAGGTGCTCGACGCCGTCGACGCCCGGAACGGCGAGGTTGATCGTCTCGCCTGACGCGTCTGCGAGCCGGCGGAGGCTCGGCGCGGCGAGCTCGACGAGCGTCGACGAAACGTCCCGGTTCGCGTAGCGAAGCAGGACAGGACCGGCGGTCAGGCGGCCGCGCTCACCGAGGCGCTGCACGAGCCCCTGGCGCTCGAGCGCCGACACGAGCCTCGAGGTCGTGGATTTCGGGAGGCCGGCGCGCGCTGCGAGCTCGCCCACCGAGGGCGGCTGCGCTGCCTCGACCACGCGGACGAGCAGCTGGGCCGCACGGTCGATCGCCTGGGTGCCGGTCGCCTCTGGCATCTCACACTGTGGAACGGTTGTTCCACCGACAATTCTGTGGCCGGCCGGCCCGAATGTCAAACCGTGTCGTGAGGCTGTACAAATCCTGCGGTTCGCGCGCATGCGCTTGACCCCACCCCGCCGTTCGTTTATTCATACTGCACAGTGGGCGCCTCACAGGACCCGCGTCTCGCCGTCGGGTTGATCGGCCTCGGCCACATGGGTGCGGCCTTCGGAGAGCGCCTTCGCGCGGCCGGCCATCCGCTCGTCGTCTTCAACCGCAGCCCGGAGAAGGCCCGGCCGCTCGCGGCGCTCGGCGCCGAGGTCGTCGACTCTGCGGAGGCGGTCGCGCAGCGCGTCGACATCGTGCTCACATCGCTCGCGAACGACGACGCGCTCGCCGATGTCGCCGCCGCGGTGGCCGGAGCGGCGCGGCCCGGGACTGTCCTCGTGGATTTGAGCACTGTCTCGCCCGAGATTTCGGCCGAGGTCGCGAGGACGACCGCCGACGCCGGCCTCACGTACATCCGGGCGCCGGTCAGCGGCAATCCGTCGGTCGTGCGCGCGGGCAACCTCAGCTTCATCGTCTCCGGACCGAAGGACGCCCTCGAGCGCGTGGAGCCGGTGCTCCTCGCGATCGGGCCGACCATCCAGTACGTCGGCGACGGTGAGCAGGCGCGCGTCGTCAAGCTCGCGGTCAACCTCGTGATCGGCGGCCTCGCGCAGCTGATGGCTGAAGCACTTGTGCTCGCAGAGTCGTCGGGCGTCTCGCGACGCGAGCTGCTCGAAGTGATGGGCAACTCCGCAGCCGGCGCGCCGTTCGTGAAGTACAAGACCGAGCCGCTCCTCAACGACGACTATTCCGCGACGTTCACGACGTCGCTCATGGAGAAGGACATCGACCTCATCCTCGACGCGGCGAAGGAGGCCGACGTCGTGTTGCCCGTCGCACGAGAGTTGAAGGCGTTGCTCCGCGGCGCGATCGAGGCAGGCTATGGAGACGACGACTTCATGGCGCTCTACCTGAACCTGCGAGACACCGTGCGGAGGGTTTCCCGATGAACATGCGCAGCAGGATCTCCGGGTCGCCCGACGCGACACGCGCGGTCGACTGGGAGCAGCGAATCGACTTCCCGAAGCTGCGGCGCGAACGGCTCGACCGTGCGAAGGCGGCACTCGAGCGTTCCGATCTCGGCGCGGTGCTCCTCTTCGACCCGAACAACATCCGGTACGTCACGAGCACGCACATCGGCGAATGGGCACGCGACAAGAACGCGCGCTTCACGTTGCTGATGCGCGGCGAGGATCCGATCCTCTGGGACTTCGGCTCTGCAGCGCGCCATCATCAGCTGTTCGCGCCGTGGCTGCCGCCGGAGAACTTCCGCGCCGGCGTCACGCCGATGCGCGGCGCGATGCCGGTCGAGACGGGCATTCCCGACAAGCTCGGCACGCGGATTGCGAACGAGCTCCGCGAGCACGGGCTGCAGGATGAGCCGCTCGGCGTCGACATGGCCGACCTCCTGACACTCGAGGCGCTCACGCGTGCGGGCGTCAAGGTGACCGACGGCTCGCAGGTGCTGCTCGAGGCGCGCACGATCAAGACCCCGCAGGAGATCGCGCTGCTCGACCAGTCAGCGGGCCTCGTCGACGCGGTCTACGAGGAGATCTACCGGATGCTGCGACCCGGCATCTACGAGCACGAGATCGTCGCGCGCGCGCACGAGCTGCTCTTCGAAATGGGGTCGGAGCACGTGGAGGCGGTGAACGCCGTGTCCGGCGACCGCTGCAACCCCCATCCGCACGTGTTCTCCGATCGCCTGCTGCGTCCGGGCGACCAGGCGTTCTTCGACATCATCCACTCGTTCATGGGCTATCGAACGTGCTACTACCGCACGTTCAACGTCGGCGGCGTCAACTCGTCGCAGCTCGATGCGTACAAGCAGTGCCGCGAATGGCTCGACGCGGCGATTGCGCTGGTACGCCCGGGCATGACGACGGACACGATCGCCGAGGTGTGGCCGACGGCGGAGGAGCTCGGCTTCCCCGACGAGGAGACGTGCTTCGGGCTGCAGTTCGGCCACGGCATCGGCGTCGGCTTGTACGAGTCGCCGATGATCTCGCGCGTCCACTCGCTCGACCATCCCGTCGAGTTGCAAGAGGGCATGGTCTTCGCGCTCGAGACGTACTGCGCCGCGACCGACGGCCGCTCCGCCGCGCGCATCGAGGAAGAGGTCGTCGTGACAGCGACCGGCTGTGAGGTGATCACGCGCTTCCCGGCGGACGAATTGCTCGTCGCCGGTCGCCAGTACGTCCGCGGCGCCGATCTCATCACGGACGGAGAGACCGCGAGCCCGGCCGGGAACGGCGGCATCGCCGCGGCCGTCGCGTCTTCCGCAGTGGTACCCGGATGACGAACGACACGGGCACACGCGAGCTCGCAGACGGACGTCCCGGCTACCGGCTCGTACGCCGCGAGGACGTCGACCTTGCCCCCGGGCTCCCCGATCGCTCGAGCGGCCTGACGAATTGCCGCCTCGTCAGCGGCGCGCTCGGCTCGACGCACATGGCGCTGACGCTCGTCTCACTCGTCGAGGGTCATGTGGATGAGCATCTGCATTCGTTCGAGACGAGCTTCTACGTCCTCGAAGGCGAACCCGTGCTCTATCTCAACGGGCGCGCCGTCAGCCTGAAGCCCGGTGCGTGCGGCGCGATACCGGTCGGGATGCCGCATGCGTTCCGCGCCGTCGAAGGGCTCTGGCTCGAGATGGCGTCGCCACGTCCTCGACTCGATGGGAGCGACACATTCTTTCTGGGGCCTCCGCCGGACGTCGCGGCTGAGGCGCTCGACATCCGCGATCCGCGCAACCGCAATCTCTTCCTCTACACCGAGGGCGAGTCGGATCTCGAGCGCCTCAAGCACGGTCAAGGATTCGCCGCACCGACCGTCTCAGCCAGCATGGCGACGGCCGTGCTGGCCTATAGCGGCATCGCCGTGAAGATGCTCGTCGACCAGCGGCTCGACGCGCAACTCCACACGATGTTCATGGTCGACTACGAGCCGCACGCGCTCGCGAACCCGCACGACCATCCGTTCGAGGAGGCGTATTACCTGCTCGAGGGCGAGGTGGATGTCGTCGCGAACGACGACCGCTACACACTGCGGCCCGGAGATGCCTTCTGGACCGGCGTCGGCTGCGTCCACGCGTTCTACGAGATGCACGGGAAGCCGGTGCGCTGGCTCGAAACCTCCGCGCCCGGTCCTCCCCCGCGCTACTCGTACCGGCACGAGCGCGATTGGGCGTACCTCGCGGAGCGTCTTGCGGATGCCGACGCCGATCCGGCGCCGGCGCTGCGATCACTCCACTGAGCGAAGGTTGGACTCGACTTCGGATCGCGGATCGCCGACGCGTCCGATGACGACCCAGATCGCGTGCACCGGCTCGCTGCCGATCGTCCTGAGCCGATGAGGCGCGGATGAGTCGAAGGCGATTGACGCTCCAGGACCGAGGACGTACTCGTCGAAACCGACCTGAACGCCGAGGGTGCCACTCGAGACGTAGCCGTACTCGCGACCGCCGTGAGTCACGAGCGCATGCTCCGGCGAGGACTCACCGCCGACGGGATAGACGACATACAGGAACTCGACGTCTGGATCGTTGTGCGGCGTCAGACGCTCCCAGCGCACACCGGACGCGAGATTGATCACGCGACGCGTTTCCGGGCTGGCCACGACGCGGTCGGCCTCGCGCGACGTCGCCGTCTGTTCCGACGCGTCCGGCGTCTCGCCGAAGACTTCGCTCATGGTCATGCCGAGCTCGGTCACGATCGACCACAGCGTGCTCACCGACGGATTGACGCGATCCAGCTCGATCTGTGAAATCAGGCTGGGCGAAACCCCGACGCGGCGGGCGAGCTCGCGCAGGCTGATGTTGCGCTTCTCGCGCTCCTCCCTCAGCTTCGCGCCGATTCTCGATGGTTCGAACTCTCGAGCGATCACCATGGTCGATTAAGCCTTGATGGTACGACCGCGTTTGGATGTCGTGGGCGCGAACGCGCCGATTCGCTCCTCGAGGACGGTCAACAGGGACGGCGAGGGCTGCAATGAGCCTCGCTCGACAGCGTGGGCGACGTCGACGATCGCGGCATTGACCGGAGCCGGCCGTCCGAGGCGCTCGAGCGTACGCACGACGTGGCCGTTGATGTCATCCACCTCGCTGCGGCGTCCCTTCGTCCAGTCCTGGAGGATCGTCGTCGTCGAGTGCGGGAGGACGAACCCGTCCAGCAGCGTCTTGAGCAGCGTCTCGACGACGATTTCTTGCCTCACGACAGCAGCCGGCGTGAGCCCGAAGATCGGCAGGACGGGATTGCCAAGGCCGACGGTCGCGTCGAGTGCCTCTTGACCGGCGGCGAGCATGATGTCCCGCATTGCCGGCACCGCGGCTGCTTCGGCGATCGGCAGCCCGAGGATCGCCGTCGTTGCGAGCGTCGTCGCGTTCGACACGAGCTTCATCCACTTCGTCGCTTCGATGTCCTCGACGATCTCGACGTGGCCGCTGTGCCGAAGCAGTGCTGCGACCTCGTCCTCGCGTCCGCGCGTCGCCGGGTGTATCCCACCGACCGCGAACCACGACCGGTCAGGCCCGGAGTGCCTGTCGACTCTTCCCGGAATCGTCATCGACGACGTGATCTCGATGACCGCACCGATCGCCCGCTCGGCGCCGACAACCTCCGCGACAACGCCGGTGGTCATGCCGTTCTGAACACCCGCCATCAACCCGGTGTCGCTGAGGTACGGAGCAATCAGATGCGCTGCCCACCTTGTGTCGTAGGCCTTTACGAGCAACAGGACGACATCGAACTGCTCACGGAGCGTCGCCACCTCGCATAGATGCAGTGCCCGGACATCTGCGGTCACTGTTCGCTCCGGCATCTCGATCGTGACGCCGTGCCCTCGCATCGCCTCGACGTGGGCGGGCCATTGCTCGATGAAGATCACGTCCTCGCCCGCAAGCGTCAGGTCGGCACCGATTGACGCGCCGTTCGCTCCTGTCCCGACGATCGCAATCTTCGAACGCGTCATGGCACAGGGACGAGGATGACGTCGTTCTCGACGGACCAGCGGTCACCGTCTCGGACAAAGCGCCGCAAAAGCGACGGCTTGACCGCGAAGACCGCATCGTTGTCGAGGTAGGGGCTCTCGGCGTCGAAGATGTGCGTCGTCAGCGTCTCGTAGCCGGGCGCCGCGATGATCATGTGAATGTGCGCCGGGCGCCACGGGTGACGTCCGCTGGCTGCAAGCATCGTGCCGACCGGACCGTCGCTCGGGATTCGATACGGCACCGGCCGCACCCCGAGGAACGCGTAGGTGCCGTCCGAGCGGCTACGGAACCGACCTCGCAAGTGGGCCTCCGGAGCGTCGTCGTCCTGCACCCCGTAGAGCTCGTTCGCATCGTTCTGCCAGACGTCGAGCGTTGCATCCGCGATCGGCGACCCATCGAGGTCGAGGACGCGGCCGTGCACGCACGCCGGCTCGCCCGCCGCCGACGTGAAGATCGCATCGCCGTACTCAAGCTCGGGCGATCCTTCGACCCAGAAGGGCCCAAGCACCGTTGACTCCGTAGCGCCCTCCGGCTTCGGATGCGCGATTGCGTCGACGAGCATCGACAGGCCGAGCGCGTCCGACCAGAGGACGAATTCCTGGCGGCGGTCATCAGTGAGACGCCCTGTCGCCGTCAGCGCGGCGATCGCGCGCTGCCACTCGGCCTCCGTCAGCTGCACCTCGACGGCGAACGCGTGGAGATGCCGGACAAGCCCCTGAAGCAGCACGCGAAGGCGTTCATCCTCGCAGCCCGCGAAGCTGCGCTCGACGTCCGCCGTGAGCTCGCCCACCGGAGCTACGCAGGTTGATGCTGCGCGCGTGAGGCGAGATACGCCGCGATGCCTTCGCGTCGCTCCTCTGCGTTGTAGTACGCCACCTCGACGAGCTCGAGGGGGTAACCGTCGGGATCCTCGAAGTACACCCAGCGCCATCCGGCGAGAACGCCTTCATCGACGGTATTCACGTCGCTGTAGAACTCGATGCCGCTCGCCTCGAGCTCGGCCTTCTTCGCCTCGATGTCGTCGACCTGAAACGCGACGTGTGTGGCGCCGATGTTGTTCGAGACGAGCGGTCTCGAGGTCTCACTCTGCGGGCTCTTGTACTCGAGCAGCTCGAGTGTCGTATCGCCGAGCAGCAGGCTCACCTGGCGAAGTGCGGCGCCCGGAACGCCCACAGCGGGGCCGAGCTCGGGTCCGTCGAACCACGGGCTGGGCTCGTTCGAGAATTCGAGGCCGAGAACGTCGTGATAGAAGCGGATCGAGGCTTCCAGATCCTTAACCGTGATCCCGACGTGATGCAGTCCTTTCATACTCTCCCTCCTCAGACCAGGACTTGGCCGCCGTCGACCATGTACATCTGGCCGGTCATGTAATCGGATTCCGGCGACGCGAGGTAGACGAGAAACGGAGCAAGTTCCTCGGGCGCTGCAGGACGACCGACGAGCGTCCCGGTGGCGAACTCCCGCATCGGATCGGCGTCGTCCGGCTGGTCGTGGATTGCGCGGATGTCCTCGTTGAGGCCGACCCACATTGGTGTGTCAACAACGCCGGGCGCGAATGCGTTCACGGTGATCCCGTGCTCGACGAGACCGCGCGCCGTCGCTTGAGTCACGGCGAGGACGCCGAACTTCGCGACGCAGTACGGAACGAAGTCCCAGAAGCCTTGCCGGCTGGCGATCGAGCCCGTATTGATGATCTTGCCGCCCGAGCCTTGCGCGATCATCTGCTTCGCGGCCTCCTGCGTGCACACGATCACCCCCCAGGTGTTCACGCGGAGGATCTGCTCGAAGTTGTCTTCGTCGACCTCCATGAACCCGCGCGGCCGGTTCATGCCGGCGTTGTTGAAGATGACATTGAGCTCGCCAAACAGGTCGACCGCCGTTTCGATCATCCGGCGCACGCTCGCCCGATCGGTCACGTCGACGCCGACGGACGTTGCCTCGCCGCCGTCGGAGATGACGGCGTCAGCGACGGCCTGCGCACGATCTGCGTCGAGATCGCCCACGACGACCTTGCCACCCTCGCGCGCGAGTGCACGGCAGGCGGCGGCGCCGATGCCGCCGGCACCGCCGGTGACGATCACGACGCGGCCTGCGACGCGACCACTCATACGGGCAGCGGCGAGTCGACGAGGTCTGCGCCGCGGACGTATGTGCGGCCGCAGACGAGTAGCTCGTCTGCCGGGAACTTGGTGATGATCCGGCAGCCGGTCGATGTGACAACGACTTCTTCCTCGATTCGCGCGGCGGACTCTCCGTCCGTTGCCGGGCAGTAGGTCTCGAGGGCGAAGACCATTCCCTCTTCGATCTCGATCGGATTGTCGAGCGAGTGGACGCGCGAGATCATCGGCGCCTCGTAGAGCCCGACGCCGAGCCCGTGGCCGAACTGCAGCCCGAAGCACGACTGTTCGTCGGGGAACCCGAGTTCCTCCGCTGCCGGCCAGACTGCCGCGATCTCGTCCGTCGTCGCCCCGGGTCGCACGAGCTCGATTGCGTTGTCGAGCCATTCGCGGCACTGCCTGTATGCATCGAGCTGGGATTGCGTCACACCGCCGACGTTGAACGTCCGGTAGTAGCAGGTTCGGTAACCCATGAACGAGTGGATGATGTCGAAGAACGCTTGGTCGCCCGGCCGTAGCAGGCGATCGGAGAACACATGCGGATGCGGGTTGCACCGCTCACCCGATACGGCATTGATTGCCTCGACCTGCTCGGAGCCGAGCTCGAACAAGAGCTTCATCGCGTCCGCGACGACTTCGTGCTCGCGAACGCCGGGACGGAGCGTTCGGTAGATCTGCTCGTAGACGGCGTCGACGATCCCGGCCGCGTGCTCCAGCAGGGCGATCTCCTCCGGCGTCTTGATCGCGCGGGCGCGCATCATGACGGGCTGCGCGTCCGCCGTCTCGATCCCTTGACGCTGCAGCGAGTACAGCGTCTCCATGTCGGTCAGGTCGATGCCGAGCGGCTCGCCGGCAAGCCCGCGCGCGTCGAGCTCGCGATGAATCCGCGCGGCGAGTGCGTCGGGGACGCCGGTCTCACGCGGCATCGCTCCGCGCATCGACGTGACGCCCGCCTGCCAGCTGGTCTCGGGGAACCAAGGCGCAAAGAGCTTGTGGTGGCGCGCCGCCGACCCGAAGTCCCATAGCACCGGATCTCCCTCGCGCGTGAGGAGGGCGCAGCGCGCACTTTTGTCGCGGGCCCATTCACCGATGTGCGTGCTCGTGACGTACCGGATGTTGTTCTGATCGAAGAGCAGCACCGCCCCGAGCGAGGACGCTCGAAGCGATTCCTGCGCGCGCCGCAACCGGTCGCTCCGCAGCTTCGCGAAGTCGATCCGCTGTTCCCAGTCGACAGCCATCGTCGCGCCGCGCGAGGCGATGTTCATGCGGCTCCTCTCTCTGGTCGCTCGCCCGGCGATGGGCCGGGTTGTTCATCGGTAATCAACATCGTTTGCCAAGGCCCTCAATACCACGAATTGGCCGGTTAGCACAAGGTTTTCGGCGATTTGAACTCGTGAACCGCCCTGACGACGCGCGGAGCAACGGAATTTCTGATCAGCACTTGTGAACAGCACCCAACGGGTGTAGTCTCGCGGGCCACGTGGGCTCCGACACGCGCACAGTGGGTCAGACAGAAGCGAAAGCAGTTGTCCCACGCGGCTCGCGGAACGTTCTTTCGCGTGGCCTCGCGACCGTCGTTGCGGCGACGGGGCTGCTCTTTCTCCTGAGTGAGCTCGTCGCGTCGTCGAGCGTCACTCGCGGAACGTTGCTGACGATGTTTCCGTTCGCCTCAGCTCTGGCGATCGCGGGCCTGGGCCAGACGCTCGTCGTCATGCAAGGCGGGATCGATCTGTCGATTGCCGGCGGGCTCTCCCTCTACGTCGTGATCGCGACCAAGTACCCGGCAGGGGTGAACAGCCGGCTCTGGCCTGCAATTGGGATCGCAGTTGGAGCGGCAATCATCGCCGGCCTCGTCAACGGCTTCCTCATCGGACGCATGCGCCTCAACCCGATCGTGGCCACGCTTGGGACGAACGCATTGCTCTTCGGTGCAGTTCTTTGGTACTCCGCCGGCATCCCGACAACGACAACGGCGCGCCTGTCGAGGGTCGGGGGCGGCGTATGGCTCGGGATTCCTATTCCTGTCTACATAGCGGTAGTCACGACAGCGCTCGTCACCGTCGTGATCAAGCTCACGCCGGTGGGGCGGCGGTTCGAAGGTGTCGGCGCAAATGCGACGAGCGCGTTCACAGCGGGGATCCGGGTGCGGCGTTACGCGGGCGGGGCGTACGTGTGGGCGCAGCTCCTGTATTGCCTGGCCGCAATCGTCCACGCAAGCATCGTCAACCAACCAACGGCCTATGAAGGCAACAACTATCTCCTTCCGTCGGTTGCCGCTGTGGTGCTCGGCGGCACGTCGCTCCTCGGCGGGCGCGGCAACCTCGTGGCCACGGCGGTCGCTGCGTTGTTCCTGTCGCAACTCGATCAGTTCGTGCTCGCACTGGGCGTGTCGTACGCGGCTCGCACGCTCGTGCAGGCGGGTGCACTTGCGGTCGGCGTTGCGATCTACACCATCGACTGGCGCGTAGTCGCGCGCCGCGCGTTCCCACGGCGCGCCAGCACGCTTGCGCCTACCTGAAATGTCGTTTCGCTCAGACCTGGCAGGTTCCACCGAGTCGAAAGGAAGGACACGCACGATGTTCCAGAGGAGACGTGGCGCGATGCTGATCGTCGCACTCGGCTGCATCGCCGTGATGGTCTCGGCGACGTCCTCGTCCGCTCACACGGACAAGGCACCGTCGTGGTGCGGCCCGAAGAAGATCACACTCGGCTTGACTGACGGTTTCGGCGGCAACAGCTGGCGTCTGGTCACAACGGCATCTGCGCGCAGCGAAGCCGCAAAGTGCCCGAGTGTCTCGTCGCTCACCTACGCCGACGGGCAGGGCAATACGCAGAAGGCGATCTCAGACATCCAAGGGATGGTCGCAAAGGGCGTCAACGCACTTGTCGTCTTCCCCGATGCAGGCAAGGCGATCCTCCCCGCGCTCACGAGCGCATACAAGGCTGGCGTGATCACCGTCCCGTATCGCGTGACGCCTGGTGGCAAGGCGGGCGTCAACTACAACGTGTTCATCGACACGCCGTTCGTAAACGCCGGCAAGGACTGGGGTAACTGGATCAAGCAGGTGCTTCCGAATGGCGGCAACGTCCTCATGCTCAGCGGGCCGCAGGGCAACAGCCAGGGGGTCGAGGAGAACAAGGGCCTGCATCAGGTCCTCGATCCGACCCACAAGTACAAGTTCATTGGCGCACAGCCGTTCGAGGTCACGAACTGGGACCCGGCACTGACCCAGAAGGTGCTCTCCGCGGACATCGCCAAGTACTCGAAGATCGATGTCATCGTCTCGGACTTCGGCCCGTCGCTCGTCGGTGCGCTGCCGGAGTTCACGAAGAGCCACCGGTCTATCCCGGCGCTCGCGACCTCTGACGGCAATGTGCTCGGGTGCTTCTGGCAGAAGAACCACGCGAAGAACCCGACGTTCAAGCTGTTCACCGTCTCGACGCAGAATGACCACGCGCGGCTTGCGATCGACTGGGCCGTCGCGCTCGCAACCGGCGGCAAGAAGCCGTCGACGACGCACTTCCCGGCGCTGACCTTCGAGAACTCGGTGACCGGAAAGCCGCACCCGGTCGAGTGCCAGGCGAGCCTGCCTGGTGACATCTATCTGTCGGCAGAGCTGCCGGCGAAGGTGCAGGCGAAGTTGGTGAAGAAGTAGGACAGGGGGTTGTGTGCGGCGGCTTCGGTCGCCGCACACAGCATTCGTCTCGGGACTTCGCATGGCCGAATCGTCCGCGCTCCGCATCTCCGTAGAGCCGACCGACAGCGTGGGCGACCTGACGCTGTCGATGGTCGGCATCACGAAGCATTTCGACGGCGTCGCGGCACTGACCAATGTTTCGCTCGACGTCGAAGCGGGCGAAGTGCACGCCCTGCTCGGTGAGAACGGTGCCGGCAAATCGACACTCATGAACATTGCGTCGGGCGCGTTGGCGCCGGACGGAGGCACGATTGTCTTCAACGGCGCGGAGATCGAAGGCCTGACGCCGGCTCTCGCCCGGGAGCTCGGCATCGCGATGGTGCACCAGCATCCCGCGATCCTGCCGGACATGACCGTCGCGGAGAACATCGGCGTCGCCGTCGGGTCTGAGCATCTACGCCGCCGCGACCCGGATGAGAGCAAGGCGATGCGCGCCATCCTCGATGATGTCCACTTCTACGGTCATCTCCAGGACCGCGTGTCGTCACTTAGCGTTGCGCGTCGCCATTTGCTCGAGCTCGCAAAGGCATTCGCCGTCTCGCCTCGCCTGCTGATCCTCGACGAGCCGACTGCTCCGCTGTCGCAGGATTCGGTCGAGCTCCTGTTCTCCGTCGTCCGGAAGTTCGCCGCCGCCGGCACTGCGGTCGTCTACATCACTCATCGCCTCGGGGAGGTTCGCGAGATTGCCGGCCGCGTCACGGTCCTCCGCGACGGGACGCTGCGCGGCACATCTACTGTCAAAGCAATCTCCGACGCAGAGTTGCTCGCCCTGATCGTGGGACGCAGGCTCGAGGCGTCGTTCCCGCCCAAGCACGACGCGGCATCCGAAGCGAAAGCACTCCTGCAAGTCGAAGGACTGACCGGCCACGGATTCGAGGACATCTCGTTCGCCGTCAATCGGGGCGAGATCGTCGGTATCGGCGGGGTCGTCGGCAACGGCCAGCCCGCGTTCCTGCGTGCGCTCGCGGGACGCCACTCCTTCTCGAGCGGTTCGGTCGCCGTCGACGGCAAGCCGTATTCGCGGCGCCGGCTGTTCCGCGCGGCCGCGTACATGCCGGCCGACCGCCTTACCGATGGGCTGATGCTCGATTTGAATGTCCGCGAGAACGCCGCGCTGACGGCGCTCGACCGACTCAAGACGGGGCCGTTCGTAAATCGTCGGCGTGAGGTCGGCGTGGTGCAGCGGGAGCTGTCAGAGCTCGCCGTGCGAGCGCCATCGCTGCAGGCGCCTGTCTCAGCCCTCTCAGGCGGCAATCAGCAGAAAGTCGTGATGGCGCGCTCGATGCTCTCGGAGCCGTCGCTGCTCGTTGCCGACGAGCCGACGCAAGGCGTCGATGTTGGAGCGCGCGCGGAGATCTACCGGATCCTTCGCGAAATCGCCGACCGGGGCGTTCCGGTTGTCGTGGGCTCGAGTGACACGAAGGAGCTCGAGGGGCTCTGTGACCGCATCGTCGTCATGTCGCGGGGTCAGGCCGTCGCGACGCTCGACGGCGCCAACGTGACGGAGGAGAAAATCGTCCACGCGGCGATCAGTGCCACGACGCACGCCGCGGAGGCGGCGAAACGGGAGCGAGGTGCTTCGCGGGTCTTCCGTTTTGTCGAGGGCGACTACGCGCCGGTGATCATCCTCGCAATCGTGATGGTCGCGCTCGGGGCGTACGTCCTATCGGGGAACTCACGGTACCTCTCGGATTTCAACATCAATTCAGTCCAATTCGCCTGCGCTGCGCTCGGGTTCATCTCACTTGGGCAGACCTTCGCGCTTCTCCTCGGCGGCATCGACCTTTCCGTAGGCCCGCTCGCGGGCTTTTTGGTCGTCCTCGGATCGTTCTTCGTCCTTGACGGCAAGTCACCCGCGTATTGGGCGCTGGGCTTCGTGTTGATGTTCCTCGCTGCAGCGGGTGTCGGTCTGCTCAACGGCGCGCTCATACGCTTCGCGAAGTTCACGCCGGTCGCGGCCACGCTCGTGACCTACATCGGTCTGGGTGGGCTCGCGTTTACCTTGCGCTCCGCGCCCGACGGCTACATCGCTGGGTCGGTGACGAGGGGGATCGAGACGAAGGTCGGGCCGGTCCCGGTCGCCTTCATTGCGTTCGTCGTAATCGCGGCAGGGCTCGAGGTGGCACTGCGCCGGTCGAAGTTCGGCCTCCGCCTCCGTGCGGTCGGCTCGAGCGAGGAGTCGGCGCGACGCGTCGGTGTGCCGGTCAATCGCGTGGCCCTCCTCGGGTATGTAGGCGCATCGCTCATGACCCTGCTCGGGGCTGTCATCCTGCTCGCGCAGATCGGCGTCGGCGACCCGGGTCAGGGATCCGGCTACACCCTCTCGTCGATCACCGCCGTCGTCCTCGGCGGGACAAGCCTGCTCGGCGGCAGAGGAACGTTCATCGGAACGCTTCTCGGCGCCGGCCTCGTCGTGCAGGTCCTGAACGCAACGGTCTTCCTCGGGCTCGACCAGCGATGGCAGTACATCTTCCAGGGCCTTCTCATCGTCGTCGGCGCGATCATCTACAGCCAGGTCCGGCGGAGCGCACTTCGCCTGTCCGGCCGGGCGTGAGGAGCGAGACTTAGCGCGTCATGAAAGACAAGCCTGAGACCACCAGTCAAACCCCGGATGCACCTTCCGACCTCGGTCCGCGTCTGCGCGCAATTCGGATCGCCCGGGGCATTGGGCTGCGCGAGCTAGCCCGACGGCTCGACCTGTCGCCGAGCTCGATCTCCCAGATCGAGACCGGCAAGATCGGCCCCTCCGTCCGCACCCTCTACGCCCTCGCTTCGGAGTTCGGCGTCACCGTCGACGAGGTGCTCTTCGACGAGCCGCCCATGCCCGGCGCTCAAGGCAAGTCGACCGCCACCGTCGAGCCGGGCCTTGCTGTCCAGCGAGCTGACGAGCGGCCCTCGATACAGCTCAACTCCGGCGTCCGCTGGGAGCGGCTGATGTTCTGGGGTGACGAGGACGTCGAGTTCCTCGAGGCCGTCTACGACCCTGGTGGCGCGTCGAGCCCGGACGACGCGCTCGTGCGCCACAGCGGTCATGAGTTCGGGCACGTCCTTTCCGGAACGCTCCGGGTAATCGTCGGTTTCGACGAGTACGTCCTCGGTCCGGGCGACTCGATCACCTTCCCATCGACCACGCCGCACCGGCTCGTGAACGACGGGGCAGAAACTGTGCGCGCGATCTGGGTCGTGCGCGGACGCCGCGGAAGCGATGCGGCCCACGAGTCGACCGGCGTCGCGCTCAGCGAATGGCGGTTGCAGGGAGTCGACGAGGTCAGCGCGCAGAAGCGGAGGGCATGACGGCCCGCGCGCTCGTGGTCGGGGCGACGGGGATCAGCGGCGGAAACGTCGCGCAACGCCTGCTTGCCGACGGCTGGGAGGTCGCCGGTTTGTGCCGCCGGCCGGACGGCCTCGACGCCCGGATCACACCGGTCGTCGCGGATCTCCTCGATGCGGATGCAGTAGCCGACGCGGTTCGCCGACGCGCCCCGACACATGTCTTCTTCACGACGTGGTCGCGGTGCAGCACGGAAGCGGAGAACTGCGAGATCAACGGCCGGATGCTGCAGAACCTCCTTGACGCCGTGTCGGCCGAGAACTCCGTTCGGCATGTCGCACTCGTCACGGGCCTCAAGCACTACCTCGGGCCCTTCGAGGCATACGCGAAGGTGCAACCCGACACGCCGTTCTCGGAAGAGCAGGACCGCCTGCCGTACGAGAACTTCTACTACGTCCAGGAGGACATCCTCTTTGCCGCTGCAGATCGCGACGGGTTCACGTGGTCGGTGCATCGGCCGCACACCCTGATCGGATGGGCGCTCGGCAACGCGATGAACATGGGCGTCACGCTCGCCGTCTATGCGGCGATCTGTCGGGAAACCGGTCGGAAGTTTCGCTTCCCAGGCTCGCAGCAGCAGTGGGAGGCCGTCACCGACGTCACCGATGCGCAGTTGCTCGCCGACCATCTCGTCTGGGCGTCGACGAAGCCTGCTGCGGCGAACCAAGCACTGAACATCGTCAACGGCGACGTGTTTCGCTGGCGCCGGCTCTGGCCGCGGCTGGCCGCCTCCCTCGGCGTCGAGGCGGCACCGTTTGACGGTGAGCCTGCTCCACTCGAGGAGCAGATGGCAGATGCGGCCGAGGTCTGGCCCGAGATTGTGCGCCGTAATGGGCTGCGTGACCTCCCGGTCGACACGCTCGCCTCGTGGTGGCACACGGACGCGGATCTCGGCCGCACGATTGAGACGTTCACGGACATGGGACGCAGCCGGCGTCTCGGCTTCACCGGTGTCCGTGATACAGAGAGCTCATTCACCGACCTGTTCGCACGGCTCAGCGCCGAGCGGATCGTCCCCTGACGATGCAGGCGCTCCGCTTCCATGCCGCGCGCGACCTGCGAATCGAGGACGTCGGCGAGCCTGGGCCACCAGGGCCGAATGACGTCGTCGTTCGCGTCGCGACGTGCGGCATCTGCGGGACCGATCTGCACGAATACGTCGCCGGCCCAATCGTCACGCCGGTCGCGCCGCACCCGCTGACGGGCGCGCAGAATCCGCAGATCCTCGGACACGAATTCGCCGGCGAGGTCGTTGCCACCGGCTCGGAAGTCACGTCGGTGCGTGACGGAGACCGCGTCGCGATCATGCCGCTCGCGTACTGCGGGACGTGCACGTACTGCCGTCGCGGGCTCCAGCACCTCTGCGCGACGATGGGCTGCGTCGGCCTTTCGCACGCCTGGGGCGGCATGGCGCAGCTCGCGACCGTCGCCGACTACCAGGTCGTCCGATTGCCCGACGCCGTGACGTATCAGCAAGGAGCGCTCATCGAGCCGACGGCGGTCGCGGCCTACGGAGTCGAACGGGGCGGCGTCGCGCCGGGCGATCGCGTCCTTGTAACCGGTGCCGGGCCGATCGGGGCGCTTGCGGCACTTTGCGCCCACTCCGCCGGCGCATCCAATGTCTATGTCTCGGAACCGAATGCGGCGCGCCGCGCGCGAGCGGAGGCGCTCGGCGTCGCAACCGTCCTCGACCCGACGGCTGTCGACGTCCCCGAGTTGCTCCGCGACGAGACCGACGGCGTCGGCGTCGACGTCGCGATCGAGTGCTCCGGTCATCCAAACGGGTTCGCCGCCGGCATCGCATCGCTGCGCAAGCGCGGCACGCTCGCGCAGACAGGACTGTTCGTCGGCGAGGCAATAGTCGAGCCGATGCTCTGGTCGCTCAACGATCTGACGATCGTTGGGACCTGGTGCTACTGGGTTTATGACTTCGACCGCGTCGCCGCCCAGATAGGCGCCGGCACGCTCCCCGTCGAGCGCGTCGTAACGAGCACGGTCGCACTCGACGATGCGCCTGGCGCCTTCGAGCGGCTTGCGTCGGGGAGCGCCGACGAGATCAAGGTCCTGGTCGATCAATAGGGAGGGCGCACTCATGAAGGCACTGGTGTTCGAGGAACCGCGCACCGCTTCGGTCAAGGAGCTCGAGGTGCCGGCGATCGCGCCGGACGAAGTCCTCGTCCGCTCTCGCAACGTCGGGATCTGTCACTCCGACTTCGAGCTGTACGAAGGCCGGTACATCATCCCGGTCTCGTACCCGATCATTCCCGGCCACGAATGGTCGGGCGAGGTCGCCGAGACAGGCGACGCTGTGACGAACCTCAAGGCCGGCGATCGCGTCGTCGGCGAGTGCGTCGTCAACAACGGCGACGATCACTTCGGGTTCTCGATCAGCGGCGCCGACGCCGAATACTTCGTCGCGAAAGCGTCGTGGCTGCACCGGATCCCGGAAGAGCTCTCATTTTCACACGGCGCGTTCGTCGAGCCGCTCTCCGTCGCGTACAACGCAACGGTCGCGGCAGGGGGCATCGACGCGAGCGACTCCGTTGCCGTCATCGGCGGCGGCCCGATCGGGTTGCTCTGCGTGCTCGCGGCGGCCACGATGGGCGGCGCGGTGACACTGATCGAGCCGCAGGCGCATCGTCGGGAGCTGGGTCTCAAGGTCGGTGCACTGCACGCAATCGATCCGACGGAGGGGCCGGTCGCCGAACAGGTCAACAGACGGGGGTTCGACGTCGTCATCGAGGCTGCAGGCGTTCCGGCGGCGATGGCGTCGGCGTTTCCGATCGCCGCGCACAGCGCCCGCATCGTCTTCGTCGGGATCGACATCGGCGGCTCTGCTCCCGTGGAAATCGGGCTGATCCAGTCGAAGGCACTGCAGGTTCGCGGGATCATCGGCTCCGCCGGCCTGTGGCCCCGCACGATCCGCTTCATGGCGGCCAGCGGGCTCGACCCGACCCCGCTCCTGACCGCGACGTTCCCGCTCGGCGACGGTCAGGCGGCGCTTGACGCGGCTCGCGACACGAGTCGAAACGTCAAGGTTCAGATCGAGTGCTGAATCCGTGAAAGCGGCGGTGTTCCACGGTCCACGCGACGTTCGGATCGAGACTGTCGCCGAGCCTGAGGATCCAGGCAAAGGCGAGGTCGTCCTCGAGGTTCTCCGCGCCGCAATCTGCGGCACGGATGCGGCCGAGTGGGATCACGGGCCTGTCCTCTGCCGGCCGGGTGTCGTGCTCGGCCACGAGTTCGTGGGCCGCGTTGCAGCGGTCGGGGCCGGCACCGCAGACCTCCGCGTGGGCGACCGCGTCGTGTCGGGCGCGGGCATCTCGTGCGGTCGGTGCGCGTGGTGCCTCGCCGGACGGACGAACCTCTGCGTCGAGTACCGGACCCTGGGCTTGCAAGTCGACGGAGGCCTGGCGGAGTACGTGACCTCGCCCGCGTCGATCTGCCGGGTCGTGCCCGAGCAGGTGGATGACGACGCGGCCGCGATGACGCAACCGCTTGCAGTTGCGTTGCACGCGCTCTCGCGTGTCGCCCTTCAGCGCGCGGAGAGCGTCGCAGTCGTCGGTGTCGGCGGGATTGGGTCCTTCATCGTCGCCGGCGCGGCACATCGCGCCCCTGACGGAAGGGTCGTTGCGATCGATCTCGATGCGCAGCGCCTAGCCACGGCAGCCGCGTTGGGCGCGCACGAGACCGTTGACGCATCGGGCGGGGATCTCGCTCAGCTGCTCCTGGAGCTAACCGGCGGTGTGGGCTTCGACGTCGTGATCGAGGCGACGGGTGCACCTCACGCGCCCGCTGCAGCGTTCGCCGGTGCCCGCCGCGGCGGTCGCGTTCTGCTTGTCGGGCTCCACGGGGCGTCACGCGAGCTCGAGCTCACGCCGATGATTCTGCGGGAGATCGATGTCTTCACGACTGTCGCCCATGTCTGCGATTCGGACATCCCGGCAGCGCTCGAGCTGCTGGCGGAAAGCGCGGTGGCCAAGGTCACGGCAGGCCCGCGCATTCCGCTCGACGAGCTGGTCGCGGAGGGCTTACAACCGCTCGCCGAGCGGCGCGCGACCGGCAAGATCCTCGTTACACCGCGCTAGGCGGCGGGGTGATCGTCGACGTATCGGATGTACCCGGCTTCTTCAAGGCTCGCCGCGCCGGCGTACCCCCAGATCATGAAAACGGGCTCGTCGCCGGTGTTCTCGAATCCGTGGTAGTCGTTCACCGGCACGAAGACGACCTCGCCCGGGCCAAGCTCGACGTCCGCGTCCCCGACGCGAGCGATGCCGTGACCGGAGACGAGGTACTCGAACTCCTCCGCATTGGGATGGCGGTGGATGTCGTGTTTCGATCCGGGCGGGAAGACCGTGATGCCGAAGACGGAGTGCTCGGCGCCGACGGTCTCTCTCGTCAGCAGCCAGCGGACGTCCATGTCGACCCAGCCGTCCTCCGAACGCAGTCCAGCGTCACGCGGCGTGGCATCGAAGCTCGTCTTCATCGGGTGCTCGGTGACCCGGCGGATCGTCGTCTCGGACACGATGGGCTGACCTCCGCGGTTGGAAAGCGTTCACTCTAACTAAACGCTGTTCAGGATTCAACCGGCTTTGTGCGGCTATTTGCCGGGTTTTTGTGTTTTGTCCTGCTTGACAGCCGCGTGCCACTTCGCGTAGAAACACGTGGAGCGTGATCCAAACAGGCGTGGCAGCGGTCGCGGCGGAGATGGAGCTCTACGTCGAGCTGTATCGGCGCATGCTGCTGATCCGCGGTTTCGAGGATCTCGTGCAGTCGCTCTTCCTCGCGGGTGAGGTCTACGGGACGACGCATCTCTACTCCGGCCAGGAAGCCGTCGCGATCGGCGTTGCAAGCCTGCTCGAGGATCGTGACCGCGTCGCCGCGACGTACCGCGGCCACGGGCACGCTTTGGCGCTCGGCGTCGATCCGCAGGCGCTGCTCGACGAGATGCTCGCGCGCGCGACCGGGATCAACGGGGGCCGCGCGGGCTCGATGAACGTCACGTCGCCGGCCGACCGGCTGATCGGCTCATTCGGGATCGTCGGCGGTTCGATCGCGGCGGCGACCGGTGCGGCGCTCGGGCTCAAACGAACAACCGGCGGAGTCGCGGTCGCGTACTTCGGCGACGGCGCGATGAACCAGGGCTATGTCTTCGAGTGCCTGAACTTCGCGCAGGTGCAGAAGCTCCCGCTTGTGCTCGTGTGCGAGAACAATGGTTACGGCGAGTACACACCGTTCCGCGCGGTCACCGCGGGCGAGATCCGTGCGCGTGCCGAGGTGATGAACGTGCCTGCGGAGACCATCGACGGCATGAGCGTCTGGATCGTGCGCGAGGCCGCCGAGCGTGCACTCGCCCACGCGCGCGCCGGGAACGGACCGTTCTTCATCGAGGCGATCACATACCGATACGTCGGGCACTCACGCAGCGACCCCGGCGCATATCGGCCCGCAGGGGAGCTCGACGAGTGGCGGACGCGCGACCCGATCGTCCGACTGCGCGCGCAGCTCGAGGCGGAGGGTCTCGACGCCGGACGGCTCGACGAGGTCGAGCACGACATGACCGCAGAGCTCGACCGGATGCGCGAACGCGGGCTCGGTGCACCGTTTCCGGGTGAGCTGCGCGCTACGGAGTTCAAGGACTGATGGCGACGGAGCTGACAATGCCCAAGCTGTCCGACTCGATGGCGGAGGCCGTGATCATCAAGTGGCTGAAGTCGCCGGGCGACGCGTTCGCGCGCGGCGAGGCGCTGATGGAGGTGGAGACCGACAAGGCGACAGTCGTCTACGAGGCCGAGGCGGACGGTACGCTCGGCGCGATCCTCGTCCCGGAAGGCGGAACCGCGGCGATCGGCCAGCCGATCGCGACGCTGGGGAACGGCACCGCGCCCGCATCAACGCCGCCTGCGCCCGTGGCCGACCGTCGGAACGCGACGCCTGTCGCGCGCCGGACGGCGGTCGAGCTCGGCGTCTCGCTCCACGGCATCACCGGTACCGGGCCGGGCGGCCGGATCACGCGCGAGGACGTACAGAAGGCCGCCGGCGATGCGCGGCCGGCGCCGGTCGTTCAGTCCTCGTCTGAGGGCCGCGGTGACGTTCACGTCGTCGAGCTCACGACCACCCAGGCGACGATCGCGCGGCGCATGGTCGCTTCGGCGACGACGGTCCCTGTGTTCACCGTCTCCATCGACATCGACATGTCGCTCATCGCGGAGCTCCGGAGCGGCGCACGCGACAAACGCGACGACGTGCCGTCGCTGAACGACTTCGTCGTCAAGGCAGCTGCCGTGACGCTGCGCGAGTTTCCGCGCTTCAACGCGTCCTATGTCGACGGGCGGATCGAGCAGTACTCGCGCGTCAACGTAGGCATCGCGGTCGCACTCGACGACGCACTGCTCGTCCCCGTCGTGTTCGACGCCGACTCGAAGACCCTAGCCGAGACTGCGGCGGAGACCCGCCGGATTGCGGAAGCTGCGCGACGGCGCGCGCTGCGGCCGGAGGAGCTCCGCGACGGCACGTTCACCGTCTCGAACCTCGGCATGTTCGGCGTACGCTCGTTCACGGCAATCGTCGACGTGCCTCAGACGGCGATCCTCGCGGTCGGCGGCGTGCGGCGCGAGCCTGTCGAGGACGCCGCCGGCGGCCTGACGTTCCGGGACGTCATGACCGCGACGATGTCTTGTGACCACCGTGTTGTCTACGGCGCCGACGGCGCACGGTTCCTGTCCCGCCTACGCGAGCTGCTCGAGCGGCCGCTCCTTCTCCTCGCATGATCGCGTTCCGCACAGCGATCCGCGACGCGCTCGATGAGGAGCTCGCGAACGACGAGCGCGTGATCCTGTTCGGAGAGGACATCGCGGTCGCGGGCGGCGTCTTCGCAACGACGCCGGGTCTTTATGAGAAATACGGCGCGGAGCGAGTCTTCGACACGCCGATTTCCGAGCTCGCGCTCACGGGTGCGGCGTTCGGCTCCGCGGTCACAGGTTTGCGTCCGGTGATCGAGATCATGTTCGGCGACTTCCTAACGCTCGCGATGGACACCCTCGTGAACCAGGCGACGAAGTACTGGTTCTTGACGCAGGAGCAGGTGAGCGTGCCGCTCACGATCCGCTCGGTCGTCGGCGCGGGCGGCCGCTTCGGCGCGATCCACTCGCAGATGCCTGCGTCATGGTTCATGGGCGTGCCGGGAATCAAGATCGTGGCGCCGTCGACCCCGGCCGATGCGAAGGCGTTGTTGAAGGCCGCGGTTCGCGACGACAATCCCGTCCTTTTCTTCGAGCACAAACGGCTTTACTCGCTCGAAGGCGAGGTGAACGGCGAGGTCGGCCGGATCGGCGAGGCGAAGATCGTCCGCGAGGGCTCTGACGTCACCCTCGTGACGGCAATGAAGAGCGTTCACGATGCGTTGGAGGCGGCGGAGGCGCTCGAGGCGGATCGGATCTCCGTCGAAGTGATCGACCTGCGCACGCTGCGGCCCTTCGATCGCGAGACGGTGCTCGCATCCGTCCGGAAGACGAACCGGATCGTCGTCGTCGAGGAGGGCCCGCTAACCGGCGGGTGGGCCGGCGAGGTGCTTGCATCCGTGACAGAGCACGCGCTCGGGCATCTCGATGACGCGTGGCGGATCGCGACGCCGGACCACCCGATCCCGTATAGCCCGTCGCTCGAGGACGCCTTCCTGCCGGGTGCAGAGCGAATCACGGCCGAGATCCGAAGACGGCTCCGCTAAGACAGTGATCGGGCGCGCCGCGGATTTGCGCCCGCAGTAAAGATCACCGACACGTCTTTCACGCCGGTTGACGCCGTGCCCCCCGGGTGGGATCCTCGTGTGCGGAAGGACGTCTGCGGCACGTCAGCGGCTCGGCGATGCGAGCCGCAGCGAGAGAGCCGCTTACGCTCTCAGGGGAGGTCGCCGCAGGTGAATCTCAGTCTCGTACAGCTGTTGACGAGCATGGGACGGATCAATCCCGCGATCTGGGATTGGATCGTTCCGATGGGGCCGGAGCGGGCGTTCTCAGCGTCGCGCCTGGCGAACGAGGTGGAGCTGAACCCACAGCCGATCCCGCCGGGCCATGAGCTGCAGTTCGCCGCCGTGCGCGTCGCGAACGAGATCGCCCTAGCGGCGATCGCGGCCGAGGCCTCGGGAGAGGGCGAAGAAGCCCACCGGATCGTCAGCGTTGCGATGGACGACTGGTGCGGGACGCCGACGGGGCACCGGCCGATCCCATGGCCAGGGCCGTGGCCGATCCCGTGGCATCTGCAGGAGCCCGATCCGCATCCGTGGTCGGTCGAAACAGCGAGGGTCGTCGGCGCGCTCACGCTCGCGTCGATCGCCTCGCGGATGAACGAGGGCCCTGCACAAGAGGCGCTCACACATGGTGCTGAGCAATTGATGGAGGTTGCTCTGCAGACCGACCTAGCGTTCGCCCGTTAGCCGACCAAACCCGAGGCCCCGGCGTGCCGGGGCCTCGGGGTCGAAACGCTCGGCTTAGGATTCGGGTGTGGACCCCGGCGAACAGCGGCGCGTTCGGCTCGAGAACTGGGCCGCGATGGCACCAGGCTGGGAGCGAGAGCGAGAAGAGCGTCAGCGCGTGGCGGCGCCGGTCACCGACTGGCTCGTGCGCGAGCTCGGTCCGAATCCCGGCGACGTTGTCCTCGAGCTTGCGGCGGGTCAGGGCGACGTCGGCTTTGCGCTCGCGCCCTTGCTCGGCGAGAGCGGGCGGCTGATCACGAGCGACTTCAGCGCGGCGATGCTCGACATCGCGCGCCGCCGCGGCGAGGAGCTGGGACTTGCAAACGTCGAGTTCCGCGAGCTCGATGCGGAGGCGCTCGATCTCGAAGATCAGTCGGTCGACGGCGTCGTGTGTCGCTGGGGCTACATGCTGATGCCGAACCCTGCGACCGCCCTCGCCGAGACGCGGCGCGTGCTGCGCGACGGCGGGCGGCTTGTCTTCGCAGTCTGGGCGAGCGGTGATCTCAATCCGTGGATCTCGCTCGCGGGCCGGATCATGGTCGCGCACGGCCACATGCCGCCGCCTGCGCCCGACGAGCCCGGCATGTTCGTGCTCGGCCACGAGGAGAAACTGCGTGCGCTGGTCGAGTCCGCCGGCTTCACACACGTCGCGATCGACGGGGTGCCCGTGCAGACCGAGTACCGCGACGTCGACGAATACGTTCGCCGGTCGAACGAGATGGGCGGCATGTTCTCGCGGGCCTGGTCGGCAGCCGGCGATGCCGAGCGCGAGGCGATGACGGAAGAGTTTCGCGGCGCGTTTGAGCCGTTCGCCGCTGACGGCGGATACACGCTGCCGGGGCTGGCGCACTGCGTTCGCGCCAGTTGAGGGACAAGCGGGCACTTGTCCGCCGGCCCGGGCCACGCTTGTCTGAGGGGCTGGTGAGCCATCTCGCGCGAGTCCCTGTCGACCTGGGCGTGGCGCGGCGCCAGTGGAACGGGTACGTCGACGCATTGCGAGCTGAAGGTTGGGAGACGATCGAGGTCGCACCGGCCGAGGACTGCCCCGATGCCGTCTTCGTGGAGGACACTGTCGTCGTCTACGGCGACCTCGCGGTCATCTGCCGCCCGGGCGCGGACGAGCGCAAGCCTGAAACGGCGGGAACGGAGGCGGCGCTGGCCTCGTTGGGCTACCGGATCGCCCGGATCGACGAGCCGGGCACCCTCGACGGCGGCGATGTCCTCAAGCACGCGGGCGTGGTGTGGGTCGGGCTCAGCGGACGGACGAATGCATCCGGGATAGCGCAGCTCAGCGAATTGCTGAGACCGCTGGGCGCGCAGGTCGTCCCCGTCCCCATCTCTCGCGTGCTGCATCTGAAGTCTGCCGTTACCGCCCTGCCGGACGGCACCGTCGTCGGGTTCGAGCCGCTCGTTGACGACCCGGCCCTCTGGTCGTCCTTTCTCGAGGTGCCCGAGGAGGCCGGCGCGCACGTCGTGGTGCTCGATCGCTCCACGGTGCTGATGTCCACGTCGGCGCCTGCCTCGCGGGCGCTCTTCGAGTCCCGTGGACTCCGCGTCGTCGCAGTTGACATCTCCGAGTACGAGAAGCTCGAGGGCTGCGTCACGTGCCTGTCGGTCCGGCTACGCGGCGGGCGCCTGCTCAGTCCGCGCGGGTAGCGGCTCGATCTTCCGTCGGCTCGCGCGCAATCGCGCGATGAGCTCGGGCGCCTGGTAGAGCACGAGCGCCAGCAGGATGAGCCCGCCGATCGTCATCTCCGCGTACTCCGTCGGTTGCTGGAACAGCGGGAGGACGTTGTCGATCTCGTTCAGGAACAACGCCGCGAGCAGCGTCCCGACGAACGAGCCTCGGCCACCTGACAGCGCTGCGCCGCCGAGCACCGCGGCCGCGATGCTTTCCAGAGCCTGGTTGCCGATGATCGGCGAGCCGATCTGCACCTGCGCGGCTTCGTAGAAGCCCGCGAACGCCGCCAGCACCGAGCACGCGACGAACGCGAGCATGATCACGGTGCCCGTCCGCATGCCGAGCCGACGCGACGACGTCTCATCGAGACCGACAGATCGCAACGCAAGCCCGGGCCGCGAGCGATACAGCCACACATCGCCGGCCAACGCCAGCACGACGACTCCGATGAACGCGAGCGGGACGAAGCTCACGCTCGAGTTCAGCCTGTCGACCACGTCGCTGTTGATCGGCCCCTCGGGTGCACTGCGCAGCCACAGTGACGCGCCTTCGAGGATGCTCAGCGTGCCGAGTGTCGCGATGATCGACGGCAAGCGAAACAGCCGGATCAGCGTCGCGTTGAACAATCCCGTCGCCACCCCAACGCCGACGAGCGCAAGCGCTCCGAAGGTCAGGCCGACCGTCGATGACGTCGGCGTCATCGTGAAGGACGCCGTGACGACGACCATCGTCATCAGCGCGGCGACCGAGACGTCGAAGCCGCGCACGAGCAACGCGCACGTCTGCCCGAGTGCAACAAGCGCGAGCGGCATCGTCGTGATCAGCAGGTTGCCGAGGTTGTACTTCGTCAGAAACGCGTCCTGCCGCACCGCCGCGTATGCGCCCAACGCGACGATCAGCGTCGACATCGACGCGAGCGGGAGCCACGAGCGCACGTTCATGCCGGCGACTTCCCCACGCCTGAGCCGACGATCGCTTCAACGATCCGCCGCTCGCCGAGCTCAGAGCCGGCGATCTCCTCGATGATGCGGCCGCGCGACATCACGACGACGCGATCGCAAAGGCCTGCGAGCTCGAGCGGATCGCTCGACTTCACGATCATCGCGACGCCCTCCGTCGCCTTCTCGCGCAACGCCTCGTAGATGTCGAAGCGCGCCCCGACGTCGACGCCTTGCGTCGGCTCCTCCGCGAGGATCACCTTCACGCTGCCGCGCAGGAACGGGCGTGTCAGCGACACCTTCTGCTGGTTCCCACCGGACAGGGACTGCACCGGCTGTTCGATCGACGCCGCACGAATGCGCAGGCGACCACCGAGCTCGTCGACCGCCCGACGCTCCCGCCCGCGGCGCAAGAACCCGAAGCGGCCGAGGCGCCGTAGGATCTGGATCGTCGCGTTCGTGCGCACGCTCAGCACCGGGAACAACGCTTCGCCCGCACGGTCACCGCTCAGGAGGACAACGCCGGCACGCAACGGCCCAGCAGGAGAGCCGAGATCGAGCTCGCCGCCGTCGCACACGGCACGGCCCACCGCCGGCTCCGCTCCCGCCAGCGCACGCAGGAACTGCACCTGCCCGTTCCCCTCGGCGCCGGCAAGCCCGACGATCTCCCCCGCCGCGACCGTCAGGTCGATCGGCCCGAACCGCTCGCCCTGCAGCGCTTCCGTCGACAAGACGACGTCGCTCGGCGACGGCTTGTCCGGCCGCTCCGGAAACGCGAGCTGCAGCGGCCGCCCGATCATCAGCGCGACGAGCGACTCCTCCGACATATCCGACGCCGTGAACGTCCCCTGCCCAACGCCATCGCGCAGTACGGTCACGCGATCCGCGATGCCGAGCACCTCGGGCAACCGGTGGCTCACGTACACGATCCCTACGCCTCGCCGACTCTGCTCGAACACGAGCTCGTGCAGCCGTTCGACATCCGCAGGCCCAAGCGCGGTCGTCGGCTCGTCGAGCAACAGGACGCGCGGCTCTCCGAGCAGCGCCTTCACGACCTCGAGCAGCTGCCGCTGCGCCAACGACAAGGATGCGGCCGGCGCGTCTACGGGGACGTCGAGCTTGAACGCCGCAAGCTGCTCCGCGGCCCACCGGTCGACGCCGCGAAACGACGGCTGCGCCTCCCGCGACACCGCAAGGAAGAGGTTTTGCCCGACTGTCAGTCCCTGGACGTGCGAATACGTCTGGTACGCCATGCCGAGACGAAGCCGTCGCGCCTCTGCGGCGGACGCACGGCGCAAGCGCCGTCCCCCGATCTCGACCGACCCCGCGTCGGCACGGACGAAGCCACTGGCGATCCCGAGCAGGGTGGACTTGCCGGATCCGTTCTCCCCGACGAGGGCGTGGATCTCCCCTGCGCGGCAGTCGAAGGCGGCCTCGCGGAGCGCTTGCACCGCTCCGTACGCCTTCGACACGCCGCGCAGGGAAAGCACGACGGGGCTTTCGACCCCCGGATCCGTGTGTTGAATCAGCTCGTTCGATCCATCCTCTCGGTTACGGATACATCCTGTGCAGCAGGCTCACCGGGACGAGCGACGTCGCCGATCCCGACGGCGGGTAGCCCGCCACGCAGGTGTTGCGCTTCGCCATGTTCTGCAGCTGAATCGGGAACACGATCTTCGGCGGGATCTTCGCGCCCGCGAGCTTCATCATGTCCGCCGTCAGCGCGACCCGGATCTGCGAGTTCCCCGCGGTGTAGTAGTAGACCTTGAGGGCCGGGTCATTCAGCTTGTTGTAGAGACAGCCGAGCGCCGACTCGTCCGTCCGCATCGTGAGCACGGTGTTGTACGGCAGGCCGGCGGCCTTGTACGCGGCGTACCCGCCCTCTGCCATGAACTCCGCGTCCTCGTAGCTCCAGCCCTTCACATCGGGATGCTGCGCGAGGATCCCCGAGACGATGCCCTGAACCTTCGACGGATCCCAGTTCGTCGGCTCATTCGCGACGACGTGGATGTTCGGGTTGAGCGCCGGCTGCTCGCACTTCTGCCAGCCGAGCGACAGCGGGTTGCCCGGGAAGCCTCCGAGGAAGGCGATGTTGCCCGACTTGACCTGTGTGTTCATCACCTGCGCGAACGCCTTGCCGAGCTTGCACGTGTCTTCGCCGACGACGGTCGTGTAGTTCGAGCCCGGTCCTGTGACGAAGCCCCACGCGTACGTCGAGACCGGGATGCCCGCCTTCGTCGCTTCCTTGAAGACCGGGATCATCGCGTCGCCGAAGTCCGGGTACGTGACGATCGCCGAGACGTGCTTCGCGATCACCGCACGGAAGTCCGCGAGCGCCTGGTTCAGGTCCGAGTGCGCGCTCGAGTAGATGATGTGCCCGATCTGCGGGTACGTGAGCGCCTGGAGGATGAACTCCATCTTCGAGACCTGGCGATAGACGTTTTCACCGAAGCCCTCGACGTAGGCGACGGTCAGCTTGCCGCCCGTGCCGGTGCTGCAGCCGTTGCTCTTCCAGCACTTCAGCGCGAGGGTCTGGTTGACCTTCATGTCGGCGCGGCGATACGCGGCGAGCGAGACGTTCTTCGCCATCGCGTTCGCCGGCAGCAGCTTCGCGCTGAAGAGCGTCTTCGCAAGCGTCTTCGGGTTCGCCTTGTAGATCTCTCCGAAGCCGCCTGCGACCTTGCCCGCGTGGGAGTCACCGAGACGTGTGTTGTCCGTGCCGCCGAGGCTCGTCGCGGACAGCGCAAGCGCCCCGAACACGAGCATCAGCACCACCATTACCGTCGAGCGCCTCTTGCGTACGTGCATCCCTCCTCCTTTCGTGCTTCAGCCCGTGTTGGCACCCACCGGTCGGTGGGTGGTTCCGCCAGAGTCGGTCGGCCGGAGCACCCGGCCGAGGATCGCCGCGACGCGGTCGCCGGAAATGAGCATCCCGACGAGGATCGCGGCGCCGAAAACGATGTACTGCATCGCGGTCGAGAGCCCGAGGATCAGCAGCATCTGCGTCAGCAGGGTCAGCGCGAACGCCGCGACCCAGGTCGACGTCGCGCTCGCAAGCCCGCCGGAAAGCGACGCGCCGGCGATCACGACGGCCGCGACCGGCGCGAGCAGGTATGCGGCCCCGAACTGCGGGTCGATGCTGATGCGCACGCCTGCGAGCAGCACCGTCGCGATCGCGTAGAGAACGCCCGCAGCGGTGTAGGCGAAGACAACGTGCGTCCGGACGTGGAGCCCTGCCATCCAGGCGGCGCGCGGATTTGCCCCGACGGCCTGGAAGCGCCGGCCTGCAGCCGTGTAGCGGAGGGCCAACGCAACGAGCAGCGTGATCCCTGCGCCCGTCCAGAAGACGACGCTGATCCCGAGCGGCTTGTGAGCCGCCCAGTTCGAGAGCGCGGTCGGGACGCTCGACGCATTCGTGACCGACCGCGAGTACTTGAGCCCTTCGGCGAAGACGATCTGCCCCACCGCGAGCGTCACGATCAGCGGGTTCAACCGCAGCAGCCCGACGAAGATCCCATTCACGAGCCCGACGCCCGCGCCGAGGGCGATACACGCGAGGATCCCGAGCACGAGCCGGTGATCCTTGCCTGCACTGACGCCGACGATGAGGTTGCCGCCGAGTGAGATCACGCCCGGCGTCGAGAGGTCGATGCCGGCGTGCATCACCACGAGCATCTGGCCGAGCGCCGCCAGCGCGAGCACCGTCATGTACGGCAGGACAAACGCCCACGAGGTCTTTTGCAGGGCCGCAGGCGCGATGAAGGCGGCGACGATCGCCAGCGCTCCGGTCGCGAGCCACACCGGCAGGAACCTGGCCGCGACGGCGGCGCCTGCGACGAGCGAGCGACTCGGGGCCTCCATGGACCGTCCTATCCGGGCGGGAACGACGCGAAGGGGTGTGCCGCGACCAGAGGCCCATTCTGTGCAGGTACGCGCGAGGGTGTCAACTGTGGCCAAACGGCCCGCCGATCGTCCACCGAGGCTGAACGTTCGCCGAAAGGCAAGATTTCCAGCGGTTCACCGTGATTTCGCGCCAATGCACCATCCCGAGGCGCGTTGACTCTCCCGCGCGCGCCCGTTTATGCTCGCTGTACATGCGGCGGCGAGAACACGGGTCAGCCGCCGTCGAGCGAAGGAGACATGCATGAGCTCGCAGCGGCTTTTGATCCGCAACGGCCACGTCGTCTCGATGGACCCGCAGATCGGGGAGATCCCGAACGGCGACGTCCTCGTCGAGGACGGGAAGATCGTGGAGGTCGGTCGCGACCTCGACGTCTCGGACGCTGAACAGATCGACGCGACCGGGATGATCACCATGCCGGGGTTCGTCGACACGCACCGGCACACGTGGCAGACGCCGGTTCGCGGCGTGCTGCCCTCGTGCACGCTCGATCACTATTTCGCCGTCATGCTCGGCCAGGTCGGCGGCTTCTACCGGCCCGAGGACGTGCACATCGGTGACTACGCCGGCGCGCTCGAGGCGCTGAACGCCGGCGTGACGACACTGCTCGACTGGTCACATATCAGCAACACGCCCGACCACTCCGATGCGGCGATCCAGGGCCTCAAGGACTCGGGGATCCGCGCGATCTACGCCCACGGCATGCCGACCGGCGGCGAATGGTGGTCGTTCAGCGAGCTGAACCACCCGGAGGACATCCGTCGCATCCGCGACACCTACTTCTCGTCCGACGACGGGCTGATCACGCTCGCGATGGCGGCGCGGCAGCCGGGCAACTCGAACTACGACGTCGCGAAGCACGACTGGGAGCTCGCGCGCGAGCTCGACGTGCTGATCAGCGTCCACGTCGGCATGCGGTTGCACAACCTGCACTACCAACCCGTGAAGGACATGCACGACCTCGATCTCATGGGCCCGGACGTCTGCTACATCCACATGACCGACCTGACCGACCAGGAGCTCGACTGGATTGCGGAGACGGGCGGCAAGGCATCGGTCGCGCCGTATGTCGAGATGATCATGGGCCACGGCCCGCCGCCGATCGGAAAGCTGATGACGCGCGGCGTCCGCCCGTCGCTCAGCGTCGACGTCGTCTCGAGCGTTCCCGGCGACATGTTCACGCAGATGCGGACAGCGCTCGCGTATGACCGCATCCTCTGCTTCACGGACACGCCGGACGAGGCGTTCGCGCCCACGCTCTCGCATCGCGACGTGCTCGAGTTCGCAACGATCGACGGTGCGAAGGCGTGCGCGCTCGACCACAAGACGGGCTCGCTCACGCCCGGCAAGCAGGCGGACATCATCCTGCTCCAGACGCAGGCCATCAACACGGCGCCGATGCTCGACCCGCTGGGGACAGTCGTGGTCTTCTCCGACACCTCGAACGTCGACTCGGTGTTCGTCGCCGGTAACGCGGTCAAGCGGAACGGCCAGCTCGTCGGCCACGACCTCAAGTCGATCTACCGAAAGCTCGACGAGTCGCGGAACCACATCCTCTCGCGCGGCGAGCTGTTGCCGGACTGGTGCGCCGAGCCCGTGGCGGCGGTCTGACCCTTCCCTCCCAAGCGGGCCCGCCGGAGGAGCGGGCCCGCGCCCACCCACGCGAAAGGAGACGGTGACATGGCGACCGGCAGCGTCGTTGTCGTCGGCGGTACGCGCGGCCTCGGCCGCGAGATCGCGCAGCACTACGCGGACGCGGGCCGGGAGGTCATCGTCACCGGGCGCGAGCAGGCGGCCTGCGAGGCGTGTGCGTCGGAGATCGGCGGCTCGACCACGGGGGTCGCGTTCGACCTCTCGGAGCCTGAGACGATCGGCGCGGCGTTGGCAGACGTCGGCGACGTCCAGCACATCGTCCTCGCCGCGATCGACCGGGACTCGAACTCCGTCAAGGAGTACGACATCGCGGCTGCCGTGCGGCTCGTCACGCTGAAGCTCGTCGGCTACACAGAAGTGATCCACGCTTTGCGGCCGTGCCTGACCGACGACTCGTCGATCCTGATCTTCGGCGGGCTCGCGCGTGACCGGCCGTATCCCGGCTCGACGACGGTGACGACGGTGAACGGCGGTGTCACCGGCCTCGTCCGGACGCTCGTGATCGAGCTCGCGCCGACGCGGGTCAATGCGCTCCACCCGGCGATCGTCGGCGACAGCCCGCAGTGGGTGAACATGCCCGAGGAGCGCTACAACGCACTCGTCTCACGAACGCCGATCGGGCGGCTCGTGACGATGAAGGAAGTCGTCGAGTCGACGCGCTTCCTGCTCGAGAACGCCGCGATCAACGGCATCAACCTGCCGGTCGACGGCGGCTGGCTTTGCATGTGAGCTTGCTGAGATAGAGGCTTGATGTGAAAAATCGAGCCTCAACGGCCGCGGCAGCGGCCGTTCTTCAGGGGTCGTAGCGCGTGCGGGTTTCAGGCCGCTACCCCCTTCCGGGGGGTTACTCGGGGTCGAGGCGTGGCGATGACCTGGTATGACCTGCGGCAGCGTCATTGCCGTTCTCACTGCCGTCGTGGCGGCGACCGCGATCGCCGTCGGGCGAACCGACACCGAGGCTCGCGCACCTGTGCGAACGCCGGCCCTGAGCTCTGCGGGCATCTTCCTCGTCGGCGAGCTGCGCGCGAAGCTCGACGGCCACTGGAGCCGGGCATGGTCGAGCCTCTACCCGCTGCATCAGCGCGTGGCCGTGAAGCCCGTCTACGTGCGCTGCGAGCGTACAACGCCGTTTCTCGCTCAGACGCTCATGTTCGGCGTGCTCCGCATCAGGCGTTCACGCGTCCATGTGCCTGGGCTCCCCGGCAGCCTGCCCGGCGCGGCCGTCACACTTCGCGTGCGCCTTGCGTGGTACGGGCCTCGCGATCCGATCGTCCTCACGCCGACGCTGCACGTGGTCGCCGTCGGCGGTCGCTGGCGCTGGCTCCTGTCGAGCTCGAGCTACCGGATGTACCGCCAGGCCGCCTGCGGTTCACTGCCGCCGGTCTAGCGCGCGTCGCGTGCGGACGCGACCTCGATCCTGAAGCCGTCCGGGTCGAGGAAGAACGTCGCGTAGTACGTCGCGCCGTACTCCGGCCAAAGCCGCGGAGCGTGAAGGATCTCGGAACCGGCCGCCACCGCGGCAGTGTGCACCCCGTCTACTTCGGCATCCGTTTCGACCGCGAACCCCACGTGATGGAAGCCGGGGGCGTACAGCTCGAACTGCTGCTCCTCGAGCGCCTGTCGTAGGCCGAGCGAGCCCGAGCCGGGCACCGGGAAGCGCAGGTAGTGGATCTGCTCGCCGCGCTCGCCCGGGACGAGATGCGGCGGCTCGAGTCCCAGCGGACCGAACACGGCTGCGTAGAAACCGAGCGATCGGTCGAGGTCGCGGCAGACGAGATCGACGTGACCGATGCCGGCGATCACGCGTCGAGCGATTCCGCAAGCAGCGTCGCGACGTCGGCGACGCGCATCGCCTCGCCCGTCTCGCGCACGCCGTCGTCGAGCATCACCGTGCAGAACGGGCACGCGACCGCGAGTGTCTCCGCGCCGGTCGCGACCGCCTCACGTGCGCGCTCGCCGTTGATCGGCTTGCCGGTCTCCTCCATCCACATGTGCGCGCCACCTGCGCCGCAGCAGAACGTCTGCTTGCCGCTGCGCTCCATCTCGATCGGCTTGCCGACCGCTTCGACGAGCTTGCGCGGCTGGATCAGCACGTCGTTATGGCGCGCGAGGTAGCAGGAGTCGTGGTATGTGATTTCCGCGTCGCCGTTCTTCGGTTGCAGCTTCCCCTCGTCGACCAGTTGCGCGAGCAGCTCCGAGTGGTGGACGACTTCGTAGTTGCCGCCGAAGTCGCCGTACTCGTTCGCAAGCGTGTTGAAGCAGTGCGGGCAGCTCGCGACGATCTTCGTCACGCCCTGCTCGTTGAGCGTCGTGACGTTCTGCTCTGCATACGCCTGGAAGACGTACTCGTTCCCCATCCGCCGTGCCGGGTCGCCGTTGCACGCCTCGCGCGGGCCGAGGATCGCGAAGTCGACGCCCGCTGCCCGCAGCAGCTTCGCCGTCGACTGTGCGCTCTTCTTCGCGCGCTCGTCGAACGACGCTGCGCAACCGACCCAGTACAGGTACTCGGGCGCCGGCTCGCCGGGCTGCAGGACGCGCACGTCGAGGCCTTCCGCCCACGCGGCGCGCTCCGTCTGCGGCTTGCCCCACGGATTCGACGCACGCTCGACGTCGCGCAGCATCGGCTCCGCCTCCGCCGGGAACGACGAGTCGACCATCACGCGGCTCCGCCGCAGGTCGACGATGTGGTCGATGTGCTCGATCGACACCGGGCAGGCCTCGACGCACGCACCGCAGGTGACGCAGTCCCAGATCATCTGCTCCGGCACGCCGTTGCCGACGATCGGCTCGGCGCTCTGCGCGAACACCTGGTCGCGCACGCCCATGATCAGGAGCTTCGGCGAGAGGATCTTCCCCGTCGCATATGCAGGGCACGCGTCCTGGCAGCGGCCGCACTCCGTGCACGAGAACGCGTCGACGATTTCTTTCCGCGTGAGGTCGGCGATCGTCGCCACGCCGAAGCGCATCTCGTCGTCCGGCACGTCGAAGCGCAGCGGCTCGAGACGGCCGCGCGCTTCGGTACGACCGAGCCAGACATTCACCGCAGCGCTGAAGATGTGCAGGTGCTTCGAGTACGGCAGGTACGCGAGGAACGCGGCGATGATGGCGAGGTGCGCCCACGCGAAACCTCGGCCGCCGACGTGATGCCAAAGGAGCAGCGTGATCACGACGAGCGCGATCAGCGACAGGATGAGATCGGCCTCGCCGAGATGCGAGCCCTGGAACCGCGGCGGCCGGACGACCTTGCGGATGACGACCGCGGTTGCGACACCGACGAGCACGAGCACGGCGAAGACGTCGGCCAGGATGCGATACCACTCCGGCGTGTGCACGTGGCCGCCGGCGACGTCGATCGCCGCGAGAATGATCGTCGGGAAGAGGACGATGAAGCCCCAGAAGATGAACGCGTGCATCAGGCCCGGGACGAGCCGCTTCAGCAGCTTCCGCTGGCCGAGCACGATCTCGACCTCGTTCTTGATCCGCAGCGGGACGTCGGACGGGCGGTTGTTCGGCTGCGCACGCCGCACCTGCTCGACGAGGAACCACGCCCGCCGCGCGAAGAAGCCGCCCGCCGCGACGACGAGAACCGCGAGCGCGATCGCGCCTATTGCCCGCGCACCTTTCGCAGCTCGGCGCTGATCGCCGGCACCACCTCGTGCAGGTCGCCTATGACGGCGTAGTCCGCGCTCGCGAGGATGGGCGCCTCGGGATCGGTGTTGATCGCGAGGATCTTCTTCGCCCCCTTCGCGCCGGCGATGTGCTGCGTCGCACCGCTGATGCCGCAGGCGACATAGAGATCCGCGGAGATCTTCGTGCCCGTCTGCCCGACTTGGTCGGTGTGCGGGCGCCAACCCGCCGATGTGACGACACGCGAGCAGCCGACCGCGCCGCCAAGCAGCCCGGCGAGCTCTTCGATGATGGCGAACGCCTCTGAGGAGCCCACGCCGCGGCCGCCGCTGACGACGACCTTTGCATCGCGTAGAGAGATGCCGCCGCCTGACTCGGAGACGGTCTCGAGCACCCTCGGCGAGCCGTCGTCCGGAACGGCGAGTGTCTCGGCGTCGACGGGAGCCGCAGCAGGCTGCGTGTGCGGCGCGACGGAGAGGATCGTCGGCGAGCCGTGCAGCCGCGCTTCCTCGAGCAGCGAGCCGCCCCAGCGGACGCGCGTGACGGTGTCGCCGTCGACGCGCGTGACGTTCGCGGCGAACGGCTGGTCGATCCGTGCGGCGACGTGCGCAAGCAGCTCGTTCCCGCGGTCGGAGCCGGCCGCGACGAACGCGTCGGCGTCCTGCGCCGCGAGCGCGGCTGACCACGCCGCCGGCTGGTACGCGCCGTCGATCGTCACCGCGCGCACGTCGCCGAGCTGCTGCGCAAGTGTCAGCGCCTGCAGCGAGAGCTCGTCGCCGGCTTCGACGAAGCAGAGGACGGTCACTTCGACGCCTTCACTCGCACGGTCGCGCCGCCGAAGGCGACGATTGCGTTGACGCGAATGAGCGGCGCGCCGGGCCGCAGCGTTCCCGGTTTCCCGCGCGTCTCCTTCGCGCCGAAGATTGCGAGCCCGGTGAGATCGACCTCGACGCCTTCGGGCACGATCACATCGATCCCGCCGAAGGCTGCAATCGCTTGGACGGTCACCTCGTCGCCTTCGATCAAGGCTCCGCGCAGATCGAGCGTGACCCCGCCGAACACCGCGATGCAGAAGAGACGTTGTTGTACGCGAAGGCTCCCGCTGCGCCTCGCGCCGCCGAAGATCGCGACGAGAAAGCGCAGCGCGCTGCGCCGACGCTCGGGCGCGGTCTCGGGCAGGTCGCGTTGCAGCTGCGCGAGGTCGGTCGACGTCGTGGCGCCGTACGCAGATTCCATGCGCTGCGTGAACTCCTCGAGGGAGAGCCGACCCTGGACGAGATGCTCGCGCAGCGACCCGACCGCATGCTCCCGGTCTGCGTCGGAGACCCGGACGAGCTCGCCGTTCGTCACGCCACTCCCAGCTGCTGCATGACCTCGACGACCCGCGGCGCCGCATCGGCGCCGGTGCCGAGCACCTCGGCCTGCTTGCCCTGCCCCTCGGGCACGACGAGACGCAGTTTCTCGAGCCTCGACGGGGGCCGCGTCACGTCGACGACCGCGAGCGGCTTCGACTTCGCCCGTAGCCGGCCCGGCACGGATGGGTAGCGCGGGAGGTTCAGCCCCTCGAGCACGCCGAGCACCGCGGGCAGCTGCACCTCGTAGACATCGCGTGCGCCGCCGACGTCGCGCTCGACGCGCGCACCGCCCTCACGGAGCTCGATCTTCTTCAAGCCGTTGACGACCGGGACGCCGAGCGCGTACGCAACGCGGATGCCGACCTGGTAGTTGCCGGCGTCCGCCGACTCGTTCCCGAAGAGCAGCAGATCGAACGACTCGTCGCGAATCGCGTCGACGATCGCTGCGGCGGTCGCCTGAGGATCCCACTCCTCGTCCGAGCGCAGCAGGATCCCGCGGTCTGCGCCGATCGCCATGCAGTCCCGCAGCTGCTCCTCCGCCTCGGCAGATCCGAGCGTCAGCACGACCACCTCGCCTCCGCCTGCTTCGACGATGCGCACGGCTTCTTCGACCGCGCACTCCTCGTGCGGCGAGATCGTGAAGCCGAGATGCCGCGTCTCGAGCGACTGCGCGTCTTCGGTCAAGACCATGCGGCCGCCCGTGATCGGCACCCGCTTGACGCAGCAGAGGATCTTCATGCCCGGATTCTGTCGTTCTCGGGGTCGAACGGCGGCTTCGAGCCGACGATGTCGACCGTCACCGGATAGCGCTCGTTCATGTACTCGACCGCGAGCTTCGTGCCTTCGACGGCGTGCGACGGCGGCAGATACGCCATAAGGACGTGCTTCCCGAGCGACGGGCCCGCGCCGGCGGAGGTCACGTACGACCGGCGCCCATGCGCATCCGTGATCGGCGTCCCGTCCGGCTCGACGATCGGCTCGCGGCCGAGCGGATACCGCTTCACCCCACTCGCCGACGTGTGATCGTCGATCGTCAGCGTCGCCAGCTTCGCGGCCGGCTCGTCCTCACGGTGCCGCAGGTGCGCGTCCTTGCCGATGAAGTCCTCGCCCTTCACCTTCCACCACGCCATATCCGCCTCGACGACGTTGTAGTCGGCGTCGAGCTCGAAGCCGAAGGCGCGGTACGCCTTCTCGAGCCGGCCGGTCGTGCCGTAGACGCCGATGCCCGCAGGCACGATGCCGTGCGGCTGCCCTGCCTCCCACACCGCGTCCCACAGCTTCGCGCCGTCGGCGAACGGGACGTAGAGCTCCCAGCCGAGGTCACCGACGTACGAGATGCGCGAGGCGATCGCGCCGTTGTCGAGCTCCTGCCACGTGGAGAACGGGAACGCTTCATTCGAGACGTCCGTCCCGGTGATCGACGAGAGGATGTCGCGCGCACGCGGCCCCCAGAGGCCGACGGTGCAGATCGACGACGTGTGATCCTCGATGCGCGCGTCGCCTACGAGGTGATCCGCGAACCACTTCTTGTCGGCCATCCCGTGCGCGCCGCCTGTGACGACGCGAAAGCGGTCGTCGTCCATCTTCATGATCGTCAGATCTGACTTGAACGTCCCGCTCGGTGAGAGCACCGGCGTGTAGATCACGCGGCCGGCCGGGACGTTCAACTGCCTCGCGGCGACCCGCTGCACCGACTCCAGGGCGTCGTTCCCGACGACGTCGAAGATGCAGAACGCCGTGAGGTCGAACATCGCTGCGCGGTCACGCATCGCCAGATGCTCCGCGTTGATAATCGGCGACCACCATCGTGCATCCCACTCGTGCTCGCGCTGGTCGACGCCGTACTCCTCGACGAGCGGCGCATTCGACTCGTACCAGTGCGGCCGCTCCCACGCGGCGGCTTCGTAGAAGCGCGCACCGAGCTCCTGCTCGCGCTCGTAGAACGGCGAAACGCGCACGCGGCGGTTCGACTCCCACTGCTCGCCCGGGTGCACGATGCCGTACGTCTTGTTGAAGCCTTCCGACGCGCGGCCCTTGACGTTCTCCGGCGTGCGCTGCTCGTCGTAGAAGCGCGCGATGTCGGACGACTGCAGGTCGATCTCGGACTCGCCGTGCGTCATCCACTCCGCAACCGCGCGGCCGACGCCCGGGCCTTCTTTCACCCACACCGCGGCCGCGGACCAGAGCCCGCCGACCTCGGGCGTCTCGCCGAGCAGCGGCAGCCCGTCCGGCGTGAGCGAGAGCAGGCCGTTGATCGCGTACTTGATGCCGACGGACTCGTCGCCGAGGATCTCCGGCACGAGCTCGAGCGCGTCCTCGAGCTGCTTCTCGAAGTCCTCCTGCGTGAACGGCAGCTCGGTCGGCGTCAGCGACGCCGCTTCGATCGACGGGATCTCGTCCGGCTCGTGGAGGATCGGGCGATGCGCGTACGAGCCGACCTCGAGCCCCTGCCCGTCCTGGCGCTCGTACATGTTCGTGTCCATGTCGCGGACGATCGGGAAGTCGACTGCCGTCTTCGACGTGAGGAAGCGAGGCACCGGGCCGACATCGATCATCTGGTGCACCGCGGGGGTGAGCGGGATCGATGCGCCCGCCATGCGCGCGATGCGCGGCGACCAGACGCCGCACGCGATCGCCACGAGATCTGTCTCGATGTCGCCGCGTGACGTCCGCACACGGCTCACGCATCCGGCCTCGACGTCGATGCCGAGCACCTCCGTGTTCGCAAAGACCTGCGCGCCCTTGGCCTGCGCGCGCTCGCGCATGACGGTGCCGAAGCGGAGCGAGTCGACGACGGCCACTGACGGCGTGTAGAAGCCGCCCAGCAGGATCTCCTCGTTGATGAACGGGACGAGCTCCTTGATCTCGGCCGGCGTCACGAGCCGGCAACCTTCCACGCCCCACGACTTCGCGGACGCCATCCGGCGACGCAGCTCCTCCATGCGCTCCTCGGTGCGCGCAACCTCGACGCCGCCGCACTCGTGAAGCGTGCCCGCCTCGCGGTACTGCCTCATCGAGTCGAACGTGAGCTGCGTCATCTCCTTCGAGTGGTCGACCGGGAAGATGAAGTTCGATGCGTGCCCGGTCGAGCCGCCCGGGTTCGGGAAGGGGCCCTTGTCGAGCTGCACGAGATCGGTCCAGCCGAGCTCTGCGAGCCAGCCGGTCAACGAGTTGCCGACGATGCCGCCGCCGATGACGACGCACTTCGCCCGCTCAGGAACGTCCGCCATGAGCCCTCACACGGTCAGGAGCACGCGATGCATCGCCTGCTCGAAGTTCTCGACGTGGTCGCGCATCGTCTGCGCGGCGCGCACCCCGTCTCCGTCGCGAATCGCCTCGAGCAGGTCGCGGTGCGCCTCGACCGCCTCCTCGAGATCCTGCGTGCGTTCGAGCGCGAGCATCCAGATCCGGAGTGCCAGCGCGTAGTACTGCTCGAGCGTCGCCTCGAGCAAGTCGTTGCGCGCCGCCCGGTAGACGGCCCTATGGATGCGCTCGTCCAGCTGCATCAACTCCTTGGTGCCGGCGTCGAGCTCCGTCAGCAGCGCGTCGAGCCGGGCACGGTCGTCGTCCGTTGCGCGCTCCGCCGCGAGGCGCGCCGCTTCCGGCTCGAGCACGGCGCGCACCTCCGACAGCCGCGCGAGTTGGCGGACGTCGACGCCCGTCACGAACATCCCACGCCGCGGATAGACCTCGACGAGCCGTTCGTGCGCCAGTCTCCGGAGTGCCTCCCGCACGGGGGTGCGGCCGATGCCGAGCCGCTCGATCAGGTCGCGTTCGTCGATCACGGCCCCCGGCGCCAGCTCGAGTGAGACGATCAGGTCGCGGATCTCGTGATAGGCCTTGTCCGCGAGGGACTGCACACAGATATATTTACCATATTCTCGTTGTCGATCAGGAGCGCTGAGGTGGCCACCCAGATGCCGTCGTCCCTGGAGATTGCGCAGGACGCGCAGCTCCGCCCCATCACCGAGATCGCCGAGGCCGCCGGCCTCCTGGCGGATGAGATCGAGCCGTACGGCCGCTACAAGGCCAAGATCGACCTCGGCGTGCTCGACCGTCTCGCCGCTCGCGACGACGCGAAGCTGATCGACGTCACGGCAATCACGCCGACGAAGGCCGGCGAGGGCAAGACGACGACGTCCGTCTCGCTCACGCAAGGGCTCGGCCACATCGGCAAGCAGCCGGTCCTGTGCCTGCGGGAGGCGTCGCTCGGCCCCGTCTTCGGGATCAAGGGCGGCGCCGCCGGCGGCGGCTACGCGCAGGTCGTCCCGATGGAGGACCTGAACCTCCACTTCACGGGCGACATCCACGCGATCGGCGCAGCGAACAACCTGCTTGCGGCGATGCTCGAGTCGCACATCCTCCACGGCAACAAGCTCGGGATCGACGGGCTCTCGATCTCGTGGCGGCGCTGCATGGACATCAACGACCGCGCGCTCCGCGACATGGTGATCGGGCTCGGCGGACGTGCGAACGGGTACACGCGGCAGACCGGCTTCGACATCACGGCCGCAAGCGAGGTGATGGCGATCGTCGCCGTCGCGTCCGACCTGCAGGACCTGCGGCATCGGCTCGGCGCGATCACCGTCGCGCGGACGTTCGAGGGCGAGCCCGTCACGGCCGAGCAGTTGCGTGCCGCCGGCGCGATGACGGTGCTGCTCAAAGACTCGATCAAGCCGAACCTCGTGCAGACGCTCGAGGGCCAGCCGGCGCTCATCCACTGCGGGCCGTTCGCGAACATCGCCCACGGCAACAACTCGCTCGTCGCGGACCGTGTCGCGCTGAAGCTCGGCGACTACGTCGTCACGGAGTCCGGCTTCGGCAGCGACATGGGCATGGAGAAGTTCTTCGACATCGTCTGCCGCGCGGGCAACCTGCGGCCGAACGCGGTCGTGCTCGTCGCGACGGTCAAGGCGTTGAAGCACCACGGCGGCGAGCCGGACGGCGGGCTGGACGCGATCGAGGCCGGGTCGGCGAACCTCGCGCGCCATATCGGCATCGTCCGCGAGTTCGGCGTGAACCCGGTCGTCGCGATCAACCGCTTCCCGGGCGACACGATCGAGGAGGTCGAGCTCGTACGGAAGCTCGCGGTTGAGCAAGGCGCATACGCGGCCGAGGTCAATGACGCATTCGAGCAGGGCGGCGCCGGCGCGTCGGCGTTGGCCGAGGCTGTCGTCGCGGCCGCCGACGAGCCGTCGACGTTCGACTTCGTCTATCCGCTCGAGGCGCCGATCGAGAGCAAGATCGAGGCGATCGCGAAGCGCGTCTACGGCGCGGACGGCATCTTCCTGTTGAAGACGGCCCGTGACAAGATCGCCCAGTTCAACGAGACCGGGCTCGACAAGCTCCCGATCTGCATGGCGAAGACGCATCTCTCCCTCTCACACGACGCGTCGCTGACGAACGCGCCGACCGGCTTCACGGTGACGATCCGCGACCTGCGCGCCTACACGGGCGCGGGCTGGATCGTGGCACTCTGCGGCGACATGCAGACGATGCCTGGTTACGGCGCGAACCCGGCGGCTGTGAACGTCGACATCGACGACGAGGGACGCACTGTCGGTCTCTTCTGAGATCCTCGGCGACGTCGTCGACGAAGGGCGGCGGATCCTCGAGGCGGCGCGCGAGCGAGGCGTCCCGCTGCGACTGCTCGGCGGCGTGGCAGTCCGGCTTCACACCGAAACGCTGCCGCGCGAGTACAAGGATCTCGACTTCGCGACTTCCAAGAAGGGCTCCGGCCCGACGCAGACGCTGCTGCGCGACCTCGGCTACGACCCGCACGTCGGGTTCAACGCGATGAACGCGAAGGAGCGGCTGCTCTTCTTCGACGACCCGCATGCGCGGCAGGTCGACGTCTTCGTCGGATCGTTCCGCATGTGCCACGAGATCCCGCTCGAGCGGCGGCTCGACCTCGAGCCGCACACCGTGCCGCTGGCCGAGCTGCTGCTGACGAAGCTGCAGATCATCGAGCTGAACGAGAAGGACGTGCGGGATGCGGTCGCGCTGCTGAGCGCGAAGGGTGTGTCCGACGACGACAGCGAGGTGAACGGCGCGCGGGTCGCAGAGCTGACCGCGAACGACTGGGGCCTCTGGCGGACGATCACGCGGAACCTCGCCTCGGTCGCACAGCATCTCGGCAACTACGACGTCGACGGTGCCCTCGTCCAGACCCGCCTGGACGAGCTCCAGAAACGGATCGAGGACGCGCCGAAGTCGCGGGCCTGGAAGCTTCGCGACAAGATCGGCGAGCGAAAGCGCTGGTACGAGCTGCCCGAGGAGGTCGGGGGGGTCTAGACCATTTGCTCCGCACTCCGCGGAGTTGTTGAATTGCACGCGATGCGTCTCTACTTCGCGACCGATATCCACGGCTCGGAGACCTGCTGGCGGAAGTTTCTGAACGCCGGCCAGCACTACAGCGCCGACGTCCTCGTGCTCGGTGGCGACATGACCGGGAAGGCGCTCGTCCCCGTCATCTACGACGGCGGCGACCGCTGGCACGCGACCCTCCTCGAGAACCGGAGCGAGCTCGTCGGCGAGGAGCACGTGGCCGCCTTCGAGGACGCGGTCATCCGGCGCGGCTACTACCCGTTCCGCACCGACCCGGACAAGCTCCGCGAGCTCCACGAGAACGAGTCCCTCTGGCACGCGCTCTTCCACGAGAAGATGCTCGGCACCGTCAAGAAGTGGATGGACATGGCGGACGAGCGGCTCGCCGGCACCGGCATGCGCGCCTTCTGCTGCCCCGGGAACGACGACCAGTTCGAGGTCGACGAGATCATCAAGCAGGCGAAGCACGTCGAGTGCGGCGAGGGCCGGGTCGTCGATATCGACGGCTTCCAGATGGCGTCCACCGGCTGGGCGAACCGCACGCCGTGGGACACCTACCGGGAAGAGGACGAGCCCGACCTGAAGAAGCGGCTCGACGACGTGATCGCGCAGGTCACCGCGCCGCCCGAACGGACGATCTTCAGCTTCCACTGCCCGCCGTACCACTCCGGCCTCGACGACGCGCCGGAGCTCACCGCCGACATGATGCTGAAGGACGCCGGGCGCGCGGTGAAGCCCGTCGGCTCGACCGCCGTGCGTGAGGCGATCGAGGAGAACCAGCCGACGCTGTCACTGCATGGACACATTCACGAGGCCCGCGGCAACACCCGCATCGGCCGAACGCTCTGCATTAATCCCGGCAGCTCCTACGAGCAGGGCGACCTGCTCGGCGCGGTTGTCGATCTGGAAGGCAAGAAGAAGGTCAAGCGGTTCCTGCTCACCAGCGGATAGGAGGGACACTGCATGGCGACCATGGCGGGTGACGCTCCCTACGAGGAGCGCTCACTCTTCGTCCGGAAGGCGACCGGACTCGTTCGCGGCTGGTCGGTGCACGACGCGTTCATCTACGCGACGTTCTCGATCAACCTGATCACGCTGGGGCTCTACATCTTCGCGGATGGCCCGTTCATCCCGAAGGGAAGCCTGTTGCTCGCGATCATCCTCTCGGGCGCGTATCTCTGCTTCCAGACAATCGTCTATGCAGCACTCATCGCCGTCATGCCGCGCGCGGGGGGCGACTACGTCTGGGTGAGTCGCGTTATCGGAGGTGGGATCGGGTTCGTCCTAGCCGTCTGCGGTTGGTGGTTCATCAACTGGCACTGGGTACCGATCTATGCCAACATCCTGATCAAGGAGTTCTTCCAGCCGCTCGGCGCCGTTCTCGGCTGGGACGGCTTCGTGAGCTTCTGGGGTGAGGCGAAGGGCGTCTTCTGGGCGTCGGTCATCACGGCCGTGCTCGCGGCGATCTTCATCTCGCTCGGGATGCGTGGCTACGCGAAGCTGCAGAAGATCTGCTTCTACTCGGGCATGGCAGGCCTGCTGATCATTTTCGGACTGCTGATCTTCCACTCGAAGAGCGACTTCCACTCGGCGTTCAACCACTACGCACACTCGACGTACGGCTCGACGTCGACCGACGCGTACAGCGCCACGATCAAGGACGGGACGTATTCAGGTGCGAGCTCGCTCGGCGGTCTCGCATTCGGCTCGACGATCCTCCTTGTCCCGATGATCGCCTTCTTCAACTTGTGGTCGAACTGGGGCGCGACGCTGTACGGCGAAGTCCGCGGTGCGTCGGACTTCCGGAAAAACATCTACGCGATGGCGGGTGCGCTCGTCTTCACGACGATCCTCGCGATCATCTTCCTGCTCCTGATCGCCCACACGATGGGATGGAACTTCTACAACTCGGCCAACAACGCCTGGTGGGCGGGGAAGGATCAGATGGGCGGCGTCTGGCCGTATCCGGTGACGCTCGCTACGTTCTTCGTCAGTCCGTGGCTTCAGTTCATCGTGATCCTGCTGATGTCACTGTGGTTCTTCGGTTGGGTCGGAACGGTGTTCCTGACGGCGTCGCGGGTGATCTTCGCGACGGCGTTCGACCGGATCCTCCCGGAGTGGGCGGCACGCGTTGACCGGCGCGGCACGCCGTACTTCGCGATCCTGATCATGCTCGGGCCTTCGCTCGTGATCGCGTACTTCTACGCGTACAACTCGAAGTTCACGAGCTGGACGCTCGATGCAACACTTGTGATCGCGGTGACGTTCGTCGGCTCGACCGTTGCAGCGGGACTACTGCCGTACCGCAAGCCGGAGATTTACAACGCGTCGCCGATCGCAAAGTACAAGGTCGCCGGGCTCCCGCTGATCACGGCGGCCGCGATCCTGTTCCTCGCGTACCTCGGGTTCTGCATCTACAAGTGGCTGCAGGACGGTGTGTACGGGTCGAACAACCACGACTCGCTCCTCTACATGGGCTGCCTCTACGCGGTGGCTCTCCTCATCTACGTCGGATCGAGGATCGTCCGAAAACGACAGGGCATGGATCTCGGGATGGTCTACAACGAGATCCCCTCCGAATAGGCGCTTCTGGGTGTCAGGCCCCGAAAGGGGCCTGACCCCGCTGTTTCTTAGAACGGCGTCCCGGTACCGACGACCTCGTACGAGCTGTTTACGTAGACCGTGATCGGGTTGCCGCTCGCGTCGAGCATGTGCGCCTCGTAGGTCGCGTGACCGTCGGCGTCGGTCTCGACCCGGACGACGGTGCCGCCCGGCACCTTCGACTTCGCGGCGGCGGTGACCTTCGCGAGCGCATCATCGGTCAGCGCCGTCTCGTCGGAGCGCTGGCGGCCGAACGGTTGGCCCGAGCTTGGCGGCGCGGTTTGTGACGGCGTCGTGGTCGTCGTCGTGGCGGTCGAGCTCGAGTCGCCGTTGGCCGCGCTCGCGATGCCGTAGCTCCCGCCGGCGATGCCGATGACCATCGCCGCAACTGCAAGTGACTTCGGAACCTGCATGACGTGCTCCTTTCGGTTGGGTTGCTCCAACCGTCGTCGCCGCCGCTGTGAACTCTCTGCGAACGCCGTGCGAGCTACGTGAGAGCTCGGCGCAGCGCGTCGCGCCAGCCTGAGCGGTCGACCGTGCGCCGCGGCTCGAACCGCTCGCCTCGAGGAGACGGTCTACGCTCGCCGAGCGCGAGCAGTGCGGCGCCGAGCGCGGTCTGCTCCGTCTCGCGCGCCGTCTCGACCGGGATGCCGAGCACGTCGGCCTGAAACTGCATCAGCCAGCGGTTGCGCGTCATGCCGCCGTCTGCGCGCAGCTGTGTGAGCGCCGGCATCTCCTCGAGCACATCCGCCGTCTGGTACGCCGCCGCTTCGAGCGCCGCGCGCACGAGATGCGCACGCGTCGTCCCACGTGTGAGCCCTGTCACAGCACCGCGTACGTCTGCGCGCCAGTGCGGCGATCCGAGCCCGGCAAGTGCCGGGACGAAGTAGACGCCCCCGTTGTCCTCGAGCGAAGCAGCGAGCGTCTCGCTCTCCCCCGCGTCCTCGAGCAGTCCGAGCCCGTCGCGCAGCCACTGGATCGCCGCGCCGGTGACGAACACGGCTCCCTCGAGCGCGCGCTTCGGCGGCTCGCCGTCGAGGCGGGCGGCGGCCGTGCGCAGAACGCCGTCGCCCGCCGGCTCGTCGGTCTCGACGAGGATGAACGAGCCGGTGCCGTACGTCGCCTTCGCACCGCCCGCGGCAAAGAGCGCGGCCTGCTGGTCGCCCGCCACGCCGCGGATCGGCAGTGTGTGCCCGAGCAGCTCCCCTTCACCGAACGAGGCGCCCGAGGGCCGGATCTCCGGCAGTACCACACGCGGGACACCGAACAGCTCGAGGAGCTCATCGTCCCAGTCGAGGGTGTCGAGCGAGCAGAGCAATGTCCGCGACGCGTTCGTCTCGTCGGTCGCGTGCACGTGGCCACCGGTGAGCTGCCAGATCAGCCACGAGTCGACCGTGCCGAACGCGAGGTGCTCCACATCGCGATCGCGCAGCAGCCACTCGAGCTTCGTCGCCGAGAAGTAGGGATCGGGCACGAGCCCCGTGCGCGCACGGATCAGGTCGCGCGGCAGCTCCGCACACCGCTCGGACGTTCGCCGGTCCTGCCAGACGATCGCGTTGTGCACCGGCTCGCCGGTGCGGCGGTCCCACACGATCGTCGTCTCGCGCTGATTCGTGATCGCAATCGCCGTCGGCGTCTCAACGAGCGCCTGGTGCGCAGCCTCGAGCACGCTTTGCCAGATTTCGCGCGGATCGTGCTCGACCCAACCAGGTTTCGGGAAGTGCTGTAGTAGTTCTGCGTAGCCTCGGCCGCGGATCTCGAGCGCGTCGTCGACGAGTAGGCACGTCGTCCCGGTCGTTCCTTGGTCGATCGAGAGAATCACCTGGCGAGTCTTACACGGTCGTTACACCGTCCTTTCTACGGTGGCGTGCATGAGACGACTTTTGATGACAGCGGCGCTCGCCGCGACAGCAATGTTCCTGTTCGCGGGGCAAGCCGCCGCGAGCTCATCGGCCCGGTTCGGGATTCAGGACGACGCGTGGCTCCGGTGGGGTCCGGGCACCCTCGACTCCCGCCTCGACAGGCTCGACTCGCTCGGAGTGAAGACCGTGCGCTTCACGCTCGTGTGGAGCGAGATCGCCAAGCAGAAGCCGTCGTCTGGGACGGATCCGAACGACGAGGCGTACGACTGGTCGGCATTCGACCCGGTGATGGACGGGCTCCACGCGCGTCACATCACTCCTCTGATCACGCTCTGGGGCTCACCGAAGTGGGCGAACGGCGGCAAGGCGCCGAACGCGCTGCCGACGACGACGGCCTTCGGCGCGTTCGCGTACGCGGCGGCAAAGCACTATCCGTGGGTGCGCATGTGGACGGTCTGGAACGAGCCGAACACGCGCGTCTTCTCGGTGCCGGTGTCGCCGTCGATGTACGTGAAGAACCTCCTGAACCCGGCGTACGCGTCGCTGCATCGCGCGAACCGCGCGAACATGGTTGCGGGCGGCGTCACGTCGCCGCGGCGGACCGCGAGCGGCATGTCGCCGACAACATTTGCGGAGGGCATGCGCGCGGCGCACGCGCATCTCGACGCCTACGCAGCGAATCCCTATCCGGGGACGAAGGTCGAGACGCCGTTCCGTGATCCGTGTTCGTTTTGCAAGACGCTCAACATGTCGCGGCTGCCGCAGATCCGCGCGCTCGTCACTGAGCTGTTCGGCGCGAGCAAGCAGCTCTGGCTGACGGAGTACGGCTACCAGACGGATCCGCCCGACCGCGTGCTCGGCGTCTCGTACGCGAAGCAGGCCCAGTACATCGGCCAGGCCGCGCTGCGCGTGTGGGAGCAGCCCGGTGCGACCGTGCTGATCCAGTTCCTCGTGCAGGACGAGCCGTCGATCGGCGGCTGGCAGAGCGGCCTGTACACGAAGGCGGGCAAGGCGAAGCCAGCGCGCGCGGCGTTCGCGTTGCCGCTCGCGCAGATGTCGCGCAGTGGGACGCGCACCCTGCTGTGGGGCCAGGTGCGACCCGGCTCGGGCGCGCGTTCGTACGTCATTCAGCGCTGGAGCGGCGGGCACTGGGTGAACGTCGGCGGCACGAAGCGCACGGGCGCAGCGGGGACGTTCCGCATCTCGGTGAACGTCGCCGCCGGCACCAAGGTGCGCCTGAAGTCGCCGGAGGTCGCCTTCGCGAGCCCCGCAATGGTCGTGACGTAACAGCCCCGGTTTGCTGCGAAGATGACGCGATGGCGCACCTCGCAGCATTCTTCGGCGTCGCGATCGTCGTGATCGTCACGCCGGGGCAGGACACCGCGCTCACGATCCGGAACACGCTCTCCGGCGGACGGCGGAGCGGCGTCCTGACCGCCGTGGGCGTGTCGACCGGGCAGTGTGCGTGGACGCTTCTGACGAGTCTCGGTCTCTCGGCATTGCTCCTCGCGTCCGAGCCGGCGTTCCTCGCGCTCAAGATCGTCGGCGCGCTGTACCTCGTGTCGCTCGGGATTCATTCGCTCGTCGACGCCGTGCGCGGCGTGCGTCAGTCCCAGGTCGCGTCCGTGCGGCTGGCTCCACGGACGGCCTACCGGCGGGGACTGGTGAGCAATCTCGGCAATCCGAAAATGGCGCTCTTCTTCACGAGCCTCCTGCCGCAGTTCGCGCCGCACGATGCGTCGTTCCTGCAGCTCGCGTCGCTCGGGCTGCTCTTCTGCGTGACGACGCTGCTCTGGCTGAGCGGCTATGCGCTCGCCGTCGCCCGGCTCGGCGACATCCTGCGGCGATCGCGTGTGCGCCGCGCGCTCGACGCGGTGACCGGCGCCGTGCTCGTCACGTTCGGTGCGCGGCTAGCTCTTGACTAGCGCATTCTCCGGGTCGTAGAGCGCATCGGGCGACACGACGGCGCGCACGAGGTCGCCCATCACGTCGACCTGCAGCTCGGTGCCCTCCGGCAGCTCGGATGGGAGCTTCGCAAGGGCGATGTTCTTCCCCACGGTGAATCCGTACGTCGCACTTCGCACGCGCCCGACCACCTCGCCGCCCGAGTGCACGGCCTCGCCGCCGTAGACCGTCAGGTAGTCCTCGCCGCCGACGATGAGCGTGCGCAACCGCGTGGCCGGATTCCGGTCGAGCTGCGGGAACTTCCCCTTCGCGACGCAGAAGCCGACGCCCGAGTCGAACGGCGTGTCGGACGCCGTCATGTCGGTGCCGAAGTAGCGGTAGCCCTTCTCGATTCGCAGCGAGTCGAGCGCCTGGTAGCCGACGGGCACAGGGTCCGACTTGAACAATGCATCCCAGACCGCGATTGCGCCGTCGCGCGGCACGTAGAGCTCGTACCCGAGCTCGCCGACGTACGTGATCCGCTGCGCGAGGCCGAACTCGAGCTCCTTCGCTGTTCGGAACGGGAACGCCTCGTTCGAGACATCCTCCTCCGTGATCGCTGCCAGCGCTGCTCGTGCCTGCGGCCCCCAGATGCCGATCACCGCGTAGTCGTCCGTGACGTCCGCCACCGCCGCCCCGTTCAGCTCGAGGAAGCCGCGGTCGCTGTCGACCGCGCCGGCGCCCGTGACGACGCGGAAACGATCATCAGCGAGCCGTGTGACGGTGACGTCGCCGACGATGTGGCCGCGCTCGTCGAGCAGCTGCGTGTAGACGACCGAGCCGACGGGCTTGTCGATCCGCGCGTCGCACACGCGCTCGAGGACATCGAGGTCGGACGTCTCGAGCTTCCCGAACGACGTCATGTCGATGATCCCGAGCCGCTCGCGGATCGCCGCGTGCTCGACGGCGACCCGGTCGTACCAGGGCGGCCGCGCCCAGCCGACGGAACGCTGCTCCTCCCCCGCCCGCCGCGGCGGCTCGCCCGGACGGAAGTACTCCGCACGCTCCCACCCGTTCTTCGTCCCGAACACGGCGCCGAGCGCCTCGAGGCGCTGGTGCACCGGGCTCAGCCGCTTCGGCCTGCCCGCCTCGGACACGTCCAGCGGGTACCTCAGCCGGTAGTAGTACTTGTAGACCTCGCGCGCGCCGGCGGCCGCGAAGTCCGTGTCGCGGTACGGGCCGCCGAAGCGCCACGGCCGGTACGGCTGCACGTCCACCTCGGCCTCACCTGTCGTGACGAGCTCCGCGAGCGCCTTGCCGAGCCCACCGGCGCCGCCGAAGCCGTTCAGCGAGAGCCCGGCCGCAAGCCAGAAGCCGCGGACGCCCGGGTACTCGCCGAGCAGCGGGTTGCCGTCGGGCGTCATCGCGTCGGGATGGCAGACGAGCGCGGTCACTCCCGCCTCGTCGAGGAACGGGAAGCGCCGCACTGCGCCGTCCATCAACTGCTTGAAGCGCTCGTGGTCGGGCGGAAGCATCGTCGACCCGTGCTCCCACGGCACGCCGTCCTCCCAGCGCGACGCCGGGTTCGGCTCGTAGCCGCCGAACATCACACCGCCGCTCTCCGCTTTCCCGTACACGAGGTTGTCCGTGTCGCGGAAGCATGGCGTCTCGCGCGACAGCACGTGGCCCTCGACCGCGTGCAGCGCGATGTGCTGATGGTCGACCGGGATCGAGCAGACGAACGCACCGACCATTTCCGCGACCCGCGGCGCCCACATGCCGGCCGCGTTCACGACGGTGTCGGTCTCGACGCGACCCTGCTCGGTCTCGACCGCGACGACGGCGCCGTCGCGCACGTCGATGCCCGTGACGCGTGTGTGGATGTGGATGTCGGCGCCGAGCTCGCGTGCCGCGTTCGCGACCGCATACGTCGCGATGTGCGGGTCGACATAGCCGTCACCGGGCATCCAGACCGCGCCGTACAGGGACTCCGGCGATGCAGCCGGCATCAGGCGCCGCACTTCCTCCGGCCCCACGAGCTCGGCGTCGAGGCCGATGCCGTGGGCGCGACTGACCCCGCGGCGAAGCTCGAGCCAGCTCTCGGGGCTCGACGCGATGCGCAGCGAGCCGACCGTCTCGAAGATGCCGAGCTCCTTGTAGAGCTCGACACTGTAACGGCGGAAGCGCATCATCGTCGGCGACGGGTTGAACTGGGTGACGAGCCCGGCGGCGTGGTGCGTTGAGCCGCTCGTCAACTCGCCCTTCTCGAGCAGCGTCACGTCGAGGCCTGCTTTGGCAAGGTGATACACGCAGCTGACGCCGGCGATGCCGCCGCCGATCACGACGATTTTCGCTCCGGCGCCGTCACGCCGGCGCCTCCGCTCCTTGCCGGGCTCCGTCAAGCCTACGCCCGGTGTCACGCTTTGACGAGCTCCGATGTCCACGCGACGATGCGCGTGCGATCGCCGCGGAAGACGTCGCGCGCCGTCTCCACCACGTCGCCGTCCGCGTTGTACGCGATGCGGTCGACGAGCAGGAGCGGGGCGCCGACGCGCAGCTCGAGCGCCGCAGCCTCGTCCGCGTCCGCCGCGATCGGCTCGATGCGCTCGACCGCGCGAACGGGGGCATCGTCGCCGAGCAGCTCGTACAGCGAGCCGGTCAGATCGCGCTCGAGCAGCCAGTGGAACCGCTCCGGGAACGTGGAGCGTTCGAGCGCGAACGGCTCACCGTCGGCCAACCGGACACGTGCGATCTCGATCGCACCGTCGACCTCGTGCGCGGACAGCACTCGCGCGCCTGCAGCGACGCCTTGGCGCGCGAGCTGCTCCGAGAGCCCCGAGAACGTTCCGAGATCGCGCTCGACCTTCGGGCGCGCGACAAACGAGCCGCCGTTCCGCCCGATGGCGCGACGCAGCAAGCCACGCGACTCGAGCAACTGCAGTGCTTGGCGCACCGTCATCCGCGAGACGCCGTGCTCCTCCGCCAGGGCACGCTCCGCAGGCAACCGATCGCCCGGCGCGAGCCGCCCGTCGGCGATCGCCTGCTCGATCTCCGCGATAATCGCCGCGTACTTCATGCGCGTACGCGTTCCCCCTTCGGGTCGTACAGCGGCTCGGCGCGCACCTCGCCGTCGATCCACTCGCCGAAGATGTCGACCGCCAAGCGTGTTCCGACCTCAGCATGCTCGACAGGCACGTACGCGAACGCGATGCTTGCTCCGATCGCGTAGCCGTAGCCGCCGCTCGTCACGCGTCCGACGATCTCCCCGCCCTCTGTTCGCACGGGCTCCGACCCGAGCGCTATCGACCGCGGATCGTCGAGCGTCAGGCACACGAGCCGCAACGCCGGCTCCAGGTCGAGCGCGTTACGGCCGATGAACTCGCCCTTGTCCCGCTTCACGGCAAAGCCGAGGCCCGCTTCGTACGGCGTCGTCTCCGCGTTGAGATCGCTCGCCCAGGCGCGGTAGCCCTTCTCGAGGCGCAGTGCATCGATCGCGCGGTAGCCGCCGGGGGTCACGCCGTCGACGTGCAGCGTGTCCCACAGCTTCATCCCGTACTCCGCCGGGCAGTAGAGCTCCCAGCCGAGCTCCCCGACGTACGTGACGCGTGACGCGATCACCGGGACGTCGCCCACCGTGACCTCGCGCGACTGCATGTACGGGAAGTCGAGGTCGAGTACCTCCCGCACCTTCGGCCCCCAGAGGCACAGGCAGGCGTACGACGACGTGACGTCGTTCACCCACACGTCGTCGGGCGCGTGCAAGTCGAGCCACGCGCGGTCGTGCGTGCCGAACGCGGTGCCGGTGACGAGCATGAACCGGTCGTCGGCGCGGCGCGTCACGGACAAGTCGGCCTCGATGCCACCCCGTGCGTTCAGCAGCTGCGTGTAGACAATCGTTCCGACCGGTCGGTCGATGCGGTTCGCGCACATGCGCTCGAGGAAGACGAGAGCGCCCGGGCCCAGCACCTCGAGCTTCGAGAACGACGACTGATCGAACAGCGCGATCCCTTCGCGCGCTGCGCGCGCTTCCGCCTCGATCGCGGGCGACCAGTTCTCGCCGGCCCAGCCGCGCGGGCGCAGCGACTCGTCGCCGCCCGCAGCGTTCGACTCGTACCAGTTGACGCGCTCCCAGCCGCCCTTCTCACCGAAAGACGCGCCGAGCTCCTGGTGGCGCCTGTAGACCGGCGACACACGCAGCGGCCTGCCCGCCTGCTTCTCCTCCCCCGGGTACTTGATGTCGTAGTACTGCGACAGCGCCTCGTACGACCGCGCGAGCGTGTACGCCTGACTGCGGTACTGGCGCCCGAAGCGGCGATGGTCGAGCGGCCACACGTCCCACTCGGGGCGGCCGTCGACGATCCACTCCCCCATCACCTTGCCGATTCCGCCTGCTCCCGCGAGCCCATGAGCGCAGCCGCCCGCCGCGAGCCAGAAGCCGCGCACGTCCGTCTCGCCGAGCAGGAAGTCCGCGTCCGGCGTGAACGCCTCCGGCCCGTTGAAGAACTTCTTCACCTCGGCGTTCTCCATCGCGGGGACGCGCGTGATCGCGTTCGAGAACAGCTCCTCCATGCGATCCCATTCCTCGGGGAGCAGCTTTGCCTCGAACGCGGGCGGGATACCGTCGAGCGCCCACGGCGCGGGCTTGCGCTCGTATCCGCCCATCACGAGCCCGCCGACCTCCGTGCGGAAGTAGATGAGGTTGTCAGGGTCGCGCAGCGTCGGGAGCGGCTCGAGCGGCGGGTCGAACGGCTCGGTGATCAGGTACTGGTGGCCGTACGGGATGATCGGCACGACGACGCCGGCGAGCCGCGCGATCTGCGGCGCGTACATGCCGGCGGCGTTCACGACGACCTCACACTCGACGCGGCCCTTGTCGGTCTCGACCGCGGTGACGCGGTTGTCACGCGTCTCGATGCCTGTCACGGCCGTGCGCATCTCGAGCTGCGCGCCGAGCTTGCGCGCGGCGTCGGCGAGCGAGAACGTCAGCTGGCTCGGGTCGAGGTAGCCGTCGTCGGGGATGAACGCTGCGGCGACGACGCCGTCGGTCGACATCGGCGGGAAGAGTGCCTGCGCCTCTCGCGCGCTCACGATCTCCATCGGGAGGCCGAACGTCTTCGCCCACGAGGCCTGGCGGCGCAGCTCCTCGTGACGCGGCTCGGAGCTCGCGAGACGGAGGCCGCCGAGCTGGTGCCAGCCCGGGTCGTTGCCGGTCAGCTCCTTGAGCTCGGCGTACAGGCCGACCGAGTACTGCATCATCCGCGTCAGGGAGATCGAGCTCCGCAGCTGCCCGACGAGCCCGGCGCTGTGCCACGTCGAGCCGTGCGTCAGCTGGTACTGCTCGACGAGGAGCGAGTCCGTCCAGCCCTGCTTCGCGAGGTGGTAGAGCACGGAGCAGCCGACGACGCCGCCGCCGATGACGACCGCACGCGCGCGCTCCGGGATCACGGGCGCGAGTATTTCACATTCGGTCTAGTCCAAATTAGGATCGGCCTGTGATCGAGGACGTCATCGCGGCGGTGGCGCAGCTCGACGGCGCGACGTCGGTCGAGCCGCTCGCGGGCGGGCTCACGAACGTGAACTACAAGGTCACGTCGCCCGCCGGGTGCTTCGTCGTCCGCATCTCCGGCAAGGACACAGGCCTGCTCGCGATCGACCGGGAGAACGAGGCGCACAACACGCGCTGCGCGGCCGAGGCCGGAGTGGGTGCGCCGTTCGTCGCGTACGTGCCGGAGCACGACGCGCTCGTCCTGGAGTTCCTCGACGGCGAGGTGATGGACTCCGAGAAGCTGCGGCGCGGCGACCGGCTTCCCGCTGTTGCTCGCTCGTGTCTCGCCTTGCATTCCGGCCCGCGGTTTCTCCACGACTTCGACATGTTCGAGATCCAGCGGGGATACATCGGCGTGGTCCAGGAGCGAGGCTTCCGGCTGCCCGAGCGGTATCTCGAGTTCGAGCCGCAGGTGCGCGCGCTCGAGGCCGCGATGCGCGTGCGGCGCGAGCCGACCGTGCCGTGCAACAACGACCTGCTCGCCGAGAACTTCATCGACGTCGGCGGCACGATGCGGCTGATCGACTACGAGTACTCCGGTAACAACGAGCCCTCGTTCGAGCTCGGGAACGTCTGGAGCGAGTCGAACCTGTCGCTCGCGCAGCTCCAGCAGCTCGTTGCGGAGTACTACGGGCGGCAGCTCGCGAACAAGGTCGCGCGCTGCCGCGTCTGGGGCTTGATGTCGAAGTACGGCTGGACGCTCTGGGGCTCGATCCAGGACGGCATCTCCGACATCGACTTCGATTTCTGGGGCTGGGCAATGGAGAAGTACGACCGCGCGGTCGCCGAGTTTGACGGGCCGGAGTTCGAGCAGCTGCTTGCCGACGTGCAACGCGAGGACTGACGTGAAGGTCGCTGCGGTCGCCGATCGGTTCTGGGAGCGCTACCTCGAGCTCGACCCGCTGATGGGGACGGACATCGGCGATGAGCGCTACGACGGGCTGCTCGAGGACACGAGTGCGGCTGGGCGAGCCGCCGCGGCACGCGTGTACGACGAGACGCTCGTGGAGGTCGCAGGCATTGACGGCTCAACACTGTCCGAGGAGGAACGGCTCACGGTCGACCTCGTCGAGTTCGCGGCACGCCGCGGGTTGGCGCGCGCCGATCTCAACCGGCTGAGCGCAGCTGCGCACAACCAGCTTCCTGCGGTGATCCTGCCGGCGATTGCGTCGCTGCAGCGAGTGGGCGACGCCGACGGGCTCGAGCGTTATGTGGCGCGCCTGCGGACGCTGCCGGCCTACTTCGCCGGCTGGGCGGAGGTGCTGCGCGAGAGCATCGAGGCGAGGCAGACGTCGCCGGCGCTCATCGTCGACCGGGCGATCGGTCAGTTCGAACGACTGCTCGAGCTTGATCCTGCATCGTCGCCAGGCATGACGCCTGTCTCGGAGTGCGACGACGCCGCAAAGCAGCGTGTTCTCGACGTGCTGCGCGAGGTCGTCTGGCCGGCCCACGCGATGTACCTCGACGAGCTGCACGCCTACCGGCCGCACGCAACAGAAACCCTCGGCCTCCATTCTGTCCCCGGCGGCGAGGCGCTCTACCGCGCGGCGATGCTCGAGCACACGTCGCTCGAGCTCGATCCCGCCGACGTGTTCGAGGAGGGGCAGGCCCGGCTTGCCGAGGCGGTGGAGGAGCAGCGGCGCACGGCGAGCGAGCTCGGATTCGCAAGCGCGGCGGATGCGATCGCATCGCTGCGCGGCACCGACCGCTGGGCGGCCGCGACGCCGGAGGCGATGGTCGCGCGCGCGACGGAGCTCGTTCAACGCGGCTGGGACGCCTCGCGCGAGGTCGTCGGCCGGATGCCGCAGGCGGAATGCATCGTCCAAGCGGTCGAGCCGTATCGCGAGCTCGACGCCGGCTCGGCGTACTACATCGGGTCGTCCGCCGACGGCGGCCGGCCGGGCGTCTACTTCATCAACACGTCGAACCTCGAGGAGCGCCCGCTGTACCAGTCGGCCGTCACCGCGTTCCATGAGGCCAACCCGGGCCATCATCTGCAGCACGCGCTCGAGCGCGAGCAGGACGGCCTCCATCCGGTGCGCCGCTTCGGCGGATTCCTCGCCGGCGCCGCGTCGGCTGAGGGCTGGGCGCTCTACGCGGAGCGCCTTGCCGACGAGCTCGGTCTGTACGACGACGGCTTCCAGCGGCTCGGCATGCTCGAGTCGCGCTGCGTGCGCGCGTGCAGGCTCGTCGTCGACACCGGCCTGCACGCCTTCGGGTGGACGAGGGAGCGCGCGATCGACGCGATGCTCGACGTCGGCATGACGCGCACGTGGTCGGAGAGCGACATCGACCGCTACATCGCGATGCCCGGCCAGGCACTCGCGTACACGATCGGCTTCTCGCGCGTCGAGCGCTGGCGCACCAGGGCCGAGCGGCGAGACGGCTTCTCGCTCCGCGGGTTCCACGACCGGCTGCTGTCACTCGGCTCGTTGCCGCTCGCCAGTCTCGAGCGAGCCTTGCAGTCCAGCAGCGAGGTCTGACACCTCGGTTCGGGAGCCGTGCCCTCGAGGACACGTCCGGGTGCCAGCCTCCGTGACGACTTCTTGGAGCCGTGACGGTTCCGTAACAGCGCCTGGCGCCAGACGTGGACGTTCGCACCACGGGACACGTCCGGGTGCCAGCCTCCGTGACGGCTTCTTGGAGCCGTGACGGTTCCGTAACAGCGCCTGCGGCCAGACGTGGACGTTCGCACCACGCGACCAGGGGTCAGACCCCGAAGGGTCTGACCCCGCCGTTCGAACCGTCAGCCCGTCGGCACGGCAGGCGCGTCGGGCACCTCGTCCTCGGGCGCCTGCAGGTGCGCGGGCTTCGTCCGCTGGACGAGCGCGAAGTACACAGCCCCGACGATCACGATCACGCCGAGCGTGCTCCACAGCACCGGCTTCGTGTTCAGCCAGTGCCACTTGAAGTCGAGCGCGGGCGCCTCCGGGACTGGGCGCGGGTTCGTCGCTGCTCGCGGCCACGCGATGTTCAGCAGCATCCCGCCTCCGTACACGAGCGCGAGAATGTTCAGCGGCAGCCCCCACCGCCCGAGCGAGAACGGCGCCTTCGATCTTGGCCAGCCCCGCAGACGCGCACGCAGCAGGGCAAGGTTCCCGATCAGGTAGCTCAGATAAATCATCCCCGTCGCGGCGATCGCGATGATCGCGACGCCTGCGAACTGGATGAACGGGATCCCTGACAGGATCCCGATCGCGACACACGCAAACACCGGTGTGTGCAGGCCCGGATTCACCTTCCGGAGCCAGCGCGAGCCGGGCAGCGTGTCGTCGCGCGACATCCCGAAGCACAGGCGGATCGTCGCCGTCTCGATCGCGAGACAGCAGACGAAGATCGCGGCAGCGACGACGAGCAGGAACACCGTCGAGAACGCGTTGCCGAAGTTCGCGTCGATGATGTTCGCCGGCCCCCAGCCTTCCTTGATCGCGGTCCCCATGTCCGGGATCCCGAGCAGCATCGCGTAGAGGAAGACCGCGCCGATCACGAACGCGCCGATCACCGATGCGATCACCGCTTTCGGCGCCTCCGTGCGCGGGCTCTTCGTCTCCTCCGCCAGCGTCGACGCCGTGTCGAACCCGTAGATCACGTAGAGCGACATGAACATGGCGATCAGGAACGTCCCGGTCGTCAGCGACGTGCCGTGCGTGTGGAAGATCACGCCTGCGCTCTGGTGGTGATGGAACGCCGCGACGATGAACGCGAAGATGACCATGCCGAGGATCTCGAAGAGCACGCCCGTGTTGTTCACGATCGAGACCAGGCGGACGCCGAAGATGTTCATCACGGTGATGATCACGAGCGTGATGATCGCGATCCACCGCTGGTTCGAGTGGTCGTTCGCGAGATTCCAGCCCATGTTGTTGAAGGCCGGAATCAGCGCCGCGGGCAGCGTCGCGCACACCGACGCGACGGTGAGGATCCCGGCGAAGAGGTAGATCCACCCGGTGAACCACGAGTAGGACTTGCCGGCGAGGTACTTCGTCCACTGGAAGACCGAGCCGGCCACCGGGTAGTGACTCGAAAGCTCAGCGAACCCGAGCGCGACGACGAGCTGCCCGGCCGCAACGATCGGCCAGCTCCAGATGAAGACGCCGCCGACCGTCGTCAGGCCGAGGAAGAACAGGGCGAAGATGCCCGTCGACGGTGAGATGTAGCTGAACGCGACGGCGAACGAGCTGAACACCCCGAGGCTGCGCTTCAGCTCCTGCTTGTAGCCGAATCGCGCGAGATCGTGCTCGTCGTGGGACAGGTCGGTCATCGGTTGCCCTCCTGGTCGCTGAGGAAGCGATTGACCCATTTCGACGCAGACGTGTCAATGCCTACGCCAGGGAGACCAGCGCGATCCCGCCCGCGACGAGGGCTGCGCCGCCGAGCCTCCCCCACCCGACCGGCTCGTTCAGGAACCGCCAGGCGAGGAACGCGCCGACGACGACACTCGTCTCGCGGACGGCCGCGACCGATGCCGCCGAGGCCCGCTGCAGCGCGAGTAGAACCATGCAGTAGGCGCCGAACGTGGCCACGCCCGCGACGACCGTCGAGAGGTTCACCTCAGCCCGCAGACGCGACGGCGAGTAGATCGCCGCGTAGCAGAGGGACGGCACGATCATCGACAGCTCGAGATACGGCAAGGCCCCGGCATGCGTCACGCCGACCTTGTCGACAAGCGTGTAGGTCGCGATCACGCCCGCGACCGCGAGCCCGAGCGCAACGCCGCGGCCGACGGTCGGCCGCGCCCCTCGCACGAGCAGGATCCCCGCAGCGACGAGGCACACGCCGAGCACCTGGCCGACCGACGTGCCGTGCCCGAGCGCCGCAACGCCGACGATCAGAACGAGCACGGGGGCGCCGCCGCGAGCGATGGGATAGACGACCGACAGCGGCGCCAGCCGGTACGCCGTGATCAGCAACGTGAAGTAGAGGAGCTGGAGCGCGCCGCTGCCGACGATGAACGGCCACGCCGCGCGGTGGACGTTCCAGGTGAACACGGTCGGGATCGCGAAGACGACCTCTGCGACGAGCAGCGCGACCGCGGTCGCGGCGCGCGGGTCGCGGGCGCGCGCCAGCAGGACGTTCCACACCGCGTGCACGAGCGCGGCACCGAGGGCAAGGAGGAGCGCCGATGTCGGCATGTGCGGACACTACGATGCGCGTCCGATGCCGACCGCGATCGTCTTCGACTTCAACGGCACGCTCTCGGATGACGAGCCGGTGATGTGCGAGATCTTCCGGACGCTCTTCGCCGAGCACGGGAGGCCGCTCACCGAGCGGCAGTACTACGACGAGCTCGCAGGGCTCTCGGATCCCGAGATCGTCCGCACCTGGCTCGGTGCCGGCCACCCGGACGTCGACGGGGTGATCCAGAAGCGCATCGACCGCTATCGCGCCGCCGCCGGAGACGGCTCGACGGTCCACGAGCACGTCCGTGAGGCGGTTCGCTACGCCGCCGCGCGCGTGCCGCTCGGAATCTGCTCCGGCGCCGCGCGCGCCGAGATCGAGCCGGTTGTCCACGCCGCGGGGATCGCGGACTGCTTCAACGCGATCGTCTCGTCCGACGACGTGGCGCACGGCAAGCCGGATCCGGAAGGCTATCTCGCCGCCCTCGACGCGCTCGGCACGCGGGACGCCCTCGTCTTCGAGGACACCGAGGCAGGCATCGCGTCCGCGAAAGCTGCCGGGCTGCACGTGATCGCAAAGGTCGGGACGCTCGAGCCGGAGCGACTGCGGCAGGCGGACGAGCTCGTCGAGCGCATCGACGCCGACCTCATCCGGCGATGCTTGTCATAGCGCACCGCGGCGCAAGCGCCGAGCTGTCGGAGAACACACTCCCCGCGTTCGAGCGCGCGATCGAGCTCGGCGCCGACGCCATCGAGTTCGACGTGCACGCGGACGCGAACGGCATCCTCGTGGTCACGCACGAGGCCCCACGCCCGCGCCGGACGTATCCGACGCTCGAAGAGGCGCTCGACCTGATGCACGGGCGTATCCCCGCCTACGTCGAGCTGAAGACTCCGAACCGCTACCGCCGCTACGACGTCGTGCCGCGGACGGTCGCGCTGCTCGCGCCCGACGATGTGCTCGTGTGCTTCCAGCGCCGCCCTTTGGAGCAGGCGCGCGCGCTCCGCCCCGCGCTCCGCACGGTGCAGCATGTCGGCGTCGGCGTCTCGATCCGCGGCGCGCGCGGTGCGTGGGCGGCCGGGTTCAAGAACGCGCGCGTGACGAAGCGCGGAATCGCCGCCGCACAGGCGGCCGGCCTCGTTCCGCTCGTCTACACGGTGAACAGCGAGCGCCGGATGCGCGAGCTCGCGCAGTTCGGCGTGGCGGGAATCTTCACGGACCGGCCGGAGCGGGCTCTTCGGCTATTTGCGGCAGATCCTCCTTGAGATCGAGCAGGCGCACACCCTCGGCGGGCAGCGCGGCCGTGACGCGCGTGCCGACCGGCAGCCCGAGCGCCTTCTGCGTCGGGACGTCGGCGATCACGTCGACGCCGGTGCCGACGATCTTCAGCCGCGTCACCGGCCCGAGGAACGTCTGCGTGACGACATCCCCGATGAGCGTGTTCGGCGAGGCACTCGCGCCGTTCGCGCGATCGACCTCGACCGTCTCCGGGCGAATCAACACGAGTACGCGATCGCCGCGGGGCCGCTGGCGCGCAGCCTCGATCTGCAGCGTCTTTCCCCCGTGCTCGACGCCGCCGTCGACGACGGTTCCTTCCAGCCGGTTCATCGTTCCGATGAACTCGGCAACGAAAGGCGTCGCCGGCGCGCTGTACATCTCCGCCGGCGAACCCATCTGCTCGATCCGCCCGCGGTACATGACAGCGACGTGGTCGGAGACCGACAGCGCCTCTTCCTGGTCGTGCGTCACGTACAGCGTCGTGATGCCGAGCTCGAGCTGAATCCGGCGGATCTCCTCGCGCAGCTGCACGCGCACCTTCGCGTCGAGCGCCGAGAGCGGCTCGTCGAGCAGCAGCACGCGCGGCTGGATCGCCAGAGCGCGCGCGAGCGCGACCCGCTGCTGCATGCCCCCGGACAGCTGGTGCGGATAGCGATCGACCGCGTGGCTCAGCCCGACGAGGTCGAGCAGCTCGAGCACCCGCTTGTCGCGCTCGTCCCGCCTCTGCCCGCGGATGCGCAGCCCGAATGCGACGTTCTGCCGCGCGGTCATGTTCGGGAAGAGCGAGTACGCCTGGAAGACCATCCCCATGTCGCGCTTGTTCGGCGAGACGCGCGTGACGTCGCGGCCGTCGACGACGATGCGGCCTTCATCCGGCCTGTCGAAGCCGGCGACGAGGCGCAGCGCAGTGGTTTTCCCGCAGCCCGACGGGCCGAGCAGCGAGAGGAACTCGCCCTCGCCGAGCGCGATCTCGATGCCGTCGAGCGCCTTGTTCGTGCCGAAGTCGCGATGCAGGTTCTGGAGCTCGAGGAAAGCCATTAGCGGACCCCCGCGATCACGGCGCCGCGGGCGCCTCGTTTACGTCCGATGACGAGCAGCGAGAGCATCGCCGCCCATGTGATCCCGAAGCTCATGAGCGTCACCGCCGCCGCCGGGTACGCCTCCGACTCGTTGATCGACTGGATGTAGATCGGGAACGTGTGGAACGCCGCGAGGCTCGCGATCGTGAACTCGCCCATGACGATCGCCAGGGTGAGGAACGACGCCGCGAGGCAGGCCGCGCGAATGTTCGGGAGGATCACCTTGACGAGCGTGGTGATCCAGCTCGCGCCGAGGCTCTGCGACGCCTCGGTCAGCGTGTGGATGTCGATCGAGCGGAAGCCTGCGTCGAGTGAGAAGAACATGTACGGGAACGCGAGGATCACGTACGCCGTGGCGAGGAAGCCCCACGGCTGCGCGTAGAACCAGCTCGGCGAGCCTTTGTAGAAGCTCAACAGCCCGACCACCATGACGATCGGCGGAATGACGAACGGGATCAGCGCGAGGAACGCGAGCACAGCGCGGAGCTTCGGCACCTTCAGGTGCACGAGGTAGATCGTCGGCACGAACAGCCCCAGCCCGATCGCGATCGTCTCGAGCGCGAGCAGGAACGACGTCTTCAAGTTGCTCCAGAACGCGCCGTCGTGGAGGATCGTGCCGTACGCGTGCACCGAGCAGCACTTGCCGGTCTGCTGCTGGTTCAGGCTGAACAGGAGCGTCGCGATCAGCGGGATGATGAAGTAGGCCGCCGCGAGCAGCAGCCAGATCGCGGCGGACGGCGAGATGTGCCGTCTCATCGCATCCACCTCGCAGACCGTCGCTGCAGCGGGACGTAGATCGCCATCATCACGAACAGCACGACGAACATCCCGAATGCGAGCGCCTGCGCGAGATGCGGGTCATCGAGGACGTTGCCGCTGTAGAGGTATCCAATCTGGATCGGGACGACGCCGACGCTGCCCGCGGTGAGGCTGTAGGCGGTCGCATACGCCGCGAACGCGTTGCCGAAGAGCAGGATCGTCGCGCCGAGGAGCGGCGGCAGCAGCACCGGCATGCCGACGTGGCGCCAGAACTGCCATGAGTTCGCGCCGAGGTTCGACGCCGCTTCCCGCCACTCACGACGCAGCCCGTCGATCGCAGGTGCAATCACGAGGATCATCAGCGGGATCTGGAAGTACATGTAGACGATCCCGACGCCGAACGCGCTGAACAGCGTGAAGTTCCCGAAGATCGGAAAGTGCGTCGAGTAGATGTCCCAGCCCAGGTGATCGTGGAGGAACTTCGTCACGATGCCGATGTTCCCGATCGTCGAGATGAACGCGAACGCGAGCGGGATGCCGCCGAAGTTCGCCGCGACGCCCGAGAACGTCGTGATGATCCCGCGGATCCAGCGCGGCGTTCCGTCCCGAATCGCCGCGAACGCGATGAAAAAGCCGAGGATGCAGCCTGCGATAGCCGTCAGCAGGCTGATCTTGATGCTCGTCTCGTAGTAGGTGATGTACGGCTTGTGGACGAGCAGGTTCAGGTTGTGCCCCGTCCAGCCGCCGGTTTTCGACTTGAAGGCGCCGATCAGAATCTGGCCGGCCGGAAGGAACAGGAAGAGCAGTGCGTAGGCAAAGAACGGAACCGTTCCGAGCCATGCAAGCGAGAGGCGTCTCCGGCCGGACCGTGTGTCCGGCCGGAGCGCCTCGGATGCTGCGTCAGTCGTCGTGATCAGGCACCCATCTTCGCGGGCCACTGCGACGAGATGAGCGCCTTCGCTGCGGTCTGCTGGCCGCTCGACGCGAACTTGATCTTCGCGTAGAGCGCTGGTGACGGAAGCGCCGCCAGCAGCTTCTTGGGGATCACCTTCCGCTTCGCGAGATCCTGGAAGCGGGCCGGGTGCGAGTACCCCTTGAGCCAGATCAGCTGTCCCTGGTCCGAGTAGAGGAACTCGTTCCAGAGCCGTGCCGCCCACGGATGCGGAGCGGACGCGTTGATCGCCTGGCAGTAGTACGCGCCGTAGACGCCGTCCGACGGAATCGTCGTCTTCCAGTTGGCCGCGGGGAACTCCGGGCCGTACGCGAGGTTCAGGTAGTCCCAGTCGATCACGATCGGAGTCTGACCTGACGCGACCGTCTGCTGGTTGGCCTGAATGGGCACCCAGTTCCCGGCCGCCTTCAGCTTCGCGAACCAGTCGATGCCGGGGCCGACGTTGGTGAGCGAGCCGCCGTTCGCGAGCGCAGCCGCGAAGACGCCGGCGACCGCCGAGCCCGACGTGAGCGGCGAGCCGTTCAAGGCAACCTTGCCCTTGTAGTCCGACTTCAGGAGATCGGCGAACGACTTTGGCGGAGTCTTGATGATGTTGGCGTTGTAGCCGATCGAGACCGCGCCGTAGTAGTCGCCCGTCCAGTAGCCGCGCGTGTCCTTCATGAAGCGGGGGATCGTCCCGAAGTTCGTGTTGAAGTACTTCGCGAAGAGCCCGTCAGCCGTCCCGGAGATCGCGAACGGCGGGCCGTCGTCGACGACGTCCGGTGCACGCGGGTCACCTTTGAGCGACTGCACGGCTTGGTTCTCCTGCGCCGAGCTGCCGTCAGGGTTCTGCTCGTCCATCGACAGCCCGTACTTCTTCTTGAACGTCGTGATCTGCTCCCCGTAGTTCGCCCAGTCGTGCGGGAGGGCGATCACGTTGAGCTTCCCTTCCTTCTTCGCCTCGGCGACGATCTCTTTCATCGGCACCGACTTGCCCTTGAGCGGCGGATTGACCGCAGCCTTGCCGCGTGCGCCAAACGCGATCTCGGGCGTCGAGAGGACCGTGAGTCCCGCCACGGCCGCGACGCTGCGCTTCAGCATCGACGACCGGCTCATGTCCATCTCGTGGAGCTTCCGCCAGAACTCGACTTCTTGCTCCTCGTAGTCCTCCATCAACCCTCCCAACCTGAGAATGTGAACGTCTGGTGATGCAAGCACGTCGGCGTCCCGGTTTCAACCGCATAGACCGCCTCGTCACCGCTCGTTCACCAGAGCGTTAGGCTCGCCGCGTGACCCCGTTCAACGGCGACGGCCTATGGCTGCGTTGTGCGTTGCATGCACATACGACGAACTCCGACGGCGAAATGGCCCCGGACATGCTCGTCCGCCACTTCGAATGGTCGGCCTACGACGTGCTGGCGATCACGGATCACTGGGTCCGGACGGTCGAACGCTCGACGCGAAAGCTCGTGGTGATCGCCTCGACCGAGCTGAATGCGCGCGTTGGTGCATCGGGTGACGATGCACACGTGCTCGCACTCGGCATCGAGGCGGATCCCGAGCCGCCGGACGCCGAGTTCGAGCCGCTGCAGACGGTCGTCGACTGGATCGCCGAGAACGGCGGCCTCCCGTACCTCGCGCACACGTACTGGAGCGGGCTCCGCACCGAGCAGTGGATCGACTGTGACGGGCTGCTCGGTGTGGAGGTGTGGAACAGCGGCTGCGAGCTCGAGATCGGCCGCGGCGACTCGTCGATCCACTGGGACGAGGCGCTCGAGCTCGGGAAGCCGCTGCAGGGGCTCGCGACCGACGACTCGCACCACCCCGGCTACGACAGCGGCTTCGCGTGGACGATGGTGCGCGCGCCGGAGCGCTCGCAGGAGGCGGTGCTCGAGGCGTTGCGCGCAGGGTCGTTCTACGGCTCGACCGGACCGTCGATCACCGCGCTCGAGATCGACGGCGACTTCGTCGAGGTGCGCTGCTCGCCCGCGCAGAGCGTGACGCTCGTCTGTTCACGCCACCGCGGAGCGCGCGCGAACGCCGGCCGTCTCGGGTATCCGAACCTCTCGACGATCCTCGAGCGCGACGCCGCCGGGCTGATCACGGCCGTCCGCCTCGAGAAGCCGCCGCTTGCCCCGTTCGGACGGGTCGTGGTCTCAGACACCTCGGGGCGGCGCGCGTGGACGAACCCGCTGTGGACGACCGCGTAGCGGCGATCGAGCGGCTCGCCTCGCGCGAGTTCGACCTGTTCGTGATCGGCGGCGGGATCGTCGGCGCCGGCATCGCCGAAGCCGCGAGTGCGCACGGGCTCGACGTCGCACTCGTGGACAAGGGCGACTTCGCGGGCGCGACGTCGAGCGCGTCTTCGAAGCTCATCCACGGCGGGCTGCGCTACCTGCGGCTCGGCGATGTCGGTCTCGTCCGCGAGGCGCACCACGAGCGGCGCGTGCTGATGCGCATCGTCGCGCCGCACCTCGTCCGCCGACTGCCGTTTCTCTTCCCGCTCTACGAGGACGGCCCGTACCGGCCGTGGTTCGTGCAGACGGGCATCGTCGTCTACTCGACGCTCGCGCGCGCCAAGCTGAACGGGCTTGTCGAGCTCGAGCGCGCACGACGACTCGTACCGGAGCTGCGCGCAGCCGGTCTTCGCTCGTGCGCGCTCTACGAGGACGCGTGGACGAACGACGGCCGGCTGACGCTTGCAAACCTGCGCGCCGCAGCCGATCGAGGCGCGACAGTTCTGAACGGCGGCGAAGTCGTCGGCGTGAGGCCGCTCGAGGTTCGCGTCGACGGTCACGTCGTAGCTGTGCGCGCCAAGCAGGTGATCAACGCCGCCGGCCCGTGGGTCGACCATGTGCGGCGCCTCGAGGACGCCGAGGCGAAGCCGTCGATGCGACTCAGCAAGGGCGTGCACGTCGTCGTCGACGGCGGCGAGGACTGGGGCGCCGCTCTGACGATCCCGCACGACAGGGTGCGCGTGAGCTTCGCCGTGCCCTGGGAGGGCATGCTCCTGCTCGGGACGACGGACACCGAGTACACCGGCTCGCCGGGCGACGTCTCGGTGTCAGACACCGACGTCGCGCAGGTGCTCGACGAAGCCGCCGTCGCGCTCGACGAGATCGGCCCTCCGCGAGCGACGTTCGCCGGCCTGCGCGTCCTGCCGGGCGGCGACGGCGGCACCGCATCGGCGAAGCGCGAGACGGTCTTCTCGACCGGGCCGACCGGCATGGTCAGCGTCGCCGGCGGCAAGCTCACGACGTACCGCCGCATCGCCCTCGACGCGCTCGCACACGCCGGCATCCGCGGCCTCTCGCGCAGACCGCGGCCGCTGCCCGGAGCGACTGGGCTCGACCGAATCGCCTGGCCGGTCGACCTGGACAGCGCGACACGCGCGCACCTGCTCCACCTCTACGGGTCTCTTGCCGTCGAGCTGCTGCAGCCCGCCGTCGCCGATCCGAGCCTGCTCGAGCCGATCGTCGCCGGCCGACCCGACCTGCGCGCCCAGGATCTCTACTCCCGCACGCACGAGTGGGCGCGCTCGAGCGAGGACGTCGTGCGCCGCCGCACGACCGCCTGGCTCGCCGGTTCCCGGGCGCCTGTCTAGACTCGGCGTCATGGCACCGCGCTATGCCAGGCTGACGCGGCCGCTCGTGCGCGACGGTGGGGAGCTCAGGGAAGCGAGCTGGGAGGAGGCGTTCGACCGCGCCGCCGCCGGCTTCCGGAAGGCGCTGGACGCCGGGTCGATGACCGGTGTCTTCAGTTGCTCGAAGGCGACGAACGAGCTCAACTACGCCGCGCAAAAGTTCTCCCGCGTCGTCCTGCACTCGAACAACATCGACAGCTGTAACCGCACCTGACACGCTCCTAGCGTCGTCGGTCTGGCGACGGTGTTCGGTGCGGGCGGCGGGACGAGCTCCTACGAGGAGGTCCGAAACACGGACCTGATCATCCTCTGGGGCTCGAACGCGCGCGAGGCGCATCCGATCTTCTTCCACCACCTGCTGAAGGGGCTGCGCAACGGCGCGAAGCTCATCGTCGTCGATCCGCGGCGCACACCCTCCGCGCGCTGGGCGGATCTCTGGCTCGGGATCGACGTCGGCACCGACATCCCGCTTGCGAACGCGATCGCGCGTGAGCTGATCCACAACGACTACGTCAATCACGAGTTCGTCGAGCACGCGACGACCGGCTACGACGCATTCGTCGAGTCGGTCGAGCCGTGGACGCTCGACGAGGCGGAGCGCGTCACCGGCGTGCCCGCCGACGCGGTTCGCGAGGCGGCGCACATGCTCGGCCGCGCCGACCGGGCGCAGATCTGCTGGACGCTCGGCATTACGGAGCACCACAACGCCGTCGACAACGTCTTCTCGCTCATCAATCTCGCGCTCCTCGGCGGGCACGTCGGGCGCTACGGCTCGGGCGTGCAGCCGCTGCGCGGACAGAACAACGTGCAGGGAGGCGGCGACATGGGCGCGCTGCCGAACAAGCTCACCGGCGGCCTCGACGTCGAGAATGACGAGGTGCGGGCGACGTTCGAGGCGCTCTGGGGCAAGACGATCCCGCCGCAGGCCGGGCTGCACCTCTCCGGCATGTTCGAGGCGATGGAGCACGGTGAGCTCAGTGCGGTCTACGTGATCGGCGAGAACCCCGCGCAGGGCGAGGCGGATCAGCAGCGGGCGGAGCGGCTGCTGACCGGTCTCGACCATCTCGTCGTGCAGGACCTCTTCCTGACGCGCACGGCCGAGCTCGCCGACGTCGTCTTCCCCGCCGCTGCCACGCTCGGCGAAGTGGAGGGCACTGTGACCTCGAGCGAGCGCCGCGTGCAGCGCGTTCGAAAGGCGTTCGACCCGCCGGGCGAGGCGCGCGACGACATCGAGATCGTCTACGAGCTCGCACGCCGGCTCGGCCACGACCTCGGCAGCCCGCGCGCGCAAGACGTCTGGGACGAGCTCCGCTCGGTCTCTCCCTACCACGGCGGCATGCGCTACGACCGGCTCGAGGAGCTCGGCGGCATCCAGTGGCCGTGCCCGGACGAAGAGCATCCCGGTACGCAGTTCCTCCACGCGCGCCTCTGGGAGCCCGACGTCGGCATGCCCGCGCCGTTCAACCTTGTAGAGCACTCGCCGCCGGTCGACCGGCTCGACGACGATTTCCCGCTGCGCCTAACCACCGGCCGCAGACTCGAGTCGTACAACACGGGAGTGCAGTCGAACCGCTACACATCCCCGCTCCACCGCGGCGGCGAGGCGATCGTCCTCGCCCCTGAGGACGGCGTGCGCTACGGCGTCGTCGACGGCGGGCAGGCGCGCGTGACGTCGCGGCGCGGCTCGGTCGTCGCGCCGGTGCGCTTCGACGCGGGTCTCCGCCCGGGGCTCGCATTCATGAACCTCCATTTCCCTGACGAGGTGGCGACGAACGTGCTCACGATCGACGCGACGGATCCGAAGTCCGGCACCGCCGAGTTCAAGGCGACCGCGATCCGCGTGGAGGCCGTCTAGTGCCCCTTCCGGTAATGCCGTTCGACTTCTGGGGCGCGAGCACCAAGCGATGCAAGGACGCAGGGCGCACTCGTAGCGGTGGCTACGGATGCGCCCGAGGACGCGGCAGCGCGCCGTGTGATCGCGTTCCAGAAGCGAACATGCATTGCCGGAAGGGGCACTAGTTGGATCTGCGGCTCCTGACGGCCGAGCCGTCTGCCGAGGAGCGCGAGGCGATCGATGCGGTCGTCGGCTCCCCTGAGTCGAACGGCCACCGCGTCGCGCGCGCCGACCGCACGCAGCGCCATCTGCTCCTGCCTGCGCTCCGCGCCGCGCAGCGGCGCGTCGGCTGGGTGAGCGAAGGCGCGCTCGGCTACGCATCGCGCCGGCTCGACGTCCCGCCCGCAGATGCGTACGGCGTCGCGAGCTTCTACGCGCTGCTCGCGCTCGAGCCGCGCGAGCCGGAGGTGCTGCACGTCTGCACCGACATCGCCTGTCAGCTCGCGGGCGTCGAACTCCCGCCGGGCGCGCATCCCTCGCCGTGCCTCGGTCTCTGCGAGCGCGCGCCGGCCGCGCTGCGCACGGTCGCGGGGCCTGAGCCGCGAGAAGAGCCCCTGCCCGCCGGGTCGACCACGCTGCCGCAGCAGGGCGACCCGAGCCTGCGGCTGCTGCGCCGCATGTCCGAGGGCGTCGACCCGTCGTCGCTCGACTCGTACCGGAGCCACGGCGGCTACGCGGCCCTCCGCCGCGCGTTCGAGATCGGGCAGCAAGAAGTACTGAGAGAGGTCACGGAGTCGAAGCTCCTCGGTCGCGGCGGCGCGGCGTTCCCGACCGGCACGAAATGGGCGGCCGTCGCGAGCCAGCCTGCGCATCCGCACTACCTCATCTGCAACGCCGACGAGTCGGAGCCCGGCACGTTCAAGGATCGCGTGCTGATGGAGGGCGACCCGTTCGCGCTCGTCGAGGCGATGACGATCGCGGCGTTCGCGACGGACTGCCGCCACGGCTACATCTATGTGCGCGCGGAGTATCCGATCGCGCACGCGCTGCTCGAGCACGCCTTCGAGCTCGCCCGCGCACACGGGTTCCTCGGCGAGGACATCATGGGCACCGGTTTCGACTTCGACCTCGAGCTGCGCATCGGCGCCGGCGCGTACGTCTGCGGCGAGGAAACCGCACTCTTCCAGTCGATCGAGGGCTACCGCGGCGAGCCCCGCAACAAGCCGCCGTTCCCGGTCGAGGTCGGGCTCTTCGGGAAGCCGACCGTCGTGAACAACGTCGAGACGCTCGTGAACGTGCCGGCGATCCTGCTCGGCAACGCGCTCGACACGCGGCTCTTCTGCGTCTCCGGCCACGTCGAGCGGCCGGGGCTGTACGAGGTCGAGCTCGGGACGCCGCTGCGCGACCTGCTCGAGCTCGCCGGCTCGCGGCCGCCGAAAGCGGTGCTGCTCGGCGGCGCGGCGGGCTCGTTCCTCCGCCCGGATCAGCTCGACCTGCCGCTCTCGTTCGAGGGCGCCCGGGCGGCGAACGCGACGCTTGGCTCCGGCGTCGTCATGGTCTTCGACGAGACCGCCGATCTCGTCGGCGCGGTGCTGCGCATCGCGGAGTTCTTCCGCGACGAGTCATGCGGGCAATGCGTCCCGTGCCGCGTCGGCACGGTGCGCCAGGAAGAGGCGTTGCACCGCCTTGTGAGCGGGCAGACGAAGGGCGATGAGCTCGAGGTGCTCGCCGACCTCACACAGGTGATGCGCGACGCGTCGATCTGCGGGCTCGGCCAGACTGCCGCGAACGCGGTCGCGTCCGCGATCGAGAACCTGGGAGTCCTGCAGTGACGATGGTGAGCGTCGCAGCGCCGAAGCGCCTCGTCGAGGTCACGATCGACGGTGTCTCCGTCAGCGTCACCGAGGGCTCGACGATCCTCGACGCGTGCCGGCGGCTCGGGATCACCACGCCGACGCTCTGCTACGCCGACACGCTGACGCCGGTGAACGTCTGCCGTGTCTGCGTCGTCGAGCTCGAGAACGCGCGGACGCTTGTCCCGGCGTGCTCGCGCAAGGTCGAGGCGGGCATGGTCGTGCACACCGACTCGCCCCGCGTGCGTACGAGCCGGCGGATGGTGCTCGAGTTGCTCGGATCGTCGGTCGACCTCTCCACCGCTCCCGACGCGCAGCGCTTCATCGCCGACTACGGCGCGCAGCCGGAGCGGCTCGCGGGCAAGACGGTCGCGCAGCCGGCGAAGATCGACAACGACCTCTACGTTCGCGACTACTCGAAGTGCATCCTCTGTTACAAGTGCGTCGAGGCCTGCGGCGTCGACCACCAAAACACGTTCGCGATCGCAGTCGCCGGACGCGGCTTCGACGCGCACATCTCGACCGAGCTCGACGTCCCGTTGCCCGAGTCGGCGTGCGTGTACTGCGGCAACTGCATTGCCGTCTGCCCGACCGGCGCGCTGATGCCGACGACTGAGTTCGAGCACCGCCAAGCGGGCACGTGGGACGAGTCGAAGCAGTCGCAGGTCGACACGATCTGCCCGTACTGCGGCGTCGGCTGCAACCTGACGCTCCACGTCCAGGACGACGAGATCGTCAAGGTCACCTCCCCGGACGACCACGATGTGACGCGCGGCAACCTCTGCATCAAGGGCCGCTTCGGCTTCCAGTTCGTGCGCGGCGCGAAATGACGCGGGTGCAGGTCCTCTACTGGCAGGACGTCCCGTCGGTGATCAAGGCGACGGGCGACGACGGCAGCGAAGTGAAGCGGCAGCTGCCCGACTGGTACCAGCAGGAGATCGACAAGCGCGCGATGGTGCAAGGCCTCGCCGACAGCGACGCGTACCTCGAGCAATGGCACTGGAGCGAGCCTGAGGAGCGACCCGGCTCGCCGGACGACGTGATCGACGCAGTCGAGCGCGAGCTCGATGAACGCACGTAGGCTCGTCCCGCTCGGCCTGCTCGTCGCCGCGCTGCTCGCGGCGGCAGGCATTGCAAGTCACGGTCGGCCGCTCGCGGGCAGCCGTGGCACCGGCCCCACGGCGACGTTCTTCGACTACGTCGCAACGACCCTGATCATCATCGCGCTCGTCTTCCTCGCGGTCGCCGTCTGGTCGGTGCTCTCGCAGAAGACGGCCGGCGGCGGGCGGCCTCGCAGCCGCTGGAATCTCGTCAGCGCGCTTCTTTCCTTCGCGGCCAGCGCGCTGATCGCCGTTCTCCTGCTGCACACGGGCTTCATCAACCGTCTCCGCAACCTCGAGCAGAACATCAACAAGCAGCAGCAGACGCAGACGCGGCAAAAGCAGCCGCCGCCGGGACATAACGTGCGCAACCCACACCTCCGTTGGGACGAGATCGCCGTCTTCGTTGCGTTGATCGCAGGCACCGGCGTCGTCCTCTATGCGAACCGCCGTACACGGCGCACGCCGCGACCGTGGCGGTTCGGCCGCAACGAAGAGGTCGCACAGGCGCTCGACGAGTCGATCGACGACTTGCGCAACGATCCCGACCTGCGCCGCGCGATCATCGCCGCGTACGCGCGCATGGAGCACGCGCTCGCGCGTGCCGGCATCGCGCGGCATCCGTCGGAGGCTCCGTTCGAGTACATGGAGCGGGCGCTCCGCAGCCTCGACACGAGCGCGGACGGTGCGCAGAGGCTCACCGCCCTCTTCGAGTGGGCAAAGTTCAGCCACCATGAGCCCGAGCCTGCGATGAGGGACGAGGCGATCGCGGCGCTCGTCGCCGTGCGGGACGAGCTCGCGCGCGAGCCGGTTGCCGTATGAGCTTCCACGCGCGACGGCTCACGCTGCCGTTCCTCTTGGTGACGGTCGGGCTCGTGATCGCCCTCGGCCTGCACCCCGTCTCGACGAACCGCATTCTCGCCGCGTACGTGCTCGCGCTTGCGGCGCTCGGGCTCGAGCTGATGACGCGCGTCCTGTCGTCGCGCTCTGCGAGCGGTCAGCCGTCGGAGTTCGAGCAGGCGCTCGCGCGGAAGCGGCACAGGCCGACACGGCCGACCGACCTCCTGCGCATCGAGCGTGAGCTCTCGCTCGGCGCGGCGAGCGCCGGTCATCTGCACACAAGGCTGCTGCCCATGCTGCGCGAAGCCGCAAGCGCACGGCTCGGCTTCGACCTCCACCGCTCTCCGGAACGCGCGCACACTGCCCTCGGCGACGAGGCCTGGGAGCTCCTCCGCCCCGACCGTCCTGCGCCTGAAGACCGTCACGGGACAGGCGCGCCGCTCCCGAAGGTGGAACACTGCATCGAGACCTTGGAACGCCTCTGATGGAGTTGGTCGAACTTCGCGATCGCGCGTCCGCGATCCTCGACGAGGTCGAGCGCGCCGTTGTCGGCAAGCGCGACGCCCTCGAGCTCGTCCTCGCCTCGATGCTCTGCGACGGGCACGTTCTCCTCGAGGACTACCCCGGCCTCGCGAAGACGCTGGCCGCACGCTCGTTCGCGCAGGCGATGTCGCTGCGCTTCTCGCGCATCCAGTTCACGCCGGACCTGATGCCCTCCGACGTGACGGGCTCCTCCGTGTTCGACCAGCGTCGCGCGGAGTTCGAGTTCCTGCCCGGACCGATCTTCACGAACCTTCTCCTCGCCGACGAGATCAACCGTGCCCCACCGAAGACGCAGGCGGCGTTGCTCGAGGCGATGCAGGAACAGCAGGTCACGATCGAAGGCGAGACGCGTCAACTCGACGCGCCGTTCATCGTGCTGGCCACGCAGAACCCGATCGAATACGAGGGGACGTATCCCCTGCCGGAGGCGCAGCTCGACCGATTCTTGATCCGCCTCGGCATCGGGTATCCGAGCCGCGAGCACGAGCTCGAGATGCTCGACCGCAGGCTCGACCGCGGCGTCGACGAGCTCGAGCTGCGCGCGGTCGTCGATGGGCCGACGCTCGTCGAGATGCAGCGGTCGCTCGAGACGGTGCACGTCGCCGACTCGATCGAGGGCTACATCGTCGACATCGTCGCCGAGACGCGTGCGTCGCGTCGGCTCGCCGTCGGCGCGAGCCCACGCGGCAGCCTTGCGCTGCTGAAGCTCGCGCGCGCGAAGGCTGCGCTCGACGGCCGGGACTTCGTCGTCCCGGAGGATGTGAAGTCGGTCGCGATCCCAGCGCTCGCGCACCGGCTGACGCTGCGACCCGAGCTCTGGGTGCAGCGCGTGCGCGGCGAGGACATCGTCGCCGAGGCGCTCGAGACCGTTCCGACGCCGCCCGCGGAAGACTCGCTGCGCGCAGCGGGATGACTCGCTTCGATTCCCCGCGCATCGTCGCGTATGCGGGGCTCGCCGCGTTCGCGCTCGTCGCGGGGCTCGTCGTGGGCCGAGTCGAGCTCGTCGCGCTTGCGGCGCCGTTCGCGCTGGCGGCGGTGATCGGCGCGTCGCTCGTGCGGGATCCTGCCGTCGAAGCGTCACTCGAGCTCGATCGCGATCGCGCGCTCGAGGGCGACGTCGTCCCGCTCGCGGTTCAGCTGTCGTCGCCCACGGGCGCGGACCGAGTCGAGCTCCTGCTGACGGCTCCGGGTGAGCTCGTCGTGCAAGGCGGGCACGCGCGAGCGCTCGCGCTGGCGGGCACGCGCGAGGTCGACGTGTCGCTCCGCTGCGCGCGCTGGGGCGCGTTCGCGGTCGGGCCGGTGCTGTTGCGTGTGAGCGACCGGTTGGGCTTCCACTCGTGGGAAGCGAGGGCCGGTAGCCGGCAGCCGCTGCGCGTGTATCCGAGCGTCGAGACGATGCGGACGATGCTCGCGCCGCTCGAGACTCAGGCGTTCGTCGGCAACCAGATCTCGCGCGCCAAGGGGGACGGCATCGAGTTCGCGGACATCCGCGAATGGGCACCCGGCGACCGCGTGCGCTCGATCAACTGGCGTGCCACGGCGCGGCGCGGCGAGCTCCACGTGAACCAGCAGCACCCGGAACGGAACACCGATGTCGTGCTGTTCCTCGACACGTTCGCAGACGTCCGCAGCGGCATGCACGGCACGCTCGACCTCACGGTGCGCGCGGCCGCCTCGCTTGCCCACCGCTATCTGCAGCGGAAGGACCGCGTCGGCGTCGTGAGCTTCGGCGGCTTCGCGTCCTGGCTTTTACCGTCCTCCGGGACGCGGCAGCTGTACCGGATCGTGGACTCGCTGCTGCAGATGGACATCGTCCTGACGTTCGCCGCGAAGGGGCTCGACATCCTGCCGCCGCGCACGCTGCCGCCGAAGGCGCTCGTGCTCGCGCTGACACCGCTGCTCGATCCGCGCTCCGCGGGCGCGTTGCTCGATCTCCGAGCGCGCGGGTTCGATCTCGTCGTGATCGAAGTGTCGCCCCTGCCGTTCGTCGATTCGGGCGGCGACGAGCTCGCCCAGCTGGCGTATCGGCTGTGGCGGCTCTCGCGCGAGTCGCTGCGGCTGCGATACGAGCAAGCCGGCGTGCCGGTCGTGGAGTGGCGCGACGGCGAGCCACTCGATGCGGTACTCGAGGAGGTGACGGCATTCAGGCGCTACGCAAGGCCCGCACGCGCGTGATCGCGGGCGCATCGTCGCTGCTCGTCTATCTCGGCGTGCTCGCGTATGCGGCATCGCGCGACCTCGAGCTCGCACCCGTGATCGGAATCGTCGGCGGGATCGGCGCGCTGCTGCTTCTGTTCGTGATCCTGCGGCGCGCCGAGGACGTGCTCGCGTGGTCGATGCTGATGCTCGGCGTCGCGTACTCGCTGTCGCTCGTGACGCATCGCCGTGGAGTCGACCAGGTGGCGCCGCTCGTTGCGGGCGGCCTGCTACTCGCCGCGGAGCTCGCGACGTGGTCCTGCGCGGAGCGGCGGGAGGTCCGCGTGGAACGGCCCGTGCTTGTCGCGCGCGGCGTCGCAATCGGGCTGCTCGTCGTTGGCGGTGTGGGTGTTTCGGCGCTCGTGCTCGCCCTGGCTGCGGCGCCCGTCGGCGGCGGCCTTGCCTGGACGATCCTCGGTGCGGCGTCGGCGGTCGGCGTGATCGGGCTCGCGACGAGGCTCGCGCGATGACGGTGTTCGCGATCTACGGGACGTTCGGGAGCACCCAGGACGGGCACGGCGTCATGCAAGGCGCGGAGCTACTCGAGCGCGCTCGGACGGCGCCGGCATTTCGCCTGTATCGCGTCGACGACCGCTGGCCGGCGCTCGTGCGCGCGGCGGACGGCGTCGCGATCGACGTCGAGCTGTACGAATGCACCGAGAAGCACCTCGGGCGGCTCGCTGCGTTGGAGCCGCCCGGCTGGAACCGCGAGCCGCTCGTTCTCGAGGACGGACGCGAGGTCGAGGCGTTCATCGGCGCCGAGTCGCTTGTCGCACGGGGAGTCGACGTGTCGGAGCACGGCAGCTGGGCCGCACACGTGGCGAGCCGCGGCTAGGCAGCGGCTACACTGACCCGCTCTTAGGGCGCATTCGTCTAGTGGCCTAGGACACCGCCCTCTCACGGCGGCGGCACGGGTTCGAATCCCGTATGCGCCTTACAGACCCGCGTAGCCAAGCCGAAATCGCATGGTTACGCGGGTCACCGGCGTTCGGGACAGGCACGAGTGCGCGAACGCGCATCCTCGCGCCGCCGTCGATGTGGATACGTCGCCGAGCTTGATGACGAACGCGTAGGAGGCCTCGCCGACGTCAGTGCCGTCCGCGAGAAACAGCCTGTAGCGGAACCCGGGCATATCCGCCTTTCCGGGACCGGACAGCTTGGCCGACCCTGCTCCGTGCGTCCGCCGGAGCGGAGCTCGCACGAAACGTCCTGACCCTCGTCCCCCGGGGAGAGGTGGGGGCGGAAGAAGGCCTCGTGGTCGTCCGCTCCGGCGGGACTGGCGGGCTGAAGTCTTGCTCGTTCACCGGCACGGCCGCTTTATGCCTTCGGTCTGGATGTACTCACACTTGGTGCAGCATCTTGATAGCCGGCAACTCGCGAGGTACCTTCCGACTCCGCGCTGCAGAGGAAGGCGCGGATGGGGAGAAACAGCAAGGGGGAACTGCGGAGATGGTCACTACCGATTCGACCGGACCGGGTGTTGTCAGGCTGCTTGAGAAAGAGCCCACACCAGCGGAGAGATACGGGCATGCGTCTGCGCTGATGGCGCTCATCACCAAGCACAGACCGAACGGGGCTAAGACCGGCAGCTAGCGGCTCGGTCTCGTCGGTCAAGCAGTTGCACATCGCTTGCCCGTCGACGCCGACAACAGATCAGGTCGTACCTTTACACCGGCACGGCCGAGCTCGAGACGATCGGCGTCCCAGCACGCGCCGATCGTCGGGTCGATCGATACGAGGCCGCGATCGTGGTCGACGAGCGCAGCCTGCAGCTTCACGAGCTGAGCCTCCCTGATCGGGAGCTCTCCCTCCGCGCGCATCCGAGCGCCTAGATCCGCGGCTCGCGCGCCGTGCTCGTGATCGTTCCCCTCGTCGAGCCGGCAGGCGCACCAGCATCAGGGTGCTGCGGAGATCAGGAGCGCCGCGGCGTGGGCCCGCGCTGGAAGCGGACGTCCTGCCAATCAGGGGCCGCGCTGGCGGTTGTGGAGCGCATTGCGTGCCGCGCCGCGGACCTCGTGCACGCTCTCCGGGAGCGCGTCCTCTGCGTTGCGGGTCCAATGCTCGAGGAGCTCGATGAGTGCGAGCAGTTCGCCCGCGTCGACGATCTCGACCGGCCTGCCGGCGCCGGCAGCGTCCATCTTCGCGGCGATCGATTGCGTCGAGGATGCCTTCAGGGCGCGCGTCTTCAGATCTTGGCCGACGCTCCACGGCATTTCGACTTGTCGGCCGCCTATATCGAAGCGGATGCGATCGAGTCGCTCGGGCACCGCGAGCTACCGGCCTTCGCCGCCTGTGCGCTCGCGTGCCTCGACGCTCACGACATGCGTGAGAGAAACGAACTGCTGCTGGCGACCCTCAATCTCAACCCAGCCTCGCTCGTACGGCCAGCCCGAACCGTTGATGATGGCCGCGATCGTCGATGCGTCGTCGGTCTCGCTCCTCACCTTCTCGTTCCGCCGATCAGCGGTCCTGACCCATACAGCCACGCGACGGAGTCTAGGGACGTGAAGCCGTCGGCGGTTAAGCTCCTGCTGACGGCGCGCGAGCTAGGACGGTTCCGGATCGTCGTGGAGCTCGTCGGCGAGTGCGCAGCGGAGCTCCCAGACGCCTCTCGGGAGTTGCTCGACGGTCACGCTTCGGGACCATTCGTTGATCGCTTCGAGGAGGACCTTCTTGTCAGGACGGCTGAGCGGCACCGGCCGCGATACGCCGACAGCGGCGAAGGCGGTGCGTATTGCTGCGGCGTCGTCGAGATGGCGGATCTCGTGCAGGAGCCGGTCGCGGCTGTTCCAGGGAAGCTCGATCGTGCCGCGCGAGGTTTCGATGGCGACACGGTCGAGACGTTCCGGCACGGCCACGAGTCTAGAACGTGACCGAGCGGCTTCTGACGGAGAGCGAGCCCGCGGATGACAGGCCTGGCGCGCGGCCACGCACTATCGAGTCTGTTGATGGGCTACGCCGCAATCGCAGGTTCACCGCCGCCGCCCGGCGCGACCCACGGGTGCACCGGCGCGGAATGAAAACCCCGATCAGCGCGGATGTCCGAATCCGTATGCCCTCTTCACCGAAGCCCCTGCCACGCGGGGGCTTTCGCCTACTGAGGCGGGACCGCCAGATGTTTCGCGACCTCATCGAGTGTGAGGTCGTTGCGGCCGTTGAGCCTCTGGCGCTCGGAGTCGATCAACGCGTAGCCGTAGCTGGTGTGGCGCAGCTCGAGCCCGCGCGTTCGGGCCTGGCGACGCAACGTCTCCCGGGTGAGCTTCTCCGCCATCTCCCGATTCGCGGACGGCGCATCGAAGATCTCGTTGCTGCGAGGAGCTCCGGCACGAGCGGGGCGGCGAGTCATTCCCCCGACTGCTCTCCGCCGGGTGAGCCCTCCTCGTTCGCCGTCGCGCGGCGCGCGGCTGCTGCTTCCGCCTTCTTCGCTTGTTTCCGCTCGCGTTTCTCGCGCAAAGCGTTCTCGCGTTCTCGTTTCGCCAGCGTCTGTGGGTTCTTCTGGGCGATGAGCGTTCCCCTTTCCTCGTCGTCAGCGCATGCTCGTCATGCGTCGCGCCTCCTCAGGCGATGTCACCACTGCCGAAGAGGGAGATCGCGCGCGCTCCGCGACAACGGCGGACGCTTGACCAAGGGGCACCCGTGACGGCCACCTTCGGAAGACGCAGCATACCTGTGGCCCCGGCCGATCCCTGAAACGAGGCCACCCGGAAGGACGGCCTCGGCGCGGCCGATGGTCCGTGGAGCCCTCCGACCGATACGCGATGATGCGTCCATGGTCCCGGGACTCCAGTGCTATGAGTGCCCTGCCGTCACAGTGCGCTTCGAGCGCGGCTGGCGAGCGTTCCTGACCGACGACGAGTTCGAGCCGGAAGAGGTCGCGATCCTCTGTCCGGACTGCGCCGAGCGCGAGTTCGGGCCGCCCCACGCCCGGTTCGAGCTCGACGAGCGCGACGACGCATAGCGCGTTCCTCGCAAGAACTCTGCGCGCGCGGCATCTCACATTGATGCGGGGTCGGCAAGGCCCTTCGGGCTGGGCGGCTCATGGGAGAGGAGCCACCGACCCCGCTGAGTTGCGCTGCGACATCTAAGCGCTCGTCGCGCTGTTCGCCGCTCCGTCGCCGCAGTACGGTCGGAGGCAGGGACGTGGGCGAGTCAGAGTTCGCACGAGAGCTCAACCGGCACATTCGCGCGGTGGCCGAGCAACTCGGCGCCGGCGGCGAGTTGCCGGTCACATTCGTGTGCGAATGCGGCTGTATGAGCCGAGTGACGGCGACGCTCCCCGCCTATGAGGCTGCGGACGGCATCTGGCTCGACGCCCACCGCAGCGCTTAGAGGGTTGAACGGTCAACAAGCTGCACGCGCCGCTCGGAGGGGCGAGACTCTTCGCGGCGAGTTGCGCGCCGGAGTCCACGACCACGAGGTCTTCTAAGACCGCCCCACCCCGGTTGGTCAGAACGCTTCGTACGAGCTCGACTCCGGCGCGTGCCCTCCGCCCTCGCGAAGTTCCCCCTTCTGGACGCAAGTTTCCACCGGCCTGCGGCGTCTAGTAGACAAGCGGGGTCGGTCGGCCTTGGGGCTGGCGGCTCTGGGAAAAAGGCCACCGATCCCGCGAGCGACTCCTGCCTAGCGTGGGCCGGCGGTGCGCAGGCGGCGCGCGAGCGCCTGATACGGCGAAGCCTGCGACCGCAGCCGCAGGTTCTGCACGAAGGACTCGTCGGGCCTTTTCGTCCAGGCGCGAAGCGAAGTCCGCAAGGTCTTGGTCATGCCCCTGAAACGGGCCCCGACGGGCGCGAGATACGCGCCGGACCCAGAAATAAGCCCGGCCGACGGATACCGACAGCCGGGCTCTCCCCCCAGGGGATAGGCGACAGGAGCCGCCCGACGAACTGAAATCCTTAGCCCGGGCGCCTTCACCGGTCGTCGGCACGGCCCGCGCCGGACCATTGGACAGCGGTCTCGGTGGCGCTGGGGAGCTACCGAGACCGCCGAACCGGTTCATTCCGCATTGGGCGTCCGGGGGGTTACTGGGGGGAGATGCCGTCCGCCGCAGCGCGGTACTGCACGAAGCTAAGCGCGGTCCGGGCGGCGCACAAGAGGTCGCTTAGCACTCTGAGCGCGTATTCGTTCTCTTTGCAACGCAGAAGAGGAAGCTCGGGCGGGCGAGCGGAATCAGCCCTTAGCCGCAGTCGCCCCTTGGAGGGCTTTCGGCCCGAGCTCCCACATTCTGGTGATCGGCAGTACCCGGGCCGCGCTTGACCGGTTCGCCTAGCCTCGTCCGATGGCCTTCGCTCGTCGCGTCGCGCGAACCGTCCGGCTTCTCGCCCGCGACGGCGGCCTGCCGCGCTGGCTCCGCGGCCTCGCCGCGCTCGGTCTCGCGCCGGTGCCGGGCCCGTTCGACGAGCTCGTTCTGCTCGTCGTCGCTGCGATCCTCTGGCTCGGCTACCGCGACCGCCTGCGGGCGGCATGGCAGAAGTCCGCGTACTGAGCATCGCGCGGGAGCTTCGCGCAGATCGTCCGAGACGTGCTCTAGCCTCGCGCGCATGGTCACACATCACCGGGTCAACACCCCTCACGGGGCATTTGGCGACGATTCGTTCGGGCGGTTCGCGGAGAAGACTGCGCGCTTCTTCGGTACGCCGAAGTACATCCTCGGCCAGACGATCATCGTCGCGTTGTGGATCCTCTTGAACTCGATTGCGCTCGTTCATCACTGGGACCCCACGCCTTTCATCATGTTGAACCTGATCTTCTCGACGCAGGCGGCGTATGCAGCACCGCTGATCCTGCTAGCGCAGACCCGGCAGGCGGACCGCGACAAGATCCACGGCGACGTGATCGAGAAGAAGCACACGCGTCTCGAGGAAGCGACCGATAAGGCAACCTCGGAGATCGTGAATCTTCTCAACTCGAACACATCGCTCACCCAGCAGGACAAGGACCTCACGGAGGAGATCGCAAAGCTGACCAAGGAGATCCACGCGCTGCTCACGCAGCGCGGAGCGAGTTAAGCCGCCGACAGATCCGAGACGAGCGGCCCGGTGTCCAGCGCCTCGAACCCGAGCCGGCCTGCGACCTCCTCGCTGGTCGGCCGCGTTCCCTCGAGGAACAGCCCGCGGAGAATCTCGCCCGTCGCAGAACTGCGCCACCAGTCGTCGCCGACCTCACGCACGAGGTACCGCCGCAGCTGCGCGGAGCGGATCCACGCGCGCAGGTAGTCCGCCGAGTAGAAGCCGGAGTCCATGTCTGACAGATAGTTCCGCGGGTCGTAGCGAATGCCGGTCGCCTCGGTCAGGAGCGACGAGTAGTCGCGCGCGGACGTCCCCCGCTCCTCGCCGAAGGCGTCCCAGAAGCCGAGCTCGTACTGCAGCTTCGCGGTGTAGCGCCGGTACAGGAGCGACTCCAAGAAAAGCGTCGCCTGCGCGTTCTCCTCGGCCTGTGCATCCGAGAGCCCGAAGTACTCCGCGTGCCAGCCCGGCTCGCGGGTGACCGCCTCGAAGATGTACGAGTAGATCTCCGTGAGCGCGTGGTCCCGCGAGATGCTCCGGAACGTGTACGGGAGCCGCGGGTCGACGCCGGCGTAATGCAGGGCGTGCCCCGCCTCGTGCATGAACGCCTGGTAGTCGGACAACCCGCCCTGCGCACGTGTGATCAGGTGCACGACCTCCGGCGGGTTCGACGGGATCACGCACGCGCGCGGGCTCTTCTGCGGACGATCCTCGAGATCGAGCCGGATGTTCGGGATCGCGGTCATGTCGAATCCGAGCGCGCTCGTCGTCGCGAGACACACCTCGACCGCACGCTCCTTCGTGTACGTCGACTCGAGCGGCGACAGCCGGCGGAGGTAATGCACGTGCGCGTTCGACGGCTGCGCATCGCGGTCCGGCCCGAGGAGCTTCTCGAACCACGTGTCGCGCAAGCGGCCGAACGCCTCTGTCGTCTCGCGCGACGCTGCGACGAGCACGCGCTCAAGGTCGCGGAGCGAGATCGCCTTCTCCTCTTCGTTGCGTGCGACCGGATCCGGCTCGCCGCTCACGCCGGCGTCGAGTTGCTCCCTCGCCTCCATCAGCACCCTGCGCTCATCGTTGAACTCGGCGGACGCCGCGCGCTCGAGCTCGCCGAGCTCCTCGCGGTCACGGTACGCGTCCAACACGGCGAGTCGCGCGAGCGCCGAGCGCAGCGGCAGCTCCTCATCGCGGAACGTCACACGCGCCTGCAAAATCGCGTTCTCGAGCGCGTCCTCTTGCTCTGCGAGCTCGGCGGAGATGACGCCGCCTTCGCAGGTCTTCCGCAAGCGGTAGAGGCGCTCCCGTTCGGGCCCGTCAGCCGCGTCCTCAGCCTTGCGAAGCGCGTCGATCTGCTCGCGCGAGAAGAGGTCGCGATAGCGCGCGACGATCGCGGCCTGCTCCGACACCTCCTTCTCGCCGACGCGCACCGCACGTCCCTCCTCAGCGCGCTCGAAGTAGTACTGCTGCAGGCGAGACTCGTACGCAGCGGCGTCCAGAACGGAGGTGGTCGACACGCCGCTGAGCCTACAGGCGCGGCCCGCGCTTGGCCGCGAGCTGTGCGACCGTCGACTCGAGGTCCTCGAGCGTGAACGGCTTGCCGAGCACCGCGTCGGCGCCGGCGTCCTTGAGCTGCGAGAGATCCGCCGAGCCGCTGACGATCGCGACAGGAATCGACCGCTCGTTGAGCTCGCGCAAGAGGCTCTCCGACCGCTCCGTTCCGATGTGCACGTCGAGCAAAGCGACGTCGATCGGCCCCGCGGCCAGCTGCTCGCGCGCCTCGTCGAGCGTGCCGGCCTCTCGCACGGTGTACCCGCCGATCTCGAGGTTCACGCGGCAAAGTAGACGAATCGCTGGCTCGTCATCGACCACGAGAACGACCGGTCTCTCCTCCTCGGTCGTCACGGGCCACCACTCTAGTTCCTGCCGTAACCGCCCCCTCCGGCGGTTCGTTGACCACTTAAGGACATGGCACACGGCGCGGGCACACTTAGGAAGCTCGTGGGCCGGGGGGACACGAGGCACGAGGGCATGCCGGGTCCGTCGATGCGCTTTCGGCGGAAGGCATGGCTCGAGTTCCAGCGTGCGCTGGACCCACTGGCGCGCCCTAAGCCGCTGCCTATGAAGCGGCCGCGCTGAGCCGCGCGAGCGTCGTCTCGCGCCCGAGCAGCTCGATGCTCTCGAAGAGGCCCGGCGAGATCTTCGAGCCGGTGACTGCGATCCGGATCGGCTGAAAGCCCTGACGTGGCTTTAGACCGAGCTCGTCGAGCACTCCGCGGAGCGCCGTCTCGATCGTCGCCGCGTCGAACGGCTCGAGCCCGTCCAGTGCCGCTTTCGCGGCCGTGATCACCGGTGCACCGCCGTCGATCTCCGCCGGCTCGACGTTCACGTCCTCGAAGAGGAAGCGCGCGTACGCGGGAAACTCGTCGAGGCGCGACAGCTTCTCCTGCACGAGCGGCGCAGCCTTGCGAACGAGCACGGAGTCCCAGTCGTACCCCTGCTCGCCGAGCCAGATGATCAGCCGGTGCGCGAACGCCTCCTCCGGCAGCGCCCGGATGTAGACGCCGTTCATCCAGTCGAGCTTCGCGTAGTCGAACTGCGCCGAGCTGGGCGTCACGCGCTCGAGCGAGAACCGCTCGATCAGCTCGTCGCGGCTCATAATCGTCGTCTCGCCGTCAGGTGCCCAGCCGAGCAGCGCGAGGAAGTTGACGAGCGCGTCCGGGAGATAGCCGGCCCGGCGGAACTCGTCGACGCCGGTCGCGCCGTGCCGTTTCGAGAGCTTCTTCCCGTCCGCGCCGTTCACGTTCGGGACGTGCGCATACACGGGTAGCGCTGCGCCGACGGCCGAGATGATGTTGATCTGCTTCGGCGTGTTCGAGATGTGGTCCTCGGCGCGGATCACATGCGTGATGCCGTCCCACACGTCCTCCATCGGAGACGCGAAGTTGTAGGTCGGACGGCCGTCGCTCCGCACGAGCACGAGATCCTCGAGCGACTCGTTCGGGAACTCGACGCGCCCGCGCACGGCGTCGTCCCACGCGGTGACGCCCTCGTCGGGCATCCGGAACCGGACCGCTCCCTCGTCCTCGTACGCGTGGCCGTCGGCGACGAGCTGCTCGGCGATGCGCCGGCAGTCGTCCATCCGGTCGAGCTGGAACGTCGTCTCGCCGTCCCAGTCGAGGTCGAGCCAGCGCAGCGACTCCTGGATCTGCTCGACGGCCTCGGCAACCTCGCGGCTCGTATCCGTGTTCTCGATGCGCAGCCGGAACTCGCCGCCGTGGTGACGCGCGAAGAGCCAGTTGAAGAGAAACGTCCGCACACCGCCGATATGGAGGAAGCCTGTCGGGCTCGGAGCCATGCGCACGCGGACTGACATCGCGCGCTTATCGTAGAGGCGGTGCCGCTCGCGCTCGTCTCCGACATCCACGGCTCAGACGACGCGTTCGCGGCGGTCGTCTCCGAGCTCGAGGAGCGCGGGATCGAGCGCGCCGTCTGCCTGGGCGACGCTGTGCAAGGAGGAGACCAGCCGCGCGAGGTGCTCGACCGCCTCGCGGCGCTCGGCTGGCCGGTGATCCTCGGGAACGCCGATGCCTTCTTGCTCGAGGTGGACGAGAGCTCTCCGGAGCCGATCACAGAGGCACAGCTGGCAAAGCGCGAGTGGACGCTCGCGCAGCTCGACGAGAGCCATCTCCAACAGATCCGCTCGTTCGCGCCGACACTCGACGTCGAGCTCGACGACGGCTTCACGCTCCGCGCCTTTCACGGCTCGCCGCGCTCCTACGACGACCTGATCTTCCCGCACACGCCAGACGGTGAGGTCGAGCACCTGCTCGGCGGCTCCGGCGTCGACGTGCTCGCAGGCGGCCACACGCACATGCAGTGGACGCGGTACGTCGACGGCGCGCTCTTCGTCAACCCCGGCCCGGTACTCGAGGATCGCGCCTACGCGATCGTCACCGGCACCGCCGTCGAGTTCCGGAGAGCCGCGTGGCCGACCGTGTTTTGACGCTCACGGAGCTGAACCGGGCGACGCTCGCCCGGCAGCTCCTGCTCGAGCGGCGAAGCGTTCCGCTCGTGCGCGCGCTCGAGCGAGTCGCCGGCCTGCAGGCCCAGTGGGGACCCGCGCCGTACGTCGGGCTTTGGACGCGCATCGCCGGCTTTCGGCGGTCGGCACTCGAGCGCGCGCTCGTGCGCCGGCAGGCCGTCCGGGCCGTACTCATGCGCGGGACGATTCATCTCGTCTCGCTCGCCGATTACGTGCGCTTCGGCGCTGCGGTCGGGACGCCGCCGTGGCTGCGGCCGGAAGCCGCCGCGCTCGGCGACGAGCTGCACGACGCGATCCGCGCCTTCGGCGAGTCGCCCCGGACGCGCCAGGAGATCTTCGCCTACCTCGCGAGCGAGCACGGCATCGAGAAGGAGCGCGCCGAGACTGCGTGGTACGCGCTCCGAATCCGCGGGCGGCTGACGCACGCGCCTGAAACCGGCTACTGGAAGACGACCGGCCTCACGCGCTACGTGACGATCGCCCACGACGCAGCGCAGCCGGAAGCCGCGCGCGTCGAGCTCGTCCGCCGCTATCTCGGTGCGTTCGGCCCCGCAACGCGCGCGGACGTCTCGGAGTGGAGCGGGCTCCGCGTGCGCGACCTCGAGCCCGCGCTCGGCGCGCTCGAGCCTCTTGCACGCTTCAGAGACGAACGCGGCCGCGAGCTCCTCGACCTGCCGCGGGCACCGCGTCCGTCCGCCGACACGCCTGCGCCGGTGCGCCTGATGCCGCGTTTCGACAACCTCATCCTCTCGCACAAGGACCGGAACCGCGTGCTCGCAGACGAGCATCGCGGCCTCGTGATCGACGGCGGGTGGGTGAAGTCGACGTTCCTCGTCGGCGGCTTCGTCGCAGGCACGTGGGAGGTCGAGGACGGACGCATCCGGCTCGAGCCGTTCACACCGCTCTCGCGGGCGGCGACGCGCGACCTCAAGCAAGAGGCCGCGTCTCTCGAAGCGTGGCTGGCGGCCTGATGTACATCGGTGCGCATCTGTCGTCGTCCGGCGGCATTCACACCGCGGTCGACCGCGCGGAAGCCGTCGGCGCGGACTCGCTGCAGGTCTTCACGCAGAGCCCACGCACGTGGCGGCCGACGAACCACGACCCCGCGAATTTCGAGAAGTTCCGCCAACGGCGCGACGAGATCGGGTTGCACGGCGTGCTCTGCCACGCGCTCTATCTCTGCAACTTCGCGGCGCCGGACGATGCGATCTACGAGAAGTCCGTGCAGGCGCTCGCGAACACGATGCAGGTCGCATCCGGGATCGGCGCCGATGGCGTCGTCTTTCACATCGGGTCGCACCTCGGCTCCGGCTTCGAGGCGGGGCTCGAGCGCGTGCTGCCCGCAATGCGGGTCGTACTCGCGCATTGCGAAGACACCTGGCTGCTGATGGAGAACTCTGCAGGCACGGGCGGCACGATTGGCCGCTCAATCGAGGAGCTTGCGACGATCTTCGACCGGCTCGACGGTCATCCGCGTCTCGGCATCTGCCTCGACTCGTGCCACCTCTACGCGTCGGGCGTCGACGTCACCGATCCGGTGCAGCTCGACGCGGCGCTCGACGAAATCGACGCGTCGATCGGGCTCGACCGCCTGCGCGCGCTGCACGTGAACGACTCGGCGACGCCGCTCGGCTCGAACCGCGACCGCCACGCGAACATCGGCGAGGGAATCCTCGGGGAGAAGCTCGGCGTATTCCTCGGTAACAAACGACTCCAAGGACTTCCCGCCGTGCTAGAGACTGCCGGGCCTGACAACAAAGGCCCCGACGCAAAAGAGATCCAAAAAGCAAAGGACATCCGTGCACGCGCCGTCACCGGGCGCGACCGCTGACGGCGCTTGTCCATGTGTGCTCCGTCGAGCCGACGCAGATGCGCTACCGCTGGGTGATCCTCGCAGCAGGCACGCTCGCGCAGGCGAGCTTCTCGGCGCTCTCGGTCGGGCTGCCGGCGATGGCGCCTGCGCTGCGGTCGAACTACGACCTGTCGCTCGGCAAGACGGGCGTCGTGCTCGGCGCCGTCGGCATCGGGATGCTCTTCACGCTGCTCCCGTGGGGGTTCCTCGCCGACCGCATCAGCGAGCAGCTCGTGATCGCGCTCGGCCTCGCGCTCGCTGCGGCGTCGCTCGTCCTAGCGGGCTGGACAACGTCGTACGCGCCGCTCGTCCTCGCGCTCTTCGCGGCCGGCGCGTTCGGCGCGAGCGTCAACGCCGCGAGCGGACGCGCGGTGATGGGCTGGTTCCCGGTCACTCAACGCGGACTCGCGCTCGGCGTTCGCCAGACGGCGATCCCGATCGGCGGCGCCGCGGCCGCAGCCGGTCTCCCCTGGCTCGCCGATGCAGGCGGCACGAAGCTTGCGTTCGTCGTCCTCGGCGGCTCGTGCTTCCTCGGCGCCGTTGTCGCGCTCGCGTTCATCCGCACGCCGCCCGCTCCGGGCGCCGATCTCGCGAACATCACCGGCCCGATGCGCGACTTGCGGATGTGGATCCTCGGTCTCGGCGCCGGGCTCTACCTCACCTCACAGATCGCGATCACCGGCTTCCTCGTCCTCTTCCTCCACGTGCACCGCGGCGTGTCCGCACACAGAGCGGCGCTGCTGCTCGCAGGCATCAACGTGCTGAGCATCGGCGCGCGCATCGTGTCGGGCCGCTGGTCCGACCACGTGCACACGCGGTTGCGCCCGATCCGGCAGATCGGCGTCGCGCTCACCGCCGCGACCGCGATCGTCGCGGTTGCAACCGACGCACCGCTTGCGCTGCTCATTCCCGCGCTCGTCGTCGCAGGCTGTCTGTCGATGGCGTGGAACGGCCTCGCGATTGCAGCCGCAGCCGAGACGGCGAGCGGCGGCCGCGTCGGTGCTGCGATCGGGCTGCAGCAGACGCTGCTCGGGATCCTCGTCGCAGGTGTGCCGCCGCTCTTCGCAGTTGTCGCGGGCAGCTCGTGGCGGCTCGCGTTCGCGCTCGCGGCGCTCGGGCCTGCAATCGGCGCCGCTGCCCTCGCTTGGGTGCCGGAACCTAGTCGGTTACGCGTGCAAACACGCGGAACGTCGGCGATCCCGCCGGCAGCTCGTTGAACTCGGGGTTCACGCACCCGAGCTCGCCCGCGCGATGCGTGTAGCACGGGTCGACCGCCGAGTTGCACATCGGCAGCGGCCGGCGCGCTGCGCGCACAGCGCCGAAGCCCTCGCGACGCCGCTCGGCCGCGCGCACCATGTCGACGTCGATCTCGACCTCGAAGATGCGCTGCAGGCAGCCCATGAACGTGTGCCCGTGCTCCTCGTAGGCATAGACGAACGGGCACGAGCGCTCCATGCACGACGCCGGGTAGACGACCTTGTCGCAGTGCACCTCACAGCGCCGGCACTCGACCTCGTCCTGAGGACGGAGCGGGAGCTGGACTGCGAGTTCGCTCATTGAGACGTATTGTGGGGTCGGTTTCCGTTCGCTCGCAAGACTTGACTTGTCACCGGTTTGGTGCTTGCGAAAACGGAGTCACTGCTTACTCGGCGCTGCTATGGTCGGACCGCCAGGGGTGGTTGAGGCCCGGCGGAACCCGCCGCCCGACTGCAGCGCACAGGGGAGGACACTATGAGCAGGCGAACCATTGCCGTCCTCGTCGCGTTCGTTGTCTCGGCTCTCGTCGTCGCGTCGTTCGCACTCGCGGACGACGGCAAGGGAAAGCACGACGGCAAGGGCGACAAGCGCACGACATGGACCGCGAATCTGATCGGCTACAACGAGGTACCGGCTACGAACTCGAAAGGTCATGCGTCGCTGAGCCTCGCGCTCAGTAACGGCACCATCACGTTCAAGCTCGAATACAGCGGCCTGAGCGGCAACCCCGCGGCCGCGCACGTTCATATCGGTCAAGTTGCCGTCAACGGCGGAGTCAGCTTCTTCTTCTGCGGCGGAGGAGGGAAGCCCGCCTGTCCCGCCTCGACCTCGGGCACGATCAACGGGACGGTCGTCGCAGCCGACGTCGTCGGACCGACCGCGCAGGGGTTCGCTGCGGGCGACCTCGACTCGGTCTTGGCCGCGATCCAGCACGGCCTCGGCTACGCAAACATGCACACGGCGAACTTCCCCGGGGGCGAAATCCGCGGTCAGCTTCGGCCGACCGGCCACGGCTTCGGCCACTGATCAGGGGTTCGGGCCGGGTCGACCTGGAATCGACCCGGCCCGCAGGTTCTCCGCAATCGTCAGCACGTCCATCTGCGCCAACGCCTGGAAGTCCGGCTCGGCTGCCCCGGACTGGTCGGTCTGGAACCACGCCGCCTGACACGTGCGCATCCCGAGCGCGGCCGCGCCGGCGATGTCGTTCGCGAGGTTGTCACCGACGAAGAGCGCAGCCGAAGCGGCGACACCGATCGCACCGAGCGCGTACTCGAAGATCGCCGGATCCGGCTTCCGCCGCCCGATCTCCGAGGAGAAGACGGCGACGTCGAGGCGCTCGGTGACGCCGAGCTCCGCGAGGTCGCGATGCAACAGGTCGGGCGGATCGAAGGCATTCGAGACGAGCCCGAGGAGCAGGCCGCGCTCCCGCAACGACTCGAGCAGCGCATGCGTCTCGCCGCCGAGCTGCCGTGCCGGCCCCCACGCCGCGTGCTCCGCCTCGAGGAACGTCGCGAGCGCGTCGTCGTCGACCTCGATGTCGAACTCGGCGAGCAACCGCCTGACCTGCGACGGGTACTCGACCTCTTCGACGACGCCGGGCGCGAAGAACTCCTTGAGATACACGTCGCGGAAGCGATCCGTCATCGCAGGGATCGGGTCGAGACCGAGCGCCGCGAAGCCCGCGCGGTGCCCGTTCGTGAGCAATTGCGCGTCAGGCGTCCACTCCATGAGCGTGTCGCCCCAGTCGAAGAGAACTGCGCGCAGCACGGGCGGTTAGGCTACCCGCGCCTTGATCCGCAGGATCCTCTGGGCGCTGCTGGCCCTCGCGCCCGTGACGATCGTCATCAACTACGTCGGCCACGCGGACAAGGTGACGCTGTTCGTGCTCGCGTGTGCCGCGCTCATCCCGCTCGCGTGGCTGATCGGTGAGGCGACCGAGCACGCCGCCGAGCACACTGGCCCCGGAATCGGCGGCTTCCTCAATGCGAGCTTCGGGAACGCGCCGGAGCTGATCATCGCGCTCTTCGCGGTCTCCGACAATCTGCCTCAGGTCGTGAAGGGATCGCTCGCAGGCTCGGTGATCTCGAATCTGCTGCTCGTCTTCGGGATCGCGCAGATTGTCGGCCCCGACGGCGGTCCGCTCGACCGGCGCTCGTTGCTCGCACAGCTCGGCCTGTGCGGTGCCGCGGTGCTCGCGCTCCTCCCGACGGTCATCCTCGGCTACACGGGATCGCCCGAACGGCATACGGCCGTCGTGGCGTCGATTCCGATCGCGGTCGTCGTGCTCGTCCTCTATCTCGTCGTCACTACGCGCAACCTGCGGCGGCACCGAGAGGCTGAGCGCGGCGAGCCGGCCGAAGGCGCGTGGACATTGACGCGCTCGCTCGTCGCGCTCGGGGTCGCGACCGCGCTGACGGCGATCGTCAGCGAGATCCTCGTGCACTCGCTCGACGACTTCGCGAAAGCGGTCGGGGCAAGCGAGTTCTTCATCGCTGCGGTGATCGTCGCGATCGTCGGCAACGCCGCCGAGCACGGTGGGGCCGTGGTGATCGCGCACTCCGGGAAGATGAAGCTCGCGAGCGAGATCGCACTCTCGTCCAGTGCGCAGGTCGCGCTGCTCGTCGTCCCCGCGGTGATGCTGCTCTCACTCTTCTTCCCGCACCAGCTGGCGCTGACCTTCCGCTGGGAGGAGATGGTCGCGATGGCGGGGGCGGTCGGCATCACCGTGCTCGCCGTCTCGGACGGCCGTTCGAAGCGCTGGGAAGGCGCCGTCCTCGTTTCTGCCTATCTCGCGGTCGCTATCGGATTCGCAGTAGCCGGGAACCGGTAGCCTGGTCGGCAATGGCGGTGGTCGAAGAGGGCGCGCCCGCACCGGCGCAGCAGGGGACTGTCGTGCGCGCGAACGACATCACGCGCACGTACGGCGAGGGCGCGACGGCCGTCGAGGCGCTGCGCGGCGTCTCGCTCGACGTCGAGTCGGGCCAGCTGGTCGCGGTCATGGGCCCGTCCGGCTCCGGCAAGTCGACGCTCATGCACATCCTCGCGGGCCTCGACAAGCCGACGGGCGGCACGGTCGAGATCGCGGGCACCGAGATCACGACGCTGAACGACACCGGCCTGACGCGTCTCCGGCGCGAGCACATCGGCTTCGTCTTCCAATTCTTCAACCTGCTGCCGATGCTCAGCGCGGAGGAGAACGTCGTGCTCCCGCTCTCGATCGCCGGTGAGAAAGCCGAGGACCGCTGGCTCAACGAGCTGCTGCAGGAGACGGGTCTCTCCGACCGGAAGTCGCACCGGCCCTCGGAGCTCTCCGGCGGCCAGCAGCAGCGCGTCGCGCTCGCGCGCGCGCTCGTGACGCGGCCGACGATCCTGTTCGCGGACGAGCCGACAGGCAACCTCGACTCGAAGACCGGCGGCGAGATCCTCGAGCTGCTGCGCAACTCGGTCGACACGTACGGCCAGACGACGGTGATGGTCACGCACGAGGCGCGCGCCGCCGTCATCGCCGACCGCATCCTCTTCCTCGCGGACGGCTTGATCGTGCGCGAGCTCAAAGGAGCAAGCCAGAACGACGTGCTCGACGTCATGTCGAGCCTCGGCTCTTGATCGGCGTCGCGCTCAGGGGACTCCTCGGCCGCAAGACACGTGCTGCCTTGACGGCCGTCGCGATCGTGCTCGGCATCGCGATGGTGAGCGGCACCTACGTGCTCACGGACACGATCAAGGCCGGCTTCAGCGGCCTGTTCACGACCGTCTACCAGAACGCGGATGCCGTCATCTCGGGCAAGAGCGCGACCGGCACGCCCCAGAACAACAGCCCGGGCCTCCTCCCCGCGTTTCCGGAGAGCCTGCTCTCGCGCGTCCGCGCGCTGCCCGGCGTGGCCGACGCCGGTGGGAACGTCGCGTATCCGACACTTCTCGTCGGCCGCGACGACAAGGTCATCTCCGGCTTCGGCGGCGGGGGTCTCGGCTTCGGCATCGACCCGAGGCGCGGCAACGACCGGCTGAACCCGCTCAAGCTCGTCGCCGGGAAATGGCCCACGAACGGCGGCGAGATCGCGATCGACACGCACACGGCCTCGAACAAGCACTACAGCCTCGGCCAGCAGATCGGCGCGACGATCGGCGACACGCTCGCGCACTATCGGGTCGCCGGGATCGTGAAGCTCGGCGCGGCGTCGATCGGCGGGACGACGATCGCCGTCTTCGACCTCAAGACCGGGCAGAAGCTGTTCCACAAGGACGGCGAGCTCGACGCGATCGACGTCTCCTCGAAGGCAGGCGTGACGCCGGACCAGCTCGTCACCCAGATTCGGCCGATCCTGCCGAAGACCGCCGAGGTGCGCACCGGCACGCAGCAGGCTGCGAAGGACACCTCGGATACGAGCCAGTTCACGACGATCATCCAGGACTTCCTGCTCGCGTTCGCCGGGATCGCGCTCTTCGTCGGCAGCTTCGTGATCGCGAACACGCTGTCGATCACGATTGCGCAGCGAACGCGGGAGTTCGCGACACTGCGCACGCTCGGCGCGACGCGGCGTCAGGTGATGGGATCGGTCGTTGTCGAGGCGCTCGTCATCGGCTTCCTCGCGTCGGCGATCGGACTTGGGCTCGGACTCGGCCTTGCAAAGCTTTTGAACGCACTCTTCGTCTCGTTCGGCATCGACCTGCCGAAGTCCGGGACGGTCTTCAGGACGCGCACGATCGTGGTCTCGCTCGTGCTCGGGACGGTCGTGACGCTGCTCGCGAGCCTGCGACCCGCGCGGCGTGCGACGCGCGTCGAGCCGATCGCGGCCGTGCGTGAGGGCGCGATGCTGCCGGCGTCGCGGCTCGCCCGGTTCGGATTGCCCTTCGCGCTGGCGACGTTCGCCGTCGGAGTGGCGCTACTGCTGTACGGCGGGCTCGCGTCGGGCGCGAGCACGAAGGCGCGGCTCCTCTCGATCGGCGCAGGTGTGCTGCTGCTCTTCTTCGGCGTCGCTCTGATCGCACCGCGGCTCGTACGGCCGCTTGCGCGCAACCTCGGCGCGCCGGGAGCGCGCTTCGGAGGCGCGCCGGGCACGCTCGCGCGTCAGAACGCGATGCGCAACCCGGCCCGAACGGCCGCGACGGCGTCGGCGCTGATGATCGGGCTCGCACTCGTTACGGTCGTCGCGGTGCTCGCCGCCGGCTTGAAGACGCGGTTCGAGAGCTCCGTCAACGCGCTCTTCGTCGCCGACTACGCGTTGACGTCGCAGAACGGCTTCATCCCGACCGGCATCGAGTCGGCCGATGCGCTGAAGAAGGTTCCCGGTGTCCTGACGGTCTCGGCGGTCCGAGGCGGCGAGGGGCGCGCGTTCGACAGCCACGTGAACGTCACCGCCGTCGACCCGCAGGTGACGAAGGTGATCTCGTTGAAGTGGCAGGACGGATCAGCAGCGACGCCCGGTCACCTCGGCCCGAACGGCGTCATCGTCGCGAAGCAGTACGCGAAGGATCAGCACATCCATGTCGGCTCACCGATTGCGCTCCTGCTGCCGGACGGGAAGACGCTGCGCCTCACGCTGAAGGGCATCTTCGACCCGCCGAAGGGAGGCTCGCCGTTCGGCGACCTCACGATCTCGACGCAGACGTTCGACCGCAACTACGCGAACCCGTCGAACCTCTTCTCGTTCATCACCGTCAACGGCGGCGTCACGCCGGCGAACACGGCGCGGCTCAACGCAGCGCTCAAATCGTTCCCCGACGCGAAGATCCAGACGGAGTCGCAGTTCAAGAAGAACCAGGAGAAGGGGATCGACATCCTGCTGAACCTGCTCTACGTCCTTCTTTCGCTCTCGATCATCGTCTCGCTGTTCGGCATCGTGAACACGTTGATCCTTACGGTGTTCGAGCGCACGCGCGAGCTCGGCATGCTCCGCGCGGTCGGGATGACGCGGCGGCAGGTGCGCAACATGATCCGGCACGAGAGCGTCGTCACAGCGCTCATCGGTGCCGCGCTCGGGATCCCCGTCGGCGTCGGGCTCGGTGCCCTCGTCGGTCATGCGATCCAGTACCCCGCGTTCACGGTGCCGTGGGGCACGCTGATCGTCTTCGTCTTCGCGGCGATCGTCGCCGGGATTATCGCGGCCATCTTCCCCGCCCGCCGCGCGGGCCGCCTCAACGTGCTCGAAGCGCTGCAGTACGAGTGATCAGACCCACACGGTCGGCTCGCGCGTCACCGGGTAGCCGGCAAGCACCATCCGCTCCGGCTCGACCCGTAGCACCTCGCCGTGCTCGAAGCCGGAGACGATGCGCCAGCGGTCGCCGCCCTCGCGGCGGAAGACCGCCGGAGCGTCCCAGTCCGCCGCATCGCGGAACTGCGCCTCGAGCCGCCCTTCACGCCAGCGGAAGATGATCTCGTCGCCCTCCATGAACCAGATGCCGAGCATCGGCACGACGTCGTCCGGCGGTGCGTCCTCGACCTGCCACGGCTTCGGCGGCACCGGCCACGTGCCGACCGTCGCCGAGAGCAGCTTCTCCAGAAAGGCGACGAGCCGGGCTCCGCTCGAGTTCGTGAGGCCGGAGACACCGATCTTGTCGGCCGGCGAGAAAAAGACACCGGCGATGAAGCCGGGCATCGAGCCGCCGTGGCCGGCGAGGATGCGCTCGCCGTCGCGGAGCAACTGCAGGCCCAGGCCGTATCCGCCGGTCCAGTGGACATGGTCGTCGAGCGACTGGAGCGTGCGCATCTCCTCCACCGTCTCGCGCCGGAGGACCGCCTCGTCGGTCGGGTTCGCGAGGAACGCGGCCCAGCGCGCGAGGTCGCGCACTGTTCCCCAGAGCTGGCCCGCCGAGATCCAGGCACCGGTGGTGACCGGTGCCTGCGTCCAGACGCCTTCGACGTACGGCTGCACGAGGTAGCCGGTCGCCGCGCCGTCCTGCGGGTCGAAGCTCGTCTGCCCGAGGTGGAGTGGCTTGAGCACCCTCGTCTCGACGTACTCCCGGTACGAGATGCCAGAGACGCGCTCGACGAGGATGCCGAGGAGCGCAAACGCAAGGTTCGAGTAGTGGAACCGCGCGCCGGGCGGCAGCACGCCTTCCGCGCGGTCGAGCGTGTCGAGCAGCTCATCGACGTCGGCGAAGCGCTGCCGCAGCCAGGCGTCGTCGTGGGTCTCGCGCTGCAGCCCCGAGGTATGCGACAGGAGGCGGCGGATCGTCGGCGCGTGCTTCGCGCCCTCGACGTGCTTGTCGAGCGTGTCCTCGAGGTCGAGCCCGCCCTCATCGCGTAGCTGCATGACCGCGGCCGCAGTGAACGTCTTCGTGATCGAGCCGAGCCGGTACTGCGTCCCCGGCGTTGCCTCGCGCCCCGACTCGACGTCGGCTGCGCCGACCGCGAGCTCCCAGACGAGCTCGCCGTCGCGCATGACGGACACGGCGATGCTCGGGAGTCGCTTCTCCCGCTGCTCCTTGCGCACGAGCTGCTCGAGCTCGGCCGCGAGCGGCTCAGGCGTGGACACCGGCCAGCTCCGGGATGACCTCGATCGCCCGGTCGATGTCGGCGTCGGAGATGTCCAGATGCGTGACGGCGCGCAGCCAGCCGGGCCGCAGGTCGCCGAGCAGCACCCCGCGCTCGCGGGCACGGGCCTCGAGGTCGCCTGTCGGATCGGGGATCGCGACGAAGTTCGTCTCCGACTCGAGCCCGAGCGCCTCGGCGAGCCGCGCCGCGCGCTCGTGATCCTCGGCGAGCCGGTCGACGTTGTGATCGAGCGCGTAGAGCGCCGCAGCAGCGATCACGCCGGACTGCCTCAGTGCACCGCCGAGGAGGTACTTACCCTGCCACGCACGCTCGATCATCTCCGCCGAGCCCGCGAGCGCCGCGCCCATCGGGCAGCCGAGCCCTTTTGAGAAACAGACCGTGACGGAGTCGGCGCGGCTCGCCCATTCCGACGGCGGCAGGCCCGCGCCGACCGCGGCGTTGAAGAGCCGCGCACCGTCGAGGTGGGCGATCAACCCGCGCTCGTGCGCCGCGTCGACGGTCGCCTGGAACTCGTCGAGCGGCCAGATCCGTCCGCCACTCGAGCGGTGGGTGTTCTCGAGCACGACGATCCCGCCCGGCCCGAGCAGATGCGGCTCCTGGGCTGCGATGTGCTCCGGCGTGACGCGCCCTGCGTCTCCCGGGACGCCCTTCATGTTCAGGCCCGAGTGGATCGCCGGGCCGCCCCACTCCCAGATCAGAACGTGCGTGTGCTCCTCGGCGAGGAGCATCGAGCCCGGCGTTGTCTGCGCGCGCAGCGCGACCTGGTTCGCCATCGTCGCGGTCGGCAGGAACAGCGCGGCCTCGTGGCCGAGCAGCTCGGCCATCCGCCGCTGCAGCTCGTTGACGGTCGGATCCTCGAGGTACTGCTCGTCGCCCACGTCGGCGGCCGCCATCGCGGCGAACATCTCGGGCGTGGGCTTCGTGACGGTGTCGGAGCGGAGGTCGATCACGGCGGTGGACGCTACCGGAGCTACCGTGCCCTGGTGAACCTGGAGCTGTTGGAAGCGACCTTGCGCGAGCGCGGCGAGCCTGCCTATCGGCTCGGGCAGGTATGGGACTGGACGGCGCGCGGCGTGCCCGGCTACGACGCGATGACGAACGTGCCGCGCGCATTGCGCGAGTCGCTCGCCGATGCTGTGCCGTTCTCGACGCTCTCGGTCGAGACGGAGCGCACCTCCCGCGACGGGACCGTGAAGACGCTCTTCCGCACGACCGACGGGCACCCGGTCGAGGCGGTGCTGATGCGGTACCGCGACGGACGACGATCCTTGTGTCTCTCGTCGCAGTCCGGCTGCCCACTCACGTGCACGTTCTGCGCGACCGGGGCGATGGCGTTCGGGCGCAACCTCACCGCGTCGGAGATCCTCGACCAGGCGCTGCACTTCCGCCGGCTCGAGACTGTCGATCACGCCGTCTTCATGGGGATGGGCGAGCCGATGCTGAATCTCGACGAGGTGCTCGGCGCGGCGAGGCGTCTGCCCGATCTCGGGATCACGCCCCGGCGGACGACGATCTCGACCGTCGGCTGGCTGCCGGGGCTGCGCAGGTTCGTCGACGAGGTCGACGAGCCGATCCGCCTTGCGCTCTCGCTGCACGCGCCTGACGACAAGTTGCGGTCGCGGATCATGCCGGTGAACGACCGATATCCGCTGGCCGACGTGCTGGCGGAGTGCCGCCGTCACGTTGCGCGCGTGAACCGACGCGTGTTCGTCGAGTACGTGATGCTCGACGGGGTCAACGACTCCGTCGAGCAGGCGGCTGTCTTGGCCCGCCTGCTCGGTTCCGACGACTTCAAGGTGAATCTCATCCCGTACAACCCGACCGGTGCGTACGACGGCTCGTCGCGTGCGCGGATCGGTGCGTTCAAGTCGGTGCTCGATCGCGCACGGGTGCCGGCGACGGTGCGCCTGACGCGGGGGCGGGACATCGAGGCTGCGTGCGGGCAGCTCGCATCGGCGCCGCGCGGGCGCCGCGCAGCTGTCGTTTGATTTCCGTACCTAGGTACGGGTTTATAGTCGGCGTGTGAGAGTCGGCGAGGTCGCAGAGCGCGCAGGCGTGAACGTCGAGACGCTGCGCTACTACGAGCGCCGCGGCCTGCTGCCCGCGCCGGATCGAGACCCCAGCGGACACCGACGCTACGACGAGGAGACCGTCCGCTTTCTCGGCGCGATCAAGGAGGCGCAGGCGGTCGGGTTCACGCTCGCCGAGATCGCCGAGGTCATGCGCGCTGCGCGACGCTCTGCTGCCCCGTCGGAGGCGCTGCGCATACGGATGGCGACGAAGATCGACGAGATCGACGCGCGGGTCGCCGGGCTCCAGCGGATGCGGGAAGAGCTCGCGCGCGTCGTCGGGTGCGCCTGCACGTCGCTCGACCACTGCACGTGCGGCGCCGCGTACCTCGCCCGCGGCGGCGGGGCACCATCTGCGCGGCCGTCGCTCCTGCACATCACGAACGGCGAGAGTGCCGGCAACACGCTCCGGCAGACCGCGCTCGGCGGCGCCGTCCTCTCGTGGCAGGACGTCCTGCACGAGGGACCCGTGCCGGCGCAGCCGCGGCAGAAGCTGCTCCGCACGCGCGCCCGCTTCCTCGCCGACTGCGGCTGGGGAGGCCGGCAGGCGCTCCTCTCCTCGCTCGAGCGGCGTGACCGTCAGCTGCTCGAGACGCTCCGAGACGGCTTGCAGGTGGTGCTCTGGTTCGAGCACGACCTGTACGACCAGCTGCAGCTGCTGGACGTGCTGGCGCTGGCCCACACGCAGGGTGACGCGCCCGAGCTGATCGTGGTCGGCTCGTTCCCCGGCAAGCCGTCGTTCCATGGCCTCGGCGAGTTGACGGCCGGTGAGCTCGAGACGCTCTGGCCCGCTCGGGAGAGTGCGACGTGGGCAACGCTCGAGGCGGCGGCGGCCGCGTGGGCGGCGTTCCAGGCACCTGAGCCGACCGCGCTCGCCGAATGGGCGAGACGGGACACCGCGCAGCTGCCGTTCCTCGCGCCCGCGCTCCGGCGGCTGCTCGAGGATCTGCCCGCGCCCGGCGACGGCCTCTCAGGGACGGAGCGACATGCGCTGCAGGCGGTCGCGGCGGGAGCGGTCACGCCTCCCGCGGCATTTGTTGCCGCGCAACGGCTCGAGGAGGCGCCGTTCCTCGGCGACGCATGGTTCTACCGTTCGCTCGCGGGGGTCGGGCAGGGCGAGTCGCGGCTCGTGGAGACCGATGAGGGCGCTCCGCTTCCCGCGCCGCCGCCGCTCAGCGACGGCCGGCAGTTCGCCGGGCTTCAGCTGCGGCTGACCGCGACCGGCGAAGCGGTGCTGCACGGCGACGCCGATCGCGTCGAGCTGCTCGGCATCGACCGCTGGATCGGCGGTACGCACATCACGCCCGCGAACGTGTGGCGGTGGAACGCGGCCGAGCTCGCGGTCGTGAAGTCCTAGGCGCCCTTCGGCGCGTCGACCGCAAGCGGCTCCCGCGAGCCGCTCAGGTCGGGATGGCTCTCGAAGCCGTACTTCACGATCGGCTGCTTCGCCGCGCGGACTTCGTCGAGCCGTTGCACCGGTCGGTGGTGCGGCGCCTGCTTCAGGAGCTCGGGGCTCTCCTTCGCCTCGCGTGCGATCTCGAGCATCGCGTCGCAAAACGCGTCGAGTGTCTCCTTCGTCTCCGACTCGGTCGGCTCGATCATCAGCGCCTCTGGGACGATCAGCGGGAAGTAGATCGTCGGCGGATGGAAGCCGTAGTCCATGAGCCGCTTCGCGACATCCGTCGCCGTGATGCCGTACTCGCGCTTGAGGTTGCGGGCGGAGAGCACGAACTCGTGCATGCAGATGCGGTCGAACGGCAGGTCGTACGCGTCCTTCAGTCGCGCGAGGATGTAATTCGCGTTCAGAACCGCGGCTTCGGACATCTCGCGCAACCTCGGGCCGTACATGCGCATGAATGCGTAGGAGCGAACGAAGACGCCGAACGGCCCGCCGTAGCCGCGCACCTTGCCGATCGACTTGGGTCGATCGAAGTCGAGCGCGTACGAGTCTTCGCTGTTGCGCACGACTGCCGGCACCGGGAGGTACGGCTCGAGCATGTCGCGGACGGCGATCGGGCCACCGCCGGGGCCGCCTCCGCCGTGCGGCTGCGAGAACGTCTTGTGCAGGTTGATGTGGACGATGTCGAAGCCCATGTCACCCGGGCGCGAGATGCCGCAGACCGCATTGAGGTTCGCGCCGTCGTAGTACATAAGCGCACCGGCGCCGTGGAAGATCTCCGCAATCTCTTCGATCTTCTCGTCGAAGAGCCCGAGCGTCGATGGGTTCGTCAGCATCAGCGCAGCCGTGTGCTCGTTCACGCGCCCGCGGAGATCGTCCACGTCGACGTTGCCGCGCTCGTCCGTCTTGACGTGCTCCACCTCGTAGCCGGCCATGGTCACGGATGCGGGATTCGTCCCGTGCGCGGTGTCCGGGATCACGACCTTGCGCCGCTGCTCGGCTTCGCCCTTGTCCTCGAAGTACGCGCGCACGAGCATCAGCCCGGTCAGCTCCCCTTGTGAGCCCGCCGCGGGCTGCAGCGACACGGCGTGCAGTCCCGTCACCTCGGCGAGGATCTCCTGCAAGTGCCACTCGAGCTCGAGGGCGCCCTGCACGCCGTCCTCGTCCTGCAGTGGATGGAGGTTCGCGAAGCCCGGAAGCGTCACGAGCCGCTCGTTGATCCGCGGGTTGTACTTCATCGTGCAGGAGCCGAGCGGATAGAAGCCCGTGTCGACACCGAAGTTGCGGGTCGACAGCTCCGTGAAGTGGCGGACGAGCTCGAACTCGGGCACCTCTGGGAGGCGCGGCGCTTCCGTACGGCGGAGCTCCTCGGGAATCTCGGCGCGCGGCAGATTCTCGTAGCGCGGGATGAGCGACGCGCGGCGGCCCGGCTGCGACTTCTCGTAGATGAGCTTCACGCGCCTGTCACCTCTGCGAGAACCTCGGCGAGCCGGTCGACCTCTGCCGGCGTGCGCTTCTCGGTGATGCTGACGAGCAGCACGTCGTCGAGCCCTTCGTAGTCGCGGCCGAGCGCGTAGCCGGGGTGCACGCCGCGCTCACGCGCCGCGGCGACGACGTCGCGCGCGTTCCGTCCGACGCGAACGGCAAACTCCTTGAATGTTGCCTTATCTGCAAACGCGAGCTCGAGCTGCGCGCGCTGCTGCAGCTGCTCCTTCGCGTAGGCAGCGAGGGACATGCAGGTCTCCCCCAGCTC
>DATAOK010000036.1:0-7990 GCA_036265735.1 Gaiellaceae bacterium
TCGAGCGCTTCGGCGAGCTCCGCGAGCTCGTGCTCGTCCGCGAACGTGAGCTCGACGCGTCCGCGCGTGACCTTCGCGTGGAAGCCGGTGAGCCGTTCGAGCGCATCGCGCACGCGTGCGGCGAGCGCGGGATCGACCGGCGTCACGTTGACGCGCGGCTTCCGCTTCGCGCCCGCCCACTTGGCCCGCTGTTCGGCTGCGCGCACGGACAAGCCCTTCTGCACGATCTCGCGGGCGAGCCGGCGGCGGCCCTCGTGATCCGGGACCGCAAGCACGGCGCGCGCATGCCCCTCGGTGAGCTGCCCGCGCTCGAGCATCCCGAGCACGTCGTCGGGCAGCTCGAGCAGGCGGATGCGGTTGGAGACGGACGGCTTCGAGCGTCCGACCCGATCGGCGACGTCACCGAGCGCAAGGTTGAACTCGTCGAGCAGCACGGCGTACGCGCGCGCTTCCTCGACCGGCGTCAGCTGCTCGCGCGCAACGTTCTCGATCAGACCGAGCAGCAGCGTGTCGCGGTCGTCCGTCTCGCGCACGACGGCGGGCACTGTCGCATGCCCGGCCTCGCGTGCCGCGCGCCACCGCCGCTCCCCCGCGACGATCTCGTAGCCGCCGGCCGCACGCGGGCGGACGAGCAGCGGCTGGATCACGCCTTCGCGCTTGATCGACTCGGCGAGGCCGGAGCCCGCTTCGCCGTCGAAGCGCTTGCGCGGCTGTTTCGGGTTCGGGTGAACTGCCTCGAGCGGCAGCTCGAGCAGCTCGGTCGCAGCGGCCTCGAGGCCGCCGACGAGCACTTCGAGGCCGCGGCCGAGACCGCGTCTAGGCGCGCTCGACAAGCTCCATCGCCACCTTCCAGTAGGCATCGGCGCCCGCCGAGCGCCGGTCGTAGGCAATTGCAGGCAGTCCGTGGCTCGGCGCTTCTGCCAGCCGCACGCTGCGCGGCACCGATGTGCGGAAGACGAGCGGGCCGAAGTGCTTGCGCACCTCCGCCTCGACGTCCTGCGCAAGACGTGTGCGCGCGTCGACCATCGTGAGCAGGACGCCGCCGACACCGAGCGTCGGGTTGAGGCGCCGGCGGATGAGGTCGATCGACTGCATCAGCTGGCTCAGCCCCTCGAGTGCGAAGTACTCCGCCTGCACCGGCACGAGCACGCGGTGCGCGGCCGCGAGCGCGTTCACCGTCAGCGGGCCGAGCGACGGCGGGCAGTCGAGGAAGACGAAGTCGTACTGCGACGTCCCGGACGCGAGCGCCTGTGTCAGGTAGCGCTCGCCGTCGCCGCGCTGGGCGAGCTCGACCACTGCGCCGGCGAGGTCAGGCTTCGCCGGCACGAGATCGAGGTTCGCGAACGCGGTGTGGCGCGCAAGCTCATGCAGCGGCGCGCCGTCGAGGAGGTCGTAGCTCGACGTCCCGTTCGCGCGCATGCCGAGCCCGGAGGTTGCGTTCGCCTGCGGGTCGAGGTCGACGACGAGCGCGCGCTCGCCGGCCTCCGCGAGGCAGGCGGCGAGGTTGATCGCAGTCGTCGTCTTCCCGACGCCGCCCTTCTGGTTGGCGAGCGCGTAGATCCGAGCCATGCCGCCATTTTCGCGACAGCTGCGGACGGCCGGGCGACCACATCCGGTGCCAGCCTCCTTCACGACTTCGGAACGAGTTCGCCACTCGCCGCGCAGGCATTTTGGCTATCCGGCGCGAAGCGGTTAGCGATACGTCACGGAGGCTGGCACCCGGCCGTGGCCCGAGAAGCCGTCACGCCAGCGGACGCTTCTTGGCGACTCCGACGCGCCGGGGAAAGCCCGCCGGCGTCGGCTCGAGCTTCGCGATCACCGTCAGGCCGTCGCGGAGCTCGGGAGCACCGCCGCCGAGCTGTGCCGCGACGCGCGCGACCGCGTCGAGATCGGCGGTCTCCCCGAGCCACAGCACTGCGGCGCCGCCCACTCGCACGAGCGGCAGCACCCACTCGACCGCGACCGCCGGTTGCGCGAGCGCCTTCGCCACGCCGACGCCGAAAGCGTCCACCTCCTGCTCCTCCGCACGGCCCCACACGACACGCGCGTTGGCCGGCGCCCACTCCTCGAGGAACCGGCACTTGCGCCGCTCCGCCTCGACGAGCGTCACGGCGCGCTCGGGCAACGCGACCGCGAGCGGGATCCCCGGCGAGCCGCCGCCGGATCCCACATCGACAATCGCCCCCTCAAACGAACCGACAACGTCCACCGCGCGCAGCGCGTCATCGAGCAGCATCGCCCGCGCCTCCGCCTCAGCACGAAGCGACGTCAGGCCGGGCGTCGCGACAACTGCTCGCAGCCAGTCATCCAGGAAGGACGACGACGTAGCGATTCGGCTCCGTCCCTTCCGACGTCGTCTGCACGCCGTCGAACTCCTTCAGCTTCAGGTGCACGACCTTGCGCTCGACCGCCGTCATCGGATCGAGCTCCACCCGCTCACCACGCATGCGAACCTGCTCAGCCGTCCGCACCGCGAGCGACTCGAGCGTCGCCCGCCGACGCTCCCGGTAACCGGCGGCGTCGACGATGACTTCCTTCCGCCCCTCGCCGTATGCGCGGTGCGAGATCGCGTTCAACAGGTACTGCACCGCGTCGATCGTCTGACCGTGCCGGCCGATCAGCAGCGCGACGTCCGCGCCGGAGCACGTCGCCGTGATCGTCTCGTCGTCTTCGCGCACATCGACGCGGCTGTCGATGCCGAGCGCGGCGACGATCCGCGACACGAGGACGCGCACCTCGGATGCAAGATCGCTGTCGTCGAAGTCGACCGCCTCCGCAGCCTCCGCCGGCAGATGCGCGACGACGCGCGCGGGCGAGTAGCCGACGCCGAGCAGCCCGCGCTCTCCCTCCGTCACGACCTCGAAGCGCACCGCGCCCTTGTCGAGCGCCGGGTACCGCTGCTCGAGCTCGCGCAGCGCGGCCCACTTGGCCTCGCCGACGGTCTCGCCTGTGGCCTCGACCGTGAGCTCCGGGGAGCTCAACGCCGTCCGGCTTTCTTCTTCCGGCGAACCTTCCGCGGCGGCTGCTGGGAGCGCGGCGCGGCCGGCTTCGGTTGCGGCGACTCGGGAACCGCGCCGTTCCCGCCGCCGTCATCCCCGCTGCCGGGATCGCGCGGTGGCGTACGCGAGCTCCGTTTCTCCGCCGTCGGCGCGGCCGGCTTCGGCATCAACCGGCGCGTGATCAGGCCCTGGCCGACCGTCCACAGGTTCGTCGTCACCCAGTAGAGGACAAGGCCCGCCGGGAACCGCGCGATCACGAACACGAAGACGAGCGGCATGACCATGAAGAGGATCCGCTGCGTCTTGTCGACCGTCGCCGACATGTAGAGCGTCGACGCCATCTGCGACGCGACGTAGACGACGAGCAGCACGTAGCCGCCCCAATGCGTCGTCGTGTGATCGGCGATCGACGGGATGAAATGCAGGAACGAGAGTGACCCCGGATGCTTCGCGGGCGGCTCGCTCGAGAAGTGGCGCAGCGAGTAATAGAGCGCGATGAAGACCGGGAGCTGAGCAAGCATCGGTAGGCACGACGCGGCCGGGTTGATCTGGTTCTCCCGGTAGAACTTCATCAGCTCTTCGTTCTGCTTCTGCTTGTCGCCCTTGTACTTCTTCTGGATCTCCTTCATCTGCGGCGCGTGCGCCTGCAGGCTCTGCATCGAGTGGATCTGCCGCACGGTGAGCGGCACGAGCAGCATCCGGACGATCACTGTCAGCGCGACGATCGACCACGCCCACGGCAAGCCGAGGTTGAAGTGCAGCCAGTTCAGCGCATGGCGCGCAGCGTGCTCGAGCGGCGTGAGGGGCGAGCCGAGGATCAGCGAATGCATCATCGGACCGGATCGAACCCTCCATGCGACCACGGGTTACAGCGAAGAAGCCGCCAGCCCGCGAGCACGGAGCCGCGTACGAGCCCCTTCTGCCGCACTGCGTCGATCGCGTACTGCGAGCAGGACGGGTGGTACTTGCACGTCGTCGGAAACAGCGCGCCGAAGGTCGCGCGCCAGAGCCACACGAGCGCAACACCGATGCGGTGCATCAGGCGGCTGCCTTCGTCTGCGCGAGCACCTCATCGACCCGCTCGCCGAGCCAGTCGAAGCCGTTCGCTGCAACGGCGTCCGGCAGGCCGGGTCGCACGATCAGGACGTAGTCGTTCCCCTCAGGCACGCGCTCGAGCCGCGACTGCCAGACCTCGCGGAGCTGGCGCTTGATTTTGTTGCGCTCGACGGCGCCTCCGACCGAGCGCGGCACGGAGAACCCGAACCGCGGCGACGCCGGCTCCTCTTGGGGAAACCAGTAGAGAACGAGGAACCGCGACGACACCGAGCGGCCGTGGCGATACACGGCGTCGAAGTCCCGCGAACGGGACAGACGGTTCGCGCGTTTCATGCGTTTGCAGCTTACGCGGAGAGGCGCGCGCGGCCCTTCGCGCGGCGGCGCTTGAGGATTGCGCGACCGGCTCGGGACGACATGCGCGCCCGAAAGCCGTGCTTGCGCTTCCGGCGGCGAACGTTCGGCTGATAAGTGCGCTTCATGCGTGAAAAAAGGGTCGGAAGAAGAAAATTCCCCCGGGAGGGGGGTTCGCGCGGCGCAGTATAGCCGCCGCCCGTCCACGGGTTTATCCACAGCCAACTTCCTCAGAGAAATGCGGAAAGGGGCAGTTTCCCCCACGGTTGTCCACAGCTGTGGAGGGAGGTTGTGACAGCGCAAAACACCTGCTAACCGCGCCCTTTTGCAGTAAAAAAGCAGGTTGGTATGCTCGCCGCTCCCGTGTTCACGAGGCGGAGGGGCCGGTCACCGGGGTGGAGCACCAAATCGAGCTGACAGCGGAATCCTTGTGGAGCGAAGTTGCGGGTCGGCTCAGAGGTGCACTCAACGATACGACGTACGGGACGTGGTTTGGTGAGGCCCACGGACTCGAGCTGAACGACCACTTCGTCCTCGCCGTCCCCAACGATTTCACGCGCGACTGGATCGAGGGGCATTTCCTCGGTCTCATCGGCGCGGCGATCCGCGACGTGACAGGCGAGGAGCGGCCGATCGAGCTCCGCGTCTCCGAGCTCCGGCTCCCGGCGGCGCTCCCGCTGGCCGACGACGGCCTTGGCGAACCCGTGCAGGAGCCGATCGTCCACATCCCGCCGAGCCGGCCGGAGAGCGGCGGCTTCAACGCCAAGTACACGTTCGATTCCTTCGTCATCGGCTCGTCGAACCGCTTTGCGCACGCTGCGGCGCTCGCTGTCGCAGAAGCGCCGGCCCAGGCCTACAACCCACTTTTCATCTACGGGTCGACGGGTCTCGGCAAGACGCACCTCCTGCAGGCGGTCGCGCAGTACGTCAGCGAGCACACCGGGGAGCTCTCGGTTCGCTACATCACGAGCGAGACGTTCATGAACGACTTCATCAACTCGCTCCGCGACAAACGAATCGAGGGCTTCAAGCAGCGCTACCGCACCTACGACGTGCTGCTGATCGACGACGTGCAGTTCTTCGAGCACAAGGAGCGGATCCAGGAGGAGTTCTTCCACACGTTCAACTCGCTCTACGAGGCGGGCTCGCAGATCGTCATGTCGAGCGACCGGCCGCCCCGCGACATCGCGACGCTCGAAGCGCGACTGCGAAGCCGTTTCGAGTGGGGTTTGATCACGGACATCCAGCCGCCCGACCTCGAGACCCGGATCGCGATCCTCCGCAAGAAGGTGAAGACCGACGGCATCCATGTGCCGGAGACAGAGGTGCTCACCTTCATCGCCAGTCGCGTCTCCACCAACATCCGCGAGCTCGAAGGAGCGCTCACCCGCGTGGTCGCGTTCTCCTCACTCACCGGCCGCCCCATGTCGGTCGAGCTCGCCCAGGACGTGCTCAAGGACGTCTTCCCGCAGGGCGAGGCGGCTGAGGTCTCGATCAAGCGGATTCAGGATCTTGTCGCCGAGCGGTTCGGTCTCTCACTGGACGAGCTCTGCGGCGACAAGCGCTCGCAGAACATCGTCTATCCGCGACAGGTCGCGATGTACCTCTCGCGCGAGCTCACCGACTCGTCACTGCCGAAGATCGGCAAGGAATTCGGGGGTCGCGACCACACGACTGTCATCCACGCGACGTCCAAGATCGCGCGTCTCATCCGTGAGGACAGATCTGTGTGGAACCTCGTCCAGGAACTCACAGCTCGTGTAAAGCAGGTCCGCTAGCCCGTGAGCCCTGTTCAAAGCGGCCGGCTCTCCACAGTCGCTGTCCCGGCCCAACATGGCTCAACCATGCCGCTTTACGCCGTCTTCCCCGGCGTCCACACTCCCTATGACTCCTACAAGGACTTAATACAATGATTGAGACAGACATGGTGGTGGGCACCGGCCTGAGGATAAGCGTCTCCAAAGACGAGCTCGTGAGCGCGCTCGGCGTTGTCGCGCGCGCAGTGTCGACGCGCACGTCGGTGCAGATCCTGTCGGGGATCTTGCTCGAGGCACAGGGCGACGAGCTTCGACTCGCTGCGACCGACATGGAGCTCTCGCTCCGCGCGACAGCGACCGCGCAGCTCGAAGGTGACGGCGCGATCGTGCTTCCCGGCAAGACGTTTGCCGATATCGCGCGTTTGCTGCCGGGCGACGACGTGGTGATCGAGCACAAGCCGGCCGAGTCCGTCGTCCACATCACGTCCGGCAGTGCGAGCTACACGCTGCACACGTACAACCCGGAGGACTTCCCGCGTCTGCAGGAGCTCGACACCGTGCAGACGTTCTCGGTGGAACGCGAGTCGCTGCTCGAGACGATCCATCGCGTCGCGCGCGCTTCATCGCGGGACGAGTCGCGGCCGGTGCTCACCGGGATCCTCGTCTCGTTCACGGGCGGCAAGCTCGTCATGGCGGCGACCGATTCGTACCGCCTCGCGGTCAAGGAGACGGAGCTTGCTGGACGCGCACCCGAGCTCGAGGCGATTGTTCCGAGTCGTGCGCTCCAGGAGCTTGCACGGATCGCGGGCTCGGGTGACGCGGTCGAGGTCGGTGTGCACGAGAACCAGGTCGTCTTTGCGACCGAGGGCGTTTGGCTGACGACACGCCGCATCGACGGTCAGTTCCCGAACTACCGGCAGCTGCTCCCCGAGCAGTTCGAGCATGAGCTCACGCTGCCGCGTGCAGAGCTACTCGAGGTTGTCCGCCGTGCCGCCGTCATGATCCAGCGCGCGACGCCGCTTCAGCTGCGATTTGCCGAAGGCGAGCTGACCGTGATCGCACGCACGCACGACGTCGGTGAGTCGCAGGAGTCGATGCCGGTCGCATTCTCGGGCGAGACCCTCGAGATCGGCTTCAACGCCGACTTCCTGCGTGACGGCCTCGAGTCGATGGACGGCGACGACGTACGGTTGAAGCTGATCAGCCCGCTTCGGCCGGCGGTGATCCAGGGCGAGGGTGACGACTTCACGTATCTCGTCATGCCGATCCGCCTCCCCGGCTAGCTGATCGTCGAGACCGTTCAGCTCGCGTCGTTCCGGTCCTACGCGCGGCTCGCGCTCGAGCTGCGTCCGGGGCTGGTGCTCGCGGTCGGGCCGAACGGTGTCGGCAAGACGAACTTGCTCGAGGCGCTGCATGTCGGCACCCAAGGGTTCTCGCCGCGAACGCGTACGGACGCGCAGCTGATCCGCTTCGGCGAGCGGCAGGCGCGAATCGCGGTGAAGGGATTGCGCGGGACAGTGCCGCTCGAGGTCGAGGTGACCCTCGAGACCGGCGTCGCCAAGAAAGCGAAGCTCAACGGGGCGCCGCTGAGGACTGCCGAGCAGCTGCGGTCGGAGGCGGCGACGCTCGTCTTCACGCCCGACCGGCTCGGCGTGATCAAAGGCGCTCCTGCGGCGCGGCGCGCGTACTTCGACCGAACCTTCGGCCGACTCGCACCGGCACGGGCGCAACTGCCGGCCGACTACGGCGGCGCCGTCGCGCAGCGGAACGCCGCCCTTCGCCGCGTGTCCGCGGGCTTCTCGACACGAGAGGCACTCGAGCCGTGGA